>JAPPFW010000046.1 GCA_028821575.1 bacterium | reverse complement strand
ACGGGATACCAGCAGTCAGATCCCCATAACCAATCGTCACACCAGTCCCGTCATACCCCTGACAAACATCAGGCAGATCCGCAGCCGGAGCAGCAGCGGGCGCAGCCGTGTCAGCGGTAGTGGCCGCCGTGGTCTCAGCAGCAGCCGGTGCCTGCGTGGTGGTGGCCTCCTCCTCTTCGTCACCACCGCATGCGGCCACTACCAGCGCGAATACCGCTAGCAGCGCCAACAACCGAAACTTCATAGTCCTCCTCCTCCTGTCAACGGGGTTCCACAGGTGTGATCCGGCATGACCGAACCTGTGTCTGTTGGAATCGTTTCGACAGACTAGCACCTGCATGAGTCCGCTCTCCCGGACGGCAACCAACGATCCGGCTAGGCTCGGACGCCGAACACCACGAATACAAGGGAGGATCGGTGAGTGATATCAGCTTCGTAGACACCCATGTCCACTTCTGGGACCGGCCCCATCCCACCCTCGACTGGGTCTGGCTGGCGGACGACTTCATCCACCCGCAACTGGGCGACACGGTCCTCCTCAAGTCGATGCGCAAGTATGCGATCGACGAGTTCCTGGCCGAGGTCGAGAACTGCGGGGTATCCAAAGCTGTACACGTGCAGGCGGCCATAGGAAGCGCCGACCCGGTCGAGGAGACCAAGTGGCTCCAGGAGATGGTGGACCGCACCGGCTACCCGACGGCGATCGTCGGCGACGCCCGCATGCAGCAGCCCGACGTGGAGGCGACCATCGAGCGCCATGTCGAGTACGCCAACTTCCGGGGGCTCCGGGACTTCGCCCAGGGCGACTACCTCGTCGACCCCGACTTCCACCGCGGTTACGCGCTGCTCGAGAAGTACAACCTCGTCTACGACCTCGACGTCTTCTGGGAGAGCATGCACAAGGCGGCGGCGATGGCGGCCAAGTTCCCCAACATCATCCTGGTGGTCGACCACGCCGGGTTCCCGCAGGCGAGGACCGCCGAGTACTTCTACAACTGGCAGAAGGGCATCGCCGAGTTCAGGGGTATGGACAATGTCTATATGAAGATCTCCGGCCTCGGGATGGGTGACCACATGGCAGGGCGCCGCTGGACAATGGACACCATCAGGCCATGGGTGGAGTCGTGCCTGGAGGTGTTCGGGGTCGAGCAGAGTTTCTTCGGCACCAACTGGCCGGTGGACAAGGACTACTCGACCTACGAGGAACTGATCGACGCCTACCGGGAGTTGGTCTCGGGCTACAGCGAGGCGGAGCAGACCGCCTTGTTCTCCGGCAACGCGTCGAAGGTGTACAGAATCTAGTTGTAAGTTGTTGGTGGTTAGTTGTTAGTGAGGTGAGGACGCAATGAGGAGGACGGCTCTGGTCACCGGGTCGGCGCGCGGGATCGGCGCTGCGATCTGCAGCGTGCTGAAGAAGGACGGCCTCGCGGTGATCGGCGCCGACATTATCGAGCACGAGCACGATGACTCGGATCGCTACATCGAGATCGACCTCTCCGATCCGGCGGAGTGCGAGCGCCTCGTCGCCGAGGCCGGAGAGGTGGACGTGTTGGTCAACAACGCAGCCATCTTCTTCCACAAGCCGATACCCGAGGTCACCCTTGACGAATTCGACTACACGATCGCCGTGAACTTCCGGGCCAACTTTCTCGTCTGCCGGGGTCTGGTGGAGGGCATGAAGGACCGGGGTTGGGGACGGATCATCAACATATCCAGTGTTGGCGCCCGCACCGGCGGGGTGTCGCACTCGGCCGTGTACAGCGCCACCAAGGCGGCGATGATCTCGCTGACCAAGAACTTCGCCCGCAACTACGGACCGTACGGCGTCACCGCCAACGCAGTGGCGCCCGGGTTCGTGGACAGTTTCATGACCAGCCACGTGCCCGACGATCTGAGGGCCGCATACACCAGCCAGATCCCCCTGGGCAGAGCCTCCCAGCCGGAGGAGATCGCCAGCGTCGTGGCGTTCCTGGCCGGTGACGGAGCCTCGTTCGTCACCGGCGCCACCATCGACGTCAACGGCGGCTGGGTGATGACGTGACTCTTGATTGTTGATTGTGGCTTGTGCCTTGTGGCTGGTGGGCGACCGGGAGCTAAGCGGAACTCCGACAGCAGATGGTTGACAGTGGCCGAATCCCGTTAGTGCCTTTCGGTACCCTGAACCGTGTTGGTTCAGCGGTCAGGACTGCAAAAGAACGGCGACCTTGTCCAGGACCTCGCGTACGACCTTCTCAGGTGCCTGAGCGGCGAACTGTGCTCGTCTGGCTCGCCAGTCCAGGCTCTTCAACCGGTCGGACAGGATTACTCCGGTGATGCTCCCCCTACCGGGCAGGGCGACTTCGAAAGGGTAGCCCTTGACTTTGGATGTGATCTGACAGCACAGAGCCAGGCTGGTCTTGTCGTTGTAAACCCGGGGGCTCACAACCAACGCAGGACGATGGCCCGGCTGCTCATGCCCGACCCGGGGCGTGAACGAAAGCCACACGATGTCGCCCCGGTCGGGAACATAGTGTCGCTCTACCATGCCTCATGACCTACAGGAGGGCCGGTATCCAACTCGGAGTGAAGGTTGTCGGGCGTCACGCGAGCAATCATCTCGGCCAGGCTGTGTCGCCTCTTGCTCAGGACCACCTCGTCCCCGCGGGAGGCGATCTCGATGGCCGAGCCTTCCCGAACGCCCCACTGCTCAGCAATGGGTTTGGGGATGCGGACTGCCAGGCTGCTGCCCCATCTGGCAACGTGCGACCGTGCTCCCATTCTCCCTCCCGATATCTATTATGTATATATCATAGTGACTGGATCAGTCATAGCGCCTCGAAACCCACCTAACGCAAAACCGACCATCAAGGAGGTGGCCCGCCGAGCCGGAGTGGCCCTCTCCTCAGTGTCGCGTGTGTTGAACGACCACCCGGATGTCAGCGAGAACATGCGGTCCCGAGTACTCGAGGCGATCGCCGAGCTCGGCTACGAGCCCAACCTGCTGGCGGCCAGCCTGCGGAGAGGCAGCAGCCGGATGATCGGGTTCATCGTCCCGGATCTGCGCAACCCGCTCTTCGGTTCGATAGTCACCGCCGCCCAGGACGGACTCAGCCAGCAGGGTTACGCCGCGGTGATCACGACGTCGAGCAGCGACGCCGACCGGGACGCCGACATGGCCCGACTCCTGAGACACCGCCAGGTCGACGCTCTAATCGTCTCGCTCGCCGACCAGACACGTGAGGACCTGATCGAGGAACTCCGTAGGTTTCGGGGACCGATCGTCCTTCTCGACCGGGAGGTGGACGGATTGGAGGATGCCTCAATAGTCGAGACCGACCACGGCAGCGGCATGGAACAGGCGACCAGACATCTCCTGTCGCTAGGCCACGAACGGGTTGCTCTGTTGACGGGATCCCTCCAGGTCAGGCCTTCAGCCCAACGGGTGCAGGCCTTTCGAGAGGCCTACCGGCAGTCCGCCCTCCCCTACCCCGAGGACCTGGTCCGACCGGTCGGTTTCGCTCCCGAGTTCGGGGAGCGCTCGACCGTCGAACTCCTGCGGAGGCCATCGCCTCCCACAGCCCTGATAGTCGGGAGTAACCAACTGCTGACCGGTGTCCTACGGAGCTTGCGGCGGCTGGGGATCAGACCGGGAGTTGACATCGCGGTCGTCTCATGTGACGACGTGCCTCTGTCGGAGCTTCACAACCCGCCCATCACTGTGATCGACCGGGACGTGACGGAGATCGGTAGCTCGGCCGCCCGTCTCGCGCTGGAACGTCTCAACAATCCGGACACGCCTCCGCGCCGAGTAGTACTGCCCACAACCCTGGTGCTGAGGGATTCGACCCATTCCCCTCACGGATGAGGGCTACTGACCTTTCTCACTGAACCTGTCGAGAACACTGTCGAGGATGAACTCCTCGTGGATGACGCGGTGGTGGCGCCTGAAGGCGGCCTGTAACTCGGGATCCCAGGGTGTGGCTCCGCAATCGTCGGGACCGCTTTCGAGTCGTATGCCCGCCTGTTCGGCCAGATCGATGGCCTCTTCGTAGTCCGGCGCGCCCATCATCCATGGCCTAGCGCCATCCTCATACATCCGACGGCAGATTCCTATCCCCGACGTATCGAAGTCGCCGTGGTACCAGATCAAGGCCCCGGACTCGCGCACCTGTTGCAACAGTGTGGTAACCGCGGTGGAGGGATTCCCATTGGACGTGATGACACAGGCGGGCAGCCTGCGCTCGGCGGCGGCTTCGACGAGCCTCGGGTTCTCGACGACGAGCACCTGTGTCTGTCGCGGAACGGTGATGGGATACTTCAGTAGGGCGAACAGGCTTATGTGGAGCGGGAGCCCTGCGGCGGAAGCCGACCGGGTCTGCTCGCCGAGGAACGATCCGCCCACGGCTGGCAAATCCCAGGTAAGCGCCGGTGCCGAGACGCGGTTTGGCAGGATGCCGGCCTTCTCCCAGAGTGCGCGACGTCCGCTCCGGAAATCTCTTTCTCTGTGCTGCAGCGCTTGACTCACAGCCCCTGCTAGCTTCGTCCCTTCGTCGAGAGCATGGGCGGACCCGAAGAGCGTGGCGGCTAGTTCGGTACGGCTGATACTTGGCGCGGCCATCTGATCGAGACGATCGAGAACAGACCACACATTGCCGACCAAGTCTTCCACTCCCCGGTGATCGAGGTCCCAGATGACGCCGGTGCGGACCATGCCTTCGGCCCACTCAGGTGCCCAAGGCTCCTCCCGCGACGCGACGGCGCGGTTCAATGACTCACGCGCCTCGTGGGAACGCAACCTTGCGGCCCGCCGCTGGGCCGCGACTACGGATGGTGGGTGACCGAGACGGGTCAGCGCACCACACAGGGTTTCGCCGATCTCGAGTTTCGCGAGCGCCTCCTCAAGACGGGCGAGTTCGAGACGCCGGTTCGGTTTGTGCCCGAGCAGCGATTCGAGTGTCAACGTGTTACTCGGACTCAGAGAGGGTCGCGCTATCGTGCCGCGCCGCCGGCTTCCGAAACGGTCTAGCTGTTGCCGTGCAGCCGACCACACGGGCGCGAGCCCTGGATCCAGGAGCGAGTCGGGAACGAGGCGATCCGTCACACAAGCGCCATCTGGTCAGAAGAGGCCCCTTCGGCCTCCTGGTACTCAACCGCTACCGAGTAGCGCCAAGCCGCGGGAAGGATACGCACACCGTCTTCGGTGACCTCGGCGAGACGATGGTCCTGGAGCAGATCGAGTACTGCCTCGGTGAGACGATCCGGATGATCGGCCAGTTTCGACCAGTACCGCCGATACTCATCGGTCAGGCCCGCGATCTCATCGACAACCTCCCTTCGCTCCAGCGATGTCCGGTCCATCTTCAGGAGCAGGTCAACCAGCAGGAGCGCGGCATGAGGGACGGTGCCGCCACGCGGAAAGCGGCTGTCCGTCGAACGGTCTTCGGGATCGATCACCACGACACCCTCGGCACGGGCTTCGATTTCCATCCCGAACATCTCGTAGAAGATGTCCGACTCCTGACCCAACCGCCGCCGGAGTTCGGACCACTCCCGGTCCGTGAGGTCGGTGCGATATAGCACGGGCTCTTCCAGGAGGATCGACCGCATCCACGCCCGCGAGGACCGCCTGCTATCGGAGCGGTCGAGCAACTCCTCCACCGTCTCGGACCGTGACAGAACCGGAAGCGGCAGTAGAGCTACCCGATCCGGACGGATACGCAGCACCGCGTCCGCTGCCTCGTCGGTGATGGTGACACCGGCGTCCGTCGCCATGGAGCGGATCTCATGTACGAGGTCACGAAGGCTGATCACATCCGGCCCCGCAGCAACTGCCGCCAGCGAAAGGGCGAGCATCGTGTACTCGCGTTGGGAGAAGGGACGACTCTGTTCCGTCGCCGTAAGGAGGGGGCGTCGTTGGGCCACAACCGCCGACTTGAACAGGCGAGCGGTGTCGGCAGTGACCTGTAGCCGGTACCCAAAGCGCTGGGTGAACCAACGGTCCAAGGTGTGCTCGTGCCGGCGGATGAGGCGGAAGGTCTCGGGATCGCGCTCCGCGAGTACGAGAGGATAGGCAACGACGTGACGGGCCGCAGCGCGTACTTCGGGCGCTCTGTTCATGTCGGGGCTCCGACACGGTCGGGCCGGTCGTCGGCTACAACTGTGACGATCAGATCCCTCATCACAAACCGCCCCTCGGGACACTCGACAACGGTTTCGGCACCAGCGACCCGGCGGACTTCACACCGAACCCCTAGATGGGTCGCACTGCGCACACCAGCACCCGCCTCGGCCCCGAATCCGGACCTGCTGATGAGATCGCGCAGCATCGAGAAGGAAGCGACCGAGATCGAAGCACCGCCAATCCGGCCATCCTCCCCGCCGCACGCCAGGAGTTCGGAGGCGGCCATCTCGCGTGCAGCCCGGTCCAGCTCGCGACTGCGGCGCAGCAGATTTCGCTCTCGCGCCCGGTCGCGAATCGGCGTCGCCCGTCCCCGTTGACCGGTGTTACCGCGGATCCGCAGCGGCACCGGGACGATGGCGCGAGGGGCATCGCGCCAAGGCGTGACGGTGGGCGCCGGGTCGTCGGCATCGCTGGACAGCATCGCCAGACGGCGACACGACCCGAGTCCGAACGCAGCGGCTGCGATCTCGTGTGTCTGTCCGTTCGAGGCCGACTGATCGAAAAAGCCGGCGAGCCGTACGAAGTCGGCGCGCCTTGACACCGCACCGAGCCCGACGCGGGAGAGGCGCGTCACGTTGGCCGTGAGGGTACGCACCGCGGCCACCGCCTGGCGGGTTAGTTGGTCCAGCCGGGACACCGAACCCGAACCGGTGATGAACCACGCCGCCAGACGCTCCCAGTCATCGGTGGTCGTTCCCGGCAGCCTCCGAACGCTTACAGTATCGGCAAGGCCGACATCGTCCACGCGTACCGCCAAGCCATGATGCAGAGCCGGAAGCAGGGAAGCGAGCCGGGGAAGGATCCGCTCGAGGCTTGTTGAGATGGGGCGCACCATGCGTTCGATCTCCCGGAGTTGTTCGGAAACGTAGGTGACCAGAACGCCGGCAAACAACTGGACCTCGTCGGCGTCGAGGTCGTAGCGGCTCTGCCATAGGTTCAGCTCGGCGAAGAACTGCGTCAGTTCGGTAGTGAACCTCTCGTGGACATCGAACACGGTGCGCACCCGATCGGCGAGAACCTCGCCCTCCACATATTCGAATCCTGTATCGCCATGGTCTCCCAACTCGCTCAGCACGCGGTCCAAGTCACGCAGGCGGCCCGCCTGTACATCGGCAATCTCGTCGATCCCGGTCAGCACGCGCTCGGTGAGGTCGTACACCTCCTGGCCAGCCCGCGTGATCAGGTAGCGGTTGCGTCTCCGGTAGTAGTCATCGAGACTGGACGGGTTTCCGACCGATGATGACACCGTGAGGTTCCCCCACGTGCGGAGGCTCTCCAACCTGTCCGGAACCACCGCCGGATCGACGCCGGTGGTGGCGACGATGGGATCGGCCGCAACTTCGTCCGGTGTGAACTCCGTGAAGAACGTACCGGCGAAGACCCCTAGGATCGCCCGGTACTCCCTCCACCCCTCGCCCGCCAGGTAGCGAAACAGCTGGCGGGCCCGGGCCGCGTCGCCGCCGGAACTCGAGAGGCCACCACCTCCGGTATCCTTCATCCTCCCGGTCAAGACGCGCGCACCCCTTCGAGAGTGCCGCCCTGCCAGCGGTAGTGATCCAGCAGGATGACTCCGAGCCGCGCATCCCGCACCACCTCGGTGATCGCCAGTTCGGGCACTTCCGGATGCGTGCCCCACAGTCGCTCGCTGGTCGCCACGAAGTCGAGATCGAGCTCGACTAGTAACCCGAACAGAGCCGGGTGGTTGTCCTCCGATACCTTGGCAAACGCATCGTCCAGCAGGACAAATCTGGCGATCCCGGGTGGTGACCCGTCGGGAGCGCGGTTCTGCTCGACCAGCGCGTCGTATGACGCCGCCACGGCCGCGAAGAGCGGGAGGTACGTAACGAGCTTCTTCTCGCCCTCCGACAGCGGCGTCCTGCGGCCGAGCTTCGTCTCCCTGCTGCCCGAACGTCGTACGATGACCGACATCTCATGCCACTTCTTGTAGTCGAGGGTGTCGGCGATGAGCTGCCGGTAAGCAACATCGGGTTCAAGCGCCCGAGCCTCGTCGAGACGTTCGGACAGGGCTCGGCGGAGTTCGATGTCCTCCTCCTCCGTCCGCAGATCGGGCCGTTTGGAGAGTAGATCGACCATGCGCGCAGTCGTCTGGTCGAGTTCGGGGGATCGTCGCCACCGCAACCGGACCCCGACCTGATGAGCGGTCGTTACAGGGCGGAGTCGGGTGTTCATCAGTTCCACCAAGCGCCCCGCGCCGTGGATCTTCTCAGCGATCTCGCGTGCGATCATGCCCTGCAGCAGCCCCCGCAACGCGTCGCTCTGCTTGCGGTCGAGCAGGCTCGACATCTGCTGGTGCTGTTGCGAGACAACGCGCACCGAGTCTGCCAGTGGCGCCTTGCCCAGCGGACCGGTTACCTCGATCAGGATTGGCAGCTTCGGATCGGGCCGACGGGCTTCGGCGTCCCAGCCCGCCCCGAGAAGGTCCCGCCGCCGCAGCAGCGACTGGCGAACCCCGTCGGCGCTCGTGGCTTCGGCCAGACCGTCTGGGAGTAGGCGCTCGATAGCCCGGAGCATCTCGCGCAGTCCGTCGGAGCCGGCGGATCGTGCGATAATCGGCTTTCCGGCACGATCGGGTTCGCTAACGCTGCCGAGAAGTCCCGGAATCGACAGCACCTCGGTCAGTGACGAACGCAATTCTTCACATCGTTGGTCGGCGCCTACTCGCTCTGAGGTGGCGGCGCGCGCCGCGGCTTCCGATTCGGCGCGCAGATCGACTGCACGGTCACGCTCACGGCGCGTGGTGGGCAGGCGGGCCTCGACGTCCGTCAAGTCTCTCTTGCGCCGGTCGCGTTCGGCGACAACATCCGCGTATTCGCGTCCGATGCTCTTCTCGATGGTCGCGAGGCGGATCCGTTGACTCCGCAGTCTGGTCTCGACGTCGTCCAGGACGACCCGCTCGGCCTGATGGTCGCCCGTGGCGGCGCGCCATCGCCCCACCGCGGTCTCCCAGTGGAGCACGGATCGGTTCACTATGTCGAGATTCGAACGGCAACCTTCCACAACCGACCTCAACTCGTGTAACTCGCCGCGCACCGAGTCGAGATCGGCGCGGCCGGTGGGAAGCGAGAGGGTCGTCGCCACCCGCCCGAGATTGTCCCAGGCATCGGTCGAAGCCCTCTCCGCCTCCGCCAACCGCGCGAGCGCCTCGGCCTTCGCGGATTCGGCACCGGCGGAGTCCGCGGAGGCGGCGTCAGCTTCCGCTTCCGCCTTGACCATCTTGGCGGTAGCGGGGAGAGCCGAACGGTGCCGCATGACCTCGTCGAGCGTTGACCTGCGTCCAGCCAATTCAGCCTCACTAAGGGTCACGACCGAGCGCGCCAGGGCCAAGTGTTCTACTGCTTCGGTCCGGGCTCGTTCAACTGCCTCGCGGCGGGCGACCGGGCCAATGAACTCCGCTCGCGACTTCGAATGCCTACCGCGCAAAGACCCCACCCGGAAGCTCCCGTCCACTGCCACCACGTTGGAGGCGTCACTCCGGATGTCCCACGAGATCGAGTCGAGTAGCTTGGCGACCAGGCCCCCGTCCACTTTGCCCACCAGCCGATCGGGAATCCTCACGGCCAGATGGTCGCTCAGCGGACTCGGCACGCCGCCGGTAACGATGGCGACCAGATCTCCGCTCGCCAGTTCCGCGGTGGTGCTGTCTATCAGCCGTGCCGACAGCAGCCCGGATGACTCGAGCGCGGCCTCGATCCGGGCGCGCCCCGCATCGTCTAGGTCTGGTGCGAAGTCGAGTAGATCGGCCAGGCAGTAATCCCCGGCGATCTGCCAGCCGAGGCGGGGCGGATCGAGCCGGGTCCGATCCATCAGTCCGGCAACGAGCGCCTGCGCCTCGTCGACGGCCGCCCGTTCCAGAACCACTCGCTGCCGGATCTCCGCCACGGCGCCCTGCCAGTGTTCGGTGAGGCTGTCGATCTCCAAGAGCAGGAGCGAGTGTGCGTCCTCATGGTCATCCGCCGACGGAGGGTCTGCATCAACGCGGTCGTCTGTCCAGGCAATCACAGTGGGCGCCTCGAACCCGGCCTCGCACGCTAAGGAACGAACCCCGACCGCCCACAACCGCGTCCGGTCGGCCCATTCGTGTCGCACCATTGCGAGACGGCGCAGACGTTCGGCCAATCGCTCCGCGGCGCGTCGCGCAACGGACTCCGCCGCTTGGCGCTCCGACTCGGCTTTGCCGAGGCGCTGTTCTGCTGTCTCGAAGCCGGCTCGGGCCGCTTCCACGTCATCGATGTCTCCTTGGCGCTGGAGGATCGCTCCATCCGTCGCAGCTATTCGACGGGTCAGATCCTCGGTGCACAACTCGCCAGCCGGTTCGAAGGCGGCGATACCGGCCAGTTCGGCCTCCGGCACTTCAACCGGCCCGGGTGGCCGCGCGCCTACCTTCGTCCGTGCGGTCCACTCGGCCGCCTTCGCCAGGCTCTCGTTGAGTCGGGCCAGATCGGCTCGGCCGCGTCCCCGCGCCTCGCGCAACTGCTGAGCTTCGGTCTCCACTCGCTGCACGCAGCGGGCCACTCGACCGAGAGAACTCTCATGCTGGGCGGCGAGATTGCTGACCAGGTCGCGCAGCGCGTCGAGTTCCTGGCCCGAGCGGTACACCCGGGACTCCTCAAGGCGGCGATCTCGCTGCGCAGGCGCCGTGTGTCGTCCTCGAGGCCGCCGATCACGACGTCGAGCCGCTCGACCTCGGAAATCGCATCTTCGGCGGCGCGATACGCGGCCGTCTCGTCGCGGGAACACCGGCGGAGGGCAACGAGCCCCTTGCGCCCGGTTGCCACCCGCTCGCGCAGCTCGGTCAGGCAGTAGGAGCGGTAGACATCGAGAAGGCCGCGTATGGCGGCTGAGGTCTTCTCCAACTCGGCGACGTTCCGGCGGTGCTCCTCGAGGTCGTCAAGCGGAGACGCCGCCTCCATGAGGGCCTGTTCAGAGAGCTGCGGTAGAGCGCCGACCAGGTAGGCCGGGAGATCCAGATCGATCCGATCGCCCACCCGCGGGGTGCGTACCCGGTCGATCAGCCTCATGTGCCGGCTTACCGACGCCCCACCGAATAGACGCTGCTCGATGACCCGCCGGTAGTCGCTGCGACGACGTTCGCCGAATACCTCGTCAGGTTCCAGCGCCGCACGAAGGCGGGTCGCCGAAAGGGGCACACCTCCCGCCCCGACCAACCGGAAGTCGATGCCGGGTCGCTTCAAGGTGACGAACCACCAAGTCTTTACATTGTCGGACTGCCGGTTGGCCTTTATGCCGCAGCCGCAGACGAGAAACCGACCCGCTCGCTCGAACTCGATCCAGAGGTAGCCGACGGGTTGGGCGTCGTCCCGACCGTTGAGCATCCACGACTTGAGGATCCCCGTCTGCTCGCCGGCCGCGTCTATCCGGCCCTGGTGGGTGGTGAGCAGGAACGGCAGCAGCATGTTCATCGCGGTCGATTTGCCCGAGCCGTTCACGCCGCGCAGGAGCAGCCGCCCTCCCCCGAAGTGCAGTACCTCATTCTCGTACTGGTACACGTTGACGATGCCGGCTCTGTGAAGCCGCCACCGGGCGTCTTCGGTGTCAACGCCGCTCGGACCGCGGCCCGTGGATTCAATGTTCATATCGAGAACTGTATAGGTGGGGTGTGACAACTTTGTCCGAGACGGTCAACGGCTCGTCTGGTACGTCATCCCCTCGTGTGATCAGCGGAGCAGGGCCCCTCAGGATTCCGGCAGGGTCGTCAGTTCGACGGAAGTCGGTCGGCTACGGCCGTCACCTCAGGTCTCGATAGTGCAGACCGGGGTGCCGACCCGTACCTCGTCGTCGATCTCGACCAGCACCTCGACGATTGTTCCCGAAACCGGGGAGGGAAGATCGGCTTCGACCTTGTCGGTTTCCACCGTCATCAGGGTGTCGCCCTCCGACACCACATCTCCGACCGAGACAGCCCACTCGAGGATCAGCACCTCGTCGACGGTCTCTCCAAGCTTCGGCATCTTGACACTGCTACGGATGTCGATCTCCCTGGACGCTGACCTTCAATCTACCAGTGGTCCGTTTCCGGACAAACGTCCCCTTCGCGCCGGTGCGTGATCGTGGATGTTGACACCCATTGCGTAGGAGGGTGCTGAAAAAGCCCGAGCAAAGGGGTTCGCGGGCAGATACAGCTCTGAGACCGGCGGCCATAGCAAGCAGCGAACCCGGTTAGATTGTTTTCAGCACCCTCCTAGCATCATGAGCGCAACGACCATTCAGATCGCGGACAGGCGCGCCAAGCGAAACTGGAACTGACTGGTTTGGGGGATGAGAGTGACCGAAGAGACACGATCAGGCGGGGACAACTCGGAACCGGCCGGCACGCTTGCCGACCAGGCCTCGATCATCGGGATCGGCCGGTCCGGCGGGAGCGACATCGCGACCGAAGGCAAGGACGCGGTGGCAACTGCGATCACCGATCACACCTCTGCGCGTTGACTTGCCGCAGCCACTGAGCGGGTAACCCTCGCTACTACCTATAGGGAACGATCCGCAGCTCAGTCGGCCCCACTAACCATTGGCAGGCGCGTAGATGTGGCGGAACATGTCTCCTACGGTCGCCGGGTCGCTGGCGCTGGCGGATGCCTCGGTTTCGGCCACGATCCGGGCCGCCCGGGCCTCGATCTCCTCGGCCTCCTCGGCCGTGAGCTCCCCCTCTTCTATGAGGCGGCCGCGGTACGTGTTCACCGGGTCGCGCTCGTACCATCTCTCCAGTTCGCCCTTCGGACGGTATGGGGCCGTGTCGGCCCGCGAGTGGCCTGCGTACCGGTAGGTCTTCATCTCGAGCAGGGTGGGCCCTTCTCCAGCTCGCGCTCGTTCCAGCGCGCTCCCCACCGCCGCCGCCACCACGTCCACGTCCTGGCCGTCGACCACATGGCCCGGTATGCCGTAGGACACCGCGCGGTCGGCGATGTTCTCGACCGGTGTCGTCAGGTGGATAGCGGTGTACTCGCCGTACTGGTTGTTCTCGCATATGAAAACCGCCGGCAGCTTCCAGATCGCAGCCAGGTTCAAGCCCTCGTGGAAGGCGCCGATGTTGGAGGCGCCGTCCCCGAAAATGGCGATCGCCGCATCGTCGGTCCCCCGCACCTGGGCGGTGAGGGCGGCCCCGGCCGCCACCGGGATGCCCGCGCCCACGATGGCGAACGTCGGGAGCAGGCCTATGGACGTGTCGCACAGGTGCATGGATCCGCCCACACCGCCGACCGAGCCCACCCTGCGCCCCATGATCTCCCCCAGCACCGTGATCGGGGACATGCCCAACGCCAGCGCATGGCCGTGTCCACGGTAGGTGCAGGTCACCGTGTCGGTGGGCCGAGCGGCCGTCGCGATCCCCACCGCCACCGCCTCCTGGCCCTGGCAGGTATGGGTCGTGCCGTGCACCAGGCCTTCGAAGAACATGGCCTGTACCCTGGTCTCGAAGGCGCGGATCAGGCACATCCTCTCGAAGCGAGCACGCCGGCCCGACTGCAGCCTCAAACGGTTCTCGAGTGGTGTTGACATCTGCGTCATGGTGCGACCCCCTCCGTCTCCCACCAGTGGGCCGGACGCCGTCCCGTCTCGAGTAACTCGCTCACCTGGGAGGATATGTATCCGGGCGCCGGCAAGTAACGCTGCTCCAGTTCCCGGCCGAACGGAACGTGAACGTCCGGGCACGTGACCCGGATGGGCGGCGCTCTGAGCTGTCCGAAAAGTTCGCTCGTGACGAAGGCCGTGATCTCGCCTCCCCAACCACCGGTCAGGGGGTTCTCCTCGACGGTCACGAGCCGACCCGTCTTGGCGACCGACTCCAGGAGGGCCTCCTTGTCGTAGGGGACCAGGGTCTGGAGGTCGACGACCTCCGCCGACCAGGGCGCTCCCTCGGCCGCTTGCAGAGCGGCGGGAACCATTGCGCCTAGGGCCACCAGCGTCACGTCGGATCCTTCCCTGGGCCTGGCGGCTTGGCCCAGAGGGATGATGGCGTCCTCTCCCGTTGCCACGGTCGCTCGCTTCGCGTAGAGGGCGCGAGGCTCCAGGAACACGACCGGGTTGTCGTCGCGGATCGCCGCCCGCAGCAGTCCGTAGGCATTGTGCGCCCCGGAGGCCACCGCCAGCTTCACGCCCGGCGTGCTGTACATCCAGCTTTCGAGCGTCTGCGAGTGCTGGCAGCCGAATCCGAGGCCCGCCCCGATCGAGCCCCGCACAGTCATGGGAACCGTGACGGTGCCTCGCGAGAGGTAGTGGAACTTGGCCGCCTCGGTGACCAGTTGGTCCAGAGCCACGCCGATGAACTCGATGAACATGATCTCGGCCACCGGGCGGAGCCCGGTGGCGGCCGCGCCCACCGCTGCGCCCAGGAACCCCATCTCGGAGATCGGGGTGTCCCTCACCCGCATCGGTCCGAACGTCTTGAGCAAGCCTGCCGAGGTCTTGAACGGTCCTTCGGCTACCGCTATGTCCTCGCCGAACATCACCACATCGGGATCGGCGTGCATCTCGTCCGCCAGCGCGGTCGCCACCGCCTGGTTCATCCGCATCTTGCGCAAACTGACCCCCTCCGGGTGTACCGACGCGACTATACCGGCGCCGACCCCGGGTTGGAGAGACGCGGCCTGGGAGCGATCTCGTGTCACCAACCCTCTGGACGCCGAGCGGGATCTGGCCATGGCGCTCGGGCCGCCGGCGTGGCGTTCAAAGTTATCGGCAGCCCCGCGTAGGTCAGCGGGACAGGCCGCCGGCGGGAGGACTCAACCGAGACCTCCTACCTGGTATCCCGAGGGCGGTTGCTCTCCCATGAGGTGCTCGACGAAGTAGTCCCATCGGCGACGCGTGAAGTACGGGTCCTCGTACCAGGTGCCCCATGTAGCGGCAAAGTCGTGATTCCGATTGGGTAGCACGAGCAGATCGAAATCCCGGTTCGCATCGACCAGGGCATCGACCAGTTGGAGGGTTGCAGCAGGGTTGACGTTGTCGTCCAGGTCACCGGTCACCAGGAGGAGCTTCCCCCGAAGGTTCCCGGCCAGGGTCCGGTTGGCCTGGGTGTCCCAGCCGGGCCCCGCGTACGGCCCCACCCAACGTTCACCCCATGTGACGTTGGTGAGCGCCTGGTCGTGATTGCCGGCCGACGCCACGCCCACACGGTAGAGGTCCGGGTATTCCAGCATCGCCCGGACCGCGGCGTATGCGCCTGCCGAGTGGCCGTAGATGCCGACCCGATCGAGATCCATGTACGGTCTGGCCTCGGCCAGCTGCGCCAGCACCGCCACATGATCGACCAGGCTCCCCGCCGGCCCGGCCGTACCGTACTGTGCATCGAGGAAGGCCTTGGACCTCCCGGGCGTGCCCGGCCCGTCGACGGTGAAGACCACGAATCCGAGGTCGGCCAGACAGCACGTGCTCTCTCCCACCACGTCGGTGAACGCGCGCGGGGTTCTCGTAGCCTGCGGACCCGGATAGATGCTCTCGACAACCGGATAACTCTCGGCAGGATCGAAGTCGTGGGGCAGGACGATCATCCCGTAGAGGTCGGTCTGGCCGTCACTCGCCTTGGCAGTGAAACGTTCGGGGTACCGCCACCCGGACGCCAGAAGGGGCGAGACGTCGGCTTCGGCTACCTGCGCGACCAACTCGCCCGAGGACTTCCTCAAGACCGTCCTGGGCGGTTGGTCGATCCGCGAGAAGCGATCAACGAAATGGCGGCCATCCGGTGAGAAGTCCACCCACGGAGGCCACTCTCCATGCTCGGCGTTCTCGGGCGTCAGGAGACACGGCGCCCCTCCGTCGAGACCTACCGAATAGAGGTGGTGGTAATAGGGATCCCTGGAGGCCTCCCTCCCGGTGCCCATGAAGAACGCGGTCCGCGTCTCCTCGTGGACCCTCAACAAGTCGGTGACCAGCCAATCGCCGCCGGTCAACTGTCTGATGGGACGACCGCCGCCGTCGAGCAGGTACAGGTGGCCCCAGCCGCTCCTGGTCGAGTACCAGATGACCTCCTGATGATCCCCACTGACCCAGACATTGGGAGCGCCGTAGTAGAGAGCGTTGAGATCGATCGGAGTACCGCTCTCCTCCTCCACGAGCACCGTGCATCCACCGGTTACCGGATCGGCTGAGACCAGGCGGACGGAGCGTCGGTCCCGACTCCAGTGAAGGAAGAACACCGCGTCGCCACCTACGGCCCACCAAGCGTGGCCCAGTTCGATGGGAGTCAGGAATGACGACTGCAGCGGTTCCCACGACAGGTCGGTGCGCCGACCGGTCGCGGTCTCGAACACGATCAAGTGCGCGAGAGGCAGTTCGGTATCGCCGGGCAAGGCTTGACGGTAGGAGTGGATGCGGGGTCGAAGCGACCCGTCGGGCGGGGATCCCTGCCACAGGTGCATCATCCCGACCTGCCGCTCGTCGAGTCTGTGGGTCAGGAGGTAGCGTTCGTCGGGTGACCAGGCCAACCTCGGGATGACGGTACGGTTCCCGATACGGTCGGTGACCGCCGAGTTGCGACCCTCAGGCGACGACCCATAGCCGTAGGCAGCTTGGGCGTCGCCGGTCAGAGCCGGGGAGGCACCCTCGACGTGATCGACCAAGGCCAGATTGCCCGCTTCGACTCTCGCCTCGTACCTCCCGGAAGGTGAGACACACCCCGGCCGTGTTCCTGACCCAGGGACGGCCCGCTCCCGCAAGGAGGAGCCATCCAGCCCGCACTCCCACGAGGCCCCATCGACCCCGAAGACCATCCGCGATCCGCCAGCCACGTACTCGAAGGTCTGAAACGGGAGCCGCAGGGGCTCGACCTCCCTTCCGAGGGCCATTGACAGAGCACGGGCGACCCGCCGGTGGTCGAACGCCTCTCGCTGGTGACCACTCTCCGCGTCAACCAGCATGAAGCGGTAACCGGATCGCGATTCGGACCGGTACCAGAAGGCAGTCGAGTCCGGTAGCCATCGCACCTTCGTTTCGAGATTGAACACCAGGGACTTGACATTGCGGTGGAGCATCGCTTCGGCGCGCCGGTACCGGTCCCGCATGGCAGGCTGCCGCTCAGAGTTCATCCGACTCGATCCGGCGTCCGGCTCGGGCTGTCAGGGGTGAACCGCCAAACCCGGCGGACACCGTTGCCCCCTGGAGCCGCATGTCGACGGCAGGACGGGTGCGTCCGTGGATTCAAAGGAGTCCCCGGAGCAGTTCCTGCCTGACACCGGCGACGTAGGTGATCGTCGGGTTCACAACCTGGGTGGCGCGCGCTTCGAGGACCTGGCTCAGCAGCAGGACGGCTTCTCGGGGTTCGAGCCCGTAGTCGGCATGGAGCCAGCGGATCAGCTCGCTGACAGCCAGCCTGAAGGCGCTTTCCGCGGGTCGGTCGGCCGCAACCGCGAAGATGCGATCGCGCGTGACGATCCGGGGCCAGATCATCCCCGCCGCCCGCTCTATCAGTTCGACCCTGAGCCGCAGGAGGGCGCTCGTCTCGACACCGGTGCCGCCTATCTCGCCATCTCCCTGCACCGCGTGAACATCACCCAGGTGCAGCAAAGCGCCGGGGACGTTGACGACCAGGCGTACCGTGGCGCCCGGCCCGACCTCCTGCACGTCCATGTTCCCGCCCCAGTGCCCGACCCGTACCGTCGACTGCGCTTCGTGGGCGGGGGCCACAGCCATCATCCCCACCATCGGTCGGGCAGGCATGGTCAACCCTCGATCCCAGATCACCTGATCACCACGTATCCGAACGACACGCGCCGCGCCGAGGTTCGAGGCAGTGACGGGCGTGCTCGGGAACAGCCGGTTGTTCCCCGCGAACATGGCGTACCCGACCGGCGCCAGCTCCATGTCCTCGATCACTACTTCTATAGCCATTCCCGGCTTGGCGCCGCACACCCAGATGGCGCCCGAGGACGGGTTGGCGCGCTCGACCTCGTAGGAGTGGTGTTTCGACCACTCATCCCGAAGGTCGGGAGGCACCGCCGAGATGTCTGGACCCCGGTTCATCTGGGTGACCACCTCGAAGGGCTCGCCCGGTTCCACCGACAGAGTCGGACGGTTCGTGGGGCTCGCTTCGTAGTAGAGGGGAGAAGGCCCCTGGCGCCGGATCATCCGCTGTTCACCCTCCCAGGACCTCCGCCAAACGGTCGGCGATGATCTTCTCCTGGCCGTCCTGCAATGTGGAGACCCGGATGTCGAGGTAGTCCCGGTCCGGTTCGACCCATCGGTAGTGGGGCCGGAGGATGACGCACGGCTCCCCGTCGTGCAGTTCCTTCACCACCTCCGCCAGGGTCTTGGGGGAGCGGGAGCGGTCGAACGTGACTCGCAGGGAGTCCGGTGGTTTCGGATCGGCGGTAGCGGACCCGTCCTCGTAGGTGAAGCTCAGGAACGGAAACCCATCGAGCCGGGACCGCATGTTGTCCATCAGCAGCCGGTAACTACGGAACCGCTTCCCGTGGTCCATCTCCAGCCAGGTCTTCAGAGCCGCGTAGGCCGCGACTATCTCGGCGCGCCCGACCTTCATGTGCCTTCCGAAGGCCTGCGCGTCGGGTCCCTCGAAGGCCAGATAACTGTTCCGGCGGGCAGCCGCGACCCCGGCGGCGGTTCCGGTGAGGATGCCCGCCATCGAACCGGCCCCGAAGAACTTACCGCTGTAGGTCGCGAAGTCGGCGCCGGCCCGGACGTACTTGCTGAAGTTATCGAGGGGATACACCTGCTCGGCCGCGTCGACTATCACCGCCAGGTGATGGCGCTTGGCGATCTCGAGTACCCCGTGGAACGGGACCACGTTGGCCGCGCCGGGAGCGTAGAAGAAGATCCCGGCCGTCCGCTCGCCGATGACGCCCTCGACGTCTGCCTCCGACGTGGAACCCTCGTCTCCGGCCAGCACGATCCTGCCGCCGGCTCCCTCGAGGCACCGATCGTAGAAGGTACGCCCGCCGGCCTGGACCACGAACTCGTTGCGGAGCCCTGTGGTATCGGGAATCCGAGCTACCAGATCCTTCCTTCCTTCCGTGATGCAGGCAGCGGTGGCGAGCACTGTCGCGGCTGCCGCTCCGGGCGTCACCACGGCCGCTTCGATCCCGAGCATTCGGGCGATCGCCCGGCCGGCCGCGTCGGAGAGGCTCTCCACCTCCAGGAACGATGCGTTGGCGGCCGAGATGGCCTCCAGCACGGTCCCCGCGGTAGGCTGCCCCCCAGCCCGGTCAGGTCGTTGTGCGCGTTGATCACCGGACGGACACCCAGATCTGAGAGAAGCATGTGCCCGGTCTTTCCACCGCTCATGCGACTGGCACAGCCCTGGTTACCGGGACGATCCGGACCCGGTGATCATCACCCGGCCCGGGAAGTGAGGATCTCCGCCAGCCGGTCGGCGCCGATGCTGCCGCCGCTCACGATGCAGGCGACGGGGCCGTCTCTCCCATCTCCGAGGGCCGCAGCCAGCGACATAGCGCCGGAACCCTCCACCACCAGCTTGTTCCCCAACGCCAGGCGGGCGATGGCCGTACGCACATCGTCCTCGGAGACCGGAACGACCCTGTCCACCACGGAGGTCACCAGCGGAAACATCTCGTCGACCACCACGGGAACCGACGTGCCGTCACATATCGTCTCCCCTGCCTGGACCCACGTCGGCCTGCCGGCCTCCAGGGCCGCTCCCAGCGAGGGGCAGGCGGTGCTCTGCACTCCAACCACCTCGACGGCCGGCCGCAGCTCCTTGATCACGCTGCCTATCGCTGCCACCAGCCCGCCGCCACCCACAGGTATGTAGACGGCCGCCAGTTCGGGCAGCTCGTCGAGAATCTCCATCCCGATCGTCCCGGAGCCCGCCAGCATCGAGGGGTCACCCCAAGGGTTGAGGTAGCTGTACGGCTCCCGTTCCCACCCCCGGTCGAACACGTAGTCCATCAGGGCCGAGAACGGCACCGGCACCGGCGTGACGCCGTAGGAGCGGACACCATCGACCTTCACCCTCGGGGCGCTGTCCGGTAGCAGGCTCCTCGCCGGCACCCCAAGGAGGCGAGCCACGTACCCGAGGGCCTGGGCGGTGTTGCCGGCGCTCTGCGTGCTCAGCCCTCTCGCGAGTTCGGCGTCTGAGAGGGATCGGGCCCAGTTCAGCACGCCCCGTAGCTTGAACGATCCGGCAGGCTGGAGGCACTCCGCCTTGAGCCAGACGGGTTCTGCCAGCTTCGTGGTCCTGTACCTCAGGAGCGGTGTGCGCAGCGCCACCCCGCTTATGCGACCGGCAGCCTGCTGGATGTCACGGATCGACGGCGGGGGAATGGGAGGGCCGCCGGATCCGGTTCTCATCTGGTTCATTCGTTCACTCCCTGCCATCGTTGCCGTCAAGGATCGGAGAGTAGGGTATGCACATCGGTGACCCAGTCTGGGGGTCGGTCACCACGGACCCTTCGACCCCGAAGCAGTCCCGCAGCAGTCCGGGCGTCAACACTTCGTCGGGAGCGCCATCGGCCATCACTTCGCCGCCGGACATGGCGATCATGCGATCCGAGAACCTGGCGGCATGATTCAGGTCGTGGAGCACCATGACGATGGTCACTCCCCGGTCTCTATTCAGGCTTGACACCAACTGCAGCAGGTCCAGTTGGTGCCCGACGTCCAGGAAGGTGGTGGGCTCGTCCAGGAGGAGGATCTCGGTCCGCTGGGCGAGAGTGAGCGCCATCCAGGCGCGTTGGCGCTCACCCCCCGACAGCGTGTCGATGGGACGGTGGACGAAGTCCTCGAGGCGCGTCATCCGGATGGCGTCCTCGATCGCCTCATCGTCCTGGCGGCGTAGCATCCGCAGCGCTCCGACATGGGGAAACCGGCCCTGCTCCACCAACTCCAGCACGGTGAGTTCGGCCGGAACCTCGTGAACCTGCGGGAGGATCGCCATCTGGCGAGCCACCTGCCGGGTGGGTAGCCGGTTTATGTCCTGGCCGTTGAGGTACACGGCGCCTGCCAGGGGAGCGACCAGACGGGCCAGGGTCTTGAGGGTGGTGCTCTTTCCCGATCCGTTAGGACCCACCAGGGACGTCCTGCTCCCCCTCTCGACACTGAGGCTGAGGCGCTCTGACACCACGTGCCCCCCGTATCCGGTGGAGATCCCCTCGATCACTAGGGCGGGATCCCCGACCATCGACTCCTTCCCGGTCATCGGACGCGTTCCCGCATCAGGTAGAGGAAGAACGGTGCTCCCACCAGGGCGGTGAAGGCTCCAACCGGGACGCGGCTACCGCTCTCGGTCCGGATATCGACCAGCGGAATCCAGTCGAGCGAGAACACGCGGGCGAGAAGGTCCGCGCCGACGAGGATGACGGCCCCCACCAGAGCCGAACAGATCAGCAGCCGACGCAGGTCCGAGCCCACGAGGGTGCGCGCCAGGTGCGGGCCGATGAGGCCCAGGAAGGCGATCCCGCCGACGACGGACACCGATCCCGCCGCCAGCACGACGGCGGTCATGAGGATGAACGCACGGGCCGCTTCGGAACGCAGTCCGAGGCTCACCGACGCGCTGTCTCCCAACTGCAGCGCATTGGCGAGTGGGATGGCCACCACCACCAGCGGAAGGACAAGGACGGCAACAGGGACCAGGAAGACCAGGTGGTCCCATGTCCGGGTGCTGAGCGATCCCACCAGCCACAGGACGATCGAGTCGATATGGCTCCCCGAGATCAGCACCATGAACGACGTGACCGACGAGACCGCGGCGGCAACGACGACTCCGGTCAGGATGAGCCGGATGGGGTCTGTGCCGGCGCGGCGGTAGCTGAGCACGTAGACGATGGCTCCGGCCACCAGACCACCCGCAATCGCCGCCAGAGGCACCAGGGCGTTCAGATCGTTCAGGGCCCCCTCCGATCCGAAGGTGATCACCAGCGCCAGGACCGCACCCAGGACAGCGCCCTGGGTCACCCCTACTGTTGCCGGAGCGGCCAGAGGATTCCGGAGAACCGACTGGAGGAGCGCCCCGGACGACGACAGCATCGCCCCGGCTATAGCGGCGATCAGGACACGGGGCACTCGTACCTCCCACACCGAGATGCGGTGATGGACCTCCTCGGCTCGATCGAAGAGAGCTCGGAGAACGAGATCGGGGCCGAAGATAACCGGACCCAGCATCACGTAGGCGAACATCAGGGCCACGAGCACCGAACCGAGCGTCACCAGTACCCGGCGGGACCGCACCTCCGGAGCGGCGACGGCACTCCCGCGCCGGCCGACGACCGCGGTGGCGGTCACGGGATGGCCCTTCTCCGCAACAGCCCTCGCTGCATGAGCACCAGCAACACGGGAGCACCGAACACGACCGTCCACAGACCGACCGCGATCTCGTGGGGATGAAGGGCGAGCCGGGCGGCCATGTCGGCGGCCACGACGAGGATCGCGCCCACTGCGGCGGAAACCGGGAGGACGATCCGGGCGTCCGAGGTCCGCAGCAGCCTGCGGACGATGTGGGGCGACACGAGTGCTATGAATCCGATCGGGCCCGCGATCGCAATCACCGGCGCCACCAGCAGGACCGCCGCGCCGAAGAGCACCGCCCTGGTGCGCCGGACGCCGACACCCAGACCCTCGGCCATCTCGTCACCCAGCTTCAGGATGTTCAAGCGCCTTCCGGCCAGAACGAATACCACCGGGAGAGCAATCGTCCAGGGGACCACCAAGCGGACCTCCTCCCATTGAACGTCCGAGAGACTCCCGACCAGGAAACGGTAGATGACCGATACACCCCCGAAGTTGGGGGCGAGGGTGATCACCGCTATCACCAGCGCGTTCAGCAAGGCGGTGAACGCCGCGCCCACCAGCAGCATGCGCATGGGGTTGCCCTTGAGACTCACCAACGACAGGATCACCGTTCCCGTTACCAGACCGGCCAGGAGAGCGGCTAGCGCCAGGGCGATGTCGGGAAACGGGAGCCGGAAGGCGACGATGGTGGCGACTGCCAGGGAGGCTCCCGCGGATACGCCGATCAACTCCGGTCCGGCAAGGGGGTTCCGGAGCGTGTCCTGCATCACCGCGCCCGAAACACCGAGCATCCCACCTGCCACCAGTCCTCCTATGACTCTTGGGAGCCGCAGGTTCTGCACGATGAACCGCTGGTTTCCCTCGGACGTGCCCGAGCCGAACAGGGCGTCCAGTACCTGCTGGACGGACAGGTCGGGTGTTCCCCGCATGAGTGACACCACAGCCACCACTGCACAAAGGCAGCCGATGATGGCCACCACGATGGTCGCCCGCGCCCACCGGCTCCGGGACAGCGGGTGACTCCTCAGGTAGAGGAGGGTCGGGAGCCCAGGCGACCCTCCCCTACAGGCCCCACCCCTGGCCTGATCCCACCTAGCCGGCAGGCATCCACACCGACAGGGCCCCCGGATGGTCGTAGATGGCGGGCCAGCCGGCGTTCAGGTAGCACTGGTAGGCCCACTGGAGCATCAGCAGCCCGTGACCGAAGGAGCCCGCCGAGTCCTCCTCACATACGCGGCCTTCGCGATGAGCGGTGGTCTGGAGCCAGACTTCCTGGGTGACGGTGTCGTAGCGAGCACTTCCCGGCCAGGTGATCATCACCCATACTTCGGGATCGGTCTCAACTATGAACTCCCAGGAGAACTCACTGTCCGGAGAGCCGTACTCGGACTCACCCTGGTCCGGGAAGGCGCACGTCCCGGCCCCCTCGGAGTGGAGGAACTCGCAGAAGGAGGAGGAGTCCCAGATCATCCAGTTGGTATCGCCGAATCCGACGGCCACCCTGGTGTCCACGGCACCGGCGGGAAGATCAGCCGACAACGCTGCGACGTTGGCGTCGAACCTGGCGATGGCCGCGGCAGCCTCCTCCTGCCTGCCGGTCAGGACGCCCACATCCATCCACCCCTCCTTGAGGGTCTCGACACCGCCGATGTCCACCAGGTACACGGGTGCGACGACCTCGAGCGCATCGCGAACCTCTTCCTCGCCTACCCGCCCGATGATCAGGTCGGGTTCGAACTGTGCGACTTCCTCCACCGACATGCGATCGCCGAGCACGGGAATCTCAGCAGCCCCGTCGCCGTAGTAGGCGGCGGCGCTACCCCATCCATCGCCGCGATGCTGTGCGACAGGCACTATTCCGAGATCCGACGTGAGGTCGGTGCAGTTGTCCTGGACGCACAGGACCCGCTCGGCAGGACTATCGAGGGTGATCTCGCGCCCGCTTCCGTCCGTGACCGTCAGGGTCATGGGCTCGTCTTCGTGTTCGTGGTCGTCTTCTTCGTGCTCGTCCTCGTGCTCGTGGTCGTCTTCTTCGTGCTCGTCCTCGTGCTCGTGGTCGTCTTCTTCGTGTTCGTGGTCGTGCTCGTCGGTTGCCGGGGGTGCGGAGGTGGTGGTTGTGGCCGAGGTGGTGGTTGTGGTCTCGGCCCTCACGGCGGTGGCCGCCGTGGTGTCGCTCGCGTCCTCGCTACCGCATGCGGTCGCTACCAGAAGGAACGCCACAAGCACAGTGCAGACCCGGATGCTCCGGTGAGACAGGGACTCGAAGGCTCTGAGTTTGACCATGGTGACGTAGTTCCCTTCTGTAGCCGAGCAAGAGAATGATAATCAGTCTTGCTCCCGTGTCCAATGGCCACCGCAGTCTTCCGACCGGTGCACGTGTACGAGAGGACCGACACCGCGATCGGCTGGGCACCTCGAGACCCATGGCGCGGTCGGCGAGGTTCTCGGCGGGCCGTCAGGCCGGCATCGGCCCGCGCGCGGGTGGAAGGTCGAGCATGTTGCCAACACCCTCCTCTGCGAGGGGGCCGTCGGGCTGAACGGGTATAGCATCCCGAACCTTGACGAGACGCTGCTACCGAGGCACGAGGCGGTTGCGCGCGGAGGGATGCTGATGGCCGATGTGGTGGTTGACGCAAAGACACTCCTGGCGTTTGCCACCGAAATCCTGTCGCTGATCGGCTGCGGCGACGACATCGCCGCCGTGATCGCCGAACATCTGGTGGGCAGCGATCTCCGGGGCATCCATTCCCACGGAACGATGCGCCTGACCCAGTACGCCCGGCAGGGCGCCACCGGTTACCTCGATCCGGCTAGGCGCCCCACAGTGGAACGCACCGACGGTGGCCAGTTGCTCGTGAAGGGCAAACGGGGGCTTCGGCCATCCGGCTATGAGGCTGGCAGTCCCGGAGGGGATCGGCCTTGCCCGAAGGGACGGCTCGGCGGTGATCGCCGTCGTCAACTGCGGCCACACCGGCCGCATCGGCGCCTACGCGGAGATGGCGGCCGGCGCCGGGATGGCCTCGATCATCACCGGTGGCGGGCAGCGGGAACGTTGGCGGCAGGTGGCTCCTCATGGAGGCGCCGAGCCCAAGTTGCCCACCAATCCGTGGGCCTTCGGGTTTCCGGGCACCGCCGACGGCCCGGTCGTGGCCGACTTCGCCACCGGCATGATCTCCGGCGGGGCCACGTTCAGAACCGCCAAGGAGGGGAGGCGGCTCCCCGACAGGTACGTGCTGCGTGCCGACGGGGTTCCCACCGATGATCCCAACGTCTATCTGAAGGGTGGCGCGATTCGGCCCTTCGCGGGACCGAAAGGGTACGGGATGGGCCTGATCACCTCGCTTCTGTCCACCGCCCTGCTAGAGCACGACACCGTGGAGGGCAACTGGATCATCTTCCTGCTGGATACCTCCGCCTACCGCTCCCCGGATGCCATCGAAGCGATGGCCGCTGAGGTGGTGGACGACCTGCGCTCCACCGTCCCCGCGCCCGGATTCGACCGCGTGGAGATACCGGGCCAGCGGGAGCACCGCCTCATGTTGCACCGTCGCGGCACTGGGATCCCGATCCATCCCGCCGTGTGGAAGGACCTGGAGGACTTGCATGCCCGGCTGGTCAGCGGCTCAGCCGACCCGGACACTCCACGCCGTAGTCCGGATCCGGCCGGCGGCGATGCGGCGGCGGAGTCGTGAGGATGCGAGCCGCGGCCTCCAAGGCGGCCCTAACCCAGTTGGCGTAAGCCGACGCGCTGGAGCGGGCCACCGACGGCATCCGTGTCAACATCGTCAATCCCGACGCTAGGTTCGACACCGGGATCTGGAGCGAGGAGTTGATCGCCGAGCGGGCGGCACAATGCAACATGGATGTAGAGTCGTACGAGCGGCGGAACCTCTTGGGAACGGAGGTCCTCTCCGGCACCATGGCGGGGTTACCGAACTGGTCGGTGAGAGGTTCTGGGTGACCACCGCGGCGCAGATTCCCTTCGACGGCGGAAACGAAAGGGTCACTTGACATGTTCCTCTCCCTACTTTGCGTTGAATCCGATGACGTGCCGGAGCGGATGCTGGTGGTCGGCGATCCCGACCGTGCCCTGCGGGCGGCCTCGCGGCTCGAGGGCGCCGTCGAGATAGGTCGCTTCCGGGAATACGTCACCCTGGTGGGCCACCACCGGGGAACCCGGGTGGGAGTGTCCTCTCACGGGGTGGGGGCGGCGGGTGCCGCGGTGTGCTTCGAGGAACTGTTCATGGCCGGCGTGCAGCGTGTGATCCGGGCGGGGACGTGCGGAGGCATGCAGGACGACGTGATGGACGGCCACCTGGTGATCTCAACCGGAGCGGTGCGCAACGAGGGCTACACCTCCCAGATAGTGCCCGACGGCTACCCCGCCCTGGCTTCGGTCGAGGTGGTGATGGCGCTGCGGCGCGCCGCCGAGGGCGCCGAGAACATCCACGAGGGAGTGACGCTGACCAATGCCGCTTTCTTCACCCACGACATTCTGGGCTCCCCGGTGCCCATGTGGCAGAAGACCGGAGTGAAGGCAGTGGAGATGGAGGCCGCGGCGCTGTTCGTGCTGGCCGGACTGGCGGGGAGGCAGGCGGGCGCCATCCTGGCGGTGGACGGCGACCCGCTCGCGCAGAAGAACGAGGACATGGACTACTACAACCCCCATCGGGACGTGGTCCGGGACGCAGTGGGTCGGATGATCGACATAGCCTGGGACGCCTTGGTCGACGATCGGTAGTCGAACCGCACTCGCCGGTACTCGTCCTCGACGAAGCCGTGTCGAGTCTCGACACCCGCAACGAGCAAGAACTCAACCTGTCGCTCCATGTCGTCCGCCAGGGGCGGACGACACTCGTCATCGCTCACCGGCTATCGACCATCCGCAGCGCCGACCGGATCGTCGTACTCGAGGAAGGGCGAGTCGTGGAACAGGGCACCCTTGACGACCTCCTTGCTCACGGCCGCGTCTACCGCCCGCTGATCGCCGCACAGACCGAGGCGGCCCACCGTGTCTCCACCGAGTAATACCGGAGAGCCTCCGTAGCTTTCGGGGTTTGGGACGGTTTCGGAGCGCTTTGTGTCACAGGGGTCTTATACAATGCGAACATATGTACGATTACTTACTGGACTACCCCGAACAGGACACCGTCAAGCCCCGCCGCGGCAGTGGTGTTGAAGTCCACCGCCCGGACCACGGGCTCTTCACCACCCGCTACCAGCAGGAGCGGCAGCGGGTCTACGACCGCGCCGCTCACATGGTGAGCACGGCGGGTTACGCCCATGCGGATGTGGAGGATGCCAAGGCAGAAGCCGGCCTGGTACGCGAACAGGCCAAGGTGAGCCGCGCCAAGGGTGGGCAGATCGCATGGGTGAAGCACATGATTCGGCGGGGCGCTGTGGCCCGGTTCGGGTACCGGAACCCCACGGAGATGGTCGCATCTCGCCTCGATGTGCCCCGGTCCACCGCCCGCGACCTCGTGTATCTGGCCGAGCGGCTCGGAGACGACCGGATCGAGGCGATCCGCCAAGGTGCCGTCTCCTATGAGCGTGCCCTCGCGGAGGCCCGACTGGCCGAGGCCGGCGCATCCGCAGAGGTGATCGAACGTAGCCGTGACCTGGACCTCGAGGCCGTCAACCGGGTCTTGTACAAGCACCGCAAGATGGCCCGATCCGAAGAACGTGAGGTGTTCGAGGGTCAGTACCTGGCGCTCCAGCCATCCCTGGGCGACGGAGATCTTTGGCGGTGCCGTAGCCGACACAGCCATGGTCGACCGCTTGGTCCAACACGCTGAAGTCATCGTTCTCAAAGGCCAGCTACGGGCTCCGAGGCAAACGAAAGGAGGTCACCCACTAACCGACACCCCTAGACCGCGCATTTTTCGACCGGCCTTGACACACTTCGCCTGTCTCGACGACGGCGAACTCGGGTGCATTCGGCTACGGACGCTCTGATCAGGCCGTCAGATGCCTGCCGAACTGATGCGTTTCACATACTTGGGTTGACAGTATTAGTTAGTATGAGTATGTGTGTATGTAAGGTTTTTCCTGGTCAGGGCATTATGCACCTATTCCAGTATCACTGCATATGCAAAGTGTGCAGTGATACTGGACTCAGAGGATCTATGGTCGCCATCCGAAGAGTGTTACCAGTAACGACTTTGACGATGGCGCCGATGGTTCCTGCGAGTCTTGCACGCATCTTGATCATGGGGTCTCCGAATCGTTCTGCGAAGGCTGCTGCCCGCAGCGTTCCAGGACGGCTGTTAGCACTTCCCGGTTGACGGTCAGGTCGAAGACGCCCCGGTTGAGGTACACGGCGGGTGGTGTCTGCCATTCGGTTTCGCCTTCCCACCGGTTGCCTTCGAGTGACGTTTCAAGGGCAGCATCGGGGTCGGGCTGCCGGGTGGCGTGGGCTTCGTAGATGAGCGTGTCCTCGGTGGTGAGAGCTTCGTACAGGTCCGTGGTGAAGTCCCATGTCCATCCGGTATGTGACAGGCCGTGTTCGGTACCGGTGAAGAACGTGTACCGCAGTTCCAAGGAGTAGCCGACGTTTTCGTCGGGGAACGGTTCGAAATCGAACCTCATCCAGGTGTCCCGGTCGGGCCGGTCGGTGTAGCAGCCGATCGTGAGGAGTTGGTCTTGGCTGTTGGACCAGAGGATGGTGTCGTAGAAGCGGTCGTCGGACACATCGAACCAGCCTACGGGTCGCTGCTCTGGTTCTTCGAGGCCGGCTTGGGCGACTGTGGTGCTGGTTGAAGTCGTGACGATGCTGGTTGAAGCCGAAACGGTGCTGGTTGCAGTGGTGGCGGTCTCGGGTGGGTTTGGATGGCAGGCTCCTGCGAGCAGCAAGCAGGCCAGTCCTATGAGTGCTGCTTGGGGTGTGGTGTTGTTCATGTTGATCTCCCTACTGGATGGAGAGGGAACCCCGGCTGTTCGGGGTTCCCTCTCCGGTTTGGGCTGTTCTAGACAGTGGAGCAGCCGATCGTTTGGTGAGGGAGTGGGTGGGTCCGACATCGACTACGTCACCGTTGGTCAGCCGCATCAGGCCGAGACCGAAAGAGCGGTACTTGCTGCTGCGGAGGTTGGCACAGTCGCCGTCGCCGCTGAGGCGGATGGTCCGCCCAGCCCTGGCGGTGTCCTCGTCATCGTCTACCACGATCCACTTTCCGGACCGTTGCTGGAGTTCGTACCATGATTCGTGTGTGTCTACCAGGGATCCCCAGCAGCGCTGCGTGGATCTTCCCCAGACGGTCAGGTTGGTGACTCGTGGACTGTAGACGCTCAGTCGGCACTTCGCCAACGTGGCAGATGCCACCATGTTCGTCGCGGCTGCCAGTTCGACGGGTGACAGTTCCCCGACGTAGAGGGCGGTTTCTTCGATGATGTCCTCGTGGGAGGCCCACACGACTGTGGTCGTGGTTCCGTCGCTGACGACGACCACGGAGGCGACGTCGTCTACGACCGTGAACAGATCATCCGGCGGCCCCTCCTCTGCCTCATGGGGCGGTGCCTGGCCGGAGGCGGCCGCGGGAACGATCAGCGTTGCGGCTGCGAGAACGGCTATAAGCGTTCGTTTCGTCAGAAGCTCCCTTCCATATCGCTTCTAAGTCGATTACTCATCGATGTTACACCAATTTATTTTCTTATGAAAAAAGAATGCAGACAAATGCCTCGGAAGTGTTGGGAATTCGACGTGCACCAGCCGTATTCCGCCCAGCCGGCCAACTCCGAGCGGTGTGCGGTCTGGCGGCTGCGGTCGCAGTCGACCGGGGTCGAGTTCACGAGCCAGAGGCTTTCCTGAACGACGGAAAGGCCCAGCTGAGATGGTTGATGTGTTGCATCATCCCGCTGCTGCGCCGCAGCCGCTTGTTATAAGCCAGCGGGGTACGCAGATACGGGAGCCAGTGTCTCAGATGAGCATGCGCCCAGCGCAGGAACCGGGATTCTGATGCGTACCCCAACAGAGCTTGGATCACCGCCAGGGTCACCAATTCGGCATCCGACAGCTTCGGGACGATCCCGACCGCGGGCCGCTCGGGCGCCCATTCCTCCAAGGATCGGGGAAGCTCTCGCACCCCGGATCATGGACCCCTCAAGCCCCAAAACGGGGGTTTACCACCCGGACCCCTAGGAACTACTCATCTAGACAGCCCACCCTCCACGCGGACGCACAACCGCCGAACGGATCCGGCGGCCCACGGCCGGCGTGAACCTTCGCTCATGGTCGTCGCTCAGCAACAGTTGGCCGAGACGTCCGGCTATGAGCAGGGCGTGGCCGTACTGGGCGGAGGACGGGTAGGACCCGACACAGTGGACCTCATCCGATGCACCGGTCTCACCGAGACGATCACCACAGACGGCCACGACATCACCCACCACGGATCTACCACCTCGATACGTCCCTCGCTACGCCGGGCGGTCCTCGCCAGAGACGACGGCTGCACCATCGACGGATGCACCTCCACCTACCGACTCGAGGTGCACCACATCATCCCCGTTTCCCAGGGTGGCAACCACATAGCCGCCAATCTCACCGCGCGTTGTTGGTGGCACCACCACGTGGCCGTACGCCGCCGGGGCATGCGCATCGACCCCCAGTCGCCACCCCGACGCCGGCGGCTACTACCCCCAAGACACATCTGCGGCCACCAACCACCCGACCCCGATCCACACACCCTCGCCATCCTTCGAGCGCTTCACGTCCCCACCAAGCGCGCCCCACCCTGACCGGCCCCGGATGACAGCCGGCCGTCCTTACCAGCGGACCGATCCCCACCTCCAGTAACCGCTTAGCCCTCAATTGAATCCAGAGCCGCCCAGCGACCTGCGGGGCCGCCATCCCTCACGGCTGCCGAATCTGGTGTTGGCGGCGTCTAGTGATCTAGCACTTTCCAGCCATATATTTTGGCACTCACAATAGCTATAATACAGCACTCAACCGGAGTTCACCGCGGCATGGAGGTACGCGTGTACGGTGCCTTGACACCTAGAGGCTACTTGCCTCGCGTCGCGGACGGTGAGGTGGAGTTCGCTCTGAGTGCGGCCCCGGCGGTCGTCATCGAAGGGCCCCGCGCCTCCGGCAAGACGTGGACGGCTCTCCGCTTCGCTGCCAGCGCGGTGAGACTGGACGACTCCGACGACATCCGCCTGGCCGTATCACTTGATCCGGCGGCGCTCCTCGACGGCGACACTCCCCGACTCTTGGACGAGTGGCAGCTGGCGCCCCGGATCTGGAATCCGATGAGGCATGCCTGCGACCGCAGGGCGCGGCCCGGACAGTTCATCCTCACGGGCTCCGCTGATCCTCCCGATGACGTGACCAGGCACTCGGGCGCGGGACGGGTGCTACGGGTGCGGTTGAGACCGATGTCGCTGTTCGAGTCGGGCGAGTCGAGCGGGACCGTCTCGCTGAGCCAACTCCTTGACGGCGAACAGATAGCCGCCGGGGGTTCCGAACTGCAACTGGCCGACCTGGTTGACCTCGTGTGCCGGGGCGGATGGCCTTGGCTACTGGGCGCGTCGCCGCGTGTCGCACAGGCCCGGCTGCGCGGTTACCTCGGCGAGATCGCCAGAACCGACGTGGCCCGGTCGGGCGGCCCTGCGCATGATCCGGAGGGCGTGAGCCGTCTGCTTGTCTCGCTGGGCCGCAACGAGTCCACCAATGTCTCTTACAAGACCCTGGCGGGCGACATGAGCGGCAGCCGCGACACCCCGGTGCATCCGCGCACCGTCAAGCGCTACATCGACACGCTGTCGCGGTTGTTCGTCGTAGAGGGCCTGCCGGCTTGGACACCACACCTGCGATCGAGAGCGCAACTGAGGCGCTCCGAGAAGCGCTACTTCGTCGATCCCTCGCTGGCGGTGGCGGCCCTTCGGACCGCTCCGAGCCGGCTGCGCGCCGATCTCGGCTTCTTCGGCCTGCTGTTCGAGTCGTTGGTCATCCGAGACCTGCGGGTTTATGCACAGACCAACGACTGCCGGGTGTCCTACTTCCGCGATGGCGCTTCATTGGAAGTAGATGCCGTGATCGAACGGGGCGACGGTGAGTGGATGGCCGTGGAGATCAAGCTCGGCGGCGAGAAGCTGATCGAGCAGGGTGTGAACTCCCTGCTACGGCTCCGCAGAAGAGTCGACACCGAGCGGGTAGGCGAGCCCTCGGCCCTAGTGGTCATCACCGCCACCGGCTACGGCTTCAACCACCGCGAAGGCGTCCACGTAGTACCCGTATCGACCCTTGGCCCTTGACGTCATCCCGCGAGCCGGACCGACCGTCGTAGCCAGCTGACGCTCTCGGCGACCATGCGGTCCTCGTCGCTTCCGGGCGGTAGAGTCGCCAGTTCGACGCATATCAGGCCGCCGAATCCGACCGAGCGGAGTGCCGCCAGCACACCCTGAAGGTCGAGGTCGCCGGCGCCGAGAGAAGTGCACGGCCACCACCCTCCCGGGTCGCCGAATCCGGCGTCGGAGAGGTCCAGGTCCTTCATGTGCACCATGGCGGTGGAGCTTGCTAGCAGGCGGGTGGCTTCGATCAGGTCGCTGCCGACCCGGACGACGTTGGCTGTGTCGAGAACCACACCCAGGTTGGGAGCGCCGACCCGTTCGACGAGTTCGACCAGCGAGGCGACAGGAAGGGCGGTGTGAGTCTCGATCGACAATCGGACTCCGAGTTCGGCTGCGTGGCGGCAAGCAGCCCTGACCCTGGGCACGAGTCTCTCCACCGAGACGCGCGGCGGCTCCGACTCCCAGTGCGTGAAGGTGCCGACCACCAACCGGACCAGCGGCACCCCCATTGCGGCGGCAAAGTCGATCACACGGAGCAGGTCCTCTAGCCTCTCGTCGGAGGTACCCATCTCCAGACCCCCGGGATGACCCCAGGCCAGAACTGCATCCAGGTTTGCTTCGCCCAGGCTCGCTGCCAGCCTCTCCCGGAAGGTCGGGTCGTGCAACTCCAGGTAGCAGGTCTCCAGGCTGACCCCGTCGACCCCCAGTTCTACGGCCCGGTCGAGAAAGTCCCAGGTCGTCCAGCGCGTTCCGGGATCCTCCTCACCCTCCCGTATCTCGCCGAAGAAGCGATGGTACGAGTAGGTGTCTATCCCCACCCGCATACGCCGTCTGGGCTGTCTGTGAAGCGGCGCTGCTTCGGGACAGACCTCTAACTCACCCCAGGTACGCTCGCCAATCCTCCGGACCGGACGCTGTCATACGCGGCGGCCACCACTTCGACCGAGCGGGCCCCCACCTCTCCCGGAGACCGGTTGGGCACGTCCTTGCCCTGAGTGAGGTCGATGAGCGTGTTGGGCGGGCCGTCGCACTGGTAGAGACCTGCGTGGGGTGGTAGTTCGGGCTTGTTGTCGACCCCGTCCTCACGGAAGTGCCACAGGAAGTCCCGCTCCAGATCCACGATCATCTGACCGTCGGAGCCATAGAAGCGCACCTGGAGTTGGTGACGGGGCCAGGGCTCGTCGGGGATGTCGCCGATACCTGCCTGGCTGGGGCAGCTAGCGCCACTGAGCACTCCGGTGGCTCCGGACTGGTAGCGGATGCTGATGGCGTCGTGGAGATCGACCCTGGCGCCGACGTTGTTCATCAGGGCGAAGACGTCCTTGGCCCTCTCGCCGCTCAACCAGAGGGCGAGGCCCATGGCGTGGCTCAGCTGGGCAGGGCCGTAACCTCCCCCGGACATGGCCGGGTCGGTCCATGTGTCCCAGTCGGGCATGAAGTCGGATGCCGAGCCCTCGTACGCCCCGGTAGCCTTCAGTAGCTCTCTGGTGCCTGAAGCCATCGCGACGAGGATGTGCTCGATCTCGCCGACCCCGCCGTCCTCGGTCATCATCCGCTTGGCCTCGATGACGGTGGGCCGGTAGTGCCAGCCGAACGAGATGACCAGGTGGCGACCCAGAGCCCTGGCGGTGGCGTCGAGATCCCAGGCGTCAGCCGGGTCGATGGTGACCGGCTTCTCGCACAGGACGTTGGCGCCCGCTTCCATAGCGGCCTTGGCATGTTCATGGTGGAAGACCGATGGGCTCCCGACCACCACGGCGTCGAGATCCAGCTCCAAGGCATCCCGGTAGTCCTCCGAGATGTGCTCGAACCCGAAGCGGTCCTTCAACGTCTCGAGGGCATCCCGACCCTTGCGGACCGCCGACACCAGTTCTACATCATCCCGCGCCTGGAGCACGGGTATGTGGTTGCTGGCCGCCCAGGAACCGGCGCCGATCACACCTACCCGCACCCGATCGTTCGCACCCATGAACCCTCCAATCTGATGTCGCAGCTACGCAGCATGACACTAATAGGGTCCGCGGGCAGCTTACGAGGCGCCGGTTGCGGGCGATCGTGTCACCCCTTCGGGATCCCCACCCCACCCGCCGCCACCTGTCCGCGGCATTCGGCTCCGGCCGGACGCGCAGGACTCCGGCCCGGAGTCTCGGATGCTTGGCCGGCCCGATCCGGATTACGCCGACGCTCGTATTCACCGAGCATGCCCTTTTCGGGGTGGCACTTCAAGACCCTTGTCCGGACCAGCCACTTGGTGGGCCGGAGTGTGCATGAATCGATTGGGTAGGGGTCGCGCAAGCCGGTGCTAGGGTCCGTCGAGCAGCGAGAATCCTGGAGGTTTTGCCCATGCAGCGAGCCTGCTTCACCTTCGAAATCTATCCGGACAAAGCGGACGAGTACAAGAAACGTCACGACGAGATCTGGCCCGAACTGGTCGAGCTGATCCAGAGTGCCGGACTCAAGAACTACAGCCTGTTCCGTCGGGGCACCCAGATCATTGCCTACGTGGAGTGCCATCCGGACATAGCGACAGCCTTCGGCAAGGTGGGCGGAACCGAAGTCAACGCCCGCTGGTCGAAGTGGTTCGAGGACGTGATCGTGAGCCTCGTGGACGAGGACGGCAACCTCTACTGGGCCGACGAGGTCTGGCACCTCGACTGAGCGACCGCACCGCCTCGGGGCCTCACATGCATCACTCTGCACCCGGTGGCCGGTGCGCGGCCAGCCACGGCGGGTTCGGGAGCAGCCGCGCCGGCGGGTAGAAGCCGGGCCGGGCCGCCAGGACGGCGGGAACCGCATTCACCAGCAGGGCCGCGGTGGTGGACACGGCCGGCATGCCCGGTTCGATCGTGAGGTCGAGTTCGTTCTCGCCGTGGATGAGTATGCGGTCCCGGGTCTCCCATCCGACTGCCTCCGGGGCGACATGCAGCGACAGTTCGAACCTGAGCCATTCGCGCCCTCCCACGGTTGCAGTGGCCAGCTGGACGACGCCTGCGGTCCGGGGTGGCTCGATCGCGTACCCGCGCAGGGAGTAGGCGCGGTCGGCGGGCACCGGTTCGATCTTCTCGTCGAACCGCTCGATCCGCAGCCCCATCCGGTCCGCGATGATTCGGGCGCTCTCCGCGAATCCGATGTGCCCCCGCACCCTCCGCGACCCGACGGCACGGCGGAACCCGGCTTCGCTGTAGCCGATGCCGAGCGACCGGTGCACGTCCCTTCCGAACACCGACGCGTCGAGCGTGCGCTGGACGACGATGCTCGATACGTCGCCTGCAGCCGCAGCCAGCACGAGCGGGAGTGCGTCGAAGGCGAAGCCGGGGTTGATCCCTGTAGCGGCGATCACCACCCCGGCTTCCTCCGCGGCGCGCTGCAGTGAAGCGCCGGTGCCGGGCTTTTCCACATCCGGCCAGGCGAGTTCCTCGCTGGTGCTTATGACATGAGCATGCGCTCGCGCACATATCTCTATGAGGGGCAGGACCGCGTCGAGTTCGGACCGGGTCGCCACGAGCGCAACGTCGGGGCGGGTCCTCTCGACCATCTCCTCCGGGTCCGACCAGACACGAATCCCGGCCCAGGTTCCGGCGGCGGGCCGGGCGGCAGCCGATGTGCGGTTCCGGGCGGCGGCAACCACCTCCATCCAGGGCCGTCGCCGGCACAGATCGAGGGCCGCGGTCGCCACGGTGCCAACGCCGAAGAAGACGGTCCTCACCGGCTCGGTCGTGGTGAGGGTCTCCTGCGACGATCCCATCAGGCCTAACTCGGCCGCCTGGGCGGATCCTGCGCCGAGCCCGGCGGGATACGGGCGACGGCACCGGAACTCGCGCTCCGGTAGGCGCCGCTCAGTATCTCGACGGTCCTGGCACCCACATCGGCGGGAGACCGGTTCTCCGCCGGCCTGCCGAGGGTCAGGTCGACCAGCACGTTGGGTGGATCGTCGCATCCGTAGAGACCGGCTCGGGGCGGCAGACCGACCTTCACGTCCGTCCCGTCCTCGCGGAACAGCCACAGGAAGTCCCGTTCCAGATCGGCCACGAGATGGCCTTCCGTCCCGTAGACCCGGACCTGGAGCTGGTGCCTGGGCCAGGGGGCGTCCTCCCGATCGACGGCGCTTCCCCCGGGCGGTGACGAGGCACCGGATACCGAACCTGTCGCGCCGGAGACAAACCGCACGCTGATCGCATCGTGAAGGTCGATCGCGGCACCCTCGTTGTTCATGAAGGCGAAGACCTGGGAGGCGCGCTGGCCGGTAAGCCACAGCGCCAGCCCCAGGGCGTGGCTCAGCGCCGCCGGCGCGTACCCTCCGCCGGACAGCCCGGGATCGATCCAGGTCTTGCGGGCGGGCTGGAAGAACGCGTCCTGGCCCCGGTAGCTCCCCGTGCCTTGGAGCAGCCCGCGCAGGCCGGACGCCATGGCGACCAGGACATGCTGGATAGCTCCGATGCCGGGATCGTCCAGCAGCCGCCTGGCCTCGACCGCGGTGGGACGGTAGTTCCAGCCGAGGGCTAGCAGCAGGTGAAGGCCCAGTTCCGAGGCGGTCTCATGGAGTTCCCAGGCATGTTCGGGCTCCGTCGTGAATGGCTTCTCGCACAGCACATTGGCGCCCGCCTCCAGCGCCGCCCTGACGTGCGTGTAGTGGAGTCCCGCCGGGCTGGAAACCACCACTGCGTCCAGTTCCTGTTCCAGTGCGTCCCGGTAGTCATCGCTGACATGGATGAATCCGAACCTGTCACGGAGAAGGTCCAGCGCCTTCCGGTTGGTGCGGACCGCGCTCACCAGTTCGACGTCGTCCCGGGCCGCCAGGATCGGGATGTGGTTGGCGATCGCCCAGGATCCGGCGCCGATGATCCCGACCCGGGCCCGCCTTCCCGACTCCATCGTCCGGCTAGCCGTAGGGGTTGACGTAAGGGCTCTCCACCTCGAACGGCCTCCCGCCCTCGGCGAACTGGATCAACTCGATCGAGATGTCGTCCGGGTCGCGCAGGTAGCAGGTGAGAGCGCCCTCGTACCTCCCCCAGGCGCAGCGGACCGGCTCGGCCGAGACGAACACGGCGTGGTCCCGCATCCGCTCGTAGTCCCGGTAGATGTCCTTGGTCTCCAGGCAGAGATGGGTGTTGCCGGCGTTGTAGGTGGCCATGTCCACCCGGCCGGGCGGTGGGTTGTGGTACTGGAGCATCTCGAGCACCGAACCGCCGGGCAACGCCCAGAAGGCCCCCGACATGTCGCAGTTGGGGTAACCCACGATCTTGCCGACGTAGTCTTCGACGTCGGCGGCTATCCAGGTGCCCTGCATGAACGGCTCCTTCTCGAGGAAGCGGGTCCACCAAGGAACCGAAACCTCGAGATCGGTCACCGCCACCCCGATGTGGTCGATCGAAAGAAAACTCATCCGTCTACCTCTCTGGTCCTGCCGTAGGAAGTTAGTCGGAAGTCGGCTTACCATCTGGGCGGAACCGGTTCCAAACCGCAGCCGCACGCAGAGACCAGAACCCAGGAGGTCCGGGTATGCCCCGCTTCGACCGCTCAGACGTACCGCAAGCCGATCTGGAGTTCGTGGTTATCGCCGACACCCATCACCTGGTCGATCCGGGCATGTACTCGGCCAAGGGCGACTCAGTCACACCGGAGATCGTGCGCGAGTGGTCGGACCGGGGCGACTGGGCACTGGCTCTCGCCAAGGCAACCCGGCCCGCATTGGTGTTCCACGTGGGAGACCTGGCCCAGGAGTACCCCGGTTCCGCCTACTTCGACACCGGAAGGCGAGCTGCCGTAACCCAGTTCGAGGAGTCGGGCCTGGAGGTCAACTTCGCGGCCGGCAACATGGACATCGGTGACAAGCCGGATCCCACCGTGCCGGCCGGATGGGTTGAGCCGGGATTCCTGAAGCGATGGGACGAGGACTTCGGCAAGTCGTTCTACAGCCGGACCGCAGGTGAGTCGCACTTCATCGTCCTGAACTCCCAGATCATGAACACCACCTTGCCCGAGGCGATAGAGCAGCGCGAGTGGGTGGAGGCCGACCTAGCCGCGCACGCCTCGCACCGAATCTTCGTGTTCCTGCACCTTCCCCCCTACCTGGTCGACGAGGACGAACCTGGCCTGGGCAGCTACGACGTGCTCGGCAACCCGGACCGGACGTGGCTGCTGGACCTATGCCGACGTTACGAGGTCGCAGCCCTGTTCAGCGGGCACACCCACTTCCAGGTGTTCAACCGGGCCGGCGACACCCGCCTGTACACGCTTCCCTCGACCACGACGACCAGGCCGGGCTTCTACGAGGCTTTCAACGTCCGCCCAGCCGATCGGGGGTGGATCGACACCACCAAGCTCGGTTTCTTCCTGGTTCGGGTCACGGCTCGCGCGATATCGGTACACCCCATCCGCACCAGCGGGGAGACCCACGCCAACCACCAGGCCGGAACCCGCATCCTGAGTGGCACCACCGTCGACGTGCCGCATTCCCCGGCGGCCGCCTACCTGCGGCTTCCCATCACCAACAAGAGCGACGGGGCTATCTCCTATCCCAACCACGTGAGGCACCGGATCCGTGACGACTACCCGCTGCTCTCCTGCGTGGAGGCAGGTATCGGCCATGTTCGGTTCCCGATCCACGACCTCGACGTGGCTCTCCAAGCCGACCGGCTCGCCGTCCTGCGGAGGGAGGGCGTGCAGTTGACAGCGACCGTCTTGTGTCCGAGGCCCGATGACATAGCGGCCGCGGCCCCGAAGGCTGCCGAAGCAGACTTCATCGAGATCCAGATGACCAACCGCTTCCTACCTGACAGCGAGGATCTGGCAGCCCTGGCAGAACTGCGGGAAGCGGGAGTGGGTGTCGCCCTGGCTCCGCTGGCGTTGGAGGACACCGGCAAGGTGCACATGCGCAGCCGGACCGGCTTCCGCCCCAGGGAGCTACCGCACCTCGACGAGATGCTGACCGACCGTGGCCTTCATCTGGACCGGGCGGTCTGCATGGTCGAAGAGGCAGAGTCGGTGTGGAGCGACATCCGGAGCTTCGATACCCGACTCCACTCCATCGGGGGTCTCGACTTCCTGGTCCCGCTGGGCACCGACGACGAACGCAACGCCCTAGCGGTCGCCGAAGCCCTGTTCGCAGCCGCGACCATGCCCGACTGCCGCGTCTATCTGGATCCTCTCCAGGATCTGGACCGGGTGACCAAGGTCGTACACGGGCTGCTCGACCGGTTGTCGAACCCGCGCCCCGCCTTCCATGTGACCAGGGTGCTGAACACGGTCCTCTTCGGCGAAGGGCGAAGGCCCGGGAGCTACATACCTGTGGATTCGGGCGGGCTTCCAGGTGAGGAAGACGTACTTGTTATCGGGGACCGGAGAGCCGAGTTCTGGCTGGTGCCCGATCATAAGAAGCTCAGGGCTGCTGAGGCGCTGCGGCAGGCGACTAACGGGCACGAGTCCCTCAGGCTGATCGACCCGATAGCCGGCGTATCCTGGCAGGAGTCACCCGGACTCGTAGCTGAATTGGTGACCTCGCCCGCAAGCGGCCCGATGCCGGTGGTTCAGATCCCGAATTACTGACTCACCAGGTCGGATGAAACCCGGCCTTGAGCTACGCATGGTTCTATCGGACCGTGTTATCGTACAAGTTTCCTTGCTGTAGTCTCCATAGTAAGGAGAAGTTGCTGAGTTAAGGATACCGACAGGATTGGAATGATCGAGTCCACAATTACTGCTAAGGGGCAGACCACCTTGCCCAAGGCTGTGCGACAAGCACTCTCTATCCAGGCAGGAGACCGTGTGCGCTACATCATCCAGGATGATCAGGTCCGCTTGCTCGGAGTGCGTCCCATAAACCGCTTGTACGGTGTGCTGCAGCATCATGGCCCGGCGGCGACGCTTGAGGATATGGATGACGCCATCGCGGAGGGAGCAGCCGGGGCGTGACCGCCGTCGACACGAACGTACTCGTGCGCTACCTCGTACGAGACGACGCCGCGCAGGCTGAGGCAGCCCGGGTACTGCTGGAAGGATTGACTCGGCAACACCCCGGCTTCGTGTGTCGAGAGGTTGCGATCGAGGTCGTGTGGGTGCTCGAGCGTGCCTATCGTTTCGAAAGAGCCGAGATCGCGGATGTGCTTCTGGAATTGGTCGCGACGGACTGCCTGATGTTCGAGTCTGTCGACGATGTCATCCGCTCGGTGCTGCGCTACCACCGGGGTGAACCGGGTTTCTCGGATCTGATGATCCTGGCAGCGGCCGAACGGGCGGAAGCGCTACCACTTCACACTCTCGACCGCCGCCTCGCCAGGATGGAGGAGGCCACCCTGGTTCCTACCGGACCGTCCTGACCCGGTGCGCGCCACCAGCCACCAGCCACCAGCCACCAGCCACCACCATCAATACATGAGGGCGCCGCCGGTGACGCTGATGGCGGCACCGCTTATGTAGCTCGCATGATCCGAAGCGAGAAAGACAACCACCGAAGCGACCTCGGAGGGTTGGCCCAGACGCCCCAGCGGGCATGCAGCTACTCCCGCCGCCACCACCTCCTCGGTGTTGTCGGTGTGCTGCATGGCCGTGTCGATCGGGCCCGGCAGGAGGGTGTTGGAAGTTATCCCGTGTGGTCCGTACCAGCGGGCGAAGTCCCGCCCCATGGACACCACCCCGCCCTTGGCCGCCACGTAGGCGTGGGCGCCCAGCCTGGTACCCCGGATGAAACCCGGCGACGAGAAGTTGATGATCCTGCCGCCCCGACCCCCGGCGACCAGGGCCTGGCCAAAGGCCCTGCACAGAAAGAACCCTGACTTCAGGTCCACGTCGAGTTGCAGGTCCCATTCCTCCTCGCCCACTTCATCGAGTGGTTGCCTCCTGAGAACACCCGCTACGTGGGCCAGCGCCCAGACGTTCCCCAGGAATCCGGATGCCTCCTCCACCAGGCCGCCGAGGCCGGCGATGTCCCGGAGGTCGTAACGTTTCGCCCGGTGCCGCGAGGGACGCGCCAACCCTGCAACCGTCCTGCGCAGCGCCTGCCCTTGGATGTCGACTGCGAACACCCGCGCCCCAGCATCGGCGAAGGCTTCGGCAGTTGCCTTGCCGATCCCCTGGGCAGCGCCGGTGACCACCACTCCCCTACCGTCGAGGCCGGCACCCGGGTTCCAGCGAATTGTGATATCCCTCCCCGGTCCGGGGCATCCCTCGGACCGCTCGGCGAATTGTCCACAACGTCGAAGAACACGCTAGCCGGTCGGTTCCATAGGCCGATGCGGGATTCTCGGGTTCACGGCTCATCGATTTCAGTCGGGTCAGACCCGTCCCAGCCCAGGAACCTTCTAAGTATGAGTGGAGTTCAGTAGGGAGTGACCACTCGGGCAGCTACCCTCCAACCACGATCTCTGCCGGCTCCAACCCGGTGGACGCCGGCCACCGGCGTCGTTCCCGCTCGCCGCAACAAGTCCGAGTCGGACGAGAACAACGCCTTCCAGGATCAGGGGTGCGCGACGTTCAGACAACCCTGGGCTCCTACGCGAGCGCATGACCGGGTGGGTTCCCGGTCACGCGCTTCGCCCCGCCGAATCGCCCGGACGTTGGCGGGCAATCGCGTTGGGTTCTCGTCAGATCGGTAGCGTGTCGATCAGGCACAGTCCGTGGCGTCGTCGCCGGCACTGTGATTCGCAGCACAGTCAGCAGCATGATCAGCACCCGTACCGTGGGCATGGTCGGAATCGTCCGGTCCGTGCTCATGGTCGGAACCGTGCGCATTGTGGTCGCCATCACAGTCACCGGCGTCATCTGTACCTGCGGTACCGTGATTCGCAGCACAGTCAGCAGCATGATCAGCGCTATCCGTACCGTGGTCATCAGAACAGGTGTCGTCAGAATCCCCGCTGTGATTCGCAGCACAGTCGGCAGCGTGGTCTGTCATCGCCGCGGTGGAAGCTGCCACCGCTTGAGCACTGACCTGAGCCGGCAGCAAGGCATCCACCTTCGCCGCGACCGGAACAGTCACCTCCTGGGCAGTGACCTGAGCCGGCAGCAAGGCATCCACCTTCGCCGCGACCGGAACAGTCACCTCCTGGGCGCCGGCTTGGCCCAACGGAACGAGGGACACGGCCAGCATCGCCGCAGGGAGAATCGTCAACAGCTTTCTCGGGCCTTTGCCCACCGGTCCGACCGGTGTCTGTCGGGTGGCCCCGGATCGCCTTCCTTCAACACTCATTTACTCCGCCTTTCTGGGAGTCGTCCTTTACTGAGTGCCACCAGTGTCCGGGAGAGGTATAAGGAGACTGTTATGCCCAGGTCAGGGTCGCGATAGGGTTGGGCCGGTTGCGCAGGTTCGGGTAATCGGTCCGCGGGAAGGCCACGGGATGGGCTATCCGTCAGCCGGCTCTCTCGCAGGAAGCTGCACTGTGAATCGGGTACCGGTAGGCCGCAGGGCGGTCACGCTCACCTTGCCACCCATGACCTCGGTCAATTCGGCCACGATAGTCAGGCCCAGACCTGAGCCCGCCTCTTTGGCTTTGGGCGTGTGTCGGGCCACGTACAGGCGTTCGAATACGTGGGGCCAGTCCTCCTCGCTGATGCCAGGACCGTCATCGTCCACGGTGACAATGGCCCAGGCCTCTTCGTCCTTCTCCTCCAGTCGACACTCCACCCGTACCAGGGAGTGGGCGAACTTGAGGGCATTCTGAACCAGGTTGGCGATCACTTGGGCCACCCGTACGGGGTCACACCAGGCAGTGACGGGCTCCTCGTTGATCACTCGTAGCTCAACGTCTCGATCGGCTGCACTCTGGGCGAATCCGGCGCAGACCTCTTGCATCACCAAGCCCACATCCGTCAGGCGATACTCCAGCGTGAACTCCCGAGCATCCAGCCGGGCCAGGTCCAGCAGGTCGCCCACCAGCCGTTCCAGTCGGATCGCCTCCGAGATGATGACCCCGGCAGCCTGCTCGTGGCTGGCTGCAGTTCCGTCTGCGATGGCCTCGCCATAACCTCTGATGGAAGTGAGAGGAGTGCGCAGGTCGTGCGATATGGACATCAAGAACCGGCGCTGCAGGCTCTGGGAGCGTTCCAGGGACGCGGCCATCTCGTTGATCGAGGTCGACAACTCGTTGATCTCATCCCGGCGATGCTCCTCGACCGGCACCTGGGCACTCAGGTCGCCGCCTGCAATCAACCGGGTAGCGTCGCGAGCCTGGCTGAGCGGGCCCGTGAACCGGCGGCTAAGCATCACAGCCACAACTACTCCCAAGGCCAGCGAGATTGCCGCCGACACCCCCAGCCATCGCAGGACCGCGAACAGGAACTGATCCGCGGTGTCCGTCAGGACCACGGTGATTGTGAGCAAGCCGGACCGCTTGGTCGCGGCTGCCCACGCAGTTGAGCCCTGGATGCCGCTGATCGACTCTGCGGCGCCAGTGGCCAGCGGCTCCAGTTCTTCGGTCGGCACGTTCTCTGGCAGGTCGCCGAAGAACGTTCCGTCTTCGAGGAGCAGAACGGCTACGTCCTCGCGCTCGAGATTCTCGGCAGCTCGGTTCAGGTGCGAGCTCAGGTGGGAACTCAGGTGCGAACTGTCGTCCTCGTGCTCATCCTCGGAGTAGACCGTCTCCATCAGACTGGCCAGCACGTCTGCCTCCTGCTCCAGCACCTGCTGGATCGCGTGGCGATCGGTCCGGCGGACAAGGGCCAGCGTCACGATGCTGGCCAGCAGCAGGGACACAGCCACGTTCCCACTACCGCAATGGTCAGGCGCCTTTGCAAGGGTTCCTCTCAGTCCAACCTGTAGCCCACGCCCCGGACAGTGGTGAGCGTCAGGGCATCACCCAGCTTCCTGCGGAGCTGGAACACGTGGACGTCCACGGTGCGCTCGTCGCCCACCCAGTCCCATCCCCACACGCCATCCAATAGCTGACGGCGGCTCAGGACCACTCCCATGTTCTCGGCAAAGTACTGCAGCAGGCCGAACTCCCGCGCCGTGATCGATACCAGGTCACCTCTCAGGCGCACCTCGCGGCGGGCAACGTCCACCTCCACCTCTCCGACTTCCAGGACTGTTTGCAGGGTGGTTCGGCCCCCGACATCGATGCGCCGCAACACGGCCCGGACCCTCGCGACCAGCTCGCGGGGGGAGAACGGCTTGGTCACGTAGTCGTCGGCGCCCAGCTCCAGCCCGACGATCCGGTCGATCTCGCTGTCACGCGCGGTGAGCATGATGATGGGGATGTCGGAGGTCGCCCGTAGCTCCCGGCACAGTTGGATGCCGTCGACATCGCCGGGCAGCCCGATGTCGAGGATGACCAGTTTGGGCCGGTACTGCTTGATGCGGTGCAGGCCGGTTGCGCCGTCGGCCGCTTGGTACACCCGGTAGCCATCCCGTCGCAGGTACATGTCCACCAGCCTGGCGATGTTGGGGTCGTCCTCCACCAGTACAACGGCTGGTTCACCTGCTCGTCTCACAGCCACCCATGCTCGCACAGGTATATGAGCAAACGGTTAAGCGACTGTGAGAACGCCATAAGGGCCCGCGGAGCCAGCGGGCCGATGTCGACACGCAGCCCGGGCTTCAGGCCGACCCTCGTCAATCCCCGGAGGCGTCCCTCCAGAACTCCACTCTGCGAGATTAGGAGTCGTTCGAGCTGCGAACAGCGCAGGGACTGAGGGCCAAGCCTTCCTACGGATCGAGGCCCAAGAGTCTCTCGGGATTGGCCCTGACCATCTTGCGGATGTCCTCGGCCGGTAGGCCTAGGTCCAGTAGGCAGGCGATGAACTCACGCATGCCCTCGACCGGAGCCGGCAACGTGTACCCGCCGAAGTCTGTCGCCAGGATGCAGTGATCGGTTCCGACCTGGCGGATCTGTTCGGCGGCCTTCCTGATGCCGCCACTCGCCTCACCCGTCATCTCCTCGTCCGCCGCGTATTCCAACTCGACGTAGTAGTGCGTCTTGGGGATCGACGTGGTGTGCGTGTAGGCGCCCAGGGTGTACTCGATGAAGGCGCCCCTCCGGGCCATGTACCGGAGTTGATCTGTCGAAGCAACCTGGGTGACGGCGGTGGCTACCAGCACCTTGCCGATCCCGTACTCGCCAGCTAGTTCGACCAGACGGATGGCTTCGGTGGGCGAGACGTGGCCCGTGTTCAGGAAGACATGGGGGTGCTTCGAGATCACGCTCAGGATCTCGTCCAGCTCAGGCCCCACCGGCCCTTCGACAGGGATGCTGATCGCCCGATCCACCTCCTCCTTCCTGAATTCCGGGTACAGGTCCTTCAGGGGTGTGAACTTCCCGTCAACGATCCGGCCCTCCCTGGAGGCCTGGTAATAGGTGGAATGAGCGCCGAAGCTGACGAACCTGGCGCCATCGCCGTACCTGATCGCCGTCTTGACAGCCCTGGGGTTCAGGCCGCCGTACGCAGTATTGAGGATCAGACCGCCGTAGACCGTGAAGTCCGGAACGGCCCGGTTGACGATCCAGGCGATCCCGTTCGTCATCTGGAAGACATCCATCAGGACGATGGCCCGCATCCCGGCGTCCCGCGCCTCTGTGGCCGCCTCGATAGGGTCCAGCCGTCTCGGACTGCTCGGCAGGTGCGGTGTGGCGTGAACGTGGATGTCTATGGCACCCTCGAGAAGGTGGCGGGACAGTTCGAAGGAACGGTTCTCGGGTAACAGCATCCAGCTCAGTCCCGCTCCTCGCTGCAACACGGCGGCCCACCCCAGTACTGGGCCAGGAAGCCGGCCAACCGCGCCCTGTATCTCCGCAGGTCGCTCGGATACATTGGCCGTCGCAGCGGGTCTTCCTCCACGGCGCCGTAGAAACGGTCGACGAGATCGTCGAAGAATCCCCGGCCACCCACCGCCTCGTACACGGTTGGAGGAGCCCTCATCACCTCTCGCAGCGACCGGCGCAGGATCACCCTCGCCGGCCGAAGCCCGTCACCGACCACGTTGTCCGGTTCGCTCATCTCCTCAGCCTAGGAGGGTCCCGCATCGGTGGAGGGCGCCCCAGCGGTCTCCGACGCGGATCGACCGCGGCAGCGTCCGGGGTCGCGAAAGCCAGATCAGGCTCGGCCGGTCCGGGCCGGCGCTGACATATTTCAGCAATGTTTCGTCGCTACAACGGTAGGTATCACAAGAACCTAACGAAAGGAGTGAAGACGATGAATCGCAAAGCATCGACCAAGGCCCTTGGGGTGGTACTTGGTGTCGTGCTCAGCGCCGGGGTGCTGGCCAGCTGCACGGCCGACTCCGAGGGGTCGGAAGGCCAGGAATCTGTCGCCGGTGAGGTGAGCTACACCGGGGAAGGCACGGAAGGCAGCGGCGGAGAGCACGGTACCGCCGGCGAGGCTGGCGGCGAAGGCGGCGGCGAAGGCTCCGGATCCGGTGGCGAAGAAGCGAGCGCAGCCAACCTGGCGCTGGACGAGACCTTCGACCAGGTCCGCGCCGGCGCCCGGCTGATCCTGCGCTACGACGCTCCGACCAACTCGTTCATGGGCACCGTGGAGAACACCACCAACAACGTCCTGACCCGAGTCAGGATCGAGGTACACCTGTCGAACGGGACGGAACTCGGCCCGACGGTACCGGTGGACATGGCGCCGGGCGAGGTGTTGGCGGTCAACCTGGCGGCCACACCGGAACCGTTCACAGGATGGATACCACACGCCGAAGTCGGCGGAGGCGAAGGCGGCGGCGAAGGGAACGAAGCCGGCGGCGAGAGCGGAGTCGAAGGAAGTAGCGAAGGCCCCGAGGGCCCCGAGGACTCCGGAGTCGGCGCCGAGGCCGGTGAGGCGGCCATGTCGAGCCCGGTCGTCCCCCTCGACCAGCAGTGGAACGGCGTGCTGGGAGGGTTGGCCGTCTGGGCCCGTTACGACACGGCCACCGACACCGTCTACACAACGGCTGAGAACACCCTCTCGCAGGTACTTTGCTACGTGCAGACCGAGCCTCACCTGAAGTCGGGAGCGACGACTGTGGCGGAACTCGGTCCCGGCGTGATGGGGCATCTGAGCCCCGGACAGGTAGTAACGTCCAAGCTGGCGGTTGCCGATGAACCGTCACTCGCAGGAGTTTCCTACGATGGATACGTCACCCACATGGAAGTGTTCGACTGCGGCGGCACCGGTCCGGTTCCTCACACACCTGGACAAGGTGGCGAAGGCGGTAGCGAAGGCGCCGGCGGCGAGGGTCACGGTCCCGGCGGTGAAGGTGGTAGCGAAGGCGGCGGCGGTGAAGGCTCCGAGTCCGGTGGTGAAGAAGGGAGCGCGGCCAAACTGGCCCTGGACGAGACCTTCGACCAGGTCCGCGCCGGCGCCCGGCTGATCCTGAGCTACGACGCTTCGAGCAACTCGTTCATGGGCACCGTGGAGAACACGACCAGCAACATCCTGTCCCGGGTCAGGATCGAGGTGCACCTGTCGAACGGGACGGAACTCGGTCCGACTGTACCGGTGGACATGGCGCCGGGCGAGGTGTTGGCGGTCAACCTGGCGGCCACACCGGAACCGTTCACAGGATGGATACCACACGCCGAGGTCGGCAGCGGCGAAGGCGGCGGCGAACACGGCTCCGGCGGCGAGGGCGAGTCGGGAGAACACGGCAGTGGTGGCGAAGGGGGAGGAGGCTAGAGCTGGTCCGGAGTCGAAGGACAGAGACCGGACACTCGAAGAGAGATTCTCCGGCCATGAGCGTATCCGGTGGAGGCATAGGAGCCTCCACCGGAGGCGCGTTGGCGACGACTACTTGCGACGGATGTCATGAGAGGCAACGTGTTGATAGTCGAGGACAACAAAGAATCGCCCTTAGCGAACGCACCGAGCGGGTGTCGTAGCACCCGTCCCCGCAACAGACAACACCTTGGAGCGGATCATCTAGGCCGCGCCGGTGATGTGGGCGACCACTTCCTGGCGGGTGGTGTCGGCCTTGGGCAGATCCGCCACCAGCCGGCCCTGGCGGAGGATGAGAAGGCGGGTGCAGATCGACCAGACGTGTTCCATGTTGTGGGAGATGACGATCATGCCCATGTCGGTGTCGGCGGACGAGACCATCGCTCCGATCATCTCCAGCACGGCGGCGGCTTCCTTGACGCCGAGGGCAGCGGTGGGCTCGTCCAGCAGGAGGAGACGGCCTCCCCAGAAACCCGCCCGTGATATCGCCACCACCTGGCGCTGCCCACCCGACATGGTTTCGATATCGGCGTCGAGATTCGGGAACCTCGCCGGAAGGGCCTCGACCGCAGCCCGCGCTCTCTTCCGCATCAGGCTGCGGTTGAGAATCCCCAGGGCTCGGCGCCAGCCATCCCGCATCACCTCGCGTCCCAGATAGAAGTTGGCGGGTATGTCGAAGATGTCAACCAAGGCCAACTGCTGGTAGACGGTCTCTATACCCTCGTCCCGGGCCTCGGCCGGGGTGGAGAACACCTTGCGGTCCCCGTGCAGGTATACCTCCCCCGCGGTGGGGATGACCGCACCGGCCAGGCACTTCACCAGGGTCGACTTACCGGCCCCGTTGTCCCCGAGGAGGCCTACGATCTCGTCCCGGTCGAGCGAGAAGCTCACATCGTCGAGGGCGCGGATAGTCCCGTAGTGCTTGGAGAGGCCCCTGATCTCCAGCAGCGGGGCGCCCGGCACGGTGACGTACGTCATGGCGCCGCCACCGCGGGGAGTCGCGCGCACACGTCTCCCCCGTACATCACACTTCCATCCTGACTTCCGCCTCGCGGCGTCCCAACTGGTCGAAGATCACCGCTCCCAGAAGCAAGACGCCCCTTGACACCTCCTGCCAGAAGGACTGGACCTGCAACAGGACGAGGCCGTTGTCGAGCACCGCCAGGATGAGGATCGCCACCAGGGTTCCGATCACCGAGCCCCGCCCGCCGTAGAGGCTGGCGCCGCCGACGATCACACCGGTGAGGGCGAGGAACTCCATCCTCTCTCCGGTCGTGGGGGACACCGCCCCCACCTGGGAGACGACGATCATGGAGGCCAGCGCGACGGTCGCCCCGGTGAGGACGAAGGCGATGCCCACCTGCCTCTCAAGTGGGATACCCGCCAGCCGCGCCGCCTGGGGGTTGGCGCCGATGGCGTACATGTGCTGACCGTACTTGGTCAGGCGCATGATCACGTAGAAGATTGCCACCACCAGCAACAGCACGATCACGGCTACGGGCACCTCGATCCCCCACACCTCGAAGCGTGTCCGTCCCAGGAACCTGAAACCTTCGATGCGAACCGCCCGCCCGTCCATCACGACCTTGGAAGCGCCGCGGAAGGCGACCAAGGTGGCGAGGGTGGTAAGGATCGAGTTGACCCGGAACTTGATTATGGCGACCGCGTTGATGGCGGCGATCGCCATGGCAGCCCCTATCGCCCCGACGACTCCCCACTCCAAGCCGTAGTCCCGCGCGAACACCGCGAACACCGCGCCCGCGAACCCGATGGCAGACCCCACCGACACGTCGACCTGGCGGGCCACCAGCAGCAACGTCATGGCGCTGCCGATGATGCCGATGACCGCCCCGTTGACCAGGACGTTCACCAGGTTGGTGGAGGTGAAGAAGAACGGGGAGCGGATGGTGAAGAAGACACACAGGAGGATCAGGACCCCGACGCGCGCCTGCATGGCCGTGAATCGCACGCGCCCTGCCAGCTTCGAGAGGACGCCCCCGGTCGGGGCGCCGGGGGACACTGATTCCCCGTTGCCCCGACCTGGGTCAGACTCTCTGGCCTTCACTGCCTGACTGTGCCCCGTCGCCTACCCGGCTGCTTCGGGGTAGGCGTCGGTGAGGTTGGAAGCGTCCAGGAACTGGTGAT
>JAPPFW010000084.1 GCA_028821575.1 bacterium | reverse complement strand
ACCCGACCCCCTCACACCCCCAACCCGCCAACCCCGTGAAGAATCAGGGCTAACAACTAACCCAACACATCCTTCTTGCCGATTACGACCACTCCGCCCTCGGATATGGTGAAGCGCTCGGCGTCGGCCGCAGGATCCACACCGATCTCGTAACCTTCCGGAATCTGAACCAGCTTGTCGATGATGGCGTTGCGCACCACTGCACCGCGACCTACTGACACCTCGTCGAAGAGGACCGAATCGGTGACTTCCGAGTACGAGTTGACGCGCACGCGGGGGGACAGGATCGAACGCCTGACCACTCCACCCGAAACTACCGTGCCGCTGGCTACCACCGAGTCGATCGCCACACCCCGGCGGTTCTCAACGTCGTGGACGAACTTGGCGGGCGGATCCGGGAAGTACCAGGTCAGGATGGGCCATTCCATGTTGTAGAAGTTGAAGACCGGATCGAGGCTCACAAGATCCATCGATGCCTCGTAGTAGGCGTCGATGGTCCCGATGTCACGCCAGTAGCCCCTCTCCCGCTCGGTCTGGCCGGGTACCTCGTTGCGGGCGAAGTCGTACACGAATGCACCGCCCCGCTCGGTTATTGCCGGGATGATGTCCCCTCCCATATCGTGCCGGGAGGAGGGGCGATCGGCGTCGGCAGTCACCTCCCGCACCAGGGCCTCGGCGGTGAAGAGGTAGTTTCCCATCGACGCCAAGGCCCGATCCGGGTCGCCGGGCATGGCCGGCGGGTCGGGAGGCTTCTCATGGAATCGCACCACTTTGCCGGCGGAGTCCGCCTCGATGATCCCGAACGCCGAAGCTTCGGAGAGAGGCACTGGAATGGCCGCCACGGTGACGTCTGCTTCCTTCTGGAGGTGGTAGTCGAGCATCTGGCGAGGATCCATCCGGTAGATGTGGTCGGCGCCGAAGACGAAGACGTGATCGGGGCGCTCGTCGCCGATGATGTTCAGGTTCTGGAAGATGGCGTCGGCCGACCCCAGGAACCACCGTCTACCTCGCCTCATCTGCGCAGGAACCGGCGCCACGTAGGAACCGAGCAGAGGCGAGAGCCGCCAGGTCTGGGCGAGATGGCGATCGAGGCTGTGGCTCTTGTACTGCGTCAGCACCACAATGCGGCGTACGTACGCGTTGACCAGGTTCGACAGCGCGATGTCGATGATCCGGTATCCGGCCGCGAACGGAACGGCGGGCTTGGCCCGATCGCGGGTAAGGGGATAGAGGCGGCTGCCCTCGCCACCGGCGAGAACCATGGCTATCACGTGGGGACTGGTGACCATTTACGAAAGCGACCCTACCGGCATCTTACCCGTCCCATGACGCTATCCCTCGTGGCTTGTGTCTTGTGTCTTGTGGCTTGTGGCTTGTGGCTTGTGGCTTGTGGCTTGTGGCTTGTGGCTAGTTTACGTTGGATGTTACTAACAGCTAACAACTAACCCTGATTCTTCATGTTTCCCGACACACCCACCGACGAAAGGCCACTTCAGGCCTGTTTTCGCGGCTCGGTCCGCATGCACCCGACGGGTGACGGTGGATGTCGGCTCGGACGGGCTTGTCGAGTCCGCCCTTATACCAGGTCAGGAGTCCGATCAGAAGCCCCTTCTTCGATCAGACAAACCCCGTGCATGAAGAATCGGGGCTAACAACTAACTCGATCCGGATGTGGCGCCGGCTACCGCGCCTGCTGAGATGGAAGCAGCCATCGCCGCCTGTTGCGCATCGATGATCGCCCGGATCGACTGCAACGCAGCCAGATCGCCGGCGCTGCGCCGGGTGGCCTGCTCGGAGTCCTCGGCGAGTACGATCCCGGCGGCGAGTGTGAAGGCCAACTCCCTGGCGGGTCGGGGGCGTTCGGCGCGGAGACGGTCCCGGTAGCGCAGGGTCCGGTCAACCACCCTGGTCGGCCGCTCCCGGGCAAGAGCGAGAGTGGCCATCTCGTCGTATCTCACGGATCGGATGTGCTCCCCTGCGGCCTCGAGGCGCTCTGCAATCCGCTCGAAACGTAGGACGGCCGTATCGGTCCCGCGCGGGTCCACTGCCAGCAGGTGGGACACGAACTGGAGGGGGTTGCCCGGACGGAAACCGAGTTCCCCGAGCCGGTTGAAGGCTCTCTCAACGTCCGCTGCCAGAGAGTGGACATCCCTGTCCGTAGCAGCGTGCAAGGCCGCGGCGGGAAGGTCCTTGGCGTTGGTCAACCAGAGATGGTCCTTGGACCACCGCTCGTAGATGAGTGACAGCCTCCGGATCTGCACCGTGGGAACCGGATGACCCTCCCTCAGCAACGCGAGGAGCAGAGCGGCCAGGGTCGGCCCGGTACCCCTTCTCGGGAGCCCGTGCAGCCTGAACAGCTCGCGCGTTTCCATCACACGGGTGTGGATCACGGCGGGATCGAGTTGCCGTCGCAAGATCATCGCCGCCGCGCCGTAACGTATCTCCGATCGGAGCGGGCTCGTCACCTTGGCGTTCCTGCGGAGCACGGCTGCCGCCGCCTCGAGCCGGTCGTAGGTCACGGTTGGACCGGCACTGCCGAGCGCCAGCGCCACGAAGCGAAAGGTGGAGGTGTGAGCGGACCAGCGCTTGGTGGCGCGAAGCCGTTCGAAAGTCTCCAGGTACCGAGTAACCGTATCCGCGGCCGTGCCGAGGTCCCCAACCTCCGGATCTCCACTCACAACAGTGACCCTACCTCAGGTCAGACGGATCCCGCCGGATTGTCGCACCTGCCGAGACCGTCACCCGAGACAACGACCGAGGGGCGGCTGTACGGGGAGCCGTTGCCCGAGGAACCTTGGCGGATCGTGCGCTGCAGGCGGGACTCTACATTGCCGACAGGTCTGTACACTCGGCGCCGTGGCCTCTCCCCCGCTGGTCCGATTCGTCGATGTCGGGTTCGCGACCTCGGGTTCGGTGATCCTGCAGCATGTCGACCTCGCTATCGAGCGGGGCGAGGTCATCGGCGTCACCGGACCCAATGGCGCTGGCAAGACCACCCTTCTGCGCCTCCTCGCCACGCTTCATAGACCAACCCAGGGCACGTACTCGGTGTTGGGAGCGACAGGGGACACCAGTCCCGAAGATCTCGCGTCCACCCGAAGGCACATCGCCCTCGTCGGCCACTCACCGGCGATCTGGCCGGAGTTGACACTGCGGGAGAATGTCGAACTGGTGGCGCTCCTGCGCGGGCGTCCGGATGCCGATGAGTCCCTGCGCCGGGTGGGCCTCGACGGCGTCGCCGGCTTGAAAGCCGCCCATGCCTCGCTTGGTATGCAGCGTCGGGTGGAGTTCGCCCGGCTGCTCACCTGGACCCCCCGGCTGCTACTTCTGGACGAACCCCACGCGGGTCTCGACACGGCAACGACTGCTCTGGTGGACGAGGTCGTCAACCGGGTATCGGGTGGGCACGGGGCAGCGGTACTCGTGTCTCACGATCCTGAACGCATCGCAGACCTCGTTACGCGGCGCCTGGTTGTCAAAGCGGGGACGGTCAGCGAGGACGAACGGTGACAGGTCCCGGGTTCTGGCAACAGGTGGCGTGGGCGTTCCGGAAGGACCTACGGGTTGAGCTACGGGGCGGAGAGACCCTATGGGCGGCAACTCCATTCGCCGCGCTGGCCCTTCTCCTTGTGCCGCTCGCCATCGGAACGGAAACCGCGCTGCTCCGCCGGATCGGTCCGGGGATGCTGTGGCTCGTAGTCCTGCTCTTCGGTATGACGGTCACGCTCCGGCCTGCGTCTATCGAGACCCGGGCGGTTCGTGATCTCCTGGCGTTGAGTGGCCTGGACCCGGCGACAGGGTTCCTCGGAGGGAGCCTGGCTTCGTCCGTGTTGCTGTTCGGAGTCACAGTGATCCTGACGCCGGTCATGATCGTTCTGTACGCACCGGCCGGGATCGTCGGATGGTGGTGGCTGCTGCCGATGGCCGGCGCCGGCGCGGTTGCTCTCGGACTGCTGGGGACCCTGATCCGATCGCTCGTGACCGGCCTGAGGACGCGAACCTCGCTGGCCCCTCTCCTCGCGGTCCCACCCGCCATTCCCGTGCTGCTGGCGACAACGCAGGGAACGGACTCGGTCATCGCCGGGCGAAGTACCATCTCCTGGCTGCTCCTGCTGGTGGCGATGGACTTGGCCTTGGTGGTCGTGGGCGTGCTGTTGGCAGGTCGCTTGGACGACACCAGCAGGTGATACCGGTATGACCCTACCCGTCGAGTCGAAACCACGATCGCTTGAAGCGGGTTCCGACCGCGGTCGCCTGGTTTGAAGAAGATGGCCGCTCTCACGACGGGTCGTGCGTCCATCACCCTCGGAGGATCGGCAGCGGTTCTGCTGGCGTCCAGCCTCTACATGTCCCTGAGCACGCCGGCCGAGGAGACCCAGGGCGAAGCCGCCAAGCTTCTGTTCGTACATGTTCCCTCGGCGATCACCGCCTACATCGCTCTGGGGGTCGGGTTGCTCGCCGCGGTCTGGTACCTGATCCGCCGCTCACCGTCCGCCGATCTCCTGTCGGCCTCAGCCATAGAGATCGGGGTACTGTTCACAGGTCTGACCCTCCTCACCGGGATGATCTGGGGCCGCCACGTCTGGGGACTTTGGTGGGACTGGGGCGATGCGCGGATGATGTCCACAGCAGTCCTGTTCTTCTTCTACGTCGGCTACCTGGCCCTCCGGCGCGCCATCACCGACCCCCGGGTCCGCGCCGCTAGGTGCGCCATCCTCGGGGTGATCGCCTTCGTGCAGGTACCCATCGTCCACTACTCGGTCCTGTGGTTCCGTACCCTCCATCAGGGACCGACCATCATCCGGCCGGATGTGGCCAACGCAACCATGGACGAGGCGTTCGGCCGACCGTTGGTGGTATCGATCGTGGGATTCGCATTGCTGCTCGCCTTCCTGCTGACCACGCGGTTCCGCTTGGCCCGCGTCGAAGCTGAGGTGGCCGACCTGTCACTCCGTGATTCGCCCGTGGGCGGCGCGGTGGCACCGCCCCGGTTGGGACGCGAAGATGGGTAACAGCTGGGTTGTGTTCGGTTACGTGGTCACCTATGGAGGGATCGCGGCGTACGTGATATGGATGATGCTCCGTCTCCGGGCGCTTCGTGGCTCCGACAAGCGGCGGGGATGATCCGGCGACGCGTCGTACTTGCAGCACTCGCGATGTTGGCGATCGTGATCGGTTACCTTGTCTGGGGCAACCTGGCTGACAATCTCGTCTACTACCTGACCCCGTCGGAAGCGGTCGACCAGCGCTCCGACTTCGAGGAGGGTGAGAGGTTCCGGTTGGGAGGACTGGTGGAGGAGGGCAGCATCGAGGAAACCGACGAAGGCGTCCGATTCAAGCTTGGCGACGGCGCGACTTCGATCCGTATCGACCACCTGGATACACCTCCCCAACTGTTCCGGGCCGGCGTCGGTGTGGTGGTCGAGGGGGCTTGGGATGGTGAGCGGTTCCGCTCCGACGTCCTCCTAGTCAACCACGACGAACAGTACCGGTCTCCCGAAGGTGAGGGAGCGTACGAGGTTCCTGCGAGCGAGGAATGATCGCCTGGCTCGGACTCGGAGCGATCCTGATCGCCCTCGTGGCGGCCACGACGCTTGCCTGGAGAGGGCTCCCCGCCCTGACGTCGAGAGCCTCGGTCACGGCAGAGCGGACCCGAGGCCCGGTTCTATGGCTCTTGGGCGGAGCCGTCGCCGCCATGACGATGCTGGAGGCAGGCCTACTGACCGATGACTTCTCGATCGCCTATGTAGCCAACAACCACCGGAGCGCGACTCCGCTCATATTCACGGTTGCATCCGGATGGGCGGCCCTCGAAGGCTCCATAGTCCTCTGGGGCCTGGTCCTGGCCGGATTCACCGCTTCGGCCTTCCGCGTGATGCACCGCCGCCAACATCCACTCGCAGGCGGAACGCTGTCGGTGCTGGGGATGTTGGCGATGTTCTGGTTCGGGCTAATGGCCACGGTCGCCAACCCCTTCGCCGTCTGCACCGCGGCCGCGGAGGCGGGCTGCAGCCTCTCCGCGTGGGCGCCGTGGTCCGTTGTGGACGCGCCTGTCGACGGGAGAGGCGCCAATCCCCTCCTCCAGAACCACATCCTCATGGCGGTCCATCCACCGATGCTCTACGTGGGTTACGTCGGCTTCTCGGTGCCGTTCGCCATCGGAATAGCTTCGCTGGCCGCGCTGCGAAGCGGGAGTACCTGGCTGAGCATCGCCCGCCGCTGGACCCTCACAGCCTGGGGATTCCTCACGACCGGGATCGTTCTCGGCGCTTGGTGGAGCTACGAGGTCCTGGGGTGGGGCGGGTATTGGGCTTGGGACCCGGTCGAGAACGCCTCCTTCATCCCATGGCTCCTGGCCACCGCCTTCATCCACTCGGCGGTCGTCCAGGCCAGGCGGGGCGTGCTCCAGTCTTGGAACTACATCCTGGTCATCGGGACCTTCGCGGCAACGGTGCTCGGAACGTTTCTTACCCGCTCCGGCGTGGTCGCCTCGGTTCACAGCTTCACCCAATCATCCATCGGCCCGGTCCTGCTCGGATTCCTGGCGATCGTCCTGGTGGGTTCACTCACGCTATTCACCGCTCGAGTCCACTTGGTGAATAGCGCTCCCCGCCTCGACTCGCTGGCCAGCCGCGAGGGTGCTTTTCTGCTCAACAACCTGTTGCTGGCCGTGTTCGCGTTCGTCGTGCTCTCCGGGACGCTCTTCCCGCTGGTCGTGGAGGCATTCCAAGGCGCCACCGTCGGCGTGGGGAGACCGTTCTTCGATCGCTGGGCGGTTCCACTGTCGTACTGTCTGCTGCTGGCTATGGGGGTTGGTCCGGTTACTCCGTTCCGGGTGGCGCGTCCCCGGGTACTCTGGGAACGGCTGCGTACACCGCTGAGGGTGAGCCTGGCGGTGGCTGCCGTTGTGGTTCTCGTCATCGGCCGCAACCGGCACCTGATCGTCGTCACGCTGCTGGCGACCTTCGTGGTGGCCGTCATCATCCGGCACCTGCTCACGCTGGTGCGGAGCCGCAGGTCCACCAACGGCGAGAGTATGCGAAGGGCGGCTGCCCGCCTGGTGCGACGCGATCCCGGCTACTGGGGCGGTCAGATCTCCCATGTTGGGGTGGCCCTCCTAGCCGTCGGCATCAGCGCCTCCGCCAATCTGGCCGTGTCCGGTTCCGTCGAGCTGAGCCCTGGCGAGAAGACCCGGTTCGCCGGTTACGAACTCGCCTACGATGGTCCGTTCTCGCGCGTGGAGCCCAGTCGCACGGTGGTGGGAGCCCGGCTGGAGGTCCTGGTCGATGGGCGTTCGGTGGGATTCCTCGATCCGAGGCTCAACGACTACGGGAGTCCATCCGGCCCGGTCGTCACACCGGCAGTCCACTCCACTCCGCGCGGTGATCTCTACGTATCCCTGACCCGCCTGGACACCGAGGGACTCAGCGCCGATGTTCGGGCCTATCCGCTCCAATGGTTGGTGTGGCTCGGAGGGCTGGTGACCGCCTCCGGGGCGGGTTTCTCCCTGACCGCAGGGCACCGCCGTCTCGCGACATCGGAGGTGACCGGCAATGCCAAGGCGTAGGCCGGCTCCGGCTGCGGTGCTCACTGCGGTCCTGGCCGGTGTCGTGTTATGGGGTCTGGTGGTCGGTGAGGCGACGGAAGGTGACCGGGTCGAGGCCCTCGGTGGGCGCATCCGCTGTCCGGTGTGTCAAGGTGAGTCGATCGTGGACTCCCCCACCCCCTACGCGCGGGACATCCTGGCCTTCGTGGAGGACCGGGTGGCGGAAGGTTGGACCGACGAGCAGATCCTCAACTACCTGGAGGAGCGTTTCGAGGGGATCCGGCTGGACCCCCGCTTCTCGGGAAGCACCGTCGTACTGTGGCTCCTGCCGCTTGCGGCAGGGCTATGCGCGGTGTTTCTGGCCGGCCGCCGATTGATCCGCCCCCGGGAGGCCTCCGGTGACTGATCAGAACCTGTCACCCGCAGACCGACGGCGGGCGCTGGCCGAACGGGACATCGAAGCAGTGGAGCACCAGGTCGCCGAGGGCGAACTCGACTCTGAAACCGCCGAACTCCTCATCCGCCGGTACCGAAGCGAGATCGACCTCCTGGAGCGGGAGCCATCCGAGGCCGTCGGACCAGGCACATCCCGGCCCGCCGGGGTGTCCCGGGCGAGGCGGGTGGTGGGGACTCTGCTGCTGATGGCGGTCTTCGCAGGGGTCTCGGTGACGGCCTACTACGCCATCCGTCCACGGGAGGGAGGCTTCATCACCGGGGATGCGCAAGGAGCCGTCGACCTGGCCGAAGTCACCAACGACCAGATGGAAGCGGTCATCGCAGCCAACCCGGACGTCCCTCAGATAGCCGCCATGCGCCTCAGCCTGGCCGACCGCTACTTCGACGAGGGAGACTTCTCCTCTGCCCTACCCCACTACCTGGGAGCTCTTGAGGGAACCCTGGACGGTACGCGCCGGGCCCGCGGTTTGGCCAGAGTCGGATGGATGAGCTACCTGTCAGGAGCAGAGGACATCGCCCAGGCCTACTTGGTGGAGGCACTCGAGATCGATCCGGACTACCTGGAGACGTACCTGTTTCTCGGGCTGCTCCGGCTCTACCAAGGAGATGGGAACGAGGCTCTAGCCCTGCTGGAACCCCTGTTGGCAGAGGAGGACCTCCCGGGTGACGCGAGGCGGCTCATCGAGGACGCTTTGGTAGAAGCTCGGGATCTGGTGGATGCGGATCGATGAACGACGACCGGACGCCCGAGTGAGTCGCACCGGCCGCATCCTCCTCGTGGCGGGGCTCGCAGCGGTCGGCCTGACGGTAGCGGTGTTCGCGTCCCGGTTCGGAAACTCGCCCGAGCAGGGTGTCCCGGCTGTCATCGACGCACCGGTTCCAGATCTCTCCCTTCCCTACCTCGAGGGCGAAGGCATGGTGGGACTGCATGGGCTAGCCGGTGAGTACAGGGTGGTAGTGCTCAACTTCTTCGCTTCCTGGTGCCTCCAGTGCCGCAACGAGCATGCCGACCTGGTCTCCACCGCAAACGCCTACCGTGACCGTTCGGTGCGCTTTGTCGGGGTAGCGTTCCAGGACCAGCCCGACCGGGCCGTCGACTTCTTGGACGAACTGGGGAGGGGCATAGCCTTCGACTACGTCGTGGATCCGGGCTCCTTAGCCGCCATCGAGTTCGGAATCGTTGGCGTGCCGGAAACCGTGTTTATAGCCGGCGGCAGGATCGTAGGGAAGCTACTCGGCGAGAGTGACGCACTCACGCTGAGCGGGGCGATCGAGCAGATACTTGCAGGAGAGTCCGTGGGCGCCCGCCAGGTGGGTGAGTTCCGGAAGGGACCCGACGACCGAGGCTAGTGGATGGTGGATGGTGGATGGTGGACCTGGCACCAACGCCCAACACCTAATCAAGCAGTGGCGGTCTCGAAGGCCTGCCGGAGTTCCTCCTCGGAGAAGGATCCCAACCAACGGTTCACCTCTACTCCGTCCACGACGAACACTGCGACCGGCTGGTAACCGACCTCGAAGGCGGCAAACACGGACTCGTCCTCATCAAGAAGCCATCGAGTAGCCCCGGATGTGAGAAAACCCCGGGCTGCAGATGCCGTTTTCTCGTAAGTGGAAGCCCAGGCAACCGCGATCACATCCACCCGGCCCGCGTACTCGCCGGCCAGGTAGTCGACGACGGGTAACTCCCGTCGACATGCCGGTCACCACTCCGCCCAGAACAGGTACAGGACAGGTCGCGTCGCTTCGGTGGAAACGAAGGTGGTTCCGTCGTCCAGTTCCAAGGTAACAGCCGGAACAGGTGGACCCTCGGGAGCGGCTACAGGTTCCGTAACCACGGTCGTTTCCGCCACCGTAGTGGTGACGACCTCCTCCTCCACCGGGTCGGCCGTGGTGGTCGATGCCGGAGCCTGATCGTCCGTCACGGTTGTCGCCGGGGCTTCGGCCGTGGAGGCGGGTTCTGCGGAAGTCGAGGTCGGTCCTGAGGCGGCGGTGGTCGTCACCACCGTGGCCACCGTGGTGGTAGCGGAAGTTGCGGCCGGCTCCGCCGTTTCGGACGGTCCTTGGGCTTCGCCGCCGCACGCCGCCAGCACGAATGCGCCGATAACCACAACTCGTAGAGCCAGATGTCGGGACTTCACCGGCCCCATGATAAGCGCCAAACCGCCCTACCGGGGCAGAATCAAGGTTGAGGCCGGACTCAGCCCGAGGCCAGTTCGCGGCTGCGGTTCACCACCATGTCCAGCACTGCCTCCGCCTCCCCGCTGTCGATGGCCTCGGCGGCGATGGTCACGCCTTCTCGCATGGAATCCGCCCGGCCGGACACCACCACCGCCGCGGCGGCGTTCAGGACGGCGATGTCACGGTACGGGCCCGGAACACCCGCGAGCACCCGGCGGGTGATGCCTGCATTGACCTCCGCTGTGCCGCCCAGCACGTCGGAGACCGGTCGGCGGGCCAAATCCACATCCTCGGGAAGAAACTCCGACCGAGAGATCTCGCCTCGCGACAGGCGCCAGACCACCGAGCGTCCGCTCAGGGTCAGTTCGTCCAGTCCGTCGCTGCCGTAGAACACGAGCGCGCGGCGAGTCCCCAGGGCGTGCAGGACACCGATCATCCGTTCCGCCATCCGACCGTCCGATACCCCCAAGGCGTATCGCTTGACCCGGGCAGGATTGCTGAGCGGTCCGAGGAAGTTGAAGACGGTGGGAATGCCCAGTTCCTTGCGAACGGGACCCGCGTAGCGCATGGCCGGGTGGTATACAGGGGCCAGGAAGAATGCGTATCCGGTGTCGTGGAAAAGTTGGCAGTTCAGTTCAACGGGTAGGTCGATCACCACACCAAGTTCCTCGAGCACGTCGGCGGATCCACACTTCGAGGACATCGAACGGTTGCCATGTTTGGCAATGGGCACACCGGCCCCCGCAGCTATGAACGAGGCCGTGGTCGAGATATTGAATGTTCCGGACCTATCCCCCCCTGTACCGACGATGTCCACGGGGTCGGCGTCACCAAGATCGGCCCTCACGGCAGCCTCCAGCATGCCGTCGACCAATCCAACCATCTCGTCGGCTGTCTCACCCTTCATGCGGAGCGCCACGATGAGTCCGGCGATCTGAGCACGAGTGGCTCGGCCCCCCATCACCTCACGCATCGCGCTCCGGGCCTGGGCACGGGCGAGGCTCGAACCATTGGAAAGGACTCCGAGCGTCTCGGGCCACGAGAATCCGGTCATGACCGGAGCTTATCAGTTGCCCGTTGCCCGTCACCCGTCCCCGGGCGAGTCATACGCCCCCGAAACCCCTTACAGGTTTGTACAGACCACAAGCCACCAGCCACCAGCGGACGCGATGCGGGGCCGGAACTCTGCGTCCGACCCCGCATCCGAAAGGCCCGAGGAGTAAGGCCCTACGACTCGTTCACGAACTTGTCCACGTACACGCCGACGATTGCGCCCACTGCCGGCGCCAGGATATAGACCCACACGTCGGTGAAATCGGCGGCGATGATGGCGGGTCCGAGACTCCGCACCGGGTTCACGGAAGCCCCGGTCAGGGGCACTGCCGCCAAGTGGATGAGCGCAAGCGCCATACCAATTGCCAAGGGAGCGGCTCTTCCCTCACCGGAGGTCGTGCGGATTATGACAATGACCAGGAGAGCGGTCAGGATCGCCTCAAGAATGAACAATTCCAGGATGTCGATTCCTCCGCCCGCTCCCACGACAGTGTCCTCCACACCGCCGACGCCGGCGACTGCGGCCACCAGGCCGGAGGCAAGTAGCGCACCGGCCAACTGCGCGATTACGTACCCGACCAGGTCGGACCCGGAGATCTGACCTCGCAGCATCATGGCAAATGTGACAGCCGGATTCACGTGAGCTCCCGAAACCGACCCGAACATGTAGATGGCGGCCAGCAGAGCGAGGCCGAACCCGAACGCGATGGCCACTATGTTGCCTCCCGCGCTTAGGATCGCCATCGAGCCGACTCCGATCAGCACGAACGTCCCGAGTAGCTCGGCCAGATACTTGTTGAGTGAGCCAGCCAACTGGACCTCCCTTTCCGTGTCTGTTTCTCTGGGGGATTAGACCCGCCCACATCCCTACTAGTTTCAGGAATGATTCGGCTCTCCGGACGCATGTTTGGCCGAGCGGAAGGAGGACGGCTTGCGGACATCGATCGGTTGGGCGGCTGCTGCCCTCGGGGCGGTAGCCGGTCTGCTGCTGATGGCGGTGGCCGGGTTCCTCGGAACCACTCTCCTCTGGCTGGGCGAGAGGATGGGTTGGTCGACAGGCCAGACGGGCACTTGGGCCGTTCTTTCCATATCACTGCTTGCCAGCGAGTTCATGGGCGGCTACGTGGCAGGGCGACTGGGTAGGGCTCCCGCGTCCGCAGTCAACGGCAGCTTGGCCGCCCTCGGACTGTTCGCAGTGGTCGCCTCCCTCAGCCTGGTATCCGGCAGTCCCGCCGGACCTCTCCCCCTAGTTGTGTTCGCAGTCGTGGCAGCCGCGCTCGGTTTCTGGGGCGGGGCTCTGGGGGGACGCCAAGCCTGACCAGGTACCTGGTGCCGGGTAAACAACTACAACTAGAAGGGCGAGTCCGCCGGTAAGCCGGATTCTGTGCCCTCTACGGGCGACGGCCATCCATCTGGGGCCTGCGTTACCGTCAGGCCTCGGTGCGGTCTACCCGAGGCTTGGTCGGCGGACCACCGGCGCCTCTACTTGACCTTGCTCCAGGAGGGGTTTACCAGCCGCCCCGGTCACCCGGGGCGCTGGTGGTCTCTTACACCACCGTTTCACCCTTGCCTGTGCGGGAGGACGGGTGTAGGACACACCTGTCTTCCCTCCATCGGCGGTCTGGTCTCTGCGGCACTTTCCGTCGGGTCGCCCCGCCTGGGTGTTACCCAGCTCCCTGTCCTGTGGAGTCCGGACTTTCCTCGGCTGTCTTCGACAACCGCGGCCGTCTGGCGAACTCGCCGGTCCGAAGGCTAGCGGTGTCACCGAGCGTTCGACCCCGCGGAACCCGGTCGCTACCGGCCCGCAGTACGCTGTTACCGACCATGTGCGGACGCTTCGTCATCAACGAGGACGCTGGATTCCTGGGCGACTACTTCGGGGTGGACCGAATCGTTACCGACCCGCTGGTCTACAGCTACAACGTGGCGCCAACCGACGAGGTGTACGGGGTAGCCGAACACCAGGGGGAACGAATGCTGGGTGTGTTCCGCTGGGGACTGATCCCGCACTGGGCACGCGACCGCAAGGGTCCACTCAACATCAACGCCAGGAGCGAGACGGTCGCCACCCGGCCCGCCTTCCGCGACCCGCTGCGCCGCAAGCGCTGCCTCATTCCCGCCGGCGGATTCTTCGAGTGGGGTCCGAAGGACCAGGGACGGCGTCCCCATTACGTGACCATGGCCGACCGTCGCCCGATGGCCCTCGCCGGCATCTGGTCGTCGTGGCGAGACCCCGAGACGAGAGAATGGACCCGGAGTTGCGCCATCATCACGACGCGAGCCAACGGCTTGCTGGCGTCCATACACACGCGCATGCCGGTGATTCTCGAGCAGGATCATTGGGGCCTGTGGCTCGACCGGGACGTGCGATCGCCCGAAGCGGTCGCACCCATGTTGGAAGCGGCACCCTCAGCGCTGATCTCCCACCATCCGGTCTCCACCCTGGTCAACAGCGTGAGGAACAACAGCCCGCAGAACATCGTCCCGTTGACCGAGTTGTTCTGATCCTTTCAGTGGTCAGGCACCCGGCACGTGACACCGGGCACCCGGACCCCCACTGCTCCGAGTCGTCAACCGACCACTAGCCTTGGAGGCGATGACACGCATCCTGCTGGTCCGCCACGCGCCCACCGAGGAGACGGGGACCCGCCTCACCGGGCGCCTGCCGGGCGTTTCCCTCGGGCCGGATGGTGAGCGAGCCGCACTCGCCACCGCCCATGCCCTTGCCGACCTCGAAGTTACGGCAATCTACAGTTCGCCGATCGAACGCACCATGGAGACTGCCCGGATCCTGGCTCTACCCCACAATCTGTCACCGATCACCGAACCAGGCGTCACCGAGATCGACTTCGGGACCTGGACCGGCCAGACCCTTGACTCGCTCCGGCAGACGGAACTGTGGAAGACCGTGCAGTCGAGACCTTCGCAGTTCCGGTTCCCGGAGGGGGAGTCCTTCGTGCAGGCCCAGGCACGAGCGGTGGAGTCGGTCCGGCGGATCGCGCGGGAGCGGACTGGGAGCACCGTGGTGGTCGTGAGCCACAGTGACACCATCAAACTGGTCCTCTCCCATTTCCTAGGCCAACCGCTGGATCTGTTCCAGTGCCTCCGGATCGCCACCGCCTCGATCTCGGACCTGCGGCTGGACGGGGACCAGGCTCCTGTCGTGGCTTCGATCAACACCACCGGAGTGGGCCGATGAGTGGTCGCGACTTCGGGAGTGTGAACCGTTTCCTGGTAGGGGCGATCGGCGAGCCGGGCAAGCGGACCTTTTACATCTTCATCGAATCCGAAGGGGTCCCAAGCTGGTTCAAGTTCGAGAAGGGCCAAGCCGCGGCACTCGGCGAGCAGGGTCTCGAATTGCTCTCCAACCTCGGTTGGACAATCGACGAGGACGAGGTTGAAGGCCTCGTGTCGGACATCGATGAGCTACCGCCGCCCTCCGGGCCCGAGGAGGTGATCCTCCGGGTCCGCTCGATCGCGATGAGAATCGACAGCCGGGAACGGATGACTGTCATGCTCGAAGGCGACGGACAAGAGGAACGTGTCGTTTTCGCGATCACTGCGGAGCAGTTGAGAGCGGCCGCCATCCTGTCTCTCAGGGCTGTGCATTCGGGACGTGCCCAATGCCCGGACTGCCTCTTGCCGGAGGATCCGGAGGGGCACCAATGTCCTTCCAGCAACGGCCACCGCCTGCCGGGGTGACGGATCACACCGCGTATGAATGGAGAATCGCCGAAATCCTCGGACAGTTTCGCAACGCCTCCAACGCCACCCTGCTCGCCGCAACCGCCACCGGCCAACTGGTCGTGTACAAGCCCGAACGAGGCCAGAGACCGCTTTACGACTTCGACTGCCGGACCCTGCCGGTCCGCGAGGTCCTGACCTTCGAGATTTCCGAAGCGGCCGGCCTTGACTCGGTGCCCGAGACGCGGGAGGTGGAAGGTCCCTTCGGCCCGGGCTCCGCCCAGAAGTTCGTGGAGGCCGACGAGCAGTTCGACCCCGCGGCCCTGATCAACCAGGCAGATGCCAGCCTATGGCCGGTCGTTACCCTCGACCTGCTGATCAACAACGCCGATCGCAAGGCCGGACACGTGCTCGCGGACCGGTCGGGGCATCTGTGGTGCATAGACCACGGAGTGACCCTTCACCCCGACCCGAAACTCCGTACTGTTATGTGGGGATTCTCTGGCCTCCAACTGCCGGGAGACATGGTCGCCGCAGTCCGGCGGCTGGAAGTGGAACTGGACAACGGTCTACACGCCAGGACCATGGAACTGCTCACGGAACGGGAAGCGGACGCGCTGGTGGCCCGCGTGAGAGACCTGCTGGCGCATCCGATCCATCCGGTCCCACCCACAGACAGACCCCCTTTACCTTGGCCCGTGTGGTGAGCGCGGCGTTGCCCTGAGGAGGCGGAGGCCGGAGTCCAGGAGGGTGCTGAAGAAGGCCCGTGCAAGGGGTTTGCGGGCAACTGACAGCTCTGATACCAGGTGGTCTACCAAGCAGCGAACGCCGTTAGGTAGTTTTCCCGCACCCTCCTATGCTACGGGCCATGACATCTTCCGATCCTTCCCACTCCGGCCGGTGGGGCCCCTTTCTGGCGACAGCCTTGTTCGTCGGCGTCATGGTCCTGCTATACATGTGGCCGACTTAGGCAGATAAACCCCCACCCGGAAGGCGATACCTCTCCATGACCCGCTTTGCGTACTTCTGCGGCCATGAACAGTGGCACCCCGAGGAACTCGTCCGTCACGCTCAACTGGTGGAGCGGGCCGGGTTCGACATGGTAGTGGTATCCGAGCATTTCCATCCGTGGGTCGACGACGCGTCCGCCTCCGGGTTCGCCTTCTCGACGCTTGGAGCCATAGCGCAGGCCACCGAGCGCCTGCAGATCGCCACCGGCGTCACGACCCCGCTCTGGAGGTTCCACCCAGCCATCGTTGCGCAGGCGGCCGCAACCCTCGACCGGTTGAGCGGGGGGCGGTTCATCCTCGGCGTGGGGACCGGCGAGAACATCAACGAAGGGCCGCTGGGCTACCACTTCCCCAAGTATGCCGAGCGTGCCGCGCGGATGACCGAGGCACTCGAGATCATGCGCCGGTTGCTGGACGGTGAGAAGCTCTCCTACGCCGGCGACTACTACGTGACCGATCGGGCCAAACTCTATTCCCCCGCTACCTCCCGGGTGCCCATCCTGCTGGCGGCAGGTGGCCCCAAGTCGGCAGGGCTCGCAGGCCGGCTGGCGGACGGCTTCATCGTGTCGGTGAAGGATCCCGCGGTGGCGAGGGAGCGGGTGATCGACCCGGCTGCAGAAGCCGCGGCCGAGGCCGGCCGACCCTCACCGACGGCTCTCACCACCCGCTGGGCGATCATGGCTGCTAGCGACGAGGAAGCATGGGAAGCCTTGTACCCGTGGCGAGGACTGCGGGCGCCCGGCCGCCTGCAGGCGGTCGACCCGACCACCCTCCGCCGGCGAGCGGACGATCTACCGCGCGAAGAGGTACTGGGCCGTTACGCCCGCGCTTCTCAGGCCCAGGAGATCATCGACATCTACCTACCCCTCATCGAGGACATCAACGCCGATGTGGTTACCATCCAGATGGCCTCCGTCGACCAGGAAGGCCTGATCGGGCTACTGGGCGCCGAGGTTCTCCCTGCCCTACGCGAGGCGGCCGCCAACTGAGCGCGAGCGGCTACCCGGATCCCGACGATCTGCCAATCCCCGCCCGGGCACGATCAACGGGGCCAATCGTCCTTGAGTAGCCGTGACAGGGCCCGGTCGGCCAGGATCCGGCCACCTGTCTGGCAGGTGGCGCAGTAGTTGGTCTCGTTGGCGGCGTACACGATCCTCCTGACGGCGTCCCCACACACCGGGCAGGATGCCTTGTACTTGCCATGGACCGCCATCTCGGGTCGGAAGGCGGTTACCTTTTCGGGGAATCCCTCTCCGACCTCTTCCCGCAACCTCCCGATCCACTCGGTGAGCGAACTCCTGGTGGCGGCGTGGAGGCGGGCCACCTCCGGGTCGGTAAGCCGCCCGGTGAGTTTGACCGGCGACAGGCCGGCGCGGTGGAGGATCTCGTCCGAATAGGCGTTGCCGATTCCTGAGAAGATACGCGGATCGGTAAGGGCACGCTTCAGGGTGCGGTTCTCCCGGGTAAGGGCTGCCGCAAAGGTGGGAAGACCCACCTCCAGCGGCTCCACACCACCCCTCTCATGCAGAGACAGTGCCTCCCTTCCGCGATGGACGTGCAGCGAAGCTCGCTTCTTGCTGCCTTGCTCGGTAAGGATGACCGTGCCGTTCGCGAAGTCGAAGCCCGCATGGCCGACCTTGCGAGGCACCGCGGCACCCCGGTTTCTCCACCTGAATCGGCCGGCGATCATCAGGTGGAACACCATGAACATGTCGTTGTCCAGTTCCCAGACCACCCGCTTGCCCATGCGCGACAACCCGACGACGCGACGCCCCTCGACCGTGTGGAGGGGCGGATCGTAGGTTCGCAGGAGGGAGACCGACGTGACGCGGGCCCGCTCGATGGATCGGCCTCCGATAAAACGATCGAAGGCCTCCAGATATACCACCACATCAGGAAGCTCCGGCATCCCGTGCAGCCTAGGTCAGTGGTCAGTGGTCAGAGCGATCCACTAGCCACTAGCCACCAACCACCAACCACCAGTTCAGATCCCTTCTTTGAAGGCGTCCTCGAACGAGGCGAACCGGCGGCCCCCGGGACCGGTGCCTGAGCTGCGCCGGTTACCGGCGGGTCGGCCCCTGTTGCCGGAGCTGCGCGATCGGTCCCGGCTCCTGCCGCCGGGACGACCGCCACGGCCACCACCGCCACGGCCACCACCGCCACGGCCACCACCGCCACGGCCACCACCGCCACGGCCACCGCCACCACGGCCACCGCCACCACGGCCACCGCCACCACGGCCACGGCCGCCCCCGGCTCCGGCCCTGGCGACCTGGGCGCCCGGCTTGGGCTCAAGGTCCGTAGTCACCTTCAGCGACACCTTGCCGATGCGATCGATGGCATCGACAACCACGTTGAGGGTGTCGCCTTCCGACAGGTAGTCACCCACGCGGCGGACATGTCGAGTGCTGTCGAGCTTGGAGATGTGAAGGAGACCGTCACGACCCGGGAGAATGTTCACGAAAGCCCCGAAGTCGGTGATGCTCACCACCTTCCCTTCGTACTGCTTGTCCACTTCCGGTGTGGGCGGGAAGGCTATCTCCTTGACCCGACCCATCGCATCGTCGAGGGAGGAGCCGTCGCTCGAAGACACCAGGACCGTACCGTCGTCCTGTACTTCGATCGTCGCGCCCGTAACCTGCTCCAGCTCGCGGATGATCTTGCCCTTCGGACCGATGATGTCACCGATCTTGTCGACCGGTATCTGAACCGTTTCCACGCGGGGCGCGTGCTCCTTCAGCTGCCGGCGCGGCTCGGGAATGGCGGCCAGCATCACGTCGAGGACCTGCACACGGGCCTCCTTGGCCTGTGAAAGGGCCGCGGCCAGGACATCGGACGGGAGACCGTCGATCTTCATATCGAGTTGAAGCGCGGTGATCACGTCGGCCGTTCCAGCCACCTTGAAGTCCATATCGCCGAGAGCGTCCTCCGCTCCCAGGATGTCGGTGAGGGTCACGTAACGGTCGCCCTTGGCGATCAGGCCCATGGCTATCCCCGCAACGGGCGCGGAGATGCCGATCCCGGCATCCATGAGGGACAGGGAGGATCCGCAGACAGAGGCCATGGACGAGGATCCGTTCGAGGAAAGCACCTCGGATACGAGGCGCAGGGTGTACTGGAACTCGTCGCCCTGGGGAACGACCGGCTTCACCGCCTTCTCCGCGAGGGCGCCGTGACCGATCTCGCGCCTCTTGGGACCACGCATGAAACCGGCCTCGCCGGTGGAGTAGGGCGGGAAGTTGTAATGGTGCATGTACCGCTTGCTCTCCTCGTTGCTGATCGTGTCGAGGAGTTGCTCCATGCGGGGCATGCCGAGCGTGAGCACATTCAGCACCTGCGTCTCGCCCCTGGTGAAGAGAGCGGACCCGTGGGCGCGGCCCAGAACGTTGACCTCGGCGGCGAGAGGCCTGATCTCGGTGCTGGTGCGACCGTCCATCCGGATGCCCTCATCGAGGATACGATCGCGCATCGTCTTCTTGACCACGGCCTTCAGTGCCTTGACCCCTTGGGACACCAACTCAGGCTCGTCCCGTTGCTCGAAGAGGCTGACCACCTGCTCGCGGAGAGCCGACTCGGCGGCGTTGCGCTCGGTCTTGTCGGCGACCTGGGTCATCTCGGCCACCCCGTCACCGACCAGTGCATGCACCTGTTCGTAGATCTCGTCCGTGTAGTCGAGGAACGCGGCCCACTCCCCCACTTCCTTGCCCGCCAACGACTGCAACTCCGACTGCAGATCCACGAGGGTGCCGATGTGACCCTTGGCCACCTCCAAGCCCCCCGCGACGGTCTGCTCGTCCGGCGGGGCCTGGCCACCCGAAATGAGGTCCATGGCAGTTTCGGTCGCCCCGGCCTCGACCATGACTATGTCCACCTCGCCCGAGCCACCTCGCCGACCGGCTACGACCAGATCGAACACGCACTCTTCGAGTTCGGTGAAGGTGGGGAAGGGGATCCAGTCCCCCTCCTTCAAGCCGAGGCGAACCGCACCGATCGGCCCTTCGAATGGGAGATCGCTGAGCGTCAGCGCCGCCGAGGCGCCGTTCAGCGCGAGGATGTCGTACGCATTCTCCCCGTCGACCTGCATCACGGTCACCACTACATGGGTGTCGTTGCGGTATCCGTTGCGAAACGAGGGCCGTAGCGGGCGATCTATGAGGCGTGCACTGAGGGTGGCTCGCTCGGTGGCCCGTCCCTCCCTCCGGAAGAAGGAGCCGGGGATCTTGCCCACGGCGTACATGCGCTCCTCAACATCGATGGTCAGCGGGAAGAAGTCCACCGACTCCCTGGGCCTTGTGTTGGCAGTGGCGGTGACCAGGGCCTCGGTCCCGCCCATCGAAACCCGCACCGCCCCGTTTGCCTGCAGGGCCATCTTGCCGGTGGAGACGACCACCTCTCGTTCGCCGATATTGGTGCGGACTGTGTGTTCGGACACGCGCTCTCCTTTGCTGAGTGGCTGCGGCATGGAAACCTCAGGGAGCGAGCGCCATCAATTACCAGTGGTCATACCTCCGGAGCCCACGCGAGCGGACGGGCTGCGGAGGGATGGCGACTGACAACCGATGGGCGCCATACCCTCGAGTTGTCGCATGCCTCTATTGTTGTCGGTTGCCTGTTCGGTTCTGCGGATTACGCCGCCGGGCCCGGTACCGGTAACCGGCCGGCGGGCCGGACGCGCTGCATCCCTCCACCGGACTCCCTCGGTTAACGCCGCAACCCGAGCTTGGCGATCAGCCTGCGGTACCGATCCATGTCGGTCCGCCGGAGATACTTCAGGAGCCGTCGACGCTTCCCGACCATCATTAATAGGCCGCGCCGGCTGTGATGGTCGTGCTTGTGTTCGCGTAGGTGCTCGGTGAGGTGGCTGATCCGTCCGGTAAGCAGTGCCACTTGGACCTCCGGGGAACCGGTGTCACTGTCGTGGGTGCCGAACTCGGCAACTACTTCTTGGGTCGTCTTCATCTCTCTCGCTTGGCGCGTTGCATCTCGAATGGGCGCGCCGGACAGTAGGGGGTCGGTGGGATTGTAGCACCCTCACAATGAGCCACGGACCTCTTCTAGGAATCGTCCATCCGGAGTTCGGTTCGGTCGAGTAGCCGGCGGGCGGCCCTGGCGGCTCCGAGTTCGATCCGGCCTGGCCCTCCGTCTCGGCCGCCCGCTTGCCGCCGATCGCCCAGGCGTCCTACGAAGCGGATCCGGACCTCGCCGGGCCGTAGTTCATCCGCCGGGTCCAAGCTATGGCTCCGGATCGATCCGGTCGATCCGCTGCGGGGGTGGCGAGCGGCTATGTCGCAGACCGTCGGAACCGCACCTTCGCGTGTCACCGTCCATGCTGCGTACAGACCCTGTCCCGGAATCGCCATGGATGGGTCAGCCTCGACGTCGGCGACCGGCAAGCCGTACCCCGTTCCTTCCCCTGCTCTCTCGGTGATCCGAGCCGCCAACTCGTGTGGCCTCCCGAGAAGCCTGTTGGCGGTCACCATGTCGCCTTCCGCGATGCATCGGCGGATCCTGGAGGAGGAAATGGGACCCCGAGTACTCTCGAGGAGTCGTCGCGCATCGACATCGAACCCCAGAGTCTCACCCGCCGCTCGGAGGCTTGCGACATCCCCGGCCCGGCCGGCGCCATAACGGAATCCACGGCCCACCATCACGGTCCGAGCATCGAAACCGTCGACCACCACTCGCCGGATGAACTCCTCTGGAGGTAGATGCCGGATGCGACCGAACGGCAGGACACCCACGTAGTCGATACCGATCTCCTCGAGGATCTCCAACCGCCGGGCAAGGGTGGTCAGCATCTTCGGGGCACGGGCCGGCACCACCACGGAACGAGGATGCACATCGAAGGTGACCACCACTTTCCCGAGATTCCCCGTGGCGCAGGCCCGCTCGGCCAGAGCACCCAGTACCGCTCGATGGCCCCGATGAACCCCGTCGAAGACGCCTATGGTCAGGACCGTCCCCGCAGGTGGCCGAGGGCCCCACCCTCGTGGGTCACCGGTCCAGACCTTCATGCGGTCGATCTCATGGGAGAACCACCTCCGGGGACAGCCGGTCTCCCCGGATCCGGTACACAGCCAGCATCCGCATCCCCGCCACCATTCGCACCGGTTCGTCGGCGCGGGCGGATCCGACCAGTTCGGTCGGGAGCCGCCGACCGTTGGAAACCGCGCCTACCAGATCCTCCGGAACCTCCACCGGCGGCAGGTGGGCCAGGCCCTGGTTCGGAGTCAACACCAACCGGTCGAGCCGATCCTCGCGACACAGCGCCACTATCCGGTCGATCCCGGTCGCGTTCTCCACACTCAACACCCCGTTGCGCACTCTTCGCAGCGCGGTCAGGTGGGCCCTCCCTCCCAGTGCCTTGGCCACATCGTCGGCCAGGACCCGGACGTAGAGTCCCCGACCGCCTACCACCCTGAAGCGGACGAGCGGGTAAACGCCGGGTTCGAAACCCTCCAGACCGATACGGTCGACCCGCACCGACCGCGGAGACCGCTCGATCTTGTGGCCGCTCCGGGCCAGATCGTGGAGGCGCTTCCCTCCGACTCTGACTGCCGAGAACATCGGTGGCACCTGGAGGACCTCCCCTACATAGCCTGCCATCACCTCGGCCACGTCGGCCGCACCGACCTCCATCGGGGTTCGGTCGAGGACTTCCCCATCGGCGTCCAGGGTGTCGGTGGTCACCCCGAAGCAAGCCGTCGCCACGTATTCCTTCGGTTGATCGGTGATGAAGCGTAGGAGCCTGGTAGCCGCGCCCAGCCCCAGCACCAGCAGTCCGGTGGCCATCGGGTCGAGGGTTCCCGCGTGGCCGATCTTCCTGATCCGGAACAGCGTCCGGGCCTTCGCGACCACATCGTGAGAGGTCCACCCGGTCGCCTTGTCGACCAGCACGAATCCGGGCCCGACGCTCACCCGGGTAGCCGGCTCCGCACTTCCCGCATGACCTCATCGAGGCTACCTTCGAAGCTGAATCCGGATGCGCGGCGATGTCCACCGCCGCCCATCTCTTCGGCAACCGCGGCCACGTCGACGTGACGGCGGGACCGTAGGCTCAGCTTCCAGGTCCCGTCCGGTTGCTCCTTTGCGAGCAGGGCAACCTCCGCCTCCCTCGCTATCCGTACCGCGTCGATAAGACCATCGGAGTCCTCCATCCCGATTCCCCGGCGTCGCAGGTCGTCCTGGGTCATGTAGGACCAGACCAGCGAACTGGGTGGCTCCAGAACTGCCCTGGTTAACACCTCCCCGGCCAGACCCAGGTAGCCGAACGCAGCCGACTCGTACACCTCCCCCCCGATCACCTCCGGGCGGGCCCCGGCCTCCACCAATGCCGCAGCGGTCCTGAAAGCCTCGGGGTTGGTATTCGAATACTGGAACCGGCCGGTGTCGGTGACCAGGCCCAACAGGAGGGCGGTGGCGGCCGCAGGGGTGAGCGTCCAGCCGAGGTGCCCGACCAAGCGGTAACAGAGCAATGAAGCGGCCGCTACCGAAGGATCGCTCACCCGTATATCCCCGAATCCCGGTCCGGAAACATGATGGTCGATCATCACGACCGTTTGCGCCGAGTCGAGCAGCCCCTCGATCTCGTGACCCAACCGTGCGGGATCGTTGACGTCGAAGGCGACGAGCACATCGGGTGCCTCCACTTCCCTCGGATCAGCGAGTGGTGCATGGTCCAGAAAGGCGAAGTGGCGAGGTAGAACGAACCCCCCGCCGAAGCATGCATGCGCCATGCCACCCCTTGTGCGAGACGTGAGCGCCAGGCCCAGCGCTGCGCCCAGGGCATCTCCATCGGGATGCACATGACCGGTCGTCACCAAGGATCCAGCGTCCGCTATCGCCCGGGCTGCCGCCGCGAGGCCTTTGTCTCGTTCCATGCTCACACCGAGTCTCGAGACTGTTCCATGCGCCGGAGAATGCCCTCGATCCGGCGGGCGTGCACGGCCGCCGGATCCGGCCGGAACTCCAGCTTCGGCAGGTACTTGAGCCTGACCTGGCGGCCGACCGCGGCGCGGACCCGTGAGGCGGCTCCTTCCAGGGCGCGGGCGGTCTCGGCTTCGGATTCCTCGTCACCGAGGACCGTGTAGTACACATGGGCGTTGCGAAGATCAACCGAGGTCGAGACCCCGGTTATGGTGAGAAACCCGATGCGGGGATCCTTGAGATTCCTGCACTCCTCGGCGATGACCTCCCGCAGGATCTCGTTCACCCGCCGTATCCGCTGGTTGCTCACGGCTGTCCCGTCAATCCGGATCTTCGAGGTACGAGACCCGGACCGACAGCACTTCGGTCTCCTCCCAACGCTCGAGGAAACGGTGCACGGAGTGGATCGCCATCTCCAGCTGGGACGCATGAGGGGACACTATTCCCACGCCAACAGCGGAACGCTGCCAGAGATCCTGGAAATCAACCTCGGCAAAGGCTACCGGGAAGGCGCGCCGGAGGGCTGCCGACAGCCGGGCGATCCGGCGACGCTTGGACTTGAGGGAGTGTACGTCTCTCAGCCGGAGGTCGACCCGGAGCGCGGCTGCGTGCAATGCTGCCACAGGGTGATCACGCGTAGCCGATCACAGCGCGGCTACCTCATCGATCCGGTACGTTTCGATGATGTCGCCTTCTTTGACATCACGGAAGCGCTCGAGGCCGACACCACACTCGTAACCGGAGGCAACCTCGCTGACATCATCCTTGAAGCGGCGGAGAGAGATCACCTTGCCGTCGTAGACTACGACACCGTCGCGCACGAGACGCGCCCTGGCATCCCGGGGGATTATCCCTTCGGTCACGTAACAACCGGCCACCGCCCCCAACCTCGGCACGCGGAAGGTCGCCCGCACCTCGGCGGTCCCCAGCACTGTTTCCTCCTCCACCGGTGCCAGGCGTCCGACCAGCATCTGTTCGATCTCGTCCAGCAACTCGTAGATGATCGAGTAGGTCATCACCTCGATGCTCGCAGCGCTCGCGGCCCGGCGGGACTTGGCGTCCGGCCGCACGTTGAAACCGATGACGATCGAGTCGGTGGCGTCGGCGAGCGTTATGTCGTTCTCTGTGATTCCGCCCACGCCGGAGTGGACAACGGTCACCCTCCCACCTTCCCGGGCGACCTTGCTTACCGCATCCTTGATCGCCTCGACCGAGCCATCCGCGTCGGCCTTGATGATGAGGCGGAGCTCGGCTTCCTCCTGCGAGCGCAGGCGCTCCAGCAACATCCCCAACCGCTCGCGGGCTGTGGGCACCACCAGGGTCTTCGCCCTATGGGCCTCAACCCTCTCGGAGGCTATGGAACGCGCGATGCGGTCGTTCTTGACGACCTCGAACAGGTCGCCGGCCGTGGGTACCGAGGCCCACCCGGAAACGAGTACGGGGCTGGAGGGACCGGTACTGGAGATCCGTTTGCCCTTGTCGTCGATCATCGCCCGTACGCGCCCGCTCACCGTGCCGGCCACGATGGAGTTGCCGCGCTTGAGCGTTCCGCGCTGCACTATCACGGTGGCGATGGGGCCCAGTCCTCGGTCGAGGTGGCTCTCTATGACCACTCCCGAAGCGGGCGCCCGGGGATTCGCCTTGAACTCGGACACCTGGGACACGAGGTCGACCATCTCGAGCAGGTCGTCGATGCCTTCACCGTTAGACGCCGACATCTCCACCGAGATCACGTCACCGCCCAGTTCCTCGGTGACCACTCCGTACTCGGTGAGCATCGCCCTGACCCTGATCGGGTCGGCGCTCTCAAGGTCCATCTTGTTGATCGCCACGATCAGCGCCACACCGGCCGCTTGGGCGTGGCTGATCGCCTCGATCGTCTGTGGCATCACCCCGTCGTCGGCGGCAACCACCAGCACCACGATGTCGGTGACTTCGGCCCCCCTGGCGCGCATCGCGGTGAAGGCGGCATGGCCCGGCGTGTCGATGAACGTTATCCGGCGCCCCTCCACCGATGTCTGGTAGGCACCGATATGCTGGGTTATACCCCCCGCCTCTCCGGCCACGACGTTGGTATTGCGGATTTCATCGAGGAGGGTGGTCTTCCCATGGTCCACATGACCCATGACGGTCACGACCGCCGGGCGGTCCACCAGGGAGGCCGGGTCGTCCTCGAAAACCCTCTTCGGCTTGACCAGCACCCCGGGGGACTCCGGCATCACCTTCTCGGGTTCCACTTCGATCAGGAACCCGAACGCCTCCCCCAGAGCGTCGATCGCGTCCTCGGGAACCGGCGCGGCCGCAGCAGCCATCAGGCCCATAGAGAGGAGATGCCTGACCAGTTCGCCCGCAGGCCTGCGCATGGCTCTGGCCAACTCCAGCACCGATACGCCGGCCGGCACAGTGATGAGCTCCACCTCGTCGACCTCTGCCTCCTCATGGTCGGCCTCGACCGGCGCGGGAGCCACAGTTGGGGGTTCCTCCACCTCTTCGTCGGGTTCGTCGGGGAGGAGGATGGAGCGGAGGGCCTCGGCATCCCCTGGTTCGAGCCCCGACGATGCGGTCGTGACCGGCAAGCCCAGTTCGCGAGCGGTTGCCAGGACATCCCTGGATGCGAGCCCTAGCTCCTTGGCTAGTTCGTGGATCCGTTTGGTTACCATGCGGACCCCTTACAGCCTCCTACCGGGACCGCGCCGGGTACCGGGGCGGGGACCGTGACGTGAGCCTACCGGCGAGCGGCGGCGACCCGCATCGCTCCTGATGTCAATTCGGTACCCGGTAAGACGGGTGGCGAGGCGGGCATTCTGGCCCTCGCGCCCGATCGCCAGCGAGAGTTGGTGTTCGCTTACCACCACCACCGCCGACTTTTCCTCCTCGTCCACATATACTTCCCTCACCTTGGCCGGCCCGAGCGCCTCGGCGATGAACTGGGCGGGATCCTCACGCCACTGCACGACATCGACCTTCTCGCCCCGCAATTCGTTGACCACCTGGCGTACCCGGGACCCGCGGGCCCCCACGCAGGCGCCCTTGGGATCGACGTTCGCGTCGTTGGAGACAACCGCTATCTTCGTGCGGTGTCCGGCTTCCCTGGCAATGGAGCGGATCTCGACGGTTCCGTCCAGCAACTCTGGTACCTCAAGGTCGAGCAGCCGGCGCACAAAGTCGGGATGGGACCTGGATACAACGATCTGGGGCCCCTTGGCCTCACGTCGCACCTCGATGATCAGGGCCTTGGCGCGGGCGTTCCGCTCGAGCCGCTCATAGGGGATCCGTTCCGAACCCGGCATGATCGCCTCGGCGTTGCCCAGGTCGAGGATCGTGTACCGGTTGTCGTGCTGCTGGACTATCCCGGTTACGAGGTCGCCGTCGCGGCCCTCGTACACGTCGTACACCTGCTCTCGCTTGGCCTCCCTGAGCCGCTGGGCGATCACCTGTTTGGCGGTCGTAGCGGCGATACGACCGAAGTCGTTGGGCGTGTCCTCCCACTCGGCCACCACGTTGCCGTCTTCGTCGAGCTCCTGGGCGTAGACGATGATCTCGCCACCGTCGGGTTCGATCGTGACCCGGGCCTCCTCAGCCGCCCCGGGACTGCGCTTGTAGGCGGAGACGAGGGCGTTCGCCAGCGCATCCAGGATCGTGTCGACAGGAATCCCCCGCTCCCTCTCGAGCATCTCGAGGGCCTCCATGACCCGGTAGTCCATTCTCATCTCGTTACCCCGGTTTCCTGGCCGACTTTGGTTGCTTCTTCCACTCGAATCGGGTCTTTGCCCCACGCACCTGGCCGAACGCTATCCGCCGAGGAACTCCGTCGACCGCGATGACGAACCCGTCCTCGCCAACCGCCTCCAGTACGCCTCGATGGTGACGGGCGCCCTCCACCTCCACATTGGTGTTGACGGTCACGTCCCTACCGATCGACTTCACGTAGTGGCGCGCGCGCCGGAGGCTCCGCTCGAGACCGGGCGACGTGACTTCCAACGAGTAGGGTCCATCGAACGGATCCACTTCGTCGAGGCGACGCGACAGGGCGCGAGAGGCATCGGCCAGGGTCTGAACATCAACTCCTCCCCGGCGGTCGACGGTGACCCTTAGAAGCCGGGGCCCGCGCCCGGAGACCTGCAGGTCATCGAGTTCAAGCCCCAACGCGGCCAGTTGAAGCTCGCAGAGTTCCCATAGTTGTTGATCAAGCATCGCGAGTCCGTCCGGCGCACCGGCGACCGTTCTGCAGTTCGCCCACCATCGGCGCGGGGCGTACCCCGGGCGGCGTCCATGGAGGGCGCGGGAACACCCCCGCCAACCGGCATCGACAACAAAAAAAGCGGGCTGGGCGCCCACCTTGTAGCACAAAGTCACGTCCTTCGAGTTTCGCCGGATTATAGCAATCGGTGGAACACAGGCGATGGTGGCTCGGCCCGGACTAGGGAATCAACTCCACCATCCTGGCGACCGCACCATCGAACTCCACCGACTCGTCCACCGAGTTGTCCCGTGCCCGTAACTCGACCCTTCCCGTGTCGACTCCCCGTGGCCCGACCGTAAGCCGGTAGGGGATGCCGACGAGTTCCGCATCTGCGAACTTGACACCGGGACGCTCGTTGCGATCGTCGAGGATCACGTCCATCCCGGCCGCCGACAGGTCGTGATACAGCCTCTCGCCCACCCGACGCACTGCCGACCGATCGGGCCGGAGCAGGGTGACGACGATGGCGAACGGCGCAACGCTGACCGGCCAGACGATACCCTTGGCATCGTGGCGAGCCTCCACGATCGCCGCCATGGACCGGCCGACGCCGATGCCGTAGGAGCCCATGACGAGAGGTGTGGGTCTTCCTGACTCATCGAGCACTTCGGCACCAAGTGCCCGGCTGTACTTGAGACCCAGCTTGAAAATGTGGCCTACCTCGATCACGGTCGATAACGAGAGTGTGCCGCCGAAGCAGCGGCCACAGGCCTCGCCATCCTCGACGCTCCGGAGGTCCAGCCACCGGCCGACGTCGATGTCGCGCTCCACGTCCACGCCCCGCAGGTGGAAGTCGTCCTCGTTGGCGCCCGTCACCATGTTCGAGCGGCCGCGCAAGGCCGGATCGGCTATCACCGGAAGATCCACGCCGACCGCCCCGAGGCTGCCCGGATGGGCGCCGAGAGCCGCGAAGATCTCGCCCGCGGTAGCCGGACGGACTCCATCTGTGACCGCGTCCGCCAGCTTCTGGACCTCGAGTTCGTGGTCCCCTCGAACCGCGACGAGATGCATCCGATCGCCCACCATGTATACCAGCGTCTTGATCTGGCGCTCGGCGGAGGCGAATTCGCCCAATCCTGCCAGGGCGGCGATGGTCCGCACCCCCGGGGTCGGGAACCGGGCGGGTGGCCCCTGCCAGTCCTCGTCGACGATCTCGTCGAGCGTGCTTACCGCCCGCTCCAGGTTGGCCGCATACCCGCAGACTCCGCACAGCGCCACCCTGTCTTCGCCGGTGGGCGACCTGACCACGAACTCGACCGAGTCGCTACCGCCCATGTTTCCCGACGAGGCTTCCACCTGGACGGCATCGAGCCCCATCCGCCCGAAGATGCGGTCGTACGCACCTCTATGGGCTTCGAACTGGACATCGAGGCCCGACTCGTCCAGGTCGAAAGAGTAGGAGTCCTTCATGACGAATTCGCGAACCCTCAGCAGTCCGGATCTGGGCCGTGCCTCGTCGCGGAACTTGGTCTGAAGGTGGTACCACAGTTGCGGCAGCTCCCGATAGGAGCTCATCTCGGTTGCCAGGTGGGCGAACACCTCTTCGTGGGTGAGGGCGAGAACGAGGTCGGCGCCCTTGCGATCCTCGAACTTGACCATGATGCCTTCGACATCGTCCCAGCGGCCGGTCCTCTTCCAGACCTCGGCGGGATGCACCACGGGGGCCAGGAACTCCTGGCCTCCTATCGCATCCATCTCCTCCCGGATGATCGAGGACACCTTCTGCGCCACCCTCATGCCCAGGGGCAGGAGCGAGTAGGAGCCGGCCATGAGTTGGCGTATGAATCCTCCGCGGACGAGCAACCGGTGGCTCGGCGCCACAGCGTCGGCGGGGTCGTCTCGAAGTGTGGGGATGAATGTTCGGGACCAGCGCACCGCAAACTCCTATGGGGAATAGCGCAAGCAGGATAGAGGATGCAGCACCACCCCCATCATCCCCGACCGGTACAGGCGTTCAGCCGTCCCGGGCCGCAACCTTGGCCACCGCGGCCCGCCGGACAGCCGCCTGGTTGGCATCCCCCTGTATCTGCAACAGCACCCTACGATCTCGCTCGGCGGTGCGGGCGGCACGACGGTCGGCGGCCGCCACCCTGGCTTCCACCCCCTCCTCGACCAGCCTCCTAGCCTCGTCGAGCAGGGCGTCCACCATCTCGGCCTCCGGCACGACACGCACCACCTTTCCCTTGATGAACAGGTGACCACGACCGCGCCCGGCCGCGATCCCGATGTCGGCCTCGCGGGCCTCACCGGGACCGTTCACCACACAGCCCATGACCGCAACCTGGATCGGCAGGCTTGCCTCCTCGAGCTTGGCCTGTGCCTCCTGCGCCACGCCCAGCACGTCGACTTCGGCCCGCCCGCAACTCGGACAGGCGATGAGGTCCAGCCCGGTGCGCTCCCGCAGGTCCAGGTACTCGAGAAGTTGCCTGCCGGCCTTGGCTTCCTCCACAGGGTCCGCCGTAAGGGAGAAACGGATCGTGTCCCCTATGCCTTCCAGCAACAGGGTGGCGATTCCGGCCACGGACTTGATCAAGCCCCCCGGAGGTGGTCCTGCCTCGGTCACACCGAGATGGAGCGGGTAGTCGAGGGTGTCGGCCAGAAGGCGGTAGGACTCCACCATCGACGGTACGTGCGAGTGCTTGACCGAGATCTTGATATCCTCGAAGTCCTCCTCGGCCAGGTACTCGATCTCCTTGAGAGCGGAGGCGACCAGTGCCTCGGGGGTAGCGGAGCCGAAGCGAGCCATGAGGTCGCGGTCGAGGCTTCCCGCGTTAACCCCCACCCTGATCGGAATCCCGCGGTCCTTGGCCTCCCTTGCCACGGCCCGGATCTGGTGAGGCTTGCGGATGTTGCCGGGGTTCAGCCGCAGTCCCTGGACACCTGCCTCCAGCGCGGCGAGCGCGAGCCGGTACTGGTAGTGGATGTCGGCGATGATGGGAACCGGAGAACGCGGGACCATCTCGGCGAGACCTTCGGCCGCAGCGCGGTCGTTGCAGGTGATCCGCACGATGTCGACACCCGCCCCGGCCAGTGCGTACACCTGTGCGAGAGTGTTGTCCACGTCAGCCGTCTTGGTCGTGGTCATCGACTGAACTGAGACCGGCGCGCCGCCACCGACCGGAACCGGGCCTACACGGATCTGCCGCGTCCTGTCACGATGGGCCATGGGAGCCACATTAGCCCGCTGCGACCAATCTCGATCACAGGATCCGGAGCTACGCACCGGGCACCCGGCCGAGGCGGCGATCAGGAAGCGTGACTTCGACGACCCGTCGACATGGCCCACCAGCCGGCTACCAGGGCGCCCAGGAGGTTCGCTGTCAGGTCCTGCATGTTGTTGGCATAGCCTCCTACCCTCACCGACGCGAGGCCCAGGCTTGCCACGTACTCTCCGATCTCGATAACGGCCCCGACGGTGTTTGCGCCCAAGACCACCACGATCACAGCTCTGAAACCCTCATCGGCAGCCAGCATCCGGCGTGTCGCCTCCCATACGGCCAGCCCGGCGCGCCCAGTCCGAAGGCATGGATCAGATGGTCGTAGCGAATGAAGCCCAGCCAGACCTGCTCGTAGAGGACCACCCCTCCGAAGTAGAGATTCCCGCCCGCCATGTGGCAGAAGCCGACGATGGACAGCAGAGCCAGCGCATGGGTGGAGAACCGGACCCGCCCATCGACGTACATCACCAAACCGACCGCGCACACCATCCACACCAGGTAGGTGTATACCTGGCCCGTTCCCGTGGCGATGCCGAACACCGTCCACGCCGCCACGTACAGGACCGTCACCCCTCCCAGGACGGGGTGCCTCCCTACTGCCGTTGAGAGCCACCCATCGACCCCACTCATGGCCCATCTCAGAAACGGCCGCCGCAACAGCGACTTCGCTCGGTTTGGTAGGACGCGACGGTCACAGCGTCAACGGGTTCACGATGTCGAGAACGACGGCTACCAGCCCGAGGAACACCATGAGCATCACGACCGCCACCGCCACCGGGATTAGTCGGCGGGCGTCGACCCGCCGCCCGGTCAGCTTCTCGTAGACAGCCACCGCGAAGTGACCTCCGTCCAGCGGGTAGAGAGGGAGGCTGTTGAAAATCGCCAGGGTCACGTTCACCACCGCCAGCAGGAACACCATGTTCCCGATCCCCACCCGCGTCGCCTGCGTCCCGATCTGTACCAGTCCTATTGGGCTGACAGGGCGGATCTCGTCTGCGACATCGCTGCGTCCTGCCAGGGCACCCCCCAACTCGATCAGGGACTCCGGCCTCAGGATGCGTCCGACCGCCTCCAGCGTGCCGGTGAAGATAGCCCACTCGGCCCTGATGGCGAGACCGGCGGCACGCACCGGACCGACCGGCACGCGACGGGAACCGGGAGAGACTCCGAGGAACCCGACCGCTTCACCGGTGACCGGATGGTACGAGCCGAGAGTGGCGGAGGTGGTGCGGCGTTCTCCCTCCCTTATCAGATCGATCACAACGGCTTTGCCGGGTCGCGTCATGATGACCTCCACGGCTTGGTCCCAGTCGGAGATGGCGACGCCGTCGATCGCCATCAAGATGTCACCGGACCGCAGTCCGGCCTCGGCCGCGGGGGAGGCGACACCTTCGGTGATCTCGGGGCTTACCCGGGCCACGGTCGTCGTGGACTCGACGACTCCGGTCGCCAAGAACAGACCGAAGAGAAGGAAGAACGCCAACACGACGTTGAGGGTGACCCCGGAGAGCACGACAACCGACTTCTTCCAGAACGCCTGCTGCCGGTACGTCCGCTCGAGATCGGCAGGATGCACCCACTCGCGGTCGTTCATACCCGCGATGCGGACATAGCCCCCCAGTGGGAGAGCCTTGACGCCGAACTCCGTCTCCCCTCTCCTGAAGGACCATATGCGGGGGCCGAACCCGAGGAAGAACTCGGTGGCCTTCATACCCGTGGCCTTGGCCGCCAGGAAGTGGCCGGCCTCGTGAACCAGCACGAATACCGAGATGGCGACAGCCATCAGTATCCCGCCCAGCACCCGAACCTCCCTACTCTCAGCAGTCGCCCGCCTGTCCGGCGCCATCGACCAGTGGCCCGGCCTTCTCCCAGTATCACCGGATCGGCGGCCAATACCAACGCCCAGCGGCAAGTCCGCGACTCGAGACGGTAATGCCGGTTTGCCGGACCGGACCGGGATTCGCGGATTCGGACCGGCCGTAACGCAGGCTAGATGATAGATGCTAGTTGTTAGTAGTTAGTAAGTGATCGGGCTTAGGATTAGATGAAGCCGTTCTCCAGTCTCGGAAGTGCCGTCCGAGTCTCACCCTCCCGGTGAGGGGAGACCACTGGTCACAGTGTTGCACGTCCGTTTCGCATCGATAGTCCGGTGAAATCACTGCGGTCGGATGGCTTGGGACCACTCACCTGGTTTCGGCGCCACCTCAGCGTCGCGCCACCGCGGCGGCTGCGGACCGCCGCGCGTCGCGATCCGCTTGGCGGACCGCGTCGATGGACGCGACGTCCACCGCATCGTGGTCCTCCATTACCTCGGCGATCACGCCGGCAATGTCGAGGAAGCCGATCCTCGAGCGGAGAAACGCCTCGACGGCCACCTCGTCGGCAGCATTGAAGGCGGCCGGGAGGGTGCCCCCTCCCCTGCCCGCCGCATACGCCAGATCCAGGGCAGGGAATGCCACCCGGTCAACCGGTTCGAAGGTCAGGGCGGTCCGGGTGATGTCGAAGCGAGGTACCACCCCGTCCGCTCTGGCCGGATAGGTGAGGGCATACTGTATGGGAATCCTCATGTCCGTGACCCCCAGGTGGGCCTTGAGGGATCCGTCCACGAACTCCACCAGCGAATGAACGATGCTCTGGGGATGCACCACGACGTCCACCCGGTCGAACGGGAGGCCGAACAGGAAATGTGCCTCGATCACCTCAAGACCCTTGTTCACCAGGGTGGCCGAATCGATGGTGATACGGGGACCCATCCGCCAGGTCGGGTGGGCTAGCGCCTCGTCGACTCCCACCCGGGCGAGATCGGTGACGTTCCTCCCCCGGAACGGACCACCGGAGGCGGTCAGCAGCAGCCTCGAAACCTCCGGGATCGCCTCACCATGGATGCACTGGAAGAGAGCGGAATGCTCGGAGTCCACCGGGATCAATTCCCCGCTCTCCGCCGCCGCCACCACGAGGGGACCACCGACCACAAGGCTCTCCTTGTTGGCCAGGGCCAGACGGTTTCCGGCCTGAAGGGAGACGATTGACGCCTCCAACCCGGCGGCACCCACCACGCCGTTGACAACCGTGCAGCCGGGCCGGGCAGCCAACTCGGCCAGCGCCCCCATGCCCCATCCGTAGCGCTTCCCGAACCGGTCCCTGTAACGGGCATGCCCGGCCTCGTCGGGCTCGACCGCCACTATCGCCGCCCGCTCGTAACGAGTCGCCAACTCCTCGAGTTCCCTGCCCGCGCGACGGGCTGCCAGCCCCTCCACGCTAAAGCCCAACCGGTCTGCGACTTCCAGTGTTTGGCGGCCAACCGATCCCGTTGCCCCTAGGACAACGACAGACCTCACAGGTATCCGAACCAGACGTAGACCAGGTACGCGCCGGGGATCGTGAGGAGGAAGGCGTCCAGCCGGTCAAGGACACCGCCGTGCCCCGGGAGACTGCTCCCCATGTCCTTGATCCCGATCATCCTCTTGATCGAGGACTCAGCGAGATCCCCTATAGGCCCGAACAGGCTGATCACCACGGCCAACGCAACCGAGGAAGTCATGGTCAGAGGAGTAAGCAGCCCGAACCGTCCCACGATGATGCCCGCCAGGATCGTCAGCACGGTGGCGCCTATGAAACCCTCCAACGTCTTGTTGGGAGAGAGGACGGGCACCATCCTGCGGCTACCGAACGCCCTTCCATAGGAGAAAGCGGAGATGTCATTGAGAGCGGTGAAGACCACGAGCGCAGTGGTCAGGCCCCAGGCTTCAGGGGAGCGGAAGATCGGAATGGCGAAGGAGGCCAGCACGGGCACCCAGGCGACGCCGAGCACGGTGATCCCTATGTTGGCCAGCGGGTAGCTGCGAGGAACCACAACGAACCAGAATCCCGAGGCCAGCACCACCGCCACGACCATTCCACCCGCCCCGAAGGGGCCGGCGTTCCAAGCGGTGTAGAACACCCCGACCGAACCGAGTAACCCGATGAACGCCACCGGCGTGAACCCGGCGGATCGCACAACCTGGTAGAACTCGGACACGGCGACCAGGATGAGGACCGCTAGGAAGAGGGTCACCCACAACGGACCTGCATAGAGGGTCCCGAAGAAGGCCAGAACGACCGCCAGGCCCGTCACTATCCGCAGGGCCAACTCCGAGCGTCGCGCCCGGTCGATCTCCTCGATCTGTTCCGGATCGTCCTCTTCCCGACCCGTCATGTCCTTGAAACCGACAACGCTGGTTCCGAGTCCGGGGACGGGCGCCACAATGCCCGACTGCTCGTACGACTCCTCACCGGCCCTCGCCACCGACTCTGCCAAGCCCTTGTACTCGCGCGTTGTGGACCGTACGTAGTCACGTCCGGTGAACTCGCCGGTACCTACCGGATCCGGCGCGCCCCCGTCGTCCGGTCTCGCATCACCACTCTCATCATCCATCTCGACCGATGGGGGCTTGCCCTCTCCGTCCATTCGTAATCCCTCCGGCCCGCAACCTCGACTCAGAATACCGCGCAGCGGGCAAACCTCGAGTATCTGTAGTGGGAAGCCGCACCTAGCACCTAGACCTCGAGTAGTTCGCGTTCCTTGTTGGCCAGCAGGTCGTCGGTCTTGGCAACGTAGCGGTTGGTGTGTTCCTGCAGTTGCTTCTCTGCACGCCGTACGCTGTCCTCCGACTCGCCCAGTTCTGACAAGTCGTCGCGAGTACCGCGTCGGATGTGGCGAATGGCTATGCGACCTTCCTCGGCGATGCCACGCGCGACCCGTATCAGATCCCGGCGTCGTTCCTCGGTCAGAGCGGGAAACACCAACCGGATGATCTTCCCGTCGTTGGTGGGATTCAGGCCAAGATCCGACAATCGGATGGCGCGTTCGATCTGGGCCAGAGAACCTGGATCGAACGGATGGACGATCAACATCCGGGGATCGGGCACGGTGGTCGTGGCCAACTGGTGGAGCGGCGTCCGGGCTCCGTAGTAGTCAACCATCACCCTCGACAGGATGGCCGGGTTCGCCCGCCCGGTACGCAAGGTTGCGAACTCCCCCTGAGTGTGCCGCACGGCGGACTCCATACGTTCGGCGGCATCAGCCAGGAGTTCGTCCAGCATCAGATGTCCTTCCGACGAGTCAGCACACCTTTGTGCCGATCGGCTCGCCGGCCACCGCCCGAAGGATGTTCCCCGGACGGAGCAGGCTGAACACGATGATCGGCAGCTTGTGGTCCATGCACATGGTAACGGCCGTGGTGTCCATCACCCGCAAACCTGACGAGATGAAGTCCATATAGCCGATCTGATCGAGGAACACGGCTTCATCGTCGAGGACCGGATCCGCGGAATAGATGCCGTCCACCTTGCTCGCCTTCAGCATCACTTCGGCGCCAACCTCCATGGCTCGTAAAGCCGCAGCCGTATCGGTCGTGAAGAACGGGTTTCCGCTCCCGGCCGCGAAGATCACCGATCGTCCTTTCTCCAGGTGGGCGATGGCGCGCAGCCTGATGTAAGGCTCGGCCAGTTGCTGCATCGTGATTGCCGACTGGACCCGGCACTCCACACCTGTTGCTTCGATCGCGTCCCTGAGTGCCAAGGCGTTGATGACCGTGGCCAGCATTCCCATATAGTCGGCGTTGGCCGGATCCATACCCTCGGCCGCGGCCGACACGCCGCGGAATATGTTCCCTCCGCCGACAACGATTCCGATCTGATGCCCGGCCGCCTGCGCCTCTGCGATCTCCCCTGCCACCCGCCGCACCGTCTCCGGTGAGATCCCGTAGCCGATATCGGAATCGGCAAAAGCCTCACCCGAGAGCTTTAGCAGTACCCGACGCCGGGCGTGGCGCATCTATAGCTCCCGCTCGCCCACCGCGATCCGCGAGAACCGGCGCACCCCGATGTTCTCGCCCATCGCGGCAGCGAGTTCCGTCACCATGTCACCGACCTTACCCTCGTACTGATCCGTCCTGATGAACTCCTGCTCGTAGAGCACATGGTCTTTGAGGTACGACCGGAGCCTGCCGGTCACGATCATCTCTACGACTCGTTCCGGCTTCCCCGTGGCACGGGCTTCCCGGGCTATCAGATCCTTTTCCTTGCCGACTACTTCCTCCGGAACATCCTCGATCCTCACCCAACGGGGCTGGGCGGCCGCGACGTGCATGGCGAGGTCGCGAGCCATCTTCTGGAACCGATCGCTCCTGGCCACGAAGTCGGTCTCGGAGGCCAACTCGACTAGCACCCCCACGGTCGGGTATCCGGAGGGCTGGTGAACGTAGTAGCCCACCGTGCCCTGGTTGGCATCGCGACCGGCTCTCTTCTTGACGTCGGCCAAGCCCTTCTCCCTCAACCACCCTTTGGCCGCGTCCATGTCACCGCCGCACTCGACTAGGGCCTTCTTGGCATCCATCATGCCCACGCCGGTGGCTCGACGGAGCTTCTGTACATCTTTAGCTGTGAAATCTGGCATGTCGCTGTCCTCTGGAATGGTCTCGTGTCGTACGGTTATCCGGCGGCGCCGACCTCGAGGTCCACGCCGGGATCCTCCTCGTCTCCCACCATGGCCGCCATCCTGCCCTCCACGCACGCAGCGGCGATGGTGTTTGCTATCAGGGAGGCCGCTCTGATGGCATCGTCGTTGCCCGGGATCACAAAGTCGATGTCGTCCGGATTGCAGTTCGAGTCGACCAGGGCGATGACCGGGATCTGGAGCCGGACGGCCTCGCGTACCGCGATGTGCTCGGCGTTGAGGTCAACGACGAAAAGCGCAGACGGGGGCTTGTCCATGTCGGCAACACCCCCGAGGGTCCGCTCCAAGTGGGCGTACTCCCGCCGGAGCCTCAGGCGCTCTTTTTTCGGAAGCTGTTCGATGTCGCCCGAGCTCTCCATGGCGGCCAGCTCTTTCATGTAGAAGATCCGCTGGTTGATGGTCTTGAAATTGGTCAGCATCCCACCCAGCCATCGGAAGTTGACATACGGCATGCGGGCGCTCGTAGCGGCCTCCAGGATCGCCGACTGCGCCTGCTTCTTGGTTCCGACGAACAGGACGGTGCCGCCGTCGGTGACGAGGTCGCGTACGAAGGCGTACGCCCTCGCCACCTCCTCCAGGGTCCTACGAAGATCGATGATGTGGATACCGTTACGTTCCCCGAAGATGTACGGGGCCATCTTGGGGTTCCAACGGCGGGTCTGGTGACCGAAGTGGACGCCGGCCTCCAATAGCTGCTTCATGGTGACGGCAGACAACGCGCCTCCTCACATTTGGTTCGTGCCTCCGTCCGCCCGTTCCGGAGGGCGCCTCCGGACCTCCCCGGGCCTGAGCCCGACCGCGGGAGGCTGCGGCGAACGTGTGTGATCGTCCACGATTGTAGGTCACCGAGTGCCGATAAGCCAGAGCGCCGATCCGGGAGCCGGACCGCTCAGGCGCGCGGGTGGCTCCGCTCGTAGGTGTCGCGCATGTGTCGCCGCGTCAGCGACGTGTAGATCTGGGTGGTGGCCAACTCGACGTGTCCCAACAGTTGTTGCACCGTGCTGAGGTCGGCCCCTCCCTCAAGGAGGTGGGTCGCGAAGGTATGGCGTAGGGCGTGGGGAAAGGTGCCGGCCCGGGTCCGGACCAGCCGGCGTAGAGTCCGCGGGCTCATCTCGGCGCCGCGGACCCCGATCCAGAGCGCCGGAGTGGTACGACCCCGCACCAGCGCCGGGCGTCCCTCCCGCACGTATCTCTCGATCGCGTCCCGTGCGTGGAAACCCAGGGGTATCACACGATCGCGACCGCCCTTCCCCTTGACGACCAGCCGGTCCTTCCCGAGCACGGTGTCCACCCTGAGCGCGGCGAGCTCCGACACGCGCAGCCCGGTGGCGTAGAGAGTCTCGAGGACGGCTCGATCGCGCAGCGACTTGGGATCCTCGCCGTCGATCGAGTCGAGAATCGAGGTCGTGTCGCTCCGGCTGAGCGCCTGTGGCAGAGTTCGGGGTGTCTTGGGGCGGGCGAGCCCGGCGGCCGGGTTGGCATCGAGAGTGTCCCGCCTAACACAGTCGGTGAAGAACGCCCGGACGGCGGAGGTTTTGCGGGCAACCGAACGCCGCGCGTACCCGAGCCCGTCGAGCGAACCGAGGAAGCCCCGGATGACCTTCCGGTCGACCCGCGCCAATGCGTCGATCCCTCGCAGGTCGAGGTAATCGAAGAACTGCTCGAGGTCGCGCCGGTACGCAACCACCGTGTTGGCGGACAGGCCCCGCTGACTCTCGAGGCGCGACAGGTAGTCCTCCAGCCCGGCTTCCCACCATAAGTGGGGGACGGAGGAGGACTCACCCTCGGTACCCCGTGGATATTCGGACACCATGCGGACATCTTCGTCGAAGCTCCTGCGAAGTCAACGATTTACCGAGCGAACCCGGCAGCCAGCCACCAGTCCGACGGAGAGGATGTCAGCCGATCGGTCGGGTACCACTCCGGCCGATAGCGAAGGGGACCACCGTCCACCGATTCGCGCTCCGACCAACTATGAACGATATCCAGTCCCGGTCGATGCGGGCCTGAAGATCGGTCGGCGATGGGCGGGCACGGCCGGTCGGGTGGGAGTGGTAGACCGCCCCGATCCTCCAACCCCGCTCCTCGGACTCCCTGATGACCCGGAAATGCTCCACCGGATCGATCTCGAAGCAGGCTGGGTCCGGATGCACATTGGTGAGGCGATAGAGCCTGGCGGGACGCCCGGCACCGTCATATGCGACCAGCCCGCAGGCCTCGCGGGGTGCAGACTCGGCGGCGTGGGCGATCATCGCGGCCCTCATGGGATCGGGAAGGCGCGCGTCCGCCGCGATCACGGCGCAAGACGCTCTCGCCGCCAGGTTCCCCGGTCGGCCCGGTAGACGATGCGATCGTGCATACGATGGCGCCGCCCCTGCCAGAACTCGATCCGCTCCGGGCGCACCCTGTAGCCGCCCCAGTGCGGCGGTCTGGGGATGGTCGCCTCACCGTACTCGACCCTCCACTGGTCCACCAGGTCTTCCAGAGCCACCCGGTCACGCACCACCCTGCTCTGCGGGGACGCAGCCGCCGCGATCTGAGCCTCCCGCGGGCGGGACGCGAAGTAGTCATCCGCGGTCCGCTCGCCGACCCGTTCGACGGACCCTTCGATCCGCACCTGCCGATGGAGGTCGACCCACACGATGCACAGGGCCGCTCGCGGGTTGGCCTCGATCTCCCGGGACTTTCGGCTCTCCAAGTTGGTGTAGAAGACGAAGCCGGAAGCGTCGTACCCCTTCAGCAACACCGCCCTCGCCGAAGGCCTGCCCCGGTCGTCGGCGGTGGCCAGCGTCATCGCGTTGGCCTGCGACACCCCGGCATCGACCGCCTCGTCCATCCACCGGCCGAACTGGCTGATCGGATCCGGATCGAGGCTTGCCAGAGACAGACCTTCGGTCTCGTAGTCCTGCCGGAGCCGGGCCAGCTTGAGATCGACCGGGATGGTGGCCTCCTTCCTCCGTCAAAGGCGCGCAACGACCGGGAGGTCCAGCCCGGTCGTTCGGCATTGGAAGGTGCGGGCAATCGAACGAGACTGTCCGCCGCCCCGGACGCTACGGGTTCGACACGGCGGCGATGGGCTAACCCTACTAGTGAAACCCACCGAGTTCGAGGGCCATGTGGCTGACATATTTGAGCCATCTTTCACCTTCATACTGGCGATATCACAACAAGCTCGCACGAGAGGAGTGAAGGGATGACGCAGAAAACGCTGATGACCGGGACCTCCCTGTTTGGGGCGGTCGTGGGCACTTTGCTCACCGCGGCGGTGCTGGCGGTCAACCTGGCAACGACACCGGAACCGTTCACCGGATGGATACGACACGCCGAGGTCGGCGGGGGCGAAGCCGGCGGCGGTGAGGCAGCGAATCCGGCGGGGAGCACGCCGGCAAAGGCGAGTCGGGTGGTGCCCACGGCAGTAGCGGAGCGGGAGGAGCAGGATAGAGGCGAACCGGCATCGACCCGAGAGAAGACATAGAAGCCCGGAGACTTAAGCTGTCCGGGGGGTTCGTCCGGTACCTGCACCGGGATCGCTCCCCGGACGGCCCTGCGAGGTGTGGACAATGAGCGGAACGGTATTGATTGTCGAAGACAACGAGAGGATCGCCAACTGGGTCAAGGTGTATCTGGAGCGGGCCGGCTTCTCCGCTGAGGTTGCTCTCGATGGCGAGTCCGGCCTGACTCTGGCCCGTCGTCTCATTCCGGACCTGGTGATCCTCGATCTGACGCTGCCTCGTCTGGATGGGGTGGAGGTGTGCAAGATCCTGCGTCGTGAGTCCGCCATTCCGATAATGATGCTGACAGCCAGGGAAACCCCCGCCGAGCGGATCATCGGACTGGATAGCGGAGCCGACGATTACATCATCAAACCGTTCGATCCGGACGAAGTCGTGGCGCGGGCCAAAGCGGTGCTCCGCCGGGTCAGGGACAGAGTCCAGCGGGTCATAACTCGGGGGAGTATCACGCTGAGTGAGACCACCCGGAGTGTGACGGTAGATGAAACACCCGTGGAGCTGACCCAGGCGCAACTCGCCCTGTTGTCCACGTTCATGCACCATCCCAACCAGGTCCTAACCCGGTATCAGCTGATCTCGCTGACCTTCGGCTACGACTTCGATGGCTACGATCGCGCGATAGATAGTCAGATCGCCCGGCTGCGCAAGAAGATCCGCCCGGCCGCAGGCCAGCCCATCCGGACGGTCTATGGCGCCGGTTACAAGTTCGTCGTCGAGGACCAATGAAGTCGCTCCACCGGCAGATCATGGGTTCGATCGTGCTTGTGGTCGTCCTGACCGTTCTAGCCGGCGTTGGCGTGGGCTACTACGCCACTCAGTCCCGCCTGGGTGTGTTCGTCGACCGGATAGGTGGCGAAGAAGCAGTCCAGTTGGCCCGGTTGCTGAGCAGGGAGTACACGGCTGCCGGTGGTTGGGAAAGGGTGGATTCGGCACTGTCGGAGGCCGGGTACATCTTCGATGGAACCCCGACCGGGGAGCGGTCGGAAGAGAGCGAAGGCGAGCACTCCGAGTCGTTTCACCAGGACCAGGTTCGAGTCGTCGTCGTCGACATCGACGGACGGGTAGTGAAGGACAATCTCTCCGAGCTACCGCCCGGAGCAGGCGCGACCAATCTGCAAGGACATCGGGAGACGGTGTTCGACGTGGCCGCGAACCGGCCCGTAGGCCACGTCTACCTCGACGTGAACCAGGAGTTCCTCTCCACCGAGTCGCACGGGTTTCTGGACACACTCCTGTCCATCACCGCGGTCGGCGGGGTGCTGACTGCCGGTGTCGCCATGGTGCTGGCCGCCTGGTTGTCCAAACGGATCACCCAGCCAGTGACGGCCCTGACGGAGGCAACACAAGCGATCGCCCAGGGGGACACAGCCCGGCTGCCGGTTACGTCCGCGGATGAACTGGGACGGATGAGCAAGGCATTCAACCGGATGACCTCCACCCTCGAAAACCAGCGCGAACTGCGCCGACGGCTGATAAACGACCTCTCCCATGAGTTGAACACACCCCTGAGCGTGATACAGCTGGAGGCGAAGGGACTGCGCGACGGTCTCCAGACCGCTGAGGAAGCCTCCGACCACATCATCCAGGAGGTGGACCGGCTGCGGGGTCTCGTAACCGACCTGGACTGGCTTGCCGAGACGGACCACGGTGAACTCAGGCTCGCGCTGGAAACAACCCGGGTCAAAGACCTGCTAACCACGGAAGCGGACCGCTGGCAGCCGCTATGCCATGCCCGGCAGGTCGAACTGTCGTTGCGGATACCACCCGACCTTCCGGATGTGGATCTCGACAGGATGCGGATGAGCCAGGCCTTGGGGAACGTTATCAGCAACGCCATTCGCTGTACCGAGCCCGGAGGGAACATCACAATCCTGGCCGCGCCAGACAATGACGGAGCGCTGGCTATATCGGTCACCGATGACGGAATCGGCATCCCTGCCGCCGACCTTCCACACGTATTCGACCGCTTCTACCGCACCGAACGGTCCCGCAGTCACGGACTAGGAGGCACGGGTCTGGGCTTGGCAATCACGCGGGCCACCGTGGAGACTCATGGGGGAACCGTGACCGTAGCTAGCGACGGACCCGGCCAGGGCGCCACGGTGACCATCCACCTTCCCCTCAACGATCAAGCACACCCGGACCGACCGAGGACAGGGCCAGAAGCGAGTCCGGAGGCTGAGTGAACGCCACTACCGGCGATCGGCCGGCGGCGGAGGGCACCTTCCCGCCTCGGCGCCCAAGCCATCCAGGTCGCGAAACGCTCCCCCGGGAACACTTCGGGCGTAGCCGACACCGAGCATGTTGTGAATAGGCCCTACAGGTAGAGGCCACCACAGAATGAAGATAGCTTGACAATGTGGGGGGCGCGTGCATACCGTCACCGCACTGCACTTCTTGTCGAACGAACTGGAAACTGCGGTACCTGACAACCCCTCACCGAGTGGCCGAGCGGTCTAACCACTTCTCAGCAATAGTCACAGCCCCCTCACTTGGCTGCGAGTTGCACTTGGTGGGGGGTGGTCTGGTTTCAGTGGCACCACCGTACTGTTCAAGGTGTCAGACGTCGGATGGCAACAGTAAATAGCTTATGAACCGGGCTTCTGAGCCTGCTCATGGTGGACGTGCGGGGATCTCACCGCCGACTTCGATCGGATCATGACCAGCGCGAGCGGTCCGCCGCTGACACCGAGGAGGCCTTCCTGGACCATCCGCGGGGAAAGGTCCTCAACAGCATGTGCGGGTTCGGGCCCTGCACCGGAGCGAGAACCCTCGCCGAGATCGACCCACACCGTTTCGCCAACCCAGGCCCCCTAGCCGCCTAGGCCGGGCTTGCATCCGTCGATCGGTAATCAGGCCGTAGCCACACCACCGCACGATCACGACGCGGTCACCACCGCGCCCGCAACGCCATGTTCATCGCCGCGTTCGTCGCTACCCAAACGACTCCGACGGTTCACCTCCACCACCTCGACACCGGCTTCGGTCAGATGCCGGGCCAGCCCGGCGCCGTAGCTGCCAGTACCGTGCAGGCCCAACGTTTCTTTACATCTGACCTGCGTTTCACTTGACGTTCTGAGTCCCGCCCGTATAGCCTCGCTCTTGACGGAAAGAGAGGGCGGCGACAACATAGATACAAGGCCCACGAGCCTTTCGCCGTTTTCTGAAGGCGCGGAGCTCTAAAGACGCGATCACCAATAGATCGCTCGGAGGCTGATGTATTGGAACGATTAGCCCGGTCCCGGCTTGATCTTGAAGCGTTTGCGCTACCGCTCGCCTGGTTGGTTATTGCTGGCCTCTTCTCCATTCTGAGACCCTCCACTTTCGCCACTCTCGCTAATGCAAGGACTATCTTCGGTTCCCAGAGCGTTCTTGTTATTGTCGCCCTGGGTCTTACTATTGCTCTCGTCATAGGTGACTTTGACTTGTCTGTAGGAGCCAACCTTGGATTCGCTGGAATGCTTTCGGCTTGGCTTAACGTAGACTTTGGTTGGCCAATTTGGCTCAGCGTGATCATCACCCTTATGGCCGGGCTCTTAATTGGCGCTCTCAATAGTCTGCTCGTCGTCGGTGTCGGTGTAGATGCTCTTGTAGCAACGTTGGGCGTCGGCACACTTGTCACAGGTGTTACGTACGCGACAACTAATTACCTCATCGTCTCCGGCGTGGATAGAGGCCTTGCAAGGGTAGTGAGTTCTCGACCGTTCGGATTACCTCTGTCGTTTTTCTACGCTTTGCTCCTAGCGACGGGGATATGGTGGTTCCTTCGTTATACGGCGACCGGCCGTCGACTCGCCTTCGCCGGAGGGAACCGTGAGGCTGCGCGTTTATCAGGACTCGCTGTGAACCACCTCCGCTCGGGAGCATTTCTCTTCTGCGGCTTGTGTGCCGCATTAGCGGGGGTCGTCCTGACGGGAACATTGGGTGCCGCTGATCCGAATAACGGTCTGGCGTTTCTACTTCCCGCCTTCGCTGCAGCCTTCCTAGGGTCAACGACGATACGCCCGGGACATTTCAATCCTTGGGGAACGGTCGTAGCCGTTTACTTTCTGGTCACGGGCATAACCGGTTTGCAGCTACTCGGTTTACGCCAGTGGATACAAGAGATCTTCTACGGGGCTTCTCTGATACTAGCCATTGTCCTAGCGAAGGTTGTATCACAACGAAACATAAAGAGAGCGTGATAAGCACGCAGCCGTACCGCGGCTGGGAGTGCACCATGAGAGGAAGGAGCGATCATGGAGTATAGGGAACGGGATTCTCGAGGTCAGCTGACGCGGCGTCAATTCTTGGGTAGCGGGCTTGCCGCTACAACCGGTGTAGCTCTAGGCGGTGGCCTCTTGGCCGCTTGTGCTGAAGAAGAAGACACTACATCCGCCGATGAAACGGCCGGTACGCTTGATGTCGGAGCGATCGAGGCAAGACTTGAAGCCGCTCGTGCAGTACCAGAGTTCGTACCACCTGGTCCAGCATTTGATGCGTCGTCGGCCGCTGGTAAGAAACTGTTCTATCTCGCCATAACGTTCAACGTTGAGATAGTACAGAACCTCTATAGAGGAGTCCAAGAAGCCGCAGCGGCAGTCGGTTGCACGACAGATGTCTTTGATGCAAAGGCTCAGCCTCCTTTGTATGTTCAGGGGTTCGAACAGGCGATCAACCGAGGGTTTGACTGCGTTCTGTTGGAATCTATCCAGACCAGTCTTGTCGCGGAACCTATGAGGCGTGCGCAGGCTGCAGGGATTCCCGTGATCGGTATCAATGAGGTTGCTGAAGAGGGCCCAGATATTCCCTGGCCCGACGGATTGACAGCGTTCGATTATGTAGGTGGCGCCCTATTGGATGCTGACTGGATCCTGGCTGATTCGGGCGGAAAGGACATTAACGTCGTCATCTTTCACGCTGGGGGACCGCGGCACCAATCGATGGCGGACGCTCAAAGACAGCGGATCGAATCGATGTGCGTGGGTGGGTGCAAGGTTACGGAGGAGATAGTCCGATTCGCAGATTTTGCAACCAGATTGCCTAGCTTGGCCCAGACGGTGGTCAATCGGGATCCATCGGTCAACTATATGATCTCGGTCATCGATGGTATGACTTTGAATATCATCCCTGGACTCGAGGCCGCCGGGGCTCAAGATAGAGTGAAGATCGCCACGTACAACGGGACACCATCGGTGCTGCAGCTCATGAAGGACAACCATGTGGTCTATGCGGATCCCGGAGGCCCGCACGTGTGGGAAGGTTGGGTCGATGTCGACCAGGCGCTCAGGGTCCTGACGGGTAATGACCCCGTTCCCAGCGCAACGGAGGAATCGAAGCCGCCGAATCGGCTCTTCGATCGCACGAACATCGATGAGATCGATCTGAGTGCTCCTGAAGAGGTCTGGTACAACACGGCAGCAGCCAAGGAAGGGTTCAAGCAGCTCTGGGGCGTCGCCTGACACCGGACATGAATCCCTCAGTGCCGCTAGCTCTCGAGTTCCGCGACCTCTCCAAGACGTTCGGAGGTGTCCGAGCACTTGAGCGAGTGACCTTCCGTGTCGCCGTAGGTGAGATTCACGGTTTGTTGGGCCAGAACGGCTCGGGCAAGTCGACTCTGGTGAAGATCCTCGCCGGGTATCACGCGCCCGACACCGGATCCGGCCGTCTCAAGTTGTGGGGAAAGGTGGTGTCCCTTCCACTAACACCGAGTGCTATCCGGGGTACCGTTGGTTTCGTTCATCAAGACCTCGGTCTGGTTGATTCACTCACGGTCTGGGAGAACATGTTCGTGGCGGAGTACCAGACCGGCATGTTCGGCACTATCGACATCGGCTCCCACAAACTCAGAGCGAAGCACCTGCTGGAGACGTTTGATCTTGGTACCGATCCCGACACCAAGGTTGGTGATCTGTCGGAGGTCCAGAAGGCGGAGATCGCGATTCTTCGAGCGATGGGCGACCCGTCAGCAGACGGACGACGCCAACTCCTGGTCCTCGACGAGCCAACCGCCTACCTTCCCAAGGCCGCTAGCGAACAGCTGTTTCGGTTGATCAGACAGGCAGCACTTGCCGGTACGGCCGTGGTGTTCGTATCACACAAACTCGGTGAGGTTCTTGATCTGTGCGACGCGGTGACCGTCCTACGAGATGGCCGGGCCGTCGGTACGAAATCAACTGCCGATCTGACCGAGCAGGAGCTCATCGAGCTCATAATGGGGAGATCACTCTCCGGTCCCGTCCATGAACCCGTACGTGCTGACGCAGAGTCTGCACTGGTGGTTTCAGCGGTAGACCTGATGTCGGACGGGCTCTCGGGCGTATCGCTTCAGCTCAGATCCGGCGAGATCGTGGGTATTACGGGATTGATCGGATCCGGTCATGAGGTACTCCCGTACGTACTGTTCGGCGGTCTTCCAGGACAAGGGCTCCTCACCGTCGCCGGGAAGTCCATCGACCTCGACGTGTGGACTCCGACACTCGCCATTCGAGCAGGTATGGCCCTCGTTCCCGCCAACAGAGGCCGCGATGGCCTAGTAGCTACCGAGACAGTGTCGAGGAACATAGCTATCCTGCATCTCCGTCAGTACAGAGGCCGCACTATTGGGCTCAAGCTAGCCTTACTGGCACGTTGGATCAGGAAGATCTTGGGGCGATACCAGGTGACACCACCGCTCCCCGACCAGCCAATCTCGGCGTTGAGTGGTGGCAACCAGCAGAAGGCAGTTCTTGCCAAATGGTTGGAGTTATCGCCAGCCGTCCTTCTATTGCACGAGCCGACACAGGGGATTGATGTTGGTACGAAGCGCGAGGTTGTTCGCCTGCTACGAAGGGCGGCATCTCGAGGAGCTGCTATTCTTGTTTCGACTACAGAATATGACGAACTCGCCGAACTCTGTGGCCGTGTAGCCATCATGGCTTCAGGACGTATAACACAGACGTTGGAAGGTACGGCGATTACATCAGAATTCATTGAAGAGGCCGTACTGCGTGCAGCCGCAAGTGAAAGGTATGCGTCAAAGTGACCGAACTTCGTGCGAGAACAGCGTACTGGCAATCCTCAATGGAACAGGCAGCGGAGTTCATGCTAGGTCTGACCGAGTTACAGATTGACGAGTGTGGAGAACCGCTTGTACCTATTCTGCCGAGGTCTGATGATCCGGATACACCACTGATCGTAGCCGAAGCGAATGACGCGGGGCACGGACCAGGTATTGCCTATATTCGGTCCGGTCTTCTTGAACCGCTATACGGTGTAGCCAGGAAGTTACGATCACTGGGGCTTCTATTACGAGTGGAGCATTCCTATCGATCACCGGGAATGCAGGTGGACTTGATATTGAGTCCGGTTCTGCTAGATCGCGTAGTAGAAATGGTCATGGACGAAACAACGGCCCGCCCTGAAGCAGAGTTGATCTATCGCCGAGCCCTTGGCCTCATAGCTTGTACCTATCGTCATGGCACTCACATATCAGGATCGGCGGTCGATACTTCGATTATCGACTTATCAACGGGCGAAGAGGTAGATCGCGGTGGCAAGTATATGGCTCTAACAGAGATCACGCCGATGGACTCGCCCTTCGTATCTCCGCAGGCAAGAGAAAACCGTCTTAGGATAACTGAAGTATTCAACGAATTCGGTTTCGTTGCCTACCCGTTCGAGTTTTGGCACTACTGCCAAGGAGATGTGATCGAACAGCGTGTCAATAGGACGCGTCGGCCGGCTCGGTATGGCCCCGTCACAAGAAGTCCTGGCGGTTCAGTCATACCCGTGGACCCGGACGCCGAAATAGTTCCGATGAGCCTGATTCTGAGCCGTATCGAAAACCGGATCGCCACTTACTTCGACACGTAAGGACTACCAATGGACGATATGGTAATTGATGCCACCGAGCTTGCAGCATTGTTGAGTATTCCTATCGGCGATGCCGACCTCGATGCTCTCACAGCGCTGTGGGCCGTGTACCGTTCTGGACTATTGCAAATGCAGGCCGAACTCGATGAGTCGGAGATCACGACTTGGCAGGGACTCGATGCCGTATGATCAGTTTGCGACCTACATATTCGGAAATTGTCGCGCTAGACCAAGACTGTAAGGTCCAACGCAGTAGACAGATGTGGAAGTCGGCAGAACGGGACTCGCTGTGCTGCTTTATCTCCGTTGTCGATTCTCCACCAGAACCTGGGAGCGGCCCCCTATCAGGCCTGGTATTCGGTGTCAAGGACAATATCGATGTAGAAGGCTTTACTACGACGTTGGGTTCGCTGCTCGGAGATCCGCTTCCTCAGGCCGAGAGCGCCGAAGTCGTGCGTTCGGTCGAAGACCTGGGAGCAGTGTGCCTGGGAAAGCAGAACCTCGGAGAGCTCGCCACGGACGCGTACACGATGAATCCGCACTTCGGTACGACGTTGAATCCGTGGGACACGAAGCGAATCGTAGGAGGATCCAGCGGAGGCTCAGCGGCTGCTATCGCGGCGGGGATCGTAGACTTCGCATTCGGTTCGGACTCGGGTGGATCGGTGCGCATCCCGGCCTCGATGTGCGGGATCGCCGCGTTTCGCCCGTCCCAGTCCGCGCGCTGGCAGAAGGGGCTGGTGGGCGGTGCTTGGAGTATCGACTCGATTGGCCTCATGGGCCCTACCCTCTCCGACCTTCATTGGCTTGTCCGGCAAGCACACCTCCTACCACTGTCGTCGTCAGGATCGAGCGAGCCGCTACGGGTCGGCGTCGTCATGGACGGTTCGATGGGGGCCGTACGCTCGGATGTGGCCGACGTGTTCGACGTCGCCGTGCGCCGGTTGAAGGAGGATCCACGCCTACGGATAGAGAAGTTGCGGCTTGGTGGTCTCGAACTGGGAGTCCTCGTCGCAGCCGTGATCGCGTACGTCGATCTCGGTGCACAACACGCTGATACCATTCGTAGCCAGCCTCAGAAGTACGGCGCACCGGCTCGTCATATCTTCAGGATCGGAAACCTCTTCTCGGGAACGGATTACGTGACAGCCGGACGGATGCGCCAGTTGATCATCGATCGCTACCTGGAAGCGGCTAGTGGATTCGACTTGGTGGTAACGCCGACGCTTCCGGTAACAGCCCCCGTGATAGGAGAAGACCCGGTTGTCCCGGGCGATGACAGCCAGCTCGGGTTGTTCAGCCTGATTCGTTTCACAGCACTGGCGAATCTGACGGGGGTACCTTCGGCATCGATCCCGATCGGGCTCAGCGACGACGGCCTACCGGTCGGTCTCCAAGTGATGGGGCATCGGCACCGAGACATGAGGATGCTTGCGGCAGCAGAGATCATCGAGGAGGCGGTAGGGCAGCACCTGCTGCCACCAATCTATACCGGGTAGGCCTCGCGGGACTGAACCATCGACCGAGTCGGGAGGCAAGCATGCAGAGGAGACTCGACACCGTTCTCGACACCATGCGTGTGCCGAGCGAGGGTAACCCGCTGGTCGCCGTGAGAGCCATCGACCATGGGGCGCCGGTGAAGAGAATCGAGTCGGAGGTGCTCATCGCAGGCGGTGGCCTCGGCGGCGTTGCCGCGGCCCTGGCGGTCTCGCGGCGTGGGCACTCGGTATGCCTGCTCGAAGAGTCGGATTGGTTGGGTGGCCAGGCGACCTCACAAGGCGTCTCCGCATTGGACGAGCATCCCTACATCGAAGCTTTCGGCGGAACGCGGTCCTATTACCACCTGCGTGAGAGTATCCGAGGCTGCGCGATTTCGTGGGATTTGGGCGTTCTGGCGCCGGTGTTGGGGGTCA
>JAPPFW010000088.1 GCA_028821575.1 bacterium | reverse complement strand
GTGGCTGGTGGCTGGTGGCTGGTGGCTGGTTGCTGGTGGCTGGTGGCTGGTGGCTGGTGGTCATTATACTCCAATATAACTAGCAGCTAACAACTAGCAACTACTCACTGGCGCAGTTCTTCGTAGGTGTCCCATGCGGGATCGGGATCGGTGAAGACCTCGTACACCGCCGGTCGCCACCGAACGGCCAACCCGTGGACGTCTTCGCTCGCCTCGGGGTCTGCGTAGGCGTACAGCACCGTGAACTTATCGAAGATCTGGTGGGCGAAGATCACCCCCCCGGTACGGAGGGTCGAGGCGAGATCCTTCTCGACCTTGCGCACCAGCGGATCGTCCGGCCCGGACGTTTCGATACTCACCATGACGATGTCCACCATCTCGAGGAAGTGGAGACGCTTCAGGGCGCGGTTCACGAAGGCCCGTGATTCGCCCAACTCGGGGTCTTCCTTGGGAATCATCTCCCACTGCTGACCCGTTGCGGCGTCCGCCCAACGGTCCACCTCCTCGGCCAGACCCAGGAACGGCACGCCCCACGGCAGTGAGTGAGGGACCACGTCGACAGAGCCCACCCAGAATTCGGCTCTGTCCTCTCCCAGCAGATCGTCGAGCAACCGGAATACCACCAGGAGCTGCAAGGCTTCGTCCATCAGTCCGAAGTCGCGATGTCCGACGGTCAGATCCAGTTCCTCGGTCACGAGATCCGGCTCGACGACCATGGTGACATCGAAGGGATCGATGCTGAGGTCTCCGACCGTCACCGGGTTCGGCTCCACGGCGATGCGCGCAGGGTGGTACTCCCAAACCCGGTCCGCAGGCGGACTTTCACGGTACCAACGCTCGGTCACGGAACGCAGACCCGGGTCGGCGGCGGAGCTGAGGCAAAAGGCGTGCTCCGCCGACCGGCCCGGTCCCAGGTCCCACTCCAGCGCCGGGTGAATAGCCGCGATCAGGTCGGAGAGTTCCGCCGTGGATTCCCCGTAACGACCCTCCGCCAGTTCTTCCTCGAGAGCCATCCGCAGCGCGGGCCATGCTTCCCAGAACGCGGCTATGCCCTCCTGGCTCATCCGTGGAGCCTCCTCGGTCATCGGATACCGCTCAGCCAGCGGCCCGAACATGGGGCGGAGCAACCGATCGGATCAGGTCTATCAGCTGCTCGGCGATACCTGGAGCAGCCAGAATGAAATCGCTGGACTCGACCGTCGCCGGCTCACTCAGGAGATCGGCGGACAGGCCCCCCGCTTCCTGAACGAGGAGGAGTCCGGCGGCCACATCCCAAGGCCACAGACCGTACTCCCAGAATCCGTCGACGCGGCCGCAGGCAACCCAGGCGAAGTCGAGAGCCGCTGAGCCGAGGCGGCGCACGTCTCGAGTCCTGGCCATCACCTGGCCCATCGCAGCGGTGTAGGCGGCCGCGTGCACATCGCGGTCGTAGGGGAAGCCGGTCGCAATGACGCACTCCGACAGGCGGGTGCGTGACGACACCCGGATCGGCTCGTCGCCGAGATGGGCGCCTTCTCCCCTGGCGGCACTGAACACCTCCCGCCGTGCAACGTCCACCACGGCGCCCGCCACCGGGACCAAACCGTCCCACAAGCCCACCGACACGGACACCTGGGGGATGCCATGGACGAAATTGACCGTCCCGTCGAGAGGGTCGACGATCCAGCGGCGTCCCACCGGCTCGGTAAGACCACCCTGTTCCTCGGATAGGATCGCGTCACCAGGGCGTAGAGCATCGATAACGGCCAGTACGGCCCGCTCGGCTGCCATGTCCACCTCGGTCACCGGATTCACCGACCCTTTCATCTCCGGCTCCACGGCTCGGCCCAAGGCCTCCCCCACCACCACGGCGCCGGCCCTGGCAGCAGCGATCGCGACTTCACGGTCGGTCCGAGGTTGGCCTTCGGCGATGGGGTCGGTCATGGATCCTGGGGTCGATGGTGGGATGGGGAGAGAACCGGTGGCTGCGAAGTGTCGGCCGTCGGCGGTCCTCCATCCGGAGTCGGGACATTGGTGGGAGCCATCCTAAGACCCAAACCTACGCTCGCCGGGTAATGGCATGGCCTCGCCGCCGCCCATGCCACCGTAGAATCCCACCGGTGACTTGGATAACGAGACTCGCGCGGCTGGCGGCCGCGGCGGTGGGAGGGATCCTGCTGGCCCTTGGGTACCCACCCTTCGAGTGGACCACTCTGTCCTGGTCGGGACTAATAGCCCTGGTGTGGCTGGTGGCGACCGCTCCAACCCGGAGGATGGCCCTCTGGTCCGGGTACCTGTTCGGGTTGGCCTACTTCGCCGTCATCCTGTCTTGGCTGATCGAGGTCGAACTAATCGCCTACTACCCGCTGGCGATGGTCCAGGCGGTCGCGGTGGTGCTGATGGCGGCAGGTACATACCGCTACAAGGACGCTCGGCCCTGGATATTCGTCCTTGCTGCGGCAGGATCGGGTGCTCTGGCGGAGTTCCTCCGGGTCCGGTGGCCGTTCGGGGGCTTCCCTTGGGGATCGATCGGAGTCACGGTGGGTGCGACACCCCTGCGACCCTCCGCACAGTGGTTCGGAGCGACCGGGTGGGGCGTGATATTGACCGCGATGTCCGCCGTAGCGGTGATGGTGGTGCTCAGGCGGATGTCCTGGAAGGTGCTTGCCGGAGGGGCGATCGCTCTGTGTGTCACCGGGCTGGCCGGAAACCTCTGGCCCGCCGTGCCTGACGGCGAGACCAGGACGATCACGATCGTGCAGGGCAACTCACCCTGCCCCGGGACGCGCTGCCCCGGCGAGCGTCAGTTGATATACGAGAGCCATCTGGCCCTCACGCAGGGCCTCACCCCCGGAGTGGACCTCGTGGTGTGGCCCGAGAGTTCCACGGGTGGCAGGTCCGACCCGCTCCGGAACCCGACGGTACAAGGGGCGATAGGCAGCGAGGCGATCAGGCTGGATACGATGGTTCTCGTCGGGGGGGACCTCGATGCCGGACCGGATCACTTTCAGAACGTCAACACCGTGTTCGGACCGGACGGAAGCATCGTGGGCAAGTATCACAAGCGCCACCCGGTGCCATTCGGCGAATACGTGCCGATCCGTCCCTTGTTCGAACGCGTGCCCGCCCTGGACCGCGTACCCCGCGACATGATTCGCGGGGACACCCAGGCCCTCTTCGATCTTGGAGGGATCCCCTTCGGGACGGTGATCAGCTACGAGGGGGCCTATGCACGGTACGAACGGCAGGCGGTGCGCTCCGGCGCGGCCTTCATCGTGCTGGCCACCAACGAAGCATCCTTCGGGGAGAGTCAGGCCAGCGACCAGTTCATCGCCATCAGCAGGACGCGGGCCGCCGAACTCGGCGTCGACATCGTCCACGCCGCGGTGACAGGCCGTTCGGCTTTCGTCCGAGCGGATGGTCGAGTCGACGCGTTGACGGACCTCTTCGAGACCACCACGGTCACGGCGACAGTCCCGGCCCGGTCCGCCGGTCCCACCCTGTACGTGAGGTGGGGCGACTGGCTGCAGGTCACGGCCATGATCGCCTTCCTCGTCCTCGTCGCCCACACCTGGTTTGCGGATCGACGCCAAACCGGAGCGAAGACACCGTAGGGCGGTGGTCAGCGGTCAGCCGTCAGCGGTCAGCGAGTTATCTAACATACTGTACTAGACTTTAGAGTTCCACAAGCCACAAACCACAAACCACAAGCCACAAACCACAAACCACAAGCCACAAACCACAAGCCACAAGCCACAAGCCCGCTACGGTGACGGCATGCGTATCGGCGTGGACCTGGGCGGCACGAAGATAGAGGCAGTCGTTCTCAACCGGGAGGGGACCGTCCTGTTGCGGGAGCGGGTTCCGACTCCCACAGGCGACTACGAGGGCACGGTGGCGGCGCTCGCGGGCCTGGTGGGCGACCTCGAGCGAGAAGTAGGTGCCGCCTGCACGGTGGGCGTGGGCACGCCCGGCTCCATCTCACCGTTCACCGGGCTGATGCGCAACTCCAACTCGGTGGCGCTGAACGGGATGCCTCTGGATCGTGACCTGGAGGCGGCCTTGGACCGCCCGGTCCGGCTCGCCAACGACGCGGACTGCTTCGCTCTCTCCGAAGCGGTCAGCGGCGCCGGCCGCGAAGCGCGTACCGTCTTCGGGGTCATCATCGGTACCGGGGTGGGAGGGGGCCTTGTGATCGACAGGGCGGTCCAGGTCGGACCCAATCGGATCACCGGCGAGTGGGGTCACAACCCGTTTCCCGGAGAGTTCGACTCCCGGAAGTGCTACTGCGGGCGACTGGACTGCATCGAGCTCTACCTTTCGGGGCCGGCGGTGGCCGCCGAGTATCGCCGCGAGACCGGAATCGAACTCACCACCGAGCAACTCATGCGGCGGGTGGCAACTGACCGGCCGGCGCAGGCGGCACTGGAGCGGTATGTAGCCCGGCTGGCCCGGGCCCTGGCCGGAGTGATCAACATCCTCGACCCGGACGTCGTCGTCCTGGGCGGTGGCCTGTCCAATGTCGATCGGTTGTACGAAGCGGTCCCCAGGCTGTGGGATCAATGGGTCTTCTCGGACGGCGTGGCCACCCGCCTCGCGCGGAACCACCACGGCGACTCGGGTGGAGTGCTGGGCGCGGCTTGGCTCTGGCCCGCCCGGTCCGGCTGACGACCACCCCGATCCGGTTCGCCTACCATCACAGCCGACGGCTGCGCGGAGGAGTTGCGATGAGTGGATCCGGGCCCAGGACCCGAGTGTGGATCGGACTCGTGCTGGTGGTCCTCGGCGCGATGTTCCTGGTGGACAACCTCACCGATTGGCACTTCCCCCGCGAGACCCTCTGGCCCGTCATCCTGATCGCGTTCGGCGTCGTGAACCTCGTTCGGCGAGGCTCGGGGCGGTGGATCGGAGTGATCCTGACCCTTCTGGGAATCGTCTTCCTCCTCGACGCTCTGGACATCGTGACGTTCCACATGCGGGATGTCTGGCGGCTTTGGCCATTGGTACTGCTCTTCATCGGAGTCAGGATGCTGCTCGGTACCCGGAGGCGTCGCCGACGACGACCACAGGGCCGGGACCGACCCACCGCCTCCCAGTCAGATCACCTCGGAGCCACCTACCTCTTTTGCTCGGGAGTGCAGCGGATAACAAACCGGAGTTTCTCCGAGGGCGAAGCCACCGCAGTGTTCGGGTCCGCTCGCATAGACCTCAGGGATGCTTCTCTCGCCCAAGGAGGAGGAACGATCGACGTGACCGCCCTGTTCGGCACCGTCGAGCTCCGCGTCCCGGAGGGTTGGGCTATCGACGTCCAGACCACCCAGTTCCTGGGTGGCGTGGAAGACAAACGTACGCGATCCGCACAATCCGGCAGCGGAGAGGAGCTCACGATCACCGGCATCTGCATGTTCGGCTCGTTAATCATCGACTCCTGAGGTCAGTGATCAGTAGTCTCAACTATCAACTCACAACTACCGCTTGGCGGGTCCCCACCAGCGGGACAGCACGGAGTTGAATGTCTGCGCCGGTAGTAGCACTTGGGCACCTTCTGACGTGCGGTAGTCCATGACCGGGATGCGCAATTGCGTGACCTGAGATGGGTCGAGAGACCGGTAACGCCAGAGCCATTCGACAGCCTCGGCAATGGACCACCCGCGGTCGAGGCGGAACGTATGGGACAGGCTCTGGAGGGAGGACCCCAGAGCGGCCACGGAGGAGTTACGAAGCTGTCCCGCCAGCTTGAGCAGTAACTCGCGCTGGTGCTGCTGGCGGCTGAAGTCCGACGACCACGCCTGCTGCCATTCACCATCCACGAGCTGGCTGGCATTGCGGGAGCGGGCATACGCCAGCGCGGTGGCCCCGTCCGTCCGGCAGGAGGGCTCGGGGATGTCCAAGCCCGCCTTCTCGTCGTACGTGGGGTACTCGAAACACACCTCGACGCCCCCCAAGCCGTCCACGAGCTCCACGAATCCTTCGAAGTTGACCCGCACGTAATGGTCAACCTCGACACCCGTGAACTCCTCGATGGCCAGGGACAGGAGTTCGGGCCCGTTTGCGTACCCGGTGCATCCTCCGAGGTTGGCGTTGACCCGCCGGTAGTCCTCCGAGCAGAAGTTGTACAGATAGAGGTCTCGAGGGATCGAGATCAACGCCAGCGCCGAGCCGTCCTCCGGGAACAGGGCGAGGATGATGGTGTCGGCGAGATAGCCGCTGGCATCGGCCCCGACGAGCATCACCGCGTCGAACATCCCGTCTGGTAACCCCGGACTGTGGGCATTGGCGACCGAGATGGCATCTTCGGCCTCGACCTCGGAGTCGACGGATCCGGGTAGCTCCTCCGCCTCCTGGACCTCCGGCTCCGGTTCGTCCGGTTCCGGCAAGTCCTCCACCAGCGTTTCTTCCTGTGCGAGCGGCTCGGGCTCAGTGGTGAGTGTTGCTTCCAACTCCTCGACCTTCTCGCGACTCGCGCCGACCTCTTCGGGGGTTCGTTCCTGCAGTTCGGTCCTCGCCTGGGCAGGGTCGTGCGGCTCGTCGTCCTTGAATGACTGGAACAGCAGCACCACGAGCGTCAGCATGAAGGCCGCCACACCAAGGACCACAATCCAGACCACCCGCCGGACGATGCGGGGAGACCATCTGCGGGCGGCGTGCTTACCCAAAGGCGTCGTTCCCTGCCCGACCGACTCCCACCTGCAGGGCACCGCGCGGCAACCCGGGATGGATCGGGCCTACCCGGGCGGGTCTGCTCAGAGGGTTCACCACCGGACCGCGCTCAAATCGGACATGAAGCTCGTGCACGAACCACGAAACTAACCGTTCGGCGGCAGAGTGTGGGAATCTGGCGACTCGACCGCCAAGCGCATGCTCCCCATCAGGGCAAACCGTCAATCCAGGCGTCGAACAACTGGTAGGCCCCGTCGGCCAACTCCTGCTCCGCATCGGCCATCCCGGTCGCGAACTCCTCGGGGTTGGTGCCGGCCCTCTCCACCATCTCACGGGCTCCGGTTCTGGCCCACCTGTTGGCCTGGCAATTGTGTGCTTCGGGGTGGAACTGGATGGCAAGCGCAGACCCCAGGGCGAATGCCTGGGGGAAACGAGCGGAACGAGCCAGCAACGCGCTCCCTGGAGGCAGGTCGAACGTGTCCTCGTGCATTTCGAACACCCGCCGGCCGTCGACTTTGGATACCACCGGATGTCGACGTCCGGCCTCGGTGAGCTCGACGGAAACCGCTCCGACCTCGGGACGGTCGGCCAGATAGGCCCGGCCCCCGAGAGCAGCGGCCAGTAGCTGGGAGCCGAGGCAGATTCCCAGCACCGGGACATCCCGCTCCACCAAGTCGCGGACCAGTTGCATCTCGTCGACGAGATAGGGATGCTCCTCCGTCTCGTAGGCACCCATGCTTCCGCCCATCGTCACCAGTGCACCGACCTCGTCAGGCCCCGGCAGGGGCTCCCCGTCGATCACCATGACCTCTTCCCACTCGACACCGTGGTGCGCGAGGCGCTCGGCCAGCCGCCCGAGGGACTCGTGGGCGTGCTTGATGACCACCATCTTTCCCATAGCCCGGGAAGTCTACCGCCCGGACGGGAGCCGATCAGGTGACCGGCGGCAACTCTCACCGGGATGTCGCCGACGCCCCTTCGATACACGACCAACACGGCCTGCGCGGGACATGCCACCCTGCTGACAATGCCGACGAGAGCGCTAAGTCGTCGGCGCGGACCGGGCGTATGGGGAATCTCAGAGGAGAGGTTCGGGCCGGTAGGCGGCCGCGTCCGGATGCCGCCCGACCACCTGCGCGATCTCCTCGGCCACAGCATCCACCTGGGCGCCCGCCCGGCCGCCGAGCCCTCCTGAGCGAGCGGCCGACCGGACTTCCGCGCTGCTGAGCGGAAGCTCCGGATCACGGCCCAGAGCCTCCCAGAGATCGTGGCTCAGACCTGAACGGCGGGCCTCGGATGCCCGGAGGGCATGGGCGCGGATCAGCCGGTGGGCCCGCTCACGTCCCACACCGGCCTTGACCGCGGCCGTGAGGACCCGCGTGGTGGTGAGAAAGGGGAGTTCGGTCTGCAACTCGGCCTCTATCCTCCCGGAAAAGGCACCGAAATCGCCTAGGACATGCAAGGTGGACTCGAGCAGACCATCGCAGGCGAAGAACGAGTCCGGCATCATGACGCGCCTCACCACCGAGTCGCTGACATCTCCCTCGTTCCATTGGCGCCCGGCCAGACCACCGGCCATGGTCAGGTACCCGCTCAGGATCACCGCCAGCCCGTTGATCCTTTCACAGGTCCGCATGTTCATCTTGTGGGGCATGGCCGAAGAACCCACCTGGCCGGACCTGAAGCCCTCCGTGACCAGGTCGTTTCCAGCCATGAGTCGCAGGGAGGTAGCCAGGTTCGAAGGTCCGGCCGCCACCTGTGCCAGGGTGCTCACCACTTCGAGATCGAGGGACCGGGGGTAGATCTGGCCGACGGAGGTCATCACGTCACGGAACCCGAGCGCCTCCAAGACGATGGACTCGAGCCGCTCGACCTTCGTCCCGTCTCCACCGAAGAGGTCAGCCAGATCCTGCTGGGTTCCGACCGCGCCCTTGAGCCCCCTGAGGGGATAGTCGGAGAGGAGGCGTTCCAGGCACCGGTAGGCCACCAGGATCTCTCCTGCCGCGGTGGCGAGTCGCTTGCCCAGAGTGGTGGGCTGGGCGGCGACGTTGTGGGTGCGCCCGACCATAAGGGTGTCACGATGCTCCACCGCCAGGTCGGCCAGCCGGGCGAGCACCGCCACGGTCTTGTCGCGGAGGATCCGCAGCGATCGGCGGATGATCAATTGCTCGACGTTCTCGGTCACGTCGCGGGAGGTGAGGCCCTTGTGGATGTGCTCGTGGCCCGCCAGCGCGCAGAACTCGTCTATGCGTGCCTTGAGATCGTGACGGGTCTCCTGCTCCCGGGTCCGGATCGATTCGAGGTCGACGCTGTGCACGACGGCCCGGTAAGCCTCCACAACCCCGTCAGGTACCGCAATCCCGAGTTCGATCTGCGCTTCGAGGACCACCAGCCACAGCTCCCGTTCCATGACCGCCCTGCCCTCCGGGGACCACAGGGAGCGCATGGGTTTGCCGGCGTAGCGAGAGGCAAGGACGTTGGGAACGCTCGGTTGCCCTTGGGCCTCCGTCGGGATACTCGACATGCAGGACGGATGCTACCGGGGCTGGTGGCTGGTGGCTGGTGGATGGTGGATGGTGGATGGTGGATGGTGGATGGTGGCCCGTTGTTACCACTCACCATTCACCATTCACCGCGGGTTCCACTCCAGACCGGCCATGCGAGCCAGGGCCAGGATCAGCGACTGCGTACCCTTCCTCCCCAGGCCCTGGGCCTGGAGCGACACGTACAGCTCGTGGGCCAGGGCGAGACCCGGCGCGGGCAGCTTCATCGATGCGGCCTCGCTCAGGGCGATCCCCATGTCCTTCACGAAGTGGTCCACAAAGAAACCGGGCTCGAAGTCACCCCTGAGGATCCGGGGACCGTAGTTGGTCAGAGACCAGGATCCGGCCGCGCCTCCGCTCACCGACTCCATCACGGTGTCCAGGTCGAGACCGGCTTGCCGACCGTAGAGAAGGGCCTCGGACAATCCGATCATCAGGGTGGCGATCAGGATCTGGTTGATCGCCTTGGTGTGCTGACCGGCCCCGGGTCCGCCCTGGCGCACGATGGTCTTGCCCATCGTCTCGAAGATCGGGCGGGCGCGCTCCACCGCTTCCTCGGAACCCCCGATCATGATCGACAGAGTCCCGTTCCTGGCTCCTATGTCTCCGCCGCTCACCGGCGCATCGATGGCCGCGACGCCGGCCACTCCGGCCCGCTCGGCGATCTCGATGGCCAGAGCAGGCTCGGACGTGGTCATATCCACGAGGATGTCCCCCGCCGAGGCGCCGGCCAGCAGTCCCGAAGGTCCCAGGAACACCTCCCGGACATCATCGGGAAAACCGACGATCGCGCAGGATATGTCGGAGGCGGCGGCCACCTCGGCCGGGCTGTCTGCCCACGAAGCGCCCCTGTCTATGAGTTCCATGGCCTTGGTCTTGGTGCGGGTTGTGACGGTGACCCGGTACCCCGCGTCGAGGATGTGGCCGCACATCGACGCGCCCATCACACCGGTGCCAACCCATCCGACCGTGGGCATCGGCGTCATGAGTCCCTCCCTCTTATCACCAGCTTCCCCTGCTGATCGCATGCCTTCATCCGTGCCAGGGCGCCAGGAAGATCCTCGAACTCGTGAATACCATCCACCAGCACGGCGAGATCCCCGCCCGATACCCAGGCGCTCACCTGAGCAAAGTCGTCGTGGTCGAACATGGTCGAGCCGATGATCTCCTGGTGGCGGAAGAAGAGAGGCGGCATGCTGATCTCCACCTTGGTACCGCTCGTGGACCCGCAGGTAACCACGCGCCCGCCCGGCCGGATGGACCGCATCGACTGGTTCCACGTCGCAGGACCCACGTTCTCGAAGACCACATCCGCCTGGCGGCGGGCAACCGCCTTGAGTTCCTTGGAGAACTCAGCAGTTGAGCGAAAGCCGGCCACGGCGCCCAACTCGATGGCGCGGGCGATCTTCGCAGGGCTGCGCGAGGTCACGTAGACCTCGGCGCCCATCAGCCGCCCGATCAATAGACCCGCGGAACTGACTCCACCGCCCACTCCTACCACCAGCAGGACGTCTCCGGGCGAGAGGCGGGCCCGTTTCAGCATGCGGTAGGCGGTCCCGTATGCAAGCCCGTAGGCTGCCGCCCGGTCCCAGTCCAGATGTGGCGGCTTGGGGATGACATTGGAGGCCGGGACCACCACGTACTCGGCCAGCGTGCCCCATGCATGCTCACCCAGTACTCCGACCTTCCCGCCGAACGGTATGTGGTCGGTGGTGGGGGCAAAACCGAGGCCGGGGTTGACTATGACCTCGTCACCCTCCGCCAGTCCCTCCACGTCAGAGCCCAACACGTCGATGACGCCCGCCCCGTCGCCCCCGGCGACGTGGGGAAAGCTCTTGGGCGCGGGAAGCCCCATGGACATCCAGAGGTCGAGGCGGTTGAGAGCCGACATGACTAGCTTCACTCTCACCTGGCCCGGACCGGGCTGCGGCGTTCCGACTTCTGCCAGGGTGTAGGAGGACGGCCCGTTCGTATCGTTGAGAATCCATGCGTGCATGGGTTTCAGCGTAACCCATCCGAGGGAACCCGAATCCGCGTGGCTTGTGGCTGGCTGGTGGCTTGTGGCTTGTGGCTTGTGGCTTGTGGCTTGTGGCTTGTGGCTTGTGGCTTGTGGCCGGTAATACCTCGCCACTATCCACTATCCACTATCCACTATCCACTATCCATTAACTCCATCCGAAGTGATCGATCGGGCCCTCGCCCCGGCCCAGTCTCCACGTCGCAGCGCCCGCGACAGCCCGGGCGACCCAGGCCTTCGCTTCGGCAACCGCCACCATCAGGCTGGTACCCGCGGCGAGGCGCGCCGTTATCGAGGCCGAGAGCGCATCTCCGGTGCCGTGGACGTTGCGTGAAGGCACCCATCGACCGGGGAGGATATGCGTCTGCAGGCCGTCGGACAGCACGTCAACGGGCCGCGGCCCGCCCAGGCGGCCCCCGGTGACCAGGATCGGCGTCCGGGTGGACCTTGCCAGTTCCCTGGCCACTTCGCTCTGCTGGGCTTCGTTGGCGATCGGTCGACCTGCGAGCAGGGCCGCCTCGCGGTGGTTGGGGGTCGCCACGACGGCCGCGGGAATCAGGATCTCCCGATATGCGGCGATGGTGGCCCGGTCGACCAGTACCGCCCCATCTCGGTCCACGAGCACCGGATCCACCACCAGATTGGGCAGCCTCCATGCGTGATCGGCCACGAGCAGGACGACCTCCTCCCTGCCCAGCAGACCGGTCTTGGCGGCATCGGGCGGGAGATCGACGTAGAGAGTCCTTATCTGAGCGTCTACCAGATCGGCAGGAATGGTTTCGCCCGTTTCCACACCCTGGGTGTTCTGGGCGGTGACGGAGGTGATCACGGTGGTCGCGAAGACTCCATGCGCGGACAGAGTCTTCAGGTCGGCTTGGATACCGGCTCCGGCGCCGGAGTCGCTGCCACCGATCGTCATCACCGTTCTTGGAGTAGCCGTCACTTCCTCCACTCGACAACGGAGTCGTGGGCTGTCCGCCGCTCGCTGCCGGATCGCTGCAAGATGCCGACCCGGTCCACTTCGACCGTGGTATTCGTACACCCGCCGGCGTCGTAGGCCTGGTAGGTGACCCGCCCACGGTCCACCCGAACGGGTTCGCCGTCGAGGCCGAGCGCGGTCGGCTCGCTCCACCGTACTTCGATGGTGGGGTCGTCGCACCTGGTGAAGAGCTCGGACCACACCACGGGCGCCCGCAGGTGGTCACTGTCGCACAGGAGGTGTCGCACCACCACGTCCTCGCCGGTTTCGAGACCTTCGATCCTGGCCGGCCACCTGCCCGTGTTCTCTGCGCCGGGGCTGCGAGGCCCAATGGTGAGACGGTACCTGGCAGCCGGGACCCAGGCGAAGTCCCTGGTGTTCGGATCGCCTGGCGCGGACGGCAGGGGCGACTCCGTCCCCGGAAGTATTTCGCCGACGCGGTCGTAACCACCCCAGTTGACGGCCAGGTTCCGGGGATGCCGGGGATTCCACTGGATCCCGGTGTGGGCCCCTCCTTCCTGGCGAGCATGCGACCAGAAGGATGCCTGGATGGCGAAGAAGGCCAGGCGGCTCACCGCCGGCGGCGTGAGCACTTCCAGGATCGCCGACACCGAAGCCAGCGGGACATCGGGAATCTCCCACCAGATGTGGAACGAGGACGCTCCATTCGGGGAAGGTGGCAGCCCTCGGTCGCGAACGGGGTCCGTGACGACCGGTTCGAGCCGGGCCTCCGGAGCGCCATTAGACACTAACCACCTAACCGCTCGTCGAGGTAGGCGATCAGGTCCGCTTCGTAGAGGTGTGGGTAGTCGTCCCACGCATCGGCATGTGAGCAGCCCTCGTAGACGATCAGTCGCGGAGGGTGGCGGACCTCGGCTCGGATACGGTCCAGGTTGCTGATCGGGATGCGGTCATCCTCGTCGCAGTGGGCGAGACCGATGGCGTAGGGATACCTGGCAGCGTCTTCCGCCGGATGTACGTTCTCGATGTCGAGACCCTTGGAGAGGCGGGCCATCAGGACTACGCCCGGCCGCAGGACCGAAGCCAACCAGGAAGGCGCCGAGGTGCGCCGGGCTACTTCCTGGACGACCAGTTCCGACAGCGAGGCGAAGGCCGAATCGGCGTAAACGCCGGCCACGGCCGGCTCATTCCATCCCGACATCAGGACGATCGCCGCGCCGTAGGATCGGCCATACAGGAAGATCGCCCCAGGTTCGGCGCTGCGCTCATCGATCACGTAGTCGACCGCGCCGAGCAGGTCGTCCCGCTCGTGGAGCCCGGCACCCATCTGGGCCAGGTCGGACTCTCCGTGGCCGCGCAGGTCGAAAGCGAGGACCGAGTAGCCACCCTCGACCAGAGCGGGAACTGTGCCGAGCGCGGAACTGCGGTTGCTGTCGATGCCGTGCACCCGGATCACCGTTGCGCGGGCGTCCGGCGCCGGTATCCACCATCCGCGCAGGGTGAGCAAAGGCCAGCCACGGGGCGAGAATTCGACGTCCTCGTATGCCAGGGCGAAATCTTCCGGGCGCTCTTCGAGCGGGTTCGCCTCCGCGTCGAGCGCGCTGTCGACGATGTAGAAGGACACGGCGAGGTAGAGGAGAGCGAGGATCACCACCGGCGTGACCACCCACTTGAGCCATTTCGAACGCCTCGCTCCCCGCCCGGAGCGCGGCCGGGAGGTCGTCAGGCGTCGGATCGCCGCTCTAAAGCCTCTGGATGGACGTTCCACGGTAGAGAGCCTATTTCATCCTCTACCGACCGTGCTCCATTACCCGTCTGGAAATGTGGATAGAACGAAGGTAGCCCTTGAGTGGTCTCCGTCGGTACCGACCCCGAGCGCCAGCGCGCTGAACCCCTCGGTGAGTACCTCGATCGGACCTTCCGGTGTCCCCATCTCGAGGGGATCCACATGATCGAAGATGGTCTCGAGGTCCACGTAGGCCAGGAGCCGAGGATCGTAGGAGATGTGGCCGACGGTTCTCAGATACCGGTCCGTGTCGGCAAGCCGGCCCCTCCCGGCTAGCTGGGCATCAGCAATGGATCGTAAAGCCTCGACGCTGGTTCCGAGAGTGAGATACCCGGCGTTGACCAGGTAACCGACCGACAACTGCTCCCCGACCTCAACGATCCTCGCCGGGCTGCCCGCACCTACGTCGACTTCCTCCGCGATCACGCCCATCGGAATCCCGGCGACCAGGGAGTCCAGTGTCTCGGCAAGCGCGCGGCCGGACAGCGGTCGGTGGGACAGCAGCGCCACTCCGTCGATGAAGGCGTCCTGCCGGTCCGAGGGATGGACAGCCACGACCAACTCCCCGCCCAGGTGATCGAACAGGTCCTGTTCGAGATCCAGCCCGATTCCCATCTTCCACGGCCGCCAGCACCGCGTCCAGGGCATCCGCCGCGGTCGCATCCTCATCGAGCACCGCGCCGCGGTCCATCTGCGGCGCACCAAGGAACCCCCCGTCCGGTAGGAGAACTCCCAGCTCACACGCGTCGAGGAGGTCGCGCCAGCGATCGAGCTCGGGATCGAATCCGACGGAGACGAACCCGAACGCGCCGGCCGGAACCGCCGCCGCGGTGGCCTCGCCCGATGTCCCCGTCCACCAGCTGGTCACGTCCGGCATCACCAGGTCCAGGACCAGACCGCCATCCACCCAGCCTGCCGAAGCCATCATCCAGCCAGGTGCCCGGAATGTCCCCGAACAACCCCCCTCCCCGACTCCGTCCCCGATCAACTCCCTCATCCGACCGTAGTCCAGGAATGCGGAGGCAAACCGCTGATCAGGCGCTGCTAAGCGGGCTTCCAGGAACGTCGGGTTGGCCGCCAGGTTCCGGCTCTCCTCACCGCTTGCATGATCCAGGACCTCCTCGATCAGGCCCCGATCGGTTGAGAACAGCATCAGGTCGGCGGACAGGGCGTAGACCTCCTCCTCCATCCAGCCGCCGGGACCGTCGCCAAGCCAGATCACGCCCTCGCTCACCGCAAGACGCTCGAACGACCCGGATCCGTCCTCCTCCCGACGCTCGATCCAGCGCGCGAGGAACTCGCCAGCGGCGGCCTGATCGGTGACGTCGATCGCAAGCGCCAGTCCCGGCCCCCCATCTCCCAGATCGAAGATCGCCGCCGACAACTCCGAGCCAATCCAGGCGCCGATACCCTCGAAGTCGGTTCCCATGGCATCGACCAGCAGGGTCTCGGCATGGGTCACCCACTCACCAACCGCCTCGAACTCGTGAAAGAACTCGACCACTTCGGTCATGTACTCGAGTTGGCCACCCGTTGGGTCGAGGGACAGCGAGGCATAGGCGACCGCGTCCTCGGGGTAGTACGCAGCCGACGCCTCCGCCGCAGCAGCGGGTGTCCTGTCCGGCGAATACGCCCCCCACATCCACACCGAGGCGATACCCACAGCCAGTACCGCAAGGAAGATCAGTTCTCTACGCGTCACGTATCACCTCGCCCAAGACCCCGGATTGCCGGAAGCCCTGTCCCTCGGCCGGATACCAGAAGGTGTAGCAGACCGGGCCGGCTATGCAGCGGCAAGGGCAGAGAGCGCCCGGACGAGGTGCTAGGCCCGCCGGCGAGCGGAGGAGAGGACGGCCAGGACATGGTCGATGTCGGCTCCCGTGTGATCGGCGTTGACCTGGAGGCGGATCTCCTCGTCACCTCTCGGGACTACGGGATAGGCCAGCCCGGTTGCCAGGACCCCTCCCTCGAACAGCGCCGAGACCAAGCGCCGGGTCTCGTCGGTGTCTCGCAGCATCAACGGCACGATGGGGTGTTCCCCGGGAATGATCTCGTAGCCGAGCGACACCAGACCGTTCTCGAGTCTGGCGGTGAGATCGCGCAGGCGGCCGAGGAGTTCGTGGCCCTCCGCGCTGTCGAGGATCCGGAGGGCGGCAAGGGCCGCTGCGGCTTCAGCTGCCGTGATCGGATTGGAGTAGATGTAGAAGGGGGAGGTCTCCCGGAGGAAGCGGACCACCGGGCGGCGCGAGACCACGTAGCCCCCGTTGACGGCCAGAGCCTTGCCCAGGGTACCGATCAGCACATCCGCGGGCGGGCTGCCCGTGTACTCCTCCGTTCCCCTGCCACTGGGACCGAAGGCGCCCACACCATGGGAGTCGTCCACAACGACCACGACATTCTCGGGGAATCCGCCGTCGTGGCGGATAGCGATGTCCATGATCTCGTCGAGCGGTGCATGGTCGCCTCGCATCGAGAAGATCCCGTCGGTGACGACTATGGCACGGCGCGCCCGGCCTTTCGCGTCGGCGATGGCACGGTCGAGTGCCGCCATGTCGAGATGCGGGTACACAGCCTTGCCCAGCGGCCGGGAGAGGCGTATCGCGTTGATGATCGAGTTGTGGTTGAGTTCGTCGGAGATCACCGCGGTGGTCGGGTCGGTGAGAGCGACCAGGGTTCCTACCACGGCGGCGTACGCCGACGAGAAGATCATCCCCTCGTCCCGTCCGTGGAAGGCGGCCAGCTCCCGTTCCAACTCGACGTGCGGGGTGTGGGTGCCGACGATGAACCGGACCGCACCCGGACCCGTTCCCATCGCCTGCGCGGTGGCCTCCTCGGCGTGGATAACCTCGGGATGCAGAGCCAGGCCGAGATAGGAGTTCGAGTTCATCCGGATGAAGGACCGGTCGCCCTCGCCTTCCAGAAGATATCTCGGGCCTCTCCGTCCTTCAGGTCCGAGGACCTCACGCACGACGACTTCGCGACCCTTGGCCGTCCCCTGCTGCTCCAGCGTGGTGACGTGCCGGTCGAGTGTCGATACAAGACGGTCGAGTGGCATATCAATCCCGTGGTCGCGGCTCGACGGCCAGGATATCGTGACCAGTAGCCACCGGACCACCTGCTAGACATCCCGGCATGGAGAAGCGGACGCGTAAGCGGAACGAGGCAGTTGTCGTCGTATCCCTCGTGGTGCTTGCCACTGTCCTACCGTTCGCAACTTCGGTCGGCATACTCGCCGGGGGCGGGATGGTGACGATCCTGCTTACGGCCATCGCCTTACGCCGGCGGATGGTCGCGGCAAGTTCCACCGGCGTCCTGTTCGTCGCTGTCCTCCTGCTCGGGCTGATCGGTCTCGGTCCCCAGCAGGTCCTGTTCGGTGTCGCCTTCGTCGCCTACTGGGTGGTCATTTCGCGGTTGGCGTGGTTGCGCGAGGCTGCCAGCTGGAGCAGCGCCGGGTCGTACGGCCTACCGCACGCAGCCGCCGGCGTGGCGCTCGGCCTGGTCTCCGGGCTGGCCCTCTGGGTGTGGTACGAGGGCAGGCAGGGCGAACTGGCCGAGCTGGTCGCCACGGTGCCGGACTGGCCGCTTGCGGCCCTCGTGGCAGCCGGTGTCATCTTCGCGGTTGTCAACGCTGTACTCGAGGAGGCCGTCTACCGCGGCGTGCTCCAAGACTCGCTCGAGAGAGTTCTCGGGTCGGGGTTCGCCACCCTTACGCTGCAGGCGGTCGCCTTCGCAACCCTGCACTTCCTGACGGGCATCCCCAGCGGGCCCGCCGGTATCGCGCTTGCCTTCGTCTACGGCCTGCTGCTGGGCGTGTTGCGGCGCCGGACCGGAGGGATGGCGGTGCCGGTGATCGCGCACACGATCACCGATCTGGCGATCGTGGGAATCGTGCTTGCTCGGGTTGCGGCATAGGGAGGCGGCACCGGTTAGCTACCTGACATCGGCGGCCGCGCCATAATCACCGGGACTGACTCAGCAATCTGATCGCGACTCGCCGGCCCGGGGGAGCACATGTCAACCAGTTCATCCCGCCCCGTACTCCGGATAGGAGGGCAGGGACGCGTGGCGGTGGATGACCTGTTGCCGACCGAAGAGCCGGTCGAGTTCCGGATGGGTGGTGTGCCGATCGCGGTCCTGATGCGCACACCCGGCAACGACGAGGAACTGGCGCGGGGCTTCGCTCTCACCGAGGGCATCATCCTGCGCCCGGACGAGCTGGCCACCGTGCGGGGATTGCCGGGGAGAGAGGGAGAGGGACGCTACGAACTCGTGCTGGCCGCCGGAGTCGAGATCGACCCCGAACAGTTCCGTCGCAACCTTTACTCGACGTCGTCGTGCGGGGTGTGCGGCAAGGCGTCGATCGACGCGGTAAGGGTTGCATCACCGCCCCTTCCCGAAGGCCCCAACATCCCCGCCGATCTGCTGCTGCGACTGATGGAGTCCATGCGAGGCGCCCAGAGCGGTTTCGACGAGACGGGAGGGCTCCACGCCGCCGCAGCCTTCACGCCGGGGGGTGACCTGGTGGGCCTCAGGGAGGACGTGGGTCGCCACAACGCCATGGACAAACTCGTCGGTCATCTCTCCTCCCGACGCTGGCCGTTGGGAGAGATGGTGGTCACAGTGTCGGGTCGGGTCTCCTTCGAGCTGGTCCAGAAGGCTGCCGTGGCCGGTCTCAGCGTCCTGGCCGGCGTGTCGGCGGCCTCGTCCCTCGCTGTGGATCTGGCCGACGAGGTAGGCCTGACGGTCGCCGGCTTCGTCCGGCCCGGCGGCTTCAACCTCTACACCCATCCCCGGCGCATAGCCTGAGAGGAGGGCGCGCACCCGGTCTGCTAGGCATCCGCGTCGGCTAGCCGTGTTCGGTGTCTCCGGCCAGCAGTTGCAGTATGTGAGGCAGCAGGGGCTCGAGCGCGTCCAAGCCCTCCTTGACGGCTTTGGGACTGCCGGGAAGGTTCACCACCAGGCACGATCCGATCACACCGGCCACCCCCCGAGACAGCGCCGCCATCGGAGTGTGACGCAACCCCTCTGCCCTGATCAACTCAGCGAGGCCGGGGGCCGGGCGGTCGATCAGATCAGCCGTAGCCTCCGGAGTCACATCTCGGGGACCGAAACCGGTTCCTCCGGTGGTCACGACAAGACCATGGTTCGAGCTCAGATCGGCTAGCAGATTCCTGATCAGCGCCCTTTCGTCCGCAACCACGTGCCGATCCACCCCGAAGCCCAGACCGGACAGCCGCCGCACGAGCAGGTCTCCGGACGTGTCCGCTCTCGTTCCGTGGGTCACCCCGTCGCTGACCGTCACCGAGGCTGCCGAGATCCTTGTCATGCCCCCATGGTACGGCCCCCGCCCGCGGCAGGTGCGGCTCCGGAGGTCACTACCCTTCCGGTCGCGTGTCCTGGATCCTGCTCACCAACGACGACGGCGTCGACAGCCCGGCCCTCGTACCCTTCATGGCCGCCCTGGAACGGCTGGGCGAGGTCCGCACCGTCGTGCCGGACGGCCAGCGGAGTTGGATCGGGAAGGCCCTCACCCGGTTCGACCCAATCGAGGTCGCCGAGGTGGACAGGGCCGGCAAAACCATCGTGACGGTGTCGGGTACGCCGGCCGACGCAGTCCAAGTCGCCGCGGCCTACTTCGACACCCCACCAGACCTGGTCGTGGCCGGCATCAACCTCGGCTACAACCACGGCGCCGGCTACATCGTCTCCTCGGGAACGGTCGGAGCCTGCTTCGAAGGTTGGGAACTGGGGATCCCCGCCTTCGGCTTCTCGGCCGGCATAAGAGGTACCTGGATCGAGTGGTACCGGCACATGCACACCGAGGAGGCCGTCCCGGTGTGGATGAGGCTTGCGGAGCTATGCACCGAGATCGTCGAGGACCTGCTCGCTGTGGAAGCGCCCGGCGACGTGGTATCGGTCAACGTTCCCTGGGAGGCGGACCTGACCACCCCCCGCCGGGTGGTTCCTCCCGCCCGGGTCACCTATCACCAACTCCTGCACCGGCAGCCCGATGGGACCTTCGCCTTCCGCTACCAGGAGCAGTTCGGCGGTGTTCCGCTCGAAGGAACCGACGTGGGTGTCAACCGGGCTGGCGAGGTGGCCATCACTCCCCTGTGCGCGCCCACCTCGCCCCCCGTTGCCGAACACCTGATCGCGCGGCTCGAACGCAGGAGGCTCTAGGTGCCAAGCGCAGGCGCCAGGTGCCAGGCGCCGGTAAACGTTGATCTACAAGGTCGATTTGCCACTGACCACTGACCAGAGACCCCCCTGGCACCAGCGGATGGGCAGGTATCGCTTGATAGGTGTCGGACTGGGTATTGCGAGGTCAGGCGTTAGCCCTGATTGTTCATGTTACGGACACACCGACGCTCACGAAGGCCACTTCAACCGCATCATCGCGGAGCGGCCGACGACACCCGACGGGTGAATCCCACGTATAGGCCAAGACGAGTCACCCCGATCGTCATAATCGAAGGTCGGGACCAAAAGCCTTACTCCAGTCACCCGACGAACCCCAATCCATGAAAGATCCAGGCTACGTGCTGAGTGTTAGCCCCAATCACTCATGGACGGGAGTTTGGAGGGATGGATCGAGTTGAAACTATCCGTTTTTAGCTGGGATTTGCATCCGATGATCCCCGCCTCGACCTAAGCGCCGAAAGTCACATGCCGAGTGAGGCGTGGCCCCTCCTCAGTAATTACGTTGAATTGGCTCGCCATGAATAAGTGTGTCCGAAACATGAATAGTCAGAGCTAGTTGTTTGGCGTTTTGTGAATGTTCAGCTATGCGTTGGATTCCAGCGACCACTGACCACAATCCAGGCTGCTTGACAAGAAGGTAATGGGCCGAGCAATATGGCCGGAATTTGCTACGCCAAAGACACTGTCTCTGGACGACTTGTAGCTCTTGGAGGGAGGAATGACAACCATGACCAGTTCCAAGGCTGATTTGCATTCCCCGAGAAGAGCAACCTCGGTATATCTCCTTGCGAGTTTGGCCTTCATTTTGATGGCGGCCTGCTCAAGCGTGGGATCGGGAGACGATCCGACAGAGACTTCGCTCGAGGCCCTCCCACCAACCTCAGCACCCGTGGTCGAAGAGCAGGCGAGTCCGGGCGTCTCCGACGATCGTGTCCTGTTCGGACAATCGGCCGCATTCAGTGGTCCTGCGCAAGCATTGGGACAGGCCATGCGCATGGGCATCGAAGCAGCCTTCCACGAACAGAACCAGGCTGGCGGCGTGCATGGCCGCTTGCTGGAACTGGTGACTATGGATGACCGATATGAACCAGGCTTCGCGTTCGCGAACACACGTGATCTGATCACGAAAGAGAAGGTGTTTGCTCTGATCGGAGAGGTGGGAACACCCACATCGCGTTCCGTTCTTCCCCTGGTGGAATCCAGGGCGGTGCCGTTCCTGGCGCCATTCACCGGTGCCGGCTTTCTTAGGGATCCCGAACTCGGGTCGGTTGTGAATCTGCGAGCGTCCTATGCGCAGGAGACCGAGCACATGGTTGCACGCCTCACCGAGGATCTCGGGATCACAAGAGTTGCCGTCATGTACCAGAACGACTCCTACGGTCAATCAGGATTGAACGGAGTGCTCGATGCCCTCGAGCGGCGTGGACTTGCACCCGTTGCGACATGGTATTACGAGCGCAACTCGAGCGCGGTCAAGCTCGCGGTATACCATATCGGTGCCGCGGATCCCGAAGCCGTCATCATGATCGGTGCATATCAGCCCGTTGCCAAAGCGATTTCACTGCTGAGAATGAACATCCAGCCCGTATTCTTGGCAGTCTCGTTCGTCGGAAGCAATGCGTTGGCACGTGAACTGGGAGATGAAGCGGCCGGTATTTACGTTACGCAGGTCGTGCCGCTACCTGATGACCTCGACACACCGATCGTAGCGGAATACGTCACAGCGCTGAACTCGTTTGACGCGGGTGCTACGCCCGGGTTTGTTTCACTTGAAGGGTATATAGCTGGGCGATTGGCCATAGTTGGACTCGAAGCATGTGCAGATCTCACCCGCGAGTGCTTCTTGGATCGCCTTCAAACCTCACAACCGATCGATCTTTCCGGTGTGAGTCTCCAGTACGGCCCGGGTGATAACCAAGGCTCGGACGAAGTGATCATGACAGTGATCGATGTGTCCGGCAGAATCGTACCCGTGGCCAATCTCGAAGAGACGCCGTAATGAACCGTCTACGTATATCGGCAAGATTGGCAGTGACGACGGTTGTCATCATCGGAATGATCGCCGCAGGCACCGCCGCGGGTTGGGTGGCCGTGGGGAGTCCGGATACTCCGCGTGACGAAGATCCCGACCTCCGGGCGACTATGGCTGCGTTGGCCGTCGCTCGACATGCGAGATCATTAGCTGACATAACCTCAGCGAGAACTCGCGCCGACATCTCCCCCGAGACACTGGCCGAGTCCAAGGCGTCCATCGACGGCGAAGCCGCCGAGCTTCGCCGACAACTTGACCTGCGAGCCAGTGCCGGTCGCGAGGATGCAGCGTCGCGAATGGGCGAGTTGCTGGATGAGTTGATGCTCAGCGCGCAGCAACTCGAAGACGCTCGGCCGCAGTTCGCGCGGGTCCTGCGCGACTCGGCGAGCAGGCGCCAGCAACTCATCGCCGACACAAGTTGGCGGCTCTTGCCCGCAGTCGTTGCGAGTGGGGATGACCTGTTCTACAGCATTGTCACCGGCGGCGATGAGGACCGTAGCGGGTCCCGGACGACCGATGCCGCTTCGGTTGAAGACGTGCTGCTGTATGCACGCTTGGCGCTCCTGACACAGCAGGTCGACCAGGGATACACGGTGCTCGAAGTAGCTACTCGGCAGACCGACAGCGCGTTCATCGCCACGGTGGAAGAAAATGTGAACCTGGTGATGCATCAACTCCGGGACAACCTCGACTACTTCTCTGACACGGACCACGAAGACTTGGATCCGATGCTGGTTCCACTTGCCCGGGGCTTGGTGGACGCGGCGTACGGTGAATCGAATCTGATCGATCTGATGAAGACTCGCCTACGACTGAGCGATCAGGAAGCGCAGCTTGCTGGCGCCGTCGACGCTGCCTCCTCTTCTTTGCAGGCGGAGGTCAACGCGGTTCTCGAGCAGACCATCGGCGGCCTCGAACTCACAGGTTCTCGCCGTGAGACACCGGTGGCACTCCAGGCTGCCTTGGCAGTCGGTCAACACGCGGCTGCGGCCACATCCCGTTCTTCCGCTCGAACCACCGCAAACACAACGCCCGCCGAGGCACCGGACATCCGTGACGCTGTTGCAGCCGACATTTCCGGCATACGTCGAGGTCTGGATACGCTAGGAGACGCAGGCTACGGCGCCGCAGTCGCGCACATGTACTCAGAGATCGACCGCTTCGAGTCCAATGCCGAGCGAGTCAACGACAGCCGCCCTGAACTCGCGGCGGCCTTGCAGTCGGCCGCACGCGAGCGCGCACAACTGAGAAGTTTCCTGGATTACCAATTGGAGCCCGCCGTAGTTGCGAGCCTGGACAACCAGTTGTATTACATGCTCACCGGCTGGAGCGAATTCAGCGATGACGGCTCTGTCGATTCGGATCCGTTGTCGCATGTGGAACTTATGCGTTACCGGCACCTTGCATCTATCTACACTTCGCTGTTCCAGACCTTCTCCGGGCTGATCATTGCCATTATCATGACGGAGCCGACGTGGATCGGGGTAGGCGAAGAACGGTTCATCACGGCCTCTCATCGTCTTGAGAAGAGCATCGATTCTCTGGAGGAATTGGGAGGCACTGAACTGGATCCGCAAGTGGTGCCGCTGGCTCGCCAATTCGTAGGGTTCGGCAGTGGGGAGTCCAATGTCTTCGATTCACTTCGACACAGACTGCCTCTCATTGGGTCCGAGAGCGAATTGATCGAGGCCAATCAGCAGATCCATTCTGGCTTGCAGGCCGACATTGATGCGTTGTTCGACTGGATACTCCAGGATGCCGTCTCACCCGCGGGAGACTCCGGCGCGGGCACATCAAGCACACGGACGATCGTGCTGGTGCTCGGCATTGTTGCCGCAGTCATCACCCTGCTGGTCGCCGCTTTCGTCGCCCGCCGCAACGTATGGTGAGTGGTGAGTGGTGAGTGGTGAGTGGTGGGTGGTGGGTGGTGGGTGGGCTAGCACCAGCCACCAGCACTAGACCGCGACATCCCGTCGCTCGAATCGGGTGATCGCCAGCCACCCGGTCACGGCGGCGCCGGCGAGCAGCAGGAAGTAGGTGGGTTCGAAGCCTTTGGCGAGGGGCGGGGTATCGCCGAAGTACCAGTAGAACGGCGAGATCACCCGGGCTGGTTCCAGGGTGTCCGTCAGAGAGCCCAAGCCGTTCAGGAAGAAGGTGGCCAGGGCCACGACGGCGGTGGTCCGGATGGCCGGGAAGGAGGCGCCGCCCAGCGCCCAGATCGCCATCGCCAGACCGGCGAAGAACAGCCCGAGCAGGCCCAGTCCCGCGCTGGCGGCCACGATCCTCCCGGGGCCGAGGTTCGTCTCCCACGCTAAGTCCCCAGCGATCGCCACCACAGTGGGGATCAGAACCACTAGGACCGTGGTGAGTACGATCCCGGAGGCCTTGGTGGCGACGACCTTGGTGCGGCTTGCCGGGTTGGCGAGCACGAGATCCAGGACGCCGCTGCTCTCCTCCTTGGTGAGCCCCATCGAGACCCCTCTGACCGCGAACATGATGACGAGGATCGGGCCGATGGTCTGGTAGATGCGGGAGGAGATGAAACCGGCCGGGGTGACTATCGCCGCAGGGTCGCTCATACCGAACATGGCGAACACCTCACGGGGCATCGAGGTGATGAGAGCTGCCAACGCATCCGCATCCTGGGCGAGCGCCGGCCATGCGGAGAACATGGCCACCGTGAGGAGTCCCAGTCCGCCTCCCCAGGCCCAAACAGCCCGGCGGCGGTCCCAAACGGTCTTGCGAAGCAGCCCGGTCAGCAGCCACGCCGCCCTGGGCCTACCGGACGACCGCTTGCGGAACCGACGGGTCCTGACGAGGGCGGCGTCCGGGAGCACCACCCGTTCGGACGCTATGTCCCGCCTCGTGAACAGAAAGGTAGCGGCTAGAGCGATGATCAGGGTCGTGACCACGAGCCACAGGTGGCCGGTGGTGAACCCCTCGATCAGGGGGTTCGGCTCCAGATACCACGTGAAGGGGCTGAACACGCTCGGTCCCTCCAGCCAGGAGTAGAGACCCGCGAACCCGTTGACGAACCACGCCACGACGGCCACCAGGCCGGTCACGCCACCCGCCACCGTGGTGCGGCCTGCCACAGTGCCGACCAGGAGGGCAATCGATCCGAACAGGACCCCCAACAGCCAGAGACCGGCGCCGGACGCCAGCACCGCCACCACCGGCAGGGCCATGTCGAACACCGGGTTGACGATCAGGAGAGCCCCTGTCATCACAGCCACCAGAGCCAGCGTCGAGAGCGCCACCCCGCCGGCCTTCGCCGCGAACACCCGACTCCTGGAGAGCGGTACCGAGAGCAGCATGTCCATCAAGCCGTCCCGTTCCTCCGCGGTGACGTCGGAGGTGGCGGCGTTGATCACGAAGATAAGGATCAGAAGGGGCGCGAACAGCGCATAGAGTTGAGTGGAGAGATATCCGGCAGCCGTGAGGAAGGTAGCAGGGTCCATACCGAAGACCGCCGCCAGTTCCGGCGGGAAACGCTCGATCATTTCGATGAAGGCGTCGGACCCGCGCAGGATCGGAAACAACACCCCCAGCCAGGCAATCAACGCCACCAAGCCGACACTGTTGCCGATGATCGCCCTTCGCCGGTCACGTAGCGCTTTGGCAACGATGGCGACATTCATGCTGTCAACCCCCGGAAGCCGGATCCCCGTCCGGCCCGTAGTACGAGAGGAACACGTCGTCGAGATCGGCTTCCGCGGACGTGATGGCCCTGACACCCCTGGCCGCTGCCGCCTCCAGAACGGCCTGTTGGGAGCCTCCGACGCTCAGCCTCAGCATTGCGCCGCCGTTCCCGGTGTCGACGACGGTCACGCCCGCTATCCCTGCGAAGTCGGCCGGGTCGACCGGCGACTCGAATTCGATCGACAGGTTGGACTGGACCTTCGACCGGAACCCGTCGAGCGTGTCCACCGCGATGAGGCGGCCCTGGCGGACGATCCCGACCCGGTCGGCCACCCGCTCAACCTCGGGCAGGTAGTGGGATGACAGGAACACCGTACGGCCCTCGTTGCGAACCTCGCGTAGCAGTTCGGCGAACTCCTGCTGCATGAGGGGATCTAGCCCGCCCGTGGGTTCGTCGAGGATCAGCAGTTCGGGCTCGTGCATGAACGCGTTGACCACTCCGACCTTCTGGCGGTTGCCCTTCGAGTATTCCTTGATACGCCGGTCGAGGTCAAGGTCGAACCGCTCGGCCAGCGCGGCCGTGGTGGACGCGGTGTCGATGCCCCTCAACCCACTGAAGTAGAACAGGAACTCCCGACCGGTCATCGACGGGTACAAGGCAAGGTCTCCGGGCAGGTAGCCGACCCGGCGACGGATAGAGAGGGAGTCACCCCCTATGTCCATCCCGAAGATGGCGCCGGACCCCCGCGTGGGCCGGATGAAGTCGAGCAGGAGGCGGATGGTCGTGGTCTTGCCCGCTCCGTTCGGACCGATGAACCCGAACACCTCGCCTTCTTCGACCGCCAGGTCCAAGTCGACGATGCCGGCCGTGTCCCCGTAGTACTTGGTAAGACCGGCGGTCTCGATGACTCTTGACACTGTCAACCTGCCCTTCCCGACCCACCGACCACCCCGTGGCGGTGGGCTACCCCGTCTTGTTGGTCTCGATCAACTCTAGGAGTCCTCCACTCCTATGCCCGACCGGCCCACGAGCGGGTGGGCTACCTCGCCTTGTTGGTCTCGATGAACTCGAGAACCCGTCTCCAGGCATCGGCGGAGTCGTCGGCGAAGTCCTCGTAGTGGCGGTCGAAGAAGGAGTGCGGGGCACCGGGATACACGACCACCTCGTGCGGCGTTCCGGCCTCCTCGAGTGCGGCTCTGAACTCCTCCACCGAATCGAGGGGGATGCTGGGATCGTCCCCTCCCATGAGCGCCAGGATCGGGCTGGCCATACCCGCCACCCGGTCTATGGCGCCGCTGGTCTCCTCCGGTCGCCGGGGCTTGCCGTAGAAACCGATGGCGCCCGCGAGGCCTAGGCCGTTGGCGGCCTGGTGCCACGAACTCGATCCCCCGAAACAGAACCCCACCGTGAATACCGACCGGCCCGGACGTGCGGTTCGCAGGTGCGACACCGCCGCCGTCACGTCGTCGCGGATGCCGGCGAAGGTGGTGCCGTGGACGTGGGGCCAGAAGTCCCAGTCGTTGGGACGCTCGGCGATACCGGCGGTTCTCCCGAAGTAGTCGATGGCGACCGCGTCGTGCCCCGCCTGGGCGAAGCGCATCGCCAACTCCTTGTAGAAGCGATAGAGACCGCGTACATCGGGGAGTACGACGACGGCGGTCTCGGACGGGGTGGCGCCCGTAGCTTCGAACGCTGCGAACTCGTTCCCGTCCCGTGCGGTCAGCGTGAGGTCACGCCCTGTCGCTTCCCGGTCACCCTCGGGGACCGGAGGTTCGGAATCGTGGTTGAAACACATGCCGCCTCCGCTGCTTCGTTCGCACAGGATATCTACGTCTCGCGGGTTGCGCGCACCCGCGATAATCATCGGACATGAGGCGCCGGAGAAAACAAACCACCCAGATACCGTTCTTCCACTTCAAGGTCTTCACCTTCGGCAGTGAAGAGGAATTCCTGGGTACCTTCGGCTCGTTGGAACGGGCCGAAGCGGAGTGGGAAGCGGTGCGCGACGAGTTCCTGGATCGCTGGGATCTCTGGGGGATGCCGTCTGCCTGGTGGATGTTCGAACCCGGCCCTCCGGAAGAACTCCGCCGGGGACCGCACGCCATCATCACCGAGGCCGACGCCGACGAGTGGGAGAGGCTCGAGATGGCCCGCCGGCGCTACCTGGTCAGCATCGGCATCGACCCTGCCCGGCCACGGCGCCACGCCGCCTTCGGCCGTCAGTGACCCGGCCGGGTCGCAATCGATCCGCGGACTAGCCCACTCCCCGAACTAGCCTCTTGCCCATGTCACGCATAAGTAACTCTCTTGCCCTAGCCCGGTCCTCCTGGGCGGTACTCAAGGCCGACAAGGAACTGATGCTCCTCCCGGTCATCTCCGGAGCGGCATCGCTGATAGTGGCCGCGTCGTTCCTGATCCCGATCATCGCCGCCGGCGTCTCCGACCTGGGTGGCGCCACACTGGCCCTGATGCTGATCATGTACTTCGTGCTGGCGTACATCACGATCTTCTTCAACGCGGCCCTGATAAGCGCGGCCAACGAACGCCTCGAGGGTGGCGACCCGACGGTCGGGAGCGCGATCAGGGGTGCGGCCCGCCGGGCCGGGAAGATCCTTCCGTGGGCGCTCCTGTCGGCCGTCGTGTCGGTCATCCTGCGCGCCATCGAGGAACGGGTAGGGCTGGTCGGCAAGATCGTGATTGCCATCGTCGGGATGGCCTGGACGGTGGTCACCTTCCTGGTGCTACCGATCATCGTCGTCGAGGGTGCGAGCGCCGGCAGGGCGCTCAAGAAGTCAGGGAGACTGGTACGCAGCACCTGGGGCGAGAACCTCGCCGGCCACATCGGGTTGGGCATCGTCGGATTTCTCCTGTTCATCCCGGCCATCGTGCTGGTGGTGGCCGGAGTTGTTTCAGCCGGCACCGGGGTGGGTGGCGTGGCGATCGCCTTGGGAGTGCTCTGGGGAATCATCGTCGTCATCGTGATGACCGCCCTGACCGGCATCTACCAGACGGCGCTCTACCACTTCGCGGTCGCCGGGCACGTCCCCTCGGACTACTTCGACAGCAGGGTCATGGGGTCCGCCTTCCATACCCGGCGGTCCCGCCGGCGCCGGTAGCTCGGCCGGACGGGGCGCGGCTCATCGTCGCGAGAACGGATCGCGTACCGTCAGTTCCGGGAACATCGAAAAGTCACGATCCCGCGTGAGCAACGCCTCGACTCCATGGGAGACACAGATCGCGGCGATCCGCGCATCGTGAACCACCCCGCCGACGATCCGTGGTCGGTCGACGAACCGGCGAAGAACCAGCAGGAAGTCATGCGGCTCTCCGATCAGACGGTTGGTGGGTGACGAGGTCCATGCTTCGAACTGCCGCCACGCCTGCTCGGGGGTACTCGCGCCGTCCTTCCAGATCCGCCGGTTGGTTACGACGCTGAGGAACTCGTAGCAGCACGGCCACGGGATCGACCAGGGTCGATCACCCTCTGCCAGTGCGCTCATGATCGCATGCGCCTCCTCGCCCAGCCGGGACTCCAGGCGGTGTGCGTAGACGAGGACGTTGGTGTCGACCGCGATCATCTGGTCCCCGGGTCGCCGTAGATCAACTCCCGGAGTTCGGGCCACGAGTACCGCTCCAGCGGGTCGGCGGCCTCCGGGTCGCCCACGCGCAGGTCGGGAAGCTCGAAGGAGGGGTGAGCGGAGGGAGCCGAGAGCACCATGCGCAGCCCGTCTTCGACCACCGCCCGGAGCGTCCGACCTGTTGCCCTGGCGTGGCGCTTTGCGCGCATGAGCAGGTCGTCATGGATGTCGAGGGTTGTCTTCATGTGAGCCATATTACCCATATCACTCTGTATGGGTAAGCCATACACCGGGGCGGCGTAAGCCTGCCAACGGGCTTCATTCCGAAAATCGAAACACTACGGGGGTTGAACATGTCACAGGCTTGTTGCAGACTTCTGGGTGACCGAAACACCACCGGTCCGTACGGGCGCCCACCGGACCGGGGCGGGATCATGTGTCCAAGTCCACCCTCGCGGGATGGAGGGACGCGCGTGGAGACACGGAGGTGGTGGTCGGAGGCGGGCCCGCTGCATGACAGGGGTTCCGCGTTTTTCGCGTTCTGGTGCTCTCCCCGCAGGTAGTTCCGGAGGTCCCGGGTAGCTGAGACGCTGTTCCGGTCTCAGGACGCCGGGATCGTCAGGGGCGGGGACCCCGGCGCCGGGCTGCCCTCGCCCGGGCCTTTGCGGCTTCCACCTCGCGGTTCTTGGATGGGGCCCTGGTGACCAGGGAGTCCACCAGTGTCCGCGTCTCCCCCGCTACGCGCTCCACCGCGCGCTCGAACGCGGCTCGGTTGACTCGCGAGGGCCGTGGGCCGCCCATGATCTTGCGGACGTACTGGAGGGCGGCGGCGTGGACCTCCTCGTCCGTGGCAGGAGGATCGAAGTTGTGGAGGGTTCTTATGCTGCGGCACATGGCCCAGGAGGTTAAACGGGCACCGGGAATCCTCGTCACTCGGTATAGGGAATGACCTCCGGGCCGTCCGGGCGGGCCACGATCAGCAGGCGCTCGTGCTCGGCCGATTCGATGACCTCCAACACCGCCTCGGTGGAAAAACCGACTCCGGTGTCCGTCCGGTCCCAGACTCGGACCTTGGCTCCGGTCTGCTTCTCGACCGCCTCGGCGACCGTGCGCCCGCCCGACCCCACCAGGACCACCGAGCCTACCGCTGTGCGAGGCGGCTCCTCAGGTGTGTCGACCAGGTCGGCCCGGCGGACCGCCCGGTGGTAAGCGGCTGCTACGCCCACGGTCAGTGCCAGCGCCAGCGGCCAGCGAATCGCGAACACCGTGGCCGTCCCTGCCTCCCCCGCGAGGAACGACTCCAAGATCCGGTAGGCCAGAAAGAACAGGCTGCCCAATGCCAGGATGCCACCCACGCCGAAGACACAAATCAGGTAGATCCGTCTCGTGGGCGAGCGAAGCTCCGCCTCGGGGTCCGCGACCCGCCATTCCTGGACCGCTGCCCAGTAGCGCCACCACAGCGGGGCGCCCACCAGCAGCACGGTGACGGCCGCGACAAGGCCGGACCTATCGGATCGGTACAGGAGATCAGCCGGTAGGAGCGCCTGGATGCAAGCGGCTATCACAGCCCCCAGACCGCCCACGGTGGCGATCAAGCCGACTCCGGTCACCGTGTACCGGTGGACGCGATCGACCTCGCCGCGCTCCTCCGGAGCCGCGGATCGCAGGACCACCCGGTGGTAACCCCAAACGACCCCACCGACGGCGGTAAGGGCTACGGCGAGGGGAAGTTCCTCGAAGTGCAGCGCGGCAGGATCCGTGGAGTCCCCGACAATCCAGTCGAGGATCCGGTAGGCGAGTTGCCAGACCCCGGTGAGCGTGGCGAGGAGTCCGCCGACCACCCCCACTATCAGCACGTAGGCGCGCCACAGGACCGTCGTCTCCTCACGCCTGCCGATCGACCACCAGTAACGCAGCCAGACAGCTCCCCAGATCACCAGACCGACCAGGGAGCTAGGGATGGGCTCCGCACTGTCGGCGATGACGGTTGTCCCTGCGACGATGTCGTAGAGCCTGCCCAGCACCCCTTGGACGAACAGGACGGCGAAGACGGAACCCGTGACCAGGCCGGCCGCCGACCCGAGCAGCACCCCGTAGCGCAAGTGGCCACCGCGTCCGCGCCGACCGGCCAGGGTATGGTGCAGCAACCAGATGAACCCCCACACCACCATCACCGCGGCAGGCGTGATACGGAACATGCCTTCGGTGAGGCTCTCACCCCAGATGTAGGCGCCTGTGGCCGCTGTGACGAGGCTGGCCAACTCCGCCACCACCAGATAGATCTCCCAGCCGCGATCGGCCCCGCCCGAGCGTTCCAGGGCTCGCCTCACCCACCGGAGTACGAGAAGCAGGCCGGGCCCGCCGACAATCACGCAGGCGAGCATGAAGGCCGAGTAACCGGGCCCGGCTGTCACCTCGGGATCGGCTAGTGAGATCAGACCGGTGACGCCGGTACCGACGAGGACCGTGAGCACGAGCAGGATCCCGTAGCGGAACAAACGCCTGAGCGCGCGTCCCGTGTCCCGACCCGACCGGCGGGACAGGAACGTGATCAACACGGCGACGGCAACCCCGGCCACGAGCAGCTGGAGAATCACACTGACGATGAAGATAGCCATTTCTACGGATCTTCCGTCCGGTCAAGCATCGGCTCGGAGCACCCGTACCAGGGCCATTCCTGATCCGTGATACGCCATCCGTCCGCTGAGTCCTGCAGCGTGAACCCCGCGTAGAACTCGTGGTAGGACCCGAAAACCCCGAGATCGTCCTCCGCTACCAGCACATCGACGCGGACCTCCGATCCGTCCACCACCGTGTCGACCCACTCGATCCGGTACGCATCGCGGGAGAGGTGACGCGGGAACTCCCAGTCACAGTCATCCTGTAGGCGGTCCGAGAGGTAAGAGCGGGCCAGGCTGCGCCGCCCCTCGACCACCGCCTGCAGGTAACGCTGGACGACGCCTTCCGGGCTGTCGGGGTCCAGTTGGGGACTCTTCACGAAGGAGAGAACGACCGCCGCCACCAGCAGCAGGGCCACCGCGATCCCGAACCAGAGGAGTATGCGGGTATCCGGAGGCAGGGAACTCCTCGATGGGGAGCCGGACCGTGGTCCTTGTTCGTCGTCGCTCACTGAAGTCGAAGCCTAGCCAGATGCTGGTGGGCAGTGGTCAGTGGTCAGGGGTTCGTGGTCAGGCAAGGTGCGGTCACCGGCCTTGGTTGCGAAGCGAGCCACCAGCCACCAGCCAGTAGGGTGATGGCTATGAACGCAACCTACCAACGCATCCTGAGGCTGCGGGCCATCCGCCACTACGAGGACCGCCCGGTCGATCCGGCGGACCTCGATCTGGTACTGGAAGCAGCCCGCTGGACGGGGAGTTCCAAGAACCGCCAGAACTGGTCGGTCGTAGTGGTCCGAGAACGGGCACAGGTCGAGCGGCTGGCGACATGCGGTGACTTCACGAAGCCGCTGCTGGCCGCACCTGTCGCCCTAGCCCTCGTGGAAGAACCGGAGACGTACGAGTTCGACACGGGCCGCATGGCCCAGAACATCATGCTCGCAGCAGACGCTCTCGGCATGGCCACCTGCCCCATAACCATGCACCGGCACGAGGATGCGGGGCATGTTCTCGAACTGCCGTCCGGATGGCGCTGCCGTTACGCCATCGCGCTCGGATACCCGGCGCCGACGGCCCGCCCCGCCCGCTTCGGGGGTCGCAAGCCTCTCGGCAGCATCCTGCACCAGGGCTCGTTCGGTCAGTGACCACCCCGTCTCGCGTACTGGCCGACGAGTACTGGGAGTTCCGGCTCGACACCCGGCACTTCTCTAACCTCAGCCGCGGCGAACTCAGCCGGCTCGAGAGTTGGGACGATCTCTCGGCAGAGGGATCGTCCGCAGCCAGGGAGGCCTGCCTGAGGTTCGCCTCCCGCGCCGGCAACTCCAACGCCGCGGCCGGAGCTGATCGGACCCTCGCGGAGACAGTCGGCGCGGCCGCGTTCATGGATGCGAGCGTAGGGGTCTGGTGGCCTCAACTCGGCGCTGCCAGCCTCCAAGCCGGGCTCTTGACCATGCTGGTGCCTGCCCTCCACCTCCAGCCTCTGGTCACCGGCGATCACGGACGCCGGTACCTCGAGAAACTCCGTCGCTTCCCGGAGATGATCGACCAGTTGGTGGGCCGGCTCGAAGAGGGTGCGTCCCTCGGACGAGTGCCGCTCGCCCGGCATGTGACCCAGACCGTCGGGAAACTGGACCAGATCCTCGCCCTGGCCCCCGAGAGCCACCCGATCGCCACCCAGGCCGCCCCCATCGAACTGTCGGCCGCCGACGCGAGCCGGTGGCGTGGCGACCTAGTGGACGCGGTCGACAACCATGTGCGTCCCGCGTTGGCCGCCTTCGCCCGGGCATTGCGCGAGGTCTCCCTTCCGGCCGGTCGTAGCTCCCGACACGCCGGGCTCTGCCACCTCTCAGGTGGCGACGCCGTGTATGGCGCGATGGTGAGGGGCCACACGACGCTCGACCTGGACCCCGAGAGGATCCATGAACTGGGCCTCGCCAGGGTCGAACTGCTGGAGGACGAGTACAGACGCATCGCCGGACCATTGCTGGGAACCCGGGAACTCCCGGAGATCTACAGCAGGCTGCGCGACGATCCGGCTTTGCAGTACTCCCGGTCCGAAGATCTGGTGGCCGACGCCCTCCGATGCCTGGAGAAGGCCGGCGCCGCGATGGGCGGATGGTTCGACCCCACACCCCGGGCGCCCTGCCGGGCCGACCCGATCGATGTAGGAGCCATGGCCTACTACTACCCGCCCACCCCCGACGGCGTCCGACCGGGGCGGTTCTTCTTCAACGTCAGCGACCCGGCGGCCTGGGGCACGTACCAGATTCCCGCCGTCGCCTACCACGAGGGCATCCCCGGGCACCATCTGCAGATAGCCCTGGCCATCGAGAACGACACCATCCACGACCTCCACCGGAACTGCTACCTGCCCGCCTTCGGCGAAGGGTGGGGCCTGTACAGCGAGCGCCTCTCCGACGAGATGGGTCTGTACGCCGACGACTGGCAGAGGGTCGGGATGCTGACCGCCGACTCGTTGCGGGCCGGGCGTCTGGTCGTCGACACCGGCATCCACGCCTTGGGCTGGTCGCGTGGCAGAGCCGTCGAGTTCCTCGCTGACCACTCGTCCATGTCCCTGCACGAGATCGAGGAGGAAGTCGACCGCTACATCGCCATTCCCGGCCAGGCCCTCTCCTACATGCTGGGTCGGCTCGAGATCGAGTCCCTGCGCGCCGAAGCGGAGACCCGCCTGGGCGGATCCTTCGACATCAAGGCATTCCACAGGACGGTGCTCGGTAGCGGCTCAGTGCCGCTCGGCACCCTACGCCGCCTGGTAGTGGAGTGGATCAAGCAGGATTAGGTGCCGGGTACCGGGTAACGCATATGACGGGTAGGCAGACAACACAGGGGGAGGCCGCCAACCACCTTGCCGTCCCACCAGGTCGCCGCCTGACACCTCACAGCTGACACCTGACGCCTTACACGAGCCACCATCCACCAACTACCATCCTCCGGCTAATGAACGACCTTCTCGCTGCGTCGCGGGCGCTCCTGCCCGGGATCGTGGAGACACGCCGCCTGCTCCATCGCCATCCCGAGAGGGGCAACCACCTTCCGCTGACCCGCCGGATCGTGCTCGACGCTCTCGATGGATTGCCTCTGGAGGTCAACCTTCACGAGACCACCAGCGGTATCGCAGCCGTCCTGCGCGGGAAGCGACCCGGCCCCACCATCGTCCTTCGAGGAGACATGGACGCCCTGCCGGTGCAGGAGGACACGGGCCTCCCGTTCGCCAGCGAGCATCCGGGATTGATGCATGCGTGCGGACACGATCTTCACACGGCGATGCTCGTCGGGGCCGCCCGGATCCTCTCATCGGTCAGGGAGGAGTTTGCGGGCGCGGTCGTCTTCATGTTCCAGCCTGGCGAGGAGGGCTTCTTCGGTGCCCGCCTGATGCTCGAGGAGGGCTTGCTCGACACCGTGGACCCCAGACCCACCGGCGCCTTCGCCATGCATGTGACCACCTGGTTCACGTCCGGTACCCTTCAGCACCGCCCGGGACCCCAGATGGCTTCGTCCGACGAGGTTCACATAACCGTGCGGGGGAAGGGCGGACACGCCTCGGCCCCCTACCTGTCCTATGACCCCATCCCGGTCGCGTCGGAGATCGTGCTGGCAGTGGAGACCGCACTCACGCGCCGGATCAACGTCTTCCAGCCGGGAGTGATCACATTCGCCATGATCGACGCCGGGACGACCCACAACGTGATCCCGGAGACTGCCCGCATGTTAGGAACCGTAAGGGCCCTGTCGGACGACACCCGAGCAGAACTGCATACCATCCTCCGCCGGGTGGCCCGCAATGTCGCCAAGGCGCACGGCATGGAAGCCGACGTGCGGATCGAACTCGGCTACCCGGTTGTGGTCAACGACCCCGCGTACACGGCCTTCATCGACACCGTCGCCGGGCGAACCCTCGGGGAGGGCTCGGTGAGACCGCTGGAGAACCCCTCGATGGGCGGCGAGGACTGGGCCTACGTTCTCAAGGAGATACCAGGAACGATGTCTTACCTTGGAGCATGCCTCCCCGGCCAGACTCCCGGCAAGGTACCCGGGAACCACTCCAACCGGGTGGTGTTCGACGAGGAGGCGATGGTCCACGGCATGGCGATGCATGCGGCCGTAGCGATGGCCCACGGCAGGGGTGAGTTCACCGCACCGCTCTGATTGTTAACAAATGTTAGTTATAGTTATGAATATACAACTGGTCTCGCGGATCAACCGCCAGCGGGCATAGCCGATACACATCCAGGAGAACTCGGGTCCTCCGGCCCGTGCCCCGAGGACCATGCGCTGTGTGACCCCGGAGAGCGGGTAGACCCGAGTTCGCCCATCACCGGGAACACCGTACCCTTGCTGTCTGATGACGAGCAACGCGATACTGGACGAGGCGCGCCGCCCCGAGCACAAGGTGCTGGGACGCGGCGCCGAGTTGATCCTCCGCCAACTCCGCCGGGCGCCCAAGGAGTTTGCGGTGGGTTTCGCCGCCACCACCGTCTATGCGGTCGCCACGATCGTCTCCTCCTACGTGATCGGATGGGCTACCGACTCGATCCTGCTTCCGGCCGCCCGGGATGGGGACGTCACCACCGCTTCCCTCCTAGCGGTGATCCTGGCCGTGGTAGGCGTGGGCGTCGCCAGGGGCCTGGGTATCAGCCTGCGGCGGTACGGCGCCTACCGGGCGCAGTACCGGTTGGAACAGAGGGACCGGATCGATGTCACCGACCGCTACCTGGAGCTGCCGATCGAGTGGCACCGGCGCCACCCCACCGGCCAACTGCTCTCGAACGTCAACGCCGATGTGGAGGCCGCAGCCCAGATCGCTGCTCCCCTGCCGATGGCCTTCGGCGTGATGGTGATGCTGGCCGTGATGTCGGTGCTGCTGGTGGTCACCGACCCGTTCCTGGCGCTGGTCGGGTTCTCGATCATGCCGGCCATCATGATCAACAACCTCTTCTACCAGCGAAAGATGCGGATCGCCGCTGCCGCCGCGCAGCGGATCAGGGCGGAGGTGGCTGAGGTCGCCCACGAATCCTTCGACGCAGCGCTGGTCGTGAAGACCCTGGGACGGGAGGAAACCGAGGCCACCAGGTTCGGCGCCCTGTCGGACAACCTCCGCTACAGCATGGTGGGTCTGGGGAGGCTACGAGCCGTCTTCGACCCGATCATGGAAGCCCTGCCCACAATCGGGGTGCTGGCTGTGGTGGGGGTCGGCGCCTGGCGGGTCGACGAGGGCCTGATGACAGCCGGGACCCTGGTGACCTTCGCATACCTGTTCCGGCTGATCGCCCTGCCGATGAGGGTGTTCGCCTGGCTGCTGGGACAGCTTCCCACCGCCGTGGTCGGACTCGACCGCATAGAGGCGGTCCTGTCCGAGACCCGGACGGTCACCTACGGGTCCGGGTCCGTACCGGGACGCGGTAGCGTCGAAGGAGAGGCCCGGAGCGCCTCCTACCTCCATCCGGAGGCATCGCTCTCCGATCTGGGCACCGACGACCTCGCCACCGGACCTCCACCATCCGGAGGCGGTGACCTCGCAAACGGTGACCGGCGGGGAGTCGAGGCGATCTCCTTTGCGGCCCCGCCGGGCCACACGTTGGCCCTCGTGGGTCCCACGGGCTCCGGAAAGTCGACCGTGGCCCAGTTGCTGGTCCGCCTGTTCGATCCAGACTCGGGAACGATACGGCTCGACGGGACCCCTCTCGCCGATCTGTCACGACCCGTGATGAGGACCGCCGTCGCACTGGCCTTCCAGGAGCCCTTCCTCTTCAACACGACTGTCCGCGAGAACATCACGCTCGGGCGTGACTACCCCGATGACGAGGTGTTTGCCGCTACCCGGCTGGCTCAGGCGCACGACTTCATTACCGAGTTGTCCGACGGCTACTCGACCCTGATCGGCGAGCGAGGCGCCAACCTTTCCGGGGGTCAGCGCCAGCGCGTGGCCTTGGCGCGGGCGCTGATCCGCCGTCCGCGGCTCCTCGTTCTGGACGACGCCACCTCTGCAGTCGATCCGGCCGTGGAGCGGGCCATATTCGACGGGCTACAAGGGCTCGACACCACGCTGATCATGGTGGCTTACCGGCGCGCGACGATCATGCTGGCCGACGAGGTCATCTTCGTCGAGGACGGCCGTATCGCCGGTCGGGGAGCCCACGCCGACCTCTACCAGGGGTTGCCCGCGTACGCGGCCCTCATCGACGCGTACGAAGGGGGCGACCGATGATCGCGGCAAGGGACCGGACGGCGGGTCCCGACCGTTCCGGCGTGAAGGCGTGGGAGACCGTCAGGCGCGGCCTCATGCTGTCCCCGGAACTGCGCCTCGGCATGATCCTGACCCTGGTACTCGCGCTCCTCGCAACGGCCGGCCGGGTGATCATCCCGGTGGCGATCCAGCAGGTCCTGGACGGCGGCCTGACCGAAACCGGTGTTGCCATGGGCTTCGTGGCACGTATGATCGGTCTGGCGTTACTGGCCGTGCTGCTCACCGCCCTCGCGACCGGGTTCATGCACCTGCGTCTGGCCCGCGTGTCGGAGGAGGCGCTGTCTGGGCTGCGCATCAGAGCCTTCCGGCACATCCACGACCTCTCGATGCTGCATCAGGCCTCCGAGCAGCGCGGGGTGCTCGTCGCCCGGGTCACTTCCGACGTCGACCAGATCAGCCGCTTCATGCAGTGGGCCGGACTCATGCTGATCGTGAACGTCGGCCAGGCACTCCTGGCGATGGTGGTCATGGCCGTCTACTCGTGGCAGTTGTTCCTCACCGTCATGGCCGTCCTCCCGATCCTGCTCTACGCCATCCGGTGGTTCCAGACGCGGCTGGCCGACGCCTACCTGATGGTCAGGGAAAAGGTGGGGAAGATGCTGGGTGCCTTAGCCGAGGTGGTGGTGGGGGCCCCGGTGATCCGCGCATACGGCATGGAGAACCGGGTCCGGGATAGCCTCAGCCAGGCCATCGAGGACCACCGGTCATCCGCTTCCCGGGCAGGGGGAATCTCATCCGGATTCTCCGGGGTCAGCGAGGTCCTGACCGCAGCGGTAACCGCAGCCGCGCTGGCGGTGGGCGCCATCCTGGTCGTGGGAGGCGAGACTTCGATCGGCACGGTGATCGCATTCCTGTTCCTCGTGCAACTCTTCGTCATGCCGGTCCAGATGTTCGGGGAGGCCGTGAACGAGGCCCAGACCGCGGTGGCGGGATGGCGACGGGTTCTCGACGTGCTGGACATACCCCCGGACGTGGCCGATCCGGGAGAGGACGGCGTGGAGCTCCCCGCCGGGTCGTTCGGGATCCGGTTCGACAACGTGTCGTTCCGCTACCCGCTGTCCGGCGAAAGGGCTCGCGAGGCCACCGGCGTGATGGCCATCGGACGCGTGACCGTGGCTCTGGAATCACGCACCCATGTGGCGGTGGTCGGCGAGACGGGCTCGGGCAAGACCACCTTCGCCAAGCTGGCCACCCGGCTCATGGATCCCACCGAGGGGCGGGTCATGCTCGGAGACGTCGATGCCTCACGCGTCCGGTTCGGATCCCTGCGGGACCGGGTTGTGATGGTGCCTCAGGACGGGATGCTGTTCCGCGGGACCATATTCGACAACGTGCGGATGGGCAGCACCCGGGCCACGAAGGCCGAAGTCGAGGAAGCCTTCGTGCGGCTCGGGCTGGGGGGCTGGCTGGGTGAGCTCAGCCAGGGTCTCGATACGCAGGTGGGAGAGCGCGGTTCGGCCCTCTCGGTCGGCGAGCGTCAACTGGTCACGCTGGTACGGGCGGCGATCGCCGATCCCGATCTCCTGGTTCTGGACGAGGCGACCTCGGCGGTGGACCCCGCCACCGAGGTACGCATTTCGAGGGCGTTGGGCGAACTCACCGCAGGGCGAACTGTGATCACCATCGCCCACCGGCTGTCCACCGCCGAGGTGGCGGACCGGGTCCTCGTGTTCGACGCGGGCCGCATAGTCCAGGACGGACCCCACCGGCGACTGATCACCGAAGGAGGGACCTACGGACGCCTTCACGAAGCATGGGAGCGCGGCACGTCGGAACGGACAGCGAGATCGTCGTAACCACGACCGTCCGCCGGGCCGCCCGCATCCCTCGCCCGGTTATGCGCGCTTGGTCAGATCGACGGGAACCGGATAACGAGGCCCGCCGATCGGCTGGCCAGGAGCGGGGGGCTCCAGGAAGGTCACGCTCTCGTAGAAGTCGTCCAGCGCGATGAACCTGCCGTTTCGCTCCGCCCACTCCCTCATCCGGGTGTTGCAACTATGACGCCAGGAGATGACCTCGATCCTCCATCCACGACTGTGCATACGCTCCAAGTCGGCGTGGAAGCCGGCACCGTCATGGAAACCCGCGCCGTCGCCGGTGAGCAGGACCGCTATGCCGGGATCCCCGTTGTAGTCGTAACCGTCGCGCAGCATCGCATTCGACAGAGTCTGGTCGACACCCTGTTCCCGTCCAAGCATCGTGCCACGTTCCAACAGACGAACGGTGACCCCTTCGTTCTCGAGCCGGTTCCAGACGTGCCGCAACTCGGGAGGAATGAAGCCGACCGCCACCGCATGCCGGATATGGCGCCCGGCGTGTGCCAAGGCGAGCAGGTTCCGGAAGTGGATCCTGACCCGGTAGCGAGCGGCCGGGCCTTCCCTTTCCTCCGCCACATCCCGGGTACTGACGAAAATGTTGGAATTGTCCCAGTAGACGAACACGCGGTCCATCCTGGTCCCTCCACTGGCTGCCGAACAGAAGACGCTCAGTTGTCCCAGGCTCATCGATTCGAGACCACTGATCCACCTAGAATATCACTAGTCCAGGATTAGTCCATTCAATCCGGGCACATCAGCCACCAGGTTGGCCGGCGGTGGACATCACCAGAGTATTCGCGGCCCAGCCGGCGCCGGAATCTACTTCGGGCCCATCCTGATGCCACCGTCCATGCGGATCGTCTCGCCGTTCATGTAACGATGGGTGACCAGGAACATCACCAACTCCGCGTACTCGTCGGGACGGCCCAGGCGCTTGGGGTGGAGCACCTGCTGACCCAGCGACGCCTTGGCAGGCTCGGGCAGGCCGGCGAGGAGGGGTGTGTCGATTATCCCGGGGGCGATGGTGCTGACCCGGATCCCGAGCACCGAGAGGTCCCTGGCAATCGGCAGCGTCATCCCGACGATGCCGCCCTTGGAAGCCGAGTAGGCGGCCTGGCCGATCTGGCCGTCGTAGGCGGCCACCGAGGACGTGAGGATGATGGCGCCCCGGTCGTTGTTGCCGTCGGGCTGGTTCCCCATCATCGCGGAGGCTGCGACCCGGATCGTGTTGAAGGTCCCCACCAGGTTGATCTCGATCACCTTGCGGAATAGGGACAGGGAGTGGGGGGTTCCGTCCCGGGCGAGGGTCCGGCAGGGCGGCCCGATCCCGGCGCAGTTGACCACCACGCGTATTTCTCCCAAGGAGGCGGCTGCGTCGATCCCGGCAACCATGTCGTCCCCGCTGGTCACATCACAATGGGCGAAGATGCCGCCCAACTCCTCCGCGACAGCTTCACCGAGTTCGCCGTTGATATCGAGGATCGCCGGCTTCATGCCGGCCCCTGCCAGGACCCTGGCGGTGGCCGCCCCCAGCCCTGATGCCCCACCGGTCACAACCGCCACAGCTCCATCGAGTTCCATACCGTCCTCACCTTTCGTTCATGGCGAGCCAGACGCTACCCGGCCGCCGGGCCAGACCGGAAGTCGGCCCCGGTTTCTTTCGCGTTCCCCCCTCCGGACGGGAGGGATATACCTGGCATCGCGGGGTCGCTGCCAACATGGTGCCTCAGCCGGAGACTTGGAAGGAGACACCGCGTGGCAGGACGCAGCAACCGACGCGATCAGAGCAGTTCCGAGCGACCCTCGCGCCGGCGCGCCGAGACGGGTCCACCGGAACGCACGGTCGTGTACAGCGACGGTGCCTGTTCCGGAAACCCCGGCCCCGGGGGATGGGCCTGGGTGATCCCCGGCGGCCGCTACCGGAGCGGCTCGGAACCCCACACCACCAACCAGCGTATGGAGCTGGCGGCAGCGCTCGATGCGGTGCGAACCATCGACGGCCCACTCGAGGTCGTGAGCGACTCCACGTACGTCGTGAACTGCTTCCGGCAGGGCTGGTGGAAGGGATGGCTCAGCCGCGGTTGGACGAACTCCAAGAAGCAACCGGTTGCGAACCGAGACCTTTGGGAACCGCTGGTCGGCATCTACCGGTCGAAACCGATCACCTTCCGGTGGGTGAAGGGCCATGGGGGCAACGAATGGAATGACATGGCCGACCGCTTGGCCGTGCAGGCCGCGACAGCCCAGGAAGGCGCCGAGGGCGAGGGTCCACCACCTCCCGCCAGCCTGCCCGCTCCCGACCGCGCCGGCTCGCAGCGGCTCCCTTCCGACCGGCCGGGCAAGCCCCTACCACCGGGTCATACGCTCGTTTTCGCCGAGGGGACCGCCTCTGTCCAGGCGGGAAACGGTGGTTGGGCCTGGGCTGCGCCGGGCAAGCGCTACCGGAGCGGCGCCGCCGTGCGCACCACCGGGCGGCGCATGGAGCTGACCGCAGTGCTCGATGCAGTGCGGGAACTCGAGGGCGCCTTGGAAGTGGTGAGCAGTTCGGGCTACGTCGTGAACTGCTTCCGGAGCGGCTGGTGGGAGGGATGGCTCAGCCGCGGTTGGACGAACTCGCAGAACAAGCCGGTGGCCAACCGCGACCTGTGGGAGCCGCTCATCGAGATGTACCGGGCAAGGCCCCTCGAGTTCCGTCCGGCCGCCCCGGCGGACGGCGACTGGGCGGGGAAGGTCGAGTGGTTGGCCGCCGAGGCGTCCCGGATCCAGCAGGGCAACGAGGGTGAGATATCCGGCTGAGAAGGGTCCGATCCCCAGGCCCTACCGCCGAGCGATCGCAATCTCCCGGCGGAACTTCTTCCAGTCGGAGAACTTCGTAGACCAGAGGATGTCCGTGATGACCGACACGACACCCACCGCACCCAGGAGGATCGTCGCCCACTCCGGGACGCCGGCGATGACGCCGGCCGGGATGAGCGCGAAGGGCACGACCTTCGAGACCAGGGCTCCGGAAGCGTGCATCCATGCCCGCCCCCGGGCGGTTGCAGCCAGGTAGGCGGCGTAGTCGGTCTTAACTCCGGGCTGCGGTCGCGCAACGGTACCGATGAACCAGTGCGTGAAGCGGATCCCTACCAATCGCCCGGCCACCAGATGCGCCAGCCCGTGCGTGGCCACGAGCAGGACGCCACTGCCGGCCAGAAGAAGAATACCGTTCCAGGGATCGGGCGTGCTGTAGGCCAGGCCGACCAGCACCAGCCCCAGCGCGGTCCCGACCAGGGTCGCCGCCGTGCCGACCGCGATCGGAACGGTGAGGAGCGCCCAGCGTTCGAAGGCGGTGCGGTCGGCAGCGGCGATCCTTCCCGCGTATTCCTCTACCAGACCCGGGTCCCGCTTGACGGCGGCCACCGCCTTCCAGAAGCCCGACCCCTCCAACCCTGCCTCGGGTTCCGCACCCAACTGCGCCTCGACGGCCCCCAGGATCCTCTCGACCTCGCTTCTCTCCATGCCGATCTCTCCAACGGTACGCCCAAGATGCTACTTCGCGATGGTGCTTAGAAGGCATGCACGCCGCCGAGCGGAACTCTTGCGGGGTAGCAGCGACGTGGCCCGGGTCCGGGAACAGATGTGTATCAGTTATAGATGTGTTGTACATCGTTGTCTATCTATAGTAAAGGCTACCCGCTTCCGTCAGATCTCCTGGAGCTACTCGTCTAGAGTTAGGTCCTGCAAACGATAGGAGGGTTGTGATAACGCTCACCGGATTGAACTGGTTGGCGATCATCGTCGCCGCCATCGTCTTCTTCGGGCTGGCGGCCGTCTGGTACCAGCCGCGGGTTATGGGCCGCAAATGGATGGAAGCGGCCGGCGTGGAACCGCCGGACGCCGCTCCCAACCCGATGACGTTCGTGGGTGTCCTGGTAGCTTACTTCGTCATGGCGATCGTTCTGGCCATGGTCGCCCGGGGAGTCGGGGCATCCTCATTCGTCGACGGGCTCGCGCTCGGCCTCGCCACCGGTGTCGCGTTCGTGGCCGCCCAGGCCTGGGTCAACGTGACCTTCGAGCAGCGTTCCAAGAACCTCGTGCTGGTCAACGGCGGGATCGGCATCATCGGCCATGTGGCGATGGCCGTGATCGTCACCGTCTGGTCCTAGGACACCTCGAAGACGATCCGAAACGCTCATGGAGGGTTCCGGTCCGTCCGGGGCGCTTCGGTGGATCACAGCAGTGTCCCCGCCGGATGCTTGCCGTCCCGCCAGACCGGTAGGTATGCTGCTATGAATTGCGGTAGATACAGTCGTTTTTGGGGTATTGAGGCAGTTTGGAGAGGCGGGGAGCGATGGTTCATACCACCGATCACGTGAAGACCCAGACGCTGAGCCTTCCGGAAGAACTCGTCCTGATGCTCCTCAACGAGGAGAACGGTTTCTTCCACCAGGTACCGGGCTGGGACCTCAACTGCGCCGTCGTAGGAGCCGTCCTCGCGGAGCTCTCGTTCAGGTCCCGCATCGACACCGATATGGAGTCCCTCTTCCTCCTGGACCGGACAGAAACCGGCGATGCTGCCCTCGACCCCATCTTGGAGGTGATCGCGGGCGAGCCGGCGCAGCGGAACGCCCAGTACTGGATCGAGCGGCTCGCTCCCCGTGCCGAATCGATCATCGATCTGACCCTGGATCATCTGGTCGACCTGGGAATCCTGCAACACCACGACGGCGGGTTCTGGACGCTGGCCCACGCGATGGGGCCGGCAGGACTGTTCAACGCCTCCCAGGACGGCAGCGGAACGCAGTTCGTCAAGACACGCATCAGCCAGGCGATCTTCCACAACGAGATCCCCGACCCGCGAGACGTCGTCATCATCTGTCTCATCAACACGTGCGACGTCTTCCGTTTCATGTTCCAGCTCGATGAACAAACGGAGGAGCGCATCGACTTCATCTGCAACATGGATCTCATCGGCCGGTCCATCGCCGCCGCGGTCTCCCACAACCTTGCCGGACCGTTGCTGCGACGTTCCGCCCTGGCCAAGAAGATACCGGTTGTCCCGCTGCGCAAGTTGCTGCTCAATCCACACATCCGCTCCGGCAACATTCCTGCGCTCTTTGCGGATCTTGCCCGACAGTACGGCCCGGTCTTCCAACTCCGCCCTCCGTTCACCGAGCCGATGATCTTCCTTGCCGGACCGGCAACGAATGAATGGGTCAACCGGCGGGGGCGCATGTACCTGAGAGCAAAGGACTACTTCAGCGACTTCGAGAAGGTCTACGGCGCCAATGGAGTGCTGCCTTCGCTGGATGGCGCCGATCACTTCCGGCTCCGCAAGTCCATGGCTCCGGCGTACTCCCGCCGACGGCTGGCCTCTCAACTGGACCAACTCTACGTGCATATGCGCGACCACATGACGGAGTGGAAGGTGGGAGACGCCTACTTTGCTACCCCGATGTGCAGGCGGATGGTCAACGCGCAGATCTCACCGCTCTTCGTCAGCGTCGACTCCCAGGACATCATCGACGATCTGATGACATACAAGGAACGAGCGCTCAACACCCATATCGTGAGGGTCCTGCCCCAATTCATGCTGAAGACCCCGGGAATGAGACGCCGCGCCAAAGCTGTCGAAACGTTGCTGGAACGGGTCCAGAGCGGACATACGCCGGCTCAGCGCTCTGACAGTCCGCGGGACCTTGCAGATGACTTCCTGAGCCTGCATGCCAGCGACCCGCAGTTCGTCCCGGAGTCGAATCTCCGGTTCGCGTTCGCGGCGGCCTTGATCGCCAGCGTGTATCTCGGTGATGCGGTCAACTTTGCCCTGTACGCCATGGTGTCCCAGGCCGGCCTCCAAGCGCGAGTCCAGGAGGAAGCCGATGCCCTGTTCGCGGGCGGCGATCCGCAAGGCCGGGACTTCAACCCGTCCACTATCGACGTCACTCACCGTCTAATGATGGAGTCCTTGCGCATCTACCCGATCGTCCCGATGTCCATACGCAACGTCATGAACGCATGCCTGGTCGAGGGCTACGAGTTGCCGGTGGGGTCACGGATCCTGATCGCCCAGACAGCCTCGCACTACATGGACGACGTCTTCCCGAACCCCTTCCAATTCGACATCGATCGCTACCTGTCGCCCCGCCTCGAGCACAACAGCCCCGGGTACGCACCGTACGGGCTGGGCACCCACAGATGTCTCGGATCCCGCTGGATGGAACTGCAGTTGACCGTCAACGTGCTCATGGTCGCCCACTACTTCACCCTCGAAATAGCTCCCGCCGACTTCAAGCTCAAGTTCAACCCCTTGCCGTCGATGAAGCCAAGCAAAAAGCTGAAGTTCCGGATCGTCGAGCAGAGGCGCGAGCTACCCGCCTGACCCGCCGTTTGCTCGTAGACGATTAGTTCCTAGCTAGTTGGTAGTCGGTGGTTGGCGTTGGATCGGGTCGTTTCCGGTCTCCACCCCAAGAGGCTCCTTGTCGGCGCCCTCATCGGCGTCTAGGAGGGTGCTGAAAAAGCCCGTGCAAAGGGGTTCCCGGGTAGACAAAACTCTGAGACCAGGTGGTCTACCGAGTAGCGAACCCCGTTAGATAGTTTTTCAGCACCCTCCTACGCCGGTTCCTCGGCGGCACCGTGACGTCGATGCACGGCTTCGATCGTCTCGTCGAGCTCGGCGGCCCAGCGGCGCATCCTCGAGCGCAGCCGCATGTTCTGGTAGGAGCCCCAGACCGTCATGGCCGGCGGCACCAGCACGATGGAGACTATCAGCGAGTACGCGATGGTGATCGCCGCGGTGATGGCGAACTGCTGGGATGCGGCCAGTGGTGAGAACACCAGCACCCCGAGCCCCAGCGCCGTCGTCAGAGCAGATCCCAGCAGTGCCGATCCCGTGGTGGAGAGGGTCCGGATCGCCGCTTTCTCCGGGTTTCGCTCGTATGCGTATTCCTCGCGGTAGCGATGGATCATGTGGATGGTGTAGTCGACTCCGATCCCGATCGAGAGCGCGGTGATGATGGACGTGATCAGCGTGTAGGGGATGTCCAGCAGCGCCATGGTGCCCAGCACCGAGATGAGCACGAGCACTATCGGGAACACGGCCACGAATCCCAGCGCGGGCTGGCGCACCGTCACCCAGAAGAAGAGGGCGAGGACGGTCAGGGCCACCGCGATGGTGGTGCTGATGGCCTCCGTCTGCTGCTCCGTGATGGCGTCGGTGACGGTGAAGGAGATGATGCTGGACGAGGTCGCGGTGAGGGCGTCGTCGTCGCCGAACCAGAGTTCCTCGATGTCCCGCTGGGTAGTCCTCGCCTGCGATGTATCACCTGCGAAGGCCGGGAATTGGAGCAGCATGGCATCGATGCCGCCCGGATTGTTGACCAGGAGACGCCCCAGGAAGGGATCTTGCACCTCGAGGCGGTCGAGGAACTCCTGCATCAACCCGGCATCGAGTTCGATCCCGGTCGAGGCTTCCTGGAGTAGGGCGGCAAGTTCCGAGTCGTAGTTGTCGCCGGGCGCCCCGCTGTCGTTGACCCAGTCGTGTACCACCTTGTCATACGATGCTTGGATCGGCCCGGCCGCGGCGCCCGGGCGGCGTGTCTCATCTGCGAAGGCGGTGGTGAGGTCGTGGAGGTCGATGAGCGTGCGGGTGTCGGTGGCTTCGGCCTTCACCAGCAGGCTGACCATCTCCGTCGAGCCGCCGATGGCCGCATCCAGCGTGTCCATGTCCTCCAGCAGTCCGCCGCCTCTCGGAAGAATGTCGCGGATGCTGAACTCCGACTCGAGATCCCTCGCCGCGAATCCGAGCGCGATCGTCACCGCGATCACCCCGACGATGTAGGGGGTGGGCCGCCGCGTTACCCCCCTCCCCAGCGACTCCGCCAAGGGCCTGATGCCGGGCAAGGCGGTGGCGATCGGGCGGGGATCCTTCAGCTTGTTCCGAGCCGCCCGCCTCCGGTCGATGATCGTCCGGCCGGCTGGAATGAGCGTTAGCATCACCAGCAGGCTCATCCCGACGCCCAGCCCCGCGATGACGCCGAAGTCGTTGACGATCCCGATCGGCGAGAACAGGCTCACCAGCAGGCTGACGATCGTTGTGACCGCGGCAAGGGTGAGGGGCAGCGTCACGTGACGCAGTCCCTTGCGGACGGCCCCCACCACCTCCTCGCCCGCCAAGCGCTGTTCGCGGTAGTGCGAGACGATCTGGATCGCGTAGTCCACAGTGAGGCCGATCAGGATGATCGGCACCATCGTGGTGAGCGAATTTGGAGGGCCGACGAGGCCCAGTGCGTTCGGCCCGAGCCATCCCTCCGCCCCCGTGATCCAGATGATCGACAACAGGAGTCCACCGAGCGTGAGGAGGAGATCCGAGACCGTGCGCATGAAGAGCAGGATTAGCGCCGCGATCAACAGGAACGCCGCACCCACCAGGGGTGCCATACCCTCCTCGGTGGCCCTCTTGTACTCGTCCTCCACCACCACGGGCGAGATGCTGCTCACCCGCAGCGGGCCCTCGTCCGTATCTGCCAACTCGTCGATCCTCCGGGACGCGTCATAGATTCGCTCATCTTTCGTGTCCTGCAGGTTGATGGTGGCGATGGCGACCGGCGTCCCATCCGCGTCCATTCCGGTCGTGGCGGCGAGTGCCTCCCCGATGCCCGGAACGTTGCGCACGGAATCGATCTGCTCCTGCGTGACCGACTCGAAGCTCTGCACCTGTAGCACGGCCTTTACCAGGAACGAAGGTGCGAAGACAGGATCGGGCTGCGCCAGCATCTCTCCCACACTCGGATCGTTGACGATCTCGTTGACGAGACTGTCGATCTGCGCGAGACCCTCCGGCGTAAGCCCGTCTCCGCGGAAGAGAAGCGTCGCGACATGAGCACCTCCCGAGTCACCGAAGAGTTCCTCTATCTCGGCCAGGGCCTGGGCGACACGGCTGCCTTGGGGAAGTGTCTCGGCAGTCTCCGGCGGCTCGGCGCGCTGTGCCGTGCCGGCGGCCAAGGCAAAGGTGATGACCAGGAGGACAGCGATGGTGACCCATGGGTAACCCGTCACCAACCGGCGCAGTCGATCGAGTGCCTTACTCATCGTCCACCAAGGGAAACCACATCGCCTCTAAACATCGAACCCTTCCGAAAGCCGGCCACTCCGAATGGGCGGGCAAGCCCGAAATGGAAGCGACCTCGACTTCTCATCGTGCAGCGTCACGAAGACTAACAGTCACCGGCCTCGCGGACTGCTGCTGCTCGGGGTAGAACTGGGCGCAGTAGCGTCTATAGCGCATGATCTCGCCGTCGGAAGTGCAGAGGCGGGGACGGGACCGGTACCGCTTGCGGCTCCAGATGACCAAATCTTGACGAACGTCGTCCATCTGGAAGGCCGCCATGATCTTGTTCATGATCGGGGCGCGCAGCTTCGGGGGCAGGAACCCCAGCCCTACGATCCACCTCTTCGGCTTGCGAATCTCCCGCACCTGGGAGACGAGCGACAAGTCCACCAGCGTGCCGTCCACCGGCGTGGCCAGAACCCACAGGCGCAGATCCATCCCGATCGTGTGCTCGCGTATCTGCACGTACGAGTAGCCCAGGCCGTATATCACCGTGTCGGCGGACACGTCGAAGGTCAGCTTGGCGACTCCGGCGATCTTGCGGGACCTCCTGAATTCGAACCGGCTCACGAGCAACGGTCCGTCCACGGACGCTCGCTCGACGCGCTTCACGTTGCCGTAGCCGTGGACGTAACGTAGGTGGCCGAGATCTACCGAGTTCTCCGTGGTCTCCTGCGGATGGCCGGGGAAGCGGACGGTGCTGATATCGAGACTGCTCCAACCATCCTGCGCCGGCGCATCGCCGGGCAGGCTCCATCGAGGTTCCCGTCCCTCGTTCCCCCACCAGACGAAGATCAGACCGAGAACCTCCCGTGTCTCGAAGGTTCGCAACCTCGCCGCTTTGGGCGGTCTGGCGTACGGAGTGGCGACGCACCTACCGGTCACGTCGAACTCGAAGCCATGGAAGGGACAGACCAGTCGGCCTTCGCACACCCGGCCTCCGGCGGCCGGCCCCATATCGGCGCCCAAGTGCGGGCAGAAGGAATCGGCTACGCAGACATTGCCCTTCCCGTCGTGCCAGATGACGATCGTCTCCCCCATCCAGGTCCTGTGGATGAGTCCGGCCTTCTGTACCTCTTGGCGACTCGCGACGAAGTACCAGCCCTCCGGGAAAGGGGAAGGCAAAGGACCGCTCCCGAGTGCTACAAATCGGCTTGACATCGATGAAGACCCCCTCTCCCCGCGTCGGGGCCGAAAGTCTCGCGCCTGGGCAGAGCACCATTGAATACGAGACCCGTTGACCAACGCGCCCGATTGCGGACTCTTACAAGTGCTGTCGCAGGCTAGCCACGTTGGCCCGGGATCTTGTCCATTTACGTTGAGTTACCGCACGCACCTCGACAGTCATGCATCTTGAGAACATCTGGGGGAATCGTCCGTTGTTCTTATTAGAGACTGGATGGTCATTTAGCAGCATGCAGATTCGGTGAACCCCGACCAAAATAACTACACGGGAAAGTGCAGGTGACCTGCCGGAGGCTTTGTGACTATCGCCCGATGATCTCTGCGCTGGGACAAGGCGAGTTCAGCCTTTTGCCTTCGTGAAACGCCACCCGTGCATGAGGCTCCCGTAGTGATTGAACGAACGTCTCGCGCCGGGATCGTCGAAGGGGTAGCCCGCACCCAACTGTGTCGCAGCGGCGAGCCCGCTCACGAAGCAGGTCTCCTGGCTGTTGATCAGGGTGTGGGCGCCGGAGTGCCACGTCCGCCTCCTGCCCTGGATGAAGCGGAAGAGGTAGATCAGCCAGGCGACCTGGCGCACATCATGCACGATGTGCTGGAACCACCACCGCCCGATGACCGCCGCTCGTCGATCCGGCTGATGGGGTTGTAGGTCACAAGGCAAGGCTTGTCGGACCGGTTCGCCCACGGCTGCTGGTTGTGCATGATGTAGGTGATCTCGTAGTTGTCCGGCCTAGCGCCGTATTGTTCGATGTGGTTGCTGCGAGTCTCCAGCGGGCTCACCTCGTTGTCCGGTAGGACCGTCGGATCCGAATGCACCACGGTGTGATTGTGGAGTTCGCTCTCGTAACGTATCGACGACAGGATGTAGCGCTCCAGCATCGTGGGCTTGTCCAGCATCATCAGCGTCTGGTTCGCATTGCACGCGAAGATCACGTCGTCGAACGTCTCCTTCACACCGGCTTCGTCCTCGACGGCAACGCCCGACGGATAGCGATACACCTTTAGGACCGGACGGTTGAGATAGATCTTCTCCCCGAAGTTGGCCGACAGGTTCTCGTAGATGCGCTGTGTCCCCTGATCCCAGGTCTGCATGGGAGTGGCGACTTCGATGTCGAAGAACTCGAGATACCTCGAGAAGAGAGCCGCAGGCATGTCGAACACGTTGGTCGCCATCAGGAAGTTGACGAACATAGGCTTCAGTATCTTGTAGCGGAAGTCCCCGGAGAACCCGCCCAGATTCAGGACCGTCCCCATGCTGATGTAGTTGAACGGGTTGAGGGCGTTCAGGAATTTCGACTGGGAGCGGCTCAGACCCGAGTTTGGCGGGTTGGAGGGGTTTGGTGGGGGTGGTTGGTTCGCTGA
>JAPPFW010000072.1 GCA_028821575.1 bacterium | reverse complement strand
ACCACTAACCACTAACCACTAACCACTAACCACTAACCACTAACCACTAACCACTAACCACAAACCACAAACCACAAACCACAAACCACTGACCGCGTCAGCGGTCTTCGAGGATGGATTTCAGGCGTTGAAGGTCGGTGCGAAGTTCGTGTTCCATCGAGGTTCGTCGGCTGGTGGTGAGCAGGCCCATGAGCCCGGCCACTTCAACTTCTACTTCAGCCTTAACTATGGTGGCGCCTAGGCCGAAGGCCTGGAGCATGTAGCGGTCCCGGCCGCCCCGGACACCCGACGCGTACTCTCTGGACAGCCGTGCTTCCTGCTCGAACTCCACTATCTCCCACCGCACGTCCACCTCCCGGCCCATGAATCTGATCAGGCTCCTGCCTGTGGCTCCGATCCCAAGCTCGCCAGGTTCGTCAGCACCGGCGTGGAGGATGCTTGCGCGCCACAAAGGCTCGTTCGCAGGGGAGGCCAGGTAGCCGAACACGACATCGGCGTTGCGGTTGACAAAAACTTTCCTGGTAACGCGCAATCCGGATACCTCGCCGCAGACTCAGGGTCACCTAGCCTATCTTGCGGACCGGGGAGGGCGATGTGACAACCGATTCGATACGTATCGAAGCCAAGCTGTTGATTCCGGGACAGGGAGATCCGGTGCCGGACGGGTGCGTGGTGATCGACGGCGACGCGATCACCTACGCCGGGACATCGGCGGATGCACCCGAGACCCCAGGCGGTGTGACCCACCACGTACCGGTGGTGATGCCGGGGATGTGGGACTGCCACTCCCACTTCTTCGGAACGGTGGCGGCCGATCTCACGGAACTCGCCACCACGCCGCTGCCGATGCTGGCAGTCCGGGCAGCCCGTGACGCGCACACGCTTCTGATGGCGGGTTTCACCAGTACACGCGAGATGGGTGGGATCGGTGTTCACCTGGGCCGGCTGGTCGACGAGGGAACGCTGGTCGGGCCCAACATCTACGCGGCGGGATCGGCCCTGGGTCCCACGGCCGGTCACAGCGACATCCACTGGATGCCGGAGTCCTGGCGGGACGACCTTGCCTCTTCAGGCGTGGGTTGGGTGGCCGTGTGTGACGGGGTGGAGGAGTGCATCAAGGCCGTTAGGCGCCAGATCCGGGTGGGCGCCAAGGTGATCAAGATCAACGCCACGGGCGGAACCATGAGCCACTTCGACCATCCGGACCACCGGCAGTTCAACGACAAGGAACTGCGCGCCATCGTCGAGGAGGCGGCCATGGCGGAGATGGCGGTGGGCGCCCACTGCCACGGGCTGGCGGGTGTCAGAGCAGCGGCCCTTGCGGGCGTCAAGACCATAGAGCACTGCAGCACCCTCGACCGGGAGACGGCCGAGTTGATGCTGAAGATGGGAACCATGGCGGTACCGACCCGTCATGCGGTCGAGTACCTCGTGTCGCTCAAGGGTCAGATCCCCGACTGGGCATGGCAGGCCCAGGCCAAAGTCCATGAGACGCATACCGACGCGATGCGACTGGCCATCGCCTCGGGAATCCCCATTGCCACCGGAGCCGACATCATGGTGAGCGGCGGGCCCTGGGGCACGAACGGTCTGGAACTCGCCGCGCTCGTCGAGGCCGGCATGACCCCCCTCCAAGCCATCGAGGCGGCCACCTTCAACGGTCCGGCCACCCTCGGTCCCAGAGCACCCAAGGCCGGACTGTTGGCCGAAGGCTACGACGCCGACGTCATAGCGGTCGCCGCCAACCCGCTCGACGATATAGCGCTTCTCGGAGACTCGTCACGGATCACCATGGTTTGGAAGGGAGGCCGCCTGGTCAAATCGCCTGGGTCAACTTCGAGTGCCGAAAGCGAGTTGTGATCCACTAACTCGACTTGCCGGACCTCCAGAGCATGGCGCCGTTGGTTCCGAGCACGAGCGGGATGAGGACGGAGACGAAGAACCACATGACGGTGTCGGGTTCCGGGACGGTCTCACCGTCGGCGAGCGTCAGCAGCCGGAACCAGAGAGTGAAGAACCAGATGGCCAAGGCCAGGGCCGCATAGAAACCCGTTTGCACAACCAGATGCAGGTCCGGACCGGCCGGCGCAACGCCACATCCGTACTTGCGACACCAGGCTACGGCCAGCGAGACAAGAATGCCCGCCGCCGAGAAGTAGTTCATGACCCTGTACACATCGGACGCCGGCAGGGCATCGGTGTACAGGACTCCGAAGACGACCTGGATCGTGTACAGAGCCGAATACGCAACCAGTCCGGCCCCCGCCGCTCTGTTCAACTTGACGGTCATTCCGGTTACTCCCTTTGGTCGGGGCGACGCTAGACAGCCCTCGTGTAGCGTTCCCGCTCCCAATCGCTGACGCTCTCCTGCCAGGCCCGTAACTCCCAGGCCCGCGAGATGTCGTAGTAGCCGCTGAACTCGGAACCGAGCGCCTCCTGCAGAGCGGTGTCGGCGCGGAAAGCTCTGAGAGCACTCTCCAACGAGTTGGGTAGCGCGGGTAGGTCGGCCCGCTCGGAGACGTCCTTGGTCTCGGGAGCAGGGGGCGCCGCCCCTTCCCGGATGCCCAGCACGGCGGAAGCCACCAAGGCTGCCAAGGCCAGGTAGGGGTTGGCGTCGGCCCCGGGCCGGCGGCACTCCAAGCGCGAACGAGCCGGGCGGTTGCCTCTGATTGCGCGGACCGACGTGGAGCGGTTCTCGTAACCCCAACTCACGTTGACCGGAGCGAAGTAACCGGGAACCAGGCGCTTGTAGGAGTTGACGGTGGGATTCACGAGCAGCGACGCGGCCGCGAGGTGGTCGAGGAGGCCACCGATGGCGGCCATGCATGTGTCCGGGAACACCCCGTCCGCATCGGGAGCGAAGGCATTCTGGTCACCCCGCCAGAACGACATGTGGACGTGGCCGCTCGACCCCTCCTCGAGCGGCATGGTCTTGGCCAGGAAGCTGGCAGTGAGACCGAGCGAAGCGGCCACCTCCTTGACTGCGAACTTCAGCAGGGCGGCATCGTCGGCGGCTCGGAGTCCGCGCCGAGCGGAGATGTTCAACTCCAACAGCCCCGGACCCGCCTCGGTGTGGACCGCCTCGAGGTCCACCCCGAGACCCTCCAGAGCCGGGACCAGAACCTCGAGGAGGCGGTCAAAGCGGCCGATCTCCCCCAGGCTATAGCTGATGCCTGAGGACAGCGGCTGGTCTTCCTCATCCCGAATCCGTACCTCGTACTCGAATCCCGCCATCACCTCGTAGCCGAGACCGGCCAGATCGGCGAGCACATCGCGAAGCAACTCACGGGAGGCGAGCTTGCACCTGGAACCATCCGGCCAACTGGGATCGGCCAGGCAGATACCCCAGCCGGGGCGCCAGGACAACGGGCGGAGCGTCTCGGGATCCGGCTGCAACAGCAGGTCGGGCGCCCCGGTGTTGATGCCGTACTCCTGGTAGTCGGCGATCGGCATGTCGACCGGATCCAGGCCCAGCCACAGATCGGTCATGACCGTCCCTTTTTCCACCGCCGACCGGAAAGCGCCGGGTCGGAATGCCTTGCCCCGGATGGAGCCGTGCACATCCGGCATTCCCAGCAGTACGAAGCCGTCGTCTGATGGGTTCCAGGTCATATCTTTCCTCCGTTGGCCAAGATGTCCCTTACCGTCTTGTCGACCTCTCCTACCACGCTCTCGAGCCTCCCGATCATCTGAGCCAACTCCTCGTCGGTGCTGGTGAGGGCCGGGGCGAACACCGTCTGGTCCCCGGCGTAGCCATCGGCGTTCGGGTGGGTGGACATCACGACGAGATCGTTGTCCAGCGCGCCCGTGTCGATCCGGCCCGCGATCCCCAGCGCACCGGGGGGTATGGAGGTTCCGTCCCGCGGATCCACGTACTCGATACCCAGAAGGAAACCCCGGCCCCGGACCTCGCCCACTATCGCGTAGTCTCCGACTGCCGCCCTTAGCTCCTCGAGCAGGCCGGGCCCGCGCCTGGCAACCCGCTCAACAAGACCGTGGGACTCGATGTAGTCGACGACCGCTTTCCCCACCGCGCAACTCAGAGGGGCTCCGTCCCACGTGTGCCCGAGATCGAAGTCCTTGGACCCGCCCGCCAGAGCGTCGTACACCGGTTCGCGGCACATGGTGGCGGCGAGGGGGAAGTAGCCGCCCCCGAGCAACTTGCCGATGGTCACTATGTCCGGGGTGATCGGCAAGCCCTCGTAGGCAAACCAACTCCCGGTACGCCCCATTCCGGAGACCACCTCGTCGAAGCAGACCAGGAAGCCGTGGCGGTCTCTCCGCTCGGCCAGTCCTTCCCAGAATGAGGATGGCGGCGAGTAGCCGGGCAACGAAGCCGCGCTGACCGGCTCGCAGAAGAAGGCCGCCACACTCTCGGGACCGGCCTTCTCGAGCACCTCGTCCAGAGCGTCCAAGGCGGCTTGGCCGGTCGGATCGAACCTCGCGGTGGAGGGCGGGATGTGGAGATGCTCGGACAGGTAGGGACCGAACGGGGCCTGCAGGTCGGGACGACCGACCAGGGAGAGCGTGGCCATGGTTGCACCGTGGTAGGCCTGGGCAGGCGAGATCACCCTCCACCGATCGCTTTCACCGCGATCCACGTGATACTGGCGGGCCAGACGCACGGCTGTCTCGTTCGCCTCCGAGCCGCCGCTCAGGAAACGGACTCTGGCCATTCCGGGTGCCAACCCCACCAAGCGGGCTGCCAACTCCTCCTGGGGGAGGTTGGTGAAGTGATGGGCGTAGTAGTAGACGATGCCTCCGAGACCGGCCGCGGCCGCGTCCACGATCTCTTCGACCCCGTGACCGAGGCCGGCCGCCATTGCGCCGCCGGAGCACGCATCGAGGATCCTGCGTCCGCCGGTCGTGTGAAGCCACACACCGCGGCCGCGATCGACATTGGGATAGGCGCGACCCAGGAACTTGGGGAATACGCTGGTGGATGCGGCGTCGATGGTCACCTGGTCTCCCTCCGGTTGGTGGGCCATGGTCAGCTCCGCCCCTGTCTCGGTAGGGCCAGGCCGGCTATGTCCTCGGCGAAACGCTCCAGCAATTGCTTCGCGACAGCTCTCGATTCAGGCTCCAGTTGCCTTGTCTCCTCGAGCAGGGCGTCGGGATCGACTCCCTCGTCGTCGAGTTCGTGACGGTAGACCGCCACCCAATCGTCCATGATCTCGTTGGTGACCTCGGGGTGGAACTGCACGCCGAGGCTGCGCCCGATCACGAACGCTTGTGGACCGGCCTCAGTGTCGGCGATGAGTCTGCCTCCGGGCGGCACGGAGAAGGTATCGAAGTGCCACTGGAACCAGGGCCCGGCGGGAACCAGATCCTCATCGACACTACGAACCGGTAGCCAGCCGACTTCGGACAGTTCCCCCCGGTACGAATCGCCACCGAGAACCCTGGCGAGCAACTGACCGCCGAAACACAGCCCCAGGATCGGTACGTCTGAGCCGTAGGCTTCGATCAGGAGGTCCTTTTCCCGATCGATCCAGGGAATCGAATCGTCGAAGGCGGCAAACTCCGACCCGAGCGAGACGATGAGGTCGTAGCGGGTGGGATCGACCCGTCGACTCTCGAGGTCGATACGATAGACCTCTACCTCGGCACCCTGCTCCTCCAACCACTCGTGAACGAATCCAGCCGGTGTGGGATCCTCGTGCTGGACGATCAGAACGCGCATCCCGCCAGACCGGCCAGCCCCGGAAGAAGCGCCCCGGCCCAGTTCTTCCCTGACCTCGTCGGCCACCTCGGACACGGCGGTGGCCATACGCTCGACCATCTCCGCCAGCTCCTCATCGGGAGTCGGGAAGGGCGGAGCGAACAGGTGCTGGTCTCCCGCAAAGCCATCCCGTGTCGGCATAGTGCCCAGTACGAGGAGGCCACTGCGCGCCGCAGCCCGCTCGATCCTTCCTGCCACTCCCAGTTCGGGCGGCAGGAAGGAGCTACCGTCCCGGGGGTCCACGTAGTCGATTCCGAGCAGGTAACCCCGACCCCGCACCTCTCCGACGAGATCGTTCCCCCGCAGGGCCGCAGCCAACTCATCGCGCAGCGACGGACCTCGTGCGGCTACGTGATCCACCCAACCTTCGGACTTGAGGACTCCCAACACCGCCAGACCGACCGCGCAGGGCAGCGGCGACCCGTCCCAGGTGTGGCCCAGCGCGAAGGAGTCCGCCGAGGCGGCTATGGCTTCGTAAACGTGGGAGGCGTACAGGACCGCCCCGATGGCGGTGTATCCGGCTCCCAGTCCCTTGGCCGTCGCGATGATGTCGGGAACGATTGGGAGATCGTTGGCCGCGAACCAGTTCCCGGTCCGACCCACACCGGTGACCACCTCGTCGAAGCAGATCAGGAACCCGTGGCGCTCCCTCCGCTCCGCCAAGCCCTCCCAGAAACGCTCGGGAGGTGAGTACGCGGGTAGTGAGGCGGCGCTGACCGGCTCGCAGAAGTAGGCCGAGACGTTCTCGGGGCCGACCTGCTCCAACGCCTCGTCGAGGGCGTCGAGGGCCTCCTGCCCGGTCGGATCGAAACGTCCGGTCGAGGGTGGGATGTGGCGATGGCGGCTCAGGTACGGGCCGAAGGCGCCTTGGAGCCCGGGCCGCCCGGTGAGGGCGAGTGTCTGCATGGTGGGACCGTGGTAGGCCTGGGCAGGCGAGATGATTTGCCAGCGCTGGGGTTCGCCGCGAGCGACGTGGTACATGCGGGCACCGCGGACGGCCGCCTCGTTGGCTTCGGAGCCACCGGTGACGAAACGAGCCCTCGAGAACCCGGGTGGCGCCAGTTCCACCAACTCAGAAGCCAAGGCCTCCTGCCACGGGTTGGTGAGACGGTTGTTGTCCAGGTAGCTGACTCTTCGGGTTTGTTCCCAAGCAACTTCGATCAGGTCACGGCGACCGTGACCCAGGGTCGCCGCCATCGAACCGCCGCTCATGGCGTCGAGATACCGCTTACCGGCCGAGTCCTCCACCCAGGCGCCATCTCCCGAAACGATGACGCGGTACGGTTTGACCACCTCCAGTTGGAGCACGGAACTCTGGTCGGCTTCTACCAACGGTGACTTGAGCTGCACTTGAACCTCCACTCGCTGGTGCGGTCGGGCAGGATGGTCCGCTCGGGTTCCGGTTGTACCCTAGGGCGGGAGTTGAGCCATCCACTCGGGTTGCGCACCAACAGCGAGGGCAGACTACCAACCTGTGGCCACCCGGTTCGGAACAGTCGGGATCATACCTGGCAAGAGGGTCGGAAGGCATGTGGGAGCTAACCATCCGCTCGGGAATGGAGTGAGGAATGAGCACGGTAGGAGATTCCATAGACGTCATCGAGCCGGCGACCGAGCGGGTAATAGCCAAGGTTCCCTCGGCCGGCATGGAAGAGACCGATCGGGCCGTCGCCAAGGCCAAGGAAGCCTTCGCCACGTGGCGCGACGTGGCAGCCGGTGACCGGGCCACAGTGCTGCGTCGTATCGCGGCAGCCGTCGAGGACCAGGCCATGTCCTTAGCGCGCCTGGAGACCCGCAACGTCGGGAAGCCGATAAGCGATGCTCTGGGTGAGATCGGGGTGGTGGCGGCCACCTTCGCCTACTACGCCGGGTCGCCCGAACGCCTCACCGGAAAGACCATTCCCGTTCCGGGTGGAGTCAACATGACCTTCAAGGAGCCGATGGGCGTCGTGGGGTTGATAACGCCTTGGAACTTTCCCTTGGCCATCGCCTCCTGGGGAGTGGCGCCCGCCTTGGCGGCCGGCAACGCGGTCGTGCTCAAACCGGCGCAACTAACCCCGCTCACCGCCATCGAGCTCGAACGGATCGCGCTGCAAGCGGGCCTGCCCGAGGGGGTCTTCCAAGTTCTGGCGGGACCGGGCAGCCTGGTAGGCGAGCGTCTGGTCGACCATCCGGACGTAGCCAAGATCGGCTTCACCGGCTCGACCGACGTGGGCAAGCGGATCAGTGCGCGGGCGTCCGGGACCATCAAGCGCGTGACCCTCGAGTTGGGAGGCAAGTCTGCCAACATCGTGTTCGCCGACGCCGATCTGGAGCGTGCGGCCGCGGCCGCTCCTGGTGCGGTCTTCGGCAACGCAGGCCAGGATTGCTGCGCCCGCTCCAGGATTCTGGTGGAACGGACGGCAATGGACCGTTTCCTCGAACTCCTATCCACCAACGTCGCCGCCATGAGAGTGGGCGACCCCATGGATGAGGCCACCGAGATGGGTCCCCTGATCACGGCTCAGCATCGGGCCAAGGTTGCTTCGTTCCTCGATGACGACACCACGGTGGTGGCGCGCGGGAGTGCGCCGGATGGACCGGGGTTCTGGTTCGCCCCTACCGTCGTAACCCCGAGATCAACGGACGCCCGCGTGGTGACCGAGGAGATATTCGGCCCGGTCGCCTGCGTGATGCCGTTCGAGGACGAGGAAGACGCCATTGCCATCGCCAACGACACCATCTACGGCCTCTCCGGTTCGATCTGGACCGAGAACGGCTCCAAGGCACTCCGGGTCGCCAGAGCGGTGGACGCGGGTACGTTATCGGTGAACTCCAACTGGTCGGTCCGGATCGCCACTCCCTACGGGGGATTCAAGCAATCCGGTATCGGCCGAGCCCTGGGCCCCGACGCCCTCGACTACTACACCGAACTCAAGAACGTCTACATAGCCACCTAGACGAGTAGTTCGTAGTCGGTAGATGGGTGGTGAGTGTTAGATCGGGTCGATTCGTCCCCACCGAACCGACGGAAGGGCGCGGCGGCTATCGAGGGCGCGTCTCGCCCGGCCGGTCCGCTAGCACTCAGACCGGGTCTGACGGGCCAGCGCGGTGGCCTCGGGATCGAGGCGGTAGTCGCCGGGTAGACGTACCAGTTGGTCGTCTCGGCCGAGGTACTCGACCACGACCCCGTAGTCCCGGCGGGCGGCTTCGATCGACACGTATCCTTCGATCACGTCCCACAGGACCGCCTCGGGATCACGGGTGAACGGATCCCCGTACCCGCCTCCGCCAGGCAGGTTCAGTTGTACCCGAGTGTCGGGATCGAGCACCAGAAGGCGCTTCGGTTCCCCCTCCCGAGCACCGTTGATCATGAATTCGCCGGCCGATCCGGACTCGCCTCCCAGCAGACCCTCGGGCGGATACGAGATGCGGTCGACCATCGCCGACACGGTCCACACTTCGTCCGTGCGGCAGGCCATCTCTGTCCACTGGCCGAGACCGCCCCTGAACCTGCCCGCTCCGCCGGAGTCGGTGCGCAACTCCCGGCGGTTCTGGATCATCGAGGTGAGTGTCTCTACGGACTCAGCCGGAACGCCCGCCACGCCGCTGGGGAATCCGGTTGTGTTGAGTCCATCCTTGGCTGCCCGGGCACCTGCGCCGCCGCACTGGAAGAGGCTGAACGTGAACCGGTCGGTCGATTGCCGGGCCCTGCCCCTCCAGATGGAGATCCAGATCGGATCGGAGCCGGGTGCCATCAGTTGCTCGGGTAGCGCGTCGGCAAGTGCCCCGAACACAACACCGGGAAGGAAGTGGCCGATGAGGTGCCGCGATGCCACCGCGGCGGGTTCCAGACAGTTGAGGATGGACCCCGGTGGCGCCGACACATGGACCGGACGGAAGGCGCCGTCGTTGTGCGGAACGTCGGGGCTGATCGCGGCCTTCATGGCGAACGAGGCGTATGCGTGGGTGTAGTTGAAGACCACGTTGATACCCCGGACACTCTCGGGCGAGGACCCGGCGAAATCGATGAATATGTCCTCGTCGTCGATGGTTACCGTCGCTCTGATGAGAATCGGAGTCTCGTCGAAACCGTCGCTCCAGGTCTCGTGCCGGTGGACACCGTTGGGAATCTCACGGATGGCACTCCGCATCGCTTCCTCGGAGCGGGTGATGATCTCTCGTGAGAGAGGATCGATGGTGTCGAGATCGAACTCGTCCATGAAACCGAGCAACGCCCGGGCGCCTACGTCGTTACAGGAGGTCTGGGCGTAGAGATCACCAACTGTCTCATCGGGAGTCCGCACGTTGGCCCTGACGATGGAGATCAGGTCCCGGTTGATCACACCCCGGTCGTACAGTTTCATGATCGGGATGCGCAGGCCCTCCTCGTAGACCTCCCGGGCCTCGGCGGAGAGGATCCGTCCCCCGATGTCGGCAGCGTGGCAGGTATTGGCGAAGTACGCCACCTCGGCACCGTTCTTGAAGACCGGCGTCACCACCGTGATGTCGTTTATCTGGCCGGCCGTCATCCACGGGTCGTTGGTTATCAGGACATCGCCGGGCTGCAGAGTTCCGGGCGGGTACTCCTTCAGGAAGTGGCGAACTCCGGTGGCCATGGCGTTGATGTGGCCCGGTGTCCCCGTCACCGACTGCGCCATCATCCAGCCATTGGTGTCGAAGACGCCGCATGCCAGGTCCTGCGTCTCGCGCACGATGGTGCTGAAGGCGGTTCGTTGCAGGGCCACCTGCTGCTCGTTGACGACCGAGAGCACCCGGCTCCAGAGCACCTCGATGAGAACCGGGTCCAGGCTCGTCCGGGTGGTCACTTTCCTCCTCCCAGCATGACGACGATGTTGAGTCCTTCGTCCACACGCACCCGTCCGCCGGGCCCGATGATCGCCGTGGACTCCCGCTCCTCGATTATCGCCGGTCCCGTCATCGTCGAGCCTGGACCCAACCGGTACCGGTCGTAGACGGGTGTCTCGACGAATCCCCCTGCCGAAGCGAAGAAGGCCGGCCGCTCACCCTTGCGGGCTGCCGCCGCATCGCCAGTCACGGCATCGGTCTCGGCACGGATCACCGTTGGCCGCGGTCCCCGGCTCACCACCCTCCAGGTGAGGGCCTCGAGACCGACCGGTGGTCCTTCCCGACCGTAGAGGCTCTGGTAGACCCGATCGAACTCCTCGTATATGGTCTGGCGCTGCTCGACGGTCACGGTCCCGGCAGGGATGGGGACACGTATCTCATGGCCCTGTCCGACATAGCGAATGTCGGCTGTCCTGGCGTGCTCGATCTCCTCGGGGCCCGCCCCCGAATCAACCAGGACTTCGGCTCCAAGCCGCTCCATCTCTTCGAATATGCCGTTCACCTCGCTCCAGTCCAGCTCGTCGAGCCGCCCGTAGTGAGACCGGACGAAGTCGAAGGCCAGTGGCGCCACCAGGAGTCCCATGGCGCTGGTGACTCCCGCACCGTAGGGCAGGACCAACTCGGTGCTGCCCAGTAACTCGGCGACCCCGTACCCGTGGACCGGGCCGGCGCCTCCGAAGGCAACCACCGGAAGGGCCCTCGGGTTCTTCCCGCGCTCGACCACATGGACCCGGGCGGCGTTGGCCATAGCCTCGTTGACAACCTGGTGGACTCCCCATGCGGCCTCAGGCACCGACATCCGCAGCGGGTCCCCGATGCTCTCCGCTAGCGCAGCCTCGGCCGCGGGCACGTCCAGTTTCATCGCTCCGCCCAGGAAGTAGTCGGGGTCGAGATACCCGAGGACGAGATCGGCGTCGGTAACGGTCGGGGACTGCCCACCCCGTGCGTAGCAGACCGGTCCGGGGTCGGCACCGGCCGAGTCTGGCCCCACCTTCAATAGCCCCAGGGCGTCGACTCGGGCGATCGAGCCACCGCCGGCTCCGATCTCGATCATCTCTATGACCGGCACCCTCACCGGGAGGCCGGATCCCTTCTTGAAGCGGTAGCGGCGGTCCACCTCGAAGTCGTGAGTGACCAACGGTTCCCCACCGTCGACCACGCTGAGTTTGGCGGTGGTGCCACCCATGTCGAATGACAGCAACGAGTCCCGACCCATGGCATCGCCGACCGCTGCCGCGGCGAGGGCACCGGCGGCGGGTCCCGACTCCAGGAGGCGGATCGGGAACTGCATGCACGTGTCCAGCGTCGCCACCCCCCCGCTGGAAAGCATGACGAACAGTTGCCCCTCGAAACCCATGCCCTCCAGTCGCTGCCGGAGCCCGAAGAGGTAGCTCTCGACGAGCGGCTGCACGTACACGTTGGCAACGGTCGTTGACGCCCTCTCGAACTCCCCGATCTCTGGAACCACCTCGGACGAGAGCGAAACCCGCAACTCGGGCGCCACGGTCTCGATTACTGAACGGGCCCGTAATTCGGAGTCGGGATTGGTGAAAGAGTGCAGGAAACAAACCGCCACCGCCTCGACGCCGGCTCCGGCCAACTCCCTAACGAGGCGCGCCACATGTTCGTTGTCGAGTTCGACGGCCTGGGTACCGTCGGCGAGGGTTCTTTCGGGGACCGCGAAGCGCAGGTGGCGTGGAGCGAGCGGCTTCGGATGCTCCAGGTTGAGGTCGTAGAGTTCGTAACGGTGCTCCCGGCCGATCTCTATGGAGTCACGGAACCCGGCTGTCGTAACGAGGGCAGTGCGAGCACCCTTGCGCTCGATAATGGCGTTCGTAACGAGCGTCGTCCCATGAACCAGGTGGCGCACCGAGCCGGCGGCATCGCCTGAACGATTGAGGGTTTGGCTCAGGACTTGTTCGACGCCCTTGGAGGGATCGGCAGTGGTGAGGACCTTGCCGATCACGACATCACCTGACTCATCCACCATCATGAGATCGGTGAACGTGCCTCCGATGTCAACGCCGACCCGCGCCCCGCCGCCAACCGATCCGTTGTCCGCTGATCCGACCACTCGACACCCCGACGCTCGTACTCTCGGCGGGCGCAAGCATACGCAACTTGCGCATACGATGCGAGAAGGATCCGAGGTGGAGGCCCTTACCGACCGACGCCTTCCTTGGAAAATACCCAGCACTTGGACCGACAAACATTGGGTCCGCTTGCCGGGTTCGCCCCAGGATGCATAAGATATACCGGTTAGGTCGCCCGCTTCGGTGCGTGCGGCCATTTGTGTATGTGCTCGCTCAGGAGGAGGAGTAGGCCGTGACCGAGCCGATGGACCGCAGAAAGTTCCTCAAGCGAAGTGGACTGATTATCGGGGTCGGCGCAGTTGCGCCGACCGTGCTGGCCGCGTGCGGGGACGACGAGCCCGCCGCTACCACGGCCGCAGCCCCAGCGACCACCCAGGCGCCGGCGACGACCGCGGCGATGGCAGAAGAGACGCCGGATACCACCGCGGCGATGGAGGAGACCACGACCACGGCGATGATGGCGGACGCTCCCGCCGAGTTCGAGAGCATCACGCTGGCCCAGGTTGCCGGCTGGATCTCTCTGGACAGCAACCGGACGACCGGTGGTGCTCTGAGCACCGGCCAGCACACCTTCGAGGGTCTGTTGATCAAGCTGCCTGACCGTTCGTTGATTCCGGGGTTGGCGACCGAGATGCCTCGGCAGGTTGACGATCTCACGTACCGGGTGAAGATCCGCACCGACCGGACGTTCAGCGACGGTACGCCGATCAAGGCCTCGGACATCGTGTACGGGTACGACCGGCTGGACCCGGAGAGGGAACTCGGGTCCCCGTTCACCCAGTACATCACCTTCATCGAGTCGATCGACATAATCGCCGACGACGAGTTGCAGATCAACCTCAACCAGCGGACGCCCGAGGATGTTCTGTTCCAGCGTATCTCCGCCATCAAGGCCTATCCCGAGGCGGTTGTCGAGGAGATGGGCGGCATGGACTACTCGTTCTCGCCGACGCCCTCGTCGGGTTCCATGATGGTCGTGGCACCGTTCGACACCGAGTTGAACGTGTTCCAGAGGTACGACGGCTACACGGGTCCCCAGCCTCTGGCGGCCAAGGACATCACCTATGTGGCCATTCCGGAGCTCGCTTCGCGGATCGCCCAGGTCGAGGCGGGCCAAGCCCAAATCCTCGACGGTGTGTCGCCTCAGTTGTACCGGGCCATCGAGGACTCACCGAACCTGAATCTGGGCATCGCCCGGCAGACGTCGTTCCTCGAGATGATCATGATGAACACGACCAAGCCGCCTTTCGACAACCAGCTGGTACGCCAGGCGCTTATGTATTCCATCGACGCGCAGGAGTTGATCGACATCGGGCTGCAGGGCGAGGGACGCATCGCCCGCTCGCCGCTGCCTCCGGAGGACCCGAGGTATATCGAGCCCCAGCAGCAGTACAACTTCGACCCCGAGAAGTCGAAGGCGCTGCTGCGCGAAGCCGGCTACGACCCGGACAATGAGCCCGTGCAGTTCCAGCTGGGCGTGGTGGAGTGGGCATACGTCTACCCGCAGGCGCCCCTGTTCGCCCAGAGAATGCAGGATGGTGGTTTCGATCCGCTGCTGCTGGTCGACTCGATCGACGCCCGCTGGGTGTCCGACATCATGAAGCCGGAAGGAGGCGGCCCCGCCCGCTACGACGCGTGGGTGGCGACCATCGGTTTCGAGGTGTTCAGCTACGACGCCGACGGACTGTTCCGCGGTTGGTGGAGCGGCTGGGCGGAGAACGCCAGCTTCTCGACCCCAGGCGTGCCGGCGAAGCTCGACGAGTTCCTCAACGCCGCGCTGGAGGAGCCGGACTTCGACAAGCAGAACGAACTGTACGCGCAGGCCAACGAGATCCTGGTCACCGAGGCGGGCGCCGTGCCGATCCTGTTCCAGCCCATCGCCCATGCTTGGAACAAGTCGGTAGCCGGCTACCAGATGCCCCAGACCCTGGGCATGACGCTGTTCGGCGTGCATCCCTCCGGGGAGTGACCTCCCGGCTGTAGGCGAAACAGGAGCAGACCGGCATCGCATTGATATTGATCGAGCCTGGTAGGGCCTGATGCGAGACGTAGGCAGGGTCGTCCTGCAACGTCTCCTTCAGGCCTTGCCGGTCTTGATCGGCATCACGTTCTACGTATTCGTCATGCTGGAAATCTCACCCGTCGACGCCCGCTACGCGGGCCTGGGACTGTATGCCAGCGACGAGGCCCGCGAGCAACTGGCCGAGGAGTTCGGGCTCAACGATCCCCTACCCATCCGTTACGGGCGGTACCTGGGCGACCTGGCCGAGGGCAACTTCGGTCTGAGTATCTACGGCAACCGGCCGGTGTTGGAGATACTTCAGCAGCACGTGGGTATAACCCTGACGCTGGCCGCGAGTTCGGTGATCCTGGGCACCCTCATAGCCTTCCTACTGGGGATTACCTCCGCCTACTTCGCGGGCAGTTGGTGGGACGCGGTGGTAAGGGCGGCCACGTTCGGGGGACTCTCCATGCCCGTGTTCTGGCTTGCGCTGCTGCTCATCCAGATCTTCGCCCTCGAACTCCCCTGGCTGCCGGCCGGTGGATGGGTATATTTCAGCGATGACCTGGTCGGATGGGCGAAGTCACTCGTCCTGCCCACACTGTCGATCGCGCTGCCCGTCGGGGGATTCCTCACTCGCGTGGTACGTTCCTCGGTGCTCGACGAGTTGGAGAAGGACTACGTGCGCACGGCGCGTGGGATGGGGCTGCGGGACCGGGTGATCGTCCGAAAGAACGTGCTTCGCAACGCCTTGGTGGCTCCGCTGACCGTGCTGGGTTTGCAGGCCGGTTACCTGCTGGGAGGCGCGGTGCTGGTCGAGCGGGTCTTCAACATCCCCGGTCTGGGGTGGCAGATGATGAACTCGGCCACTACCGGCGACTTCAACATCGTCACCGGAATCGCCCTGGTCGCCGCCTTGCTGTTCGTGCTCGCCAACCTGGCCGCCGACGTGGCGTTCATCATCTTCAAGCCAAGTGCCCGTGAGAGTTCGTGACGTGAGCGAAGACCGCGACCGCCGCGCTGATCGCCGACCATGGATCAGGTTCGGCCCCAAGTCGGTGGAAGCGGCAATGAAGGCCGCTCCCGCCGGTCCGGTGAAATTGGGCGCCCTTCCATTCCGCGCCAAGCTGGGGTTGGCCTGGGTGGTGCTGGTCATAGTGATAGCGATCTTCGCCCACTGGCTGTCCCCGCACGACCCGTATGCTGTGGGGCTGACCGATTACATGTCGGGTCCCAACTGGCCGGACCACATCATGGGCTCCGACGAGGTCGCTCGCGATATTTTCTCCCGGGTGATCCACGGATCGCGGATGTCGGCGCTGGTCGCGGTCATTACACCGCTATGCGCTCTGATCCTGGGAGGAACGATCGGGATGGTGGCGGCCTCCACCGCTCCGAATCGGAGGCGCAGATGGATCAACGACGTGCTGATGCGTCTCATGGACATCCAGTTCGCATTCCCGGCCGTCGTGCTGGCCGTCGTGGTCGCCTCGGCGTTGGGACAGTCCTTGTGGACCCTGCTGCTGGTCCTGACCGTGGTCTACACGCCGATCATGGCCCGCTACATCCGCGCCGCGGTCCTCGACCAGTTGGCCGAGGATTACGTCGCCGCCCTCAGGGCCATGGGGAGCTCGCAGCTACGTATCCTTCTGCGCCATGTCTCCCTCAACATCGCCACGCCGCTGCTGGTGTTCTTCACATTGGTGGCCGCGGACGCGGTGATACTCGAAGCGTCCATCAGTTTCCTCGGAGCCGGGTTGCCTCCACCCACTCCCACTTGGGGGAACCTGATCCGCGACGGGGCCCAGTTCGTGTATGCCGGCACTTGGTGGTACACGACCTTCCCCGGCGTCGCCATCTTCTTCACGGTGCTGGCGCTCAACACGATCGCCGAGAGCATGGCGGACCGTCTCGGCGGCAGGCGGCATCTGCTGGGGCAGTCATGAACACACCGGCCGCTGGTCCCATCCTGGAGGTCGAGGACCTCAACATCCACATCCGGCATGCGTACGGGAGCACACCGGTCGTGTCGGGGGTGTCGTTCTCGGTACTCGAGGGCGAGAACCTGGGGATCGTGGGCGAGTCGGGGTGCGGCAAGACGCTGACCGGCCTGTCCGTCATAGGATTGCTGCCCCGTCTGGTGGAGGCAACGGGTTCCGTCCGGTGGAAGGGCCAGGACGTACTCGAACTGTCGCCCACCGAGCGTCGCAACCTGATGGGCCGGGAGATCGGCATGGTGTACCAGGACCCGCTGATGAGCCTCAACCCGGGGATGACTGTGAAAGCCCAGCTGCGGCAGGCACTCCGGCTCGACGGTGAGCACAAGGGCGGGCGCATGTACGAGCTGCTCGAACTGGTCCACCTGCCCAACCCCAAGGCCATAGCCGCCGCCTACCCGTTCCAGCTCTCTGGCGGGCAGCGCCAGCGGGTGCTGATCGCCATGGCGCTGGCTCGGCGACCCTCCATCCTGATCGGTGACGAGCCCACCACCGCCCTCGACGAGACCGTCCAGGCCCAGATCGTCGAGTTGTTGAGGTCCCTGCAGGCCGAACTGTCCTTCACGACCATCCTCATCACCCACAACCTGGCGCTGGTGAAGGAACTGTGCGAGCGCACCATGGTCATGTACGCCGGGCAGTTGGTCGAGGCGGCGCACACCGAGGAACTCGTCCGGAACCCGCGCCATCCTTACGCGGCGGGACTGCTGGGTTCGATCGTCAGCCTGGAGGGAAGGGAGCGGCCGGCCCGGTCAATCGATGGCGTGGTGCCGAGCCCCCTCGAGTTCTCGCCCGGATGCCGGTTCGTGGAGCGCTGCCCCAACGCCGGGGAACCGTGCGCCGGGACTCCCCCACTTCTTGAGACCGTCGGCGACCGCCACCACCTGGCGTGCTACTTCCCGATGGAAGAGACGCATACCGCAGCCGGAGTCCTGCCATGACCTCCCGGTTGGCCACCACGGCGGCGGATGGCACCGGTCGGAGTTCGAGCGGGGAAGTCCTGCTCCAGTTGGAGAACCTCACCCATCGTTACCGGGCTCCGAGGCGGCAGAAGGTCTACGCGGTGGAGGATCTGTCGCTGACCGTGGCTCCCGGAGAAGCGCTCGGCCTGGTGGGTGAGTCCGGCTGCGGCAAGTCCACGGTGGCCCGCTGTGTGGTCGGGCTGATCCGACCCACTGCCGGACGGGTCATCTTCGATGGAACCGATGTCTGGGCGCAGCCAGCCAAGTGGCGCCGTCGCCACTTCGCGCGCCAGGTTGCCATCGTCTTCCAGGATCCGACCTCGAGCCTCAACCCCCGCCTCAAGGTGCGAGACACCCTGGCCGATCCGCTCATCATCCACGGAATCGGCGACAAGGCGGCCCGGAACGCCCGGGTGCAAGAGCTGCTCGACATGGTGCACCTCCCACGCGACGCCGCGGACAAGCTTCCCTCAGAACTTTCCGGCGGACAGCGCCAGCGGGTGGCGATCGCCCGTGCCCTGTCCCTGAACCCCTCGCTGCTCGTAGCCGACGAACCGACTTCGGCACTCGACGTCAGCGTCCAGAACCAGATCCTCAACCTCGTAGACGAACTCCGCGACGCCTTGAACCTCTCGGTGATCCTCATCAGCCACAACATCCAGGCGGTCTCGTGGCTGGTGGATCGGGTGGCGGTCATGTACCTGGGACATAAGGTCGAGGAAGGACCGGTATCCGAGGTGAGGGACCACCGGCTCCACCCCTACACGAGGGCACTGCTCTCCGCCAGCCCGATGATCACCAGAAGCAGCGAACGGATCATCCTCGAAGGAACGCTCCCCAGCCCGCGGAACCCTCCGAGCGGGTGTCCCTTTCGGACCCGATGCTGGAAGACCGAGGATGTGTGCGCCGGCGAGTTCCCCCCGGCCGACATCCCGGTTCGGGGCCATGAAGTGCACTGCTACTTCCCCGAAGACCCCAACCCCGTCTAGAGGTCCAGAAGGAATGAGAAGGCTATGAAGGTCAACCGACCGCTGATCGTGGAGCCCCGCCGGTTCGAGTGGGCTCCCGTCACCCTCCCCGACAACGTGGAACCCGGCAAGGTCCGTATACGCACCCTGGTCAGCCTCATCAGCCCGGGCACCTCCCTCCGCCTCTACCGCGGGGAACCCATGGTCGAGTCGGTATGGGACAGCTTCGCCGACCTCGATGTCGCCACCACCGAGGGAATGGGTGTAATACCCGAGTACCGGATCACCGGCCGCAACCAGCCCTCGGGCGCCAAATACCCGGTGAACTGCGGCTACAACCTCATCGGAGAGGTGATCGAGGTTGGCCAGGGAGTCCAGTCCCTCGCTGAAGGAGATCGCGTCTTCTCGCAGTCGAGGCACCAGCCGATCCTCGACTCTCGGGAGTGGCAGGCCATCAAGATACCCGACGGGGTGCCTTCCGAGGCCGCCGCGTTCGCGTATCTCCCCACACTGGGGCTACACGCCCTACGCAGGGGCGGTTTCACCCCCGGTCTCAACGTCGCGGTGATAGGTCTAGGCCTGATAGGTCTCGGCGCCGCTCTCGTAGCCGAAGCCATAGGGGCTTACGTCGCCTGCCTTGAGATCAATCCCGTACGGAGGGAGCGCGCCGCCGCCGCCATGCCCGGAGCGTTGGTCCTGGACCCCACCGAAGAGGGCTTCGAAGCGGCTCTTATGGATCACTTCCAGCCGTTCGGGATCGACGTAGTGGTCGAGGCGGCAGTGGGTTCGGCCCCGCTGGATCTGGGTATGCGCATCCTCGACGATCAAGGCCGCATGGTCGCTATCGCTCTCCATCCCGAGGACGCGGGACCGTTATTCTCATCCGACTTCTACAATAAGCAGGCGTCGATCCTCGGCACCAGCAACGCACCGTACGAGGACCCGGCCAAGCGCCTCACCCGCTTTACGTCGATCGCCAACGTCAAATACCTGTTGGAGCTCTACTTGAGGGGAAGGCTTCCCCTCGAAGCCATGCACACCGACACCTACCGCGCCGGCGATATAGACGTGGCATTCGCCGACCTGGACGCCGCCGATCGCGACATGATCGGCGTCCTCCTCGACTGGCGCTAAGGAGGCCGCCAACGGTTCGCTTTCGCATCGGGCCTTGGGGCATGAGGTTCGCCTTCCTGTTCCCAAACTGCACACATTGTGCGATAATTGACGCATGAGCTTCCGTTTCGACTGGAGCACCGACAAGAACCGGCAACTCACCGAGCGGCGAGCTATCTCTTTTGAGTCGGTTATCTCTGCAATCGAGCAGGGCGGCCTGATCGATGTGTTGGAGCACCCGAACCAGCGTCGCTATCCGGGCCAGTCAATCTACGTCGTACAAGTCAACGAGTACCTTTACCTGGTGCCGTTCGTGACGCAGACCGACGGAACCCGCTTTCTCAAGACCATCATTCCCAGCCGTAAGGCAAATGCGAGACTATCGGAGGAGGACAGGATCGTGAACGACAGGATGAACACAGAGGAACGTGACATTCTCGACCGGTTCGAGCGCGGTGAGTTGCGCTCCGTCCCTGACGTTGAACGCGAGGTCAAAGTCGCCCATCAAGCAGCACGTAATACGTTCAATAAGAGCAAGCGAGTGAATCTACGGGTTACCGAGCGCGACTTCAACCTTGCTCACAGCCGGGCTAGGGAGGAGGGGATACCGTATCAAACACTGCTATCCAGTGTTATCCATAAGTACCTAGCTGGCCGTTTGGTCGAGAAGTGAGGTGCCTCTTAACTCCTATCCATTAGCTTCTACAATGAAATTGTAGCTAATGATGAGGCTATGGTCGCGATGCGTACCTGCCAGCAACTGACCACTGACCACTGACTATCTATCCGCCCAAGCCAGCAAGCGCCGCGGCGTGTCGATCATCCAGATGTCTAGGAGTTCACGGTCGATACCCATCTGGTCCATCAGCCTGGGAACGATCGTCGGGATGTAGGCATATCCGTAACCTCCGTGGGAGGTGAACTGCACCCTACTGCACACGTCGTGGCTGATGAGGACCCGATCGGCATACCCCCGCTCCGACCAGTCGGCCAGCACCGCCAGGCGTTGCGGGTCTGTCGGGCAGTGGATGTAGTGGTCGATGGCGAGCCAGACGGATCCGAAGAAGTCGAACTCCACCGAGATGCCCCGGTCCATCGCCCGTTCGTGCCATGTCAGGTCCCGGATGTCGAAGTCCATGTGGCAGAAGGCGGTCTTCTCGTAGATCGGCTCGTACTCGTCGAACACTGCCAACGCATCGTCGACCACCGGAACGTTCATCAGGTGCACCCATAGCGGGGCACCGGTGGCGTGCTGGGCCAGGACCGCGGCTTCCAGTACCTTCAGTTCCGCAGGACGGACGGGTTCGAATAGCCCGATCTCCCCGATCACACCAGTGCGAATTCCCGTATCGCCGATGCCTACCATCAACTCACGGATCATCAATTCGGCCAACTCCTCCCGTGACGCCTCGAGGGCCCACGGACGCTGGTGGTGCGCCAGGTACTGGCCGGTTCCCGAGATCACGTTCACGCCCGTGTACTCGGATACCTCGACCATTCTCTCCGGGTTTCTCCCGATGGGTTCGGTGGTGAGTTCGACCAGCGTGTCGATGCCCGCATCTGCCGCTTTCTTCAACTCGAGCGCCTGGCCACAGCTGCTGTCCAGGTGGATGTTGTTGACGTTCGTCATCAGGTCGGAGCGGATCGTCCCCAGCCCATCGATGGTGATGGGCCGGTACGCTTCCTCGTTGCTCGCCGGATAGGCATAGGTCATGGTTGCGAATAGATGTTCGTGGGGAAGTGTTCGACCGATCTGGTCGGCAGGGATGAGGCCCCTGACCGAAACCGCGTTCTTCATGCGCTCCACCTCCGTATCTGTTAGCTGTGCCGTTCGCGCCGGATCGCGGGGCGGATCATTCACACGTCAGGCTTGACCGCCCCATTGACACCACCCAAGCCTCCGTCGAGGGCCAGCACAGCGCCGGTCATGAATCCCGACGCGTCCGAGCACAAGTAGCTGACCAGGTGCGCCACTTCGTCGGGCGTACCCACCCGCCCCACGGGCAGGACTTCGAAGTACTCGGAGTCGGGCGGTAGGTCAGCGATCATCGGCGTGTCTATGGCCCCTGGCGCGATGGTGTTGACCGTGATCCCGTAAGGACCGAGTTCGGCAGCCAGCGCCCTCCCCAGCCCTTCTATAGCGGCCTTGCTCGCGCAGTACGCCGCGTGACCCGCTATCACAGCTCCCGCCCCGATCGACGACCACAGAATGATCCGCCCCCCGCCGCCTTCCGCGATCATCTGGCTTGTGGCAGCGCTCGCGCAATGGATCACTCCCATCAGGTTCACATCGAAGACCCGGGCGGTCTCCCGAGGATCGCGTAAGTGGGAGAGAGTGCCTTGCGGGTAGATGGCCGCGGCCGCGGCCAGCACGTATACCCGGCCCAACTCGGATTCGATCTGATCGAAGACCGACCCCACGGCGCCTGCGTCCGCCACGTCCACACGGAGACCGAGGCACCGGCCGCCTACCACGGAGATCTCGTCGACCAGGCTATCCAATCCGGCGAGATCGACATCCAGCGCACCTACCAGCGCACCCTCTCCCGCCAATCGCAGGGCCGTGGCCCGACCTTGCCCCGAGGCAGCCCCCGTGACGACCGCCACACGCCCCGACACCCCCATGGTCAGCCTCCTTGCTCGCCGCTGACGGTCTTCAGCCTAACCCCGGGGTCGCATGTCAGGTGTCAGGCGTCAGGTATCCGTTTTGTCGTTGCCCGTGAGGCGTACACGTCCGAGAACCTCCACAGGTCGATTCAGACCCGTATCCCCCAGCCACCAGCCACCAGCCACCAGGTGCCGGGGCACTGGTAGTCTCCCTGTGCATCCTGTCGCAATACCGTGGGAGTTCGCGTGTCCGTTGACTTCAAGGAATCGTCCACAGCGGCGCTAGTCGAAGTGGCATTCAGCGTCGGCTTCGAAGAGTTCCACCGCCTGATGCGGTACGAACTCGACGACCTGCACTCCACCAAGTACGCCGAGCAGTTCCCCAACGACGAGGAGAAAGCACCTCAGAAGCCGTTCATCGAAGAAGACGACGGAGGGTTGGCCGCGTTGCCGTCAGCCAGCCCGATCACCAACATCCGCCGGTGGTTCAGCAATGATGACCGCAGCGGTCTGGTCCAAGTCCAGCGCAACTGGTTCGCGCGGAACTGGCGGGTTACGGTCCAGGACTCCGGGAACGGGACAGCACTTCCATACCCGGGCTACGCCGCGCTGCGCGCAGACTTCAGCGACTCCCTCCACGACTTCATCGACTTCGTGCGGGACACCGACCTGGGTGAGTTCAAGCCCCTCCAGTGCGAGATCAGCTACCGGCTGCAGTTGCGGGCAGGGAGCCTCTGGGAGGATCCTGGCGAACTGGGCCGTGTGGCACGGATCTTCTCTCGGCAGCCCGGTGCGTACCTTCCCGACCTGGAGGCGATGCGAATCATCACCCAGTACGTGATACCCGACGGCAGCGGCGAGCGGGTTGGCCGCCTGTACGGCCGTCTGGAGACCGCCAGTTCCGGAGACGACACCCACTTCCTGATCCTGACGATGTTCGCCCGGGGCACACCTCTGGGCAGCGGTGTGGAGGGCACGCTGGCCTTCCAGGACACGGGACACCGATGGATCGTCAACGGTGTCCGCGACTTCCTGACACCCGAAGCCGTGGAGTGGTACGACCTGGACTAGTTCGGTGGCGGTTGAGCGCCGCGGTCCGCGCTGGTGACGACGACCCTACGAGAGCTGCGACAACAGGATGGAAACTGCTATCCCGAGCGCAGCCACAACCGTTCCGGCCACCCAGAACGCCGTCTGATACATCGACCGCTGAAGGTCACTGACCGCCTTCGCTATCTCGGTCTCCACTTGTGCCTTGACAGTGCCGTCCTTGGCGTCCACCAAGGATTCCGTGAGTGCGGTCATCGTACGTTCCGTTCCCCTCCTGCCGTCCCACCATACACAACACCAGATACTATGGGCTATGACATAACGATAATATTGATAGTCTCCCTAGTAGACCATATGTCTAGTGTGGGAGTAGGGTGGCCTTCCCGGATGAGACAGAGGGGCCGTTAGGCATCCAAGGATCCCGCACGGCGACTCTCTCTTGCCCGGTTTCAAAGCCGGTCCTACGCTGGCCGACCAATGCGGATCCTCCTCCTGAACGGACCCAACCTGAACCTGCTCGGAACCCGAACTCCGGAGGTCTACGGCGCGACGACCCTGCGGCAGGTCGAGGAGTCGTGCCGTGAACGGGCGGAGCAGTATGGACACAGCCTCGAGGCCTACCAGTCGAACCATGAGGGCGCACTGATAGACGCTATACATGCGGCCAGGCAAACCGCCGATGCCATCGTCTTCAATCCCGGCGCGTACACCCATACGAGCTATGCGCTGCGCGACGCAATCGAGGCGGTGGAGATCCAGACCGTCGAGGTTCACATCTCCAACGTCCGCGAGCGGGAACCCTGGCGGAGGATCTCACGGACCGAGCCGGCCTGCGTCTACCAGATCTTCGGTCGGGGCGTCTCGGGATACCTCGCGGCGATTGCCCACCTCCACTACCGGTCCATCCACCCACCGATCACACTGTCTTATGGAGGCCATCCAGACCAGGTCGGAGACCTGCGCCTCCCAGACGGTCCCGGGTCCCACCCGGTGGCCGTTCTGATCCACGGAGGAGGCTGGACCGGACCGTTCACTCGGGACGTGATGGACGGGATGGCGGTCGATCTACTCGCCCACGGCCTGGCCACCTGGAACATCGAGTACCGCCGCATCCCACCGGTCGGCGGATGGAGAGACACGCTCGGTGACGTAGCCGCCGGCCTCGACGCTCTTGAAGTTCTGGCTGACCACCATCCCCTCGACCTAGCCGACGTCACGGTCATCGGCCACTCGGCCGGGGGGCACCTCGGATTCTTCGCAGCCAGGATTGCTCGACGGCGGCCGCAGCGGTTCGTATCTCTCGCCGGGATGCTGGACCTGCACAGCCTCCGGCCTGACTTCGACGAGTTGCTGTCGGGGTTCATGGGTGACGAACTCGATACCGGCATCCACCGCGTGGATCCCATCCGCAACCTCCCTATGGGGATCCCGATCGTGGCCGTGCACGGTGACCGCGACGACGCCGTGAGCCCCGACCAGAGCCGCCGCTTCGCCGCGGCGGCCGCGGCATCCGGCGACCGGGCGCGCCTGGTCGAGGTCGCCGGCGCCGATCACCACGACCTCGTCGATCCGACGGCGCCGTCGTGGGAAACAGTTACGGAGTGTTGCCTGGGTTGAGCGCAGCGGTGGGCATCAATTGGGGAGATCACTCCAGGCCGGAATTCGGCGACAGGCCATCACATCACCGAGGAGGCACCCAGCAGGGTGCGGATCTCGGCGACCAGAGCCGAGGTTCGTTCTACCCGGTAGCGGTTGTCCAGGAGGAGGACCTTCCGGTAGCCGTCCCCGTTCATGGCGATGTACACCGGAGCGGAGCCGGGGTGGTTGGTGAGGATGTCCCGGAGCTTCACCACCGTAGCCGGCTCCTCAAGAACGGCGGCAGGTACGGCGAGGCGCAACTCAGGCTGCACCGTCAGGTCAGGCTCCCTGATCGCGAAGGCCCGTACCTTCAGGTCGTCACCCGAGTTGTTCAGCCGACCTTTCACCATGAGGATGGCGTCATCCTTGATTAGCGAACCCGACTCGGACATCGTCTTGGGGAATGCCAGCACCTCCACGGAACTCTCGAGATCCTCGACATTGAAGAAGGCCATCGGCTCTCCCCCTTTTGTGAACCGCCGGGTTATACCGCTCACGATCCCTGCGATGGTGACCTCGGCTCCATCCGGCTGATCCCACAGACCGGATATCGAACTGGTCGTCTGCCGCCGGACCACGTTCTCGAGGCCGAGCAACGGGTGATCGGAAACGTACAGGCCCAGCATCTCCTTCTCGAACGATAGGAGCTTGCTCTTGTCCCACTCCAGGTCCGGAATCTCCACGGGATCGAGTTCCGGGGTTCCGGCATCGCCCCCGAACAGGCTGAACTGACCCCGCTCCTCCTGGCGTCGCCTTCCGAGAGTCACCTCCAGGATGTCCTGGAAGGCGAGGTAGAGTCCCTGGCGGGGATGGCCGAGTTGGTCGAAGGCACCCGCCTTGACGAGGGACTCGACGACCCGCTTGTTCAGTACCTGGGTGTCGACCCGATCGACGAAGTCCTGGAAGTCACCGAACGGCCGTCCGTTGCGCCTGGCTTCGACGATCCGGTCCACCATCCCGGAACCGACGTTACGCACGCCGGAGAGGCCGAACACGATCTTGCCTTCCCTGACTGTGAAGTCGCTCTCGGACGAGTTGACCGACGGGGTGATCACCTCGATTCCCATCGTTCGGCACTCGTTGAGATAGATGGCTGTCTTGTCCTTGTCGCGGCGGACCGAGGTGAGTAGGGCAGCCATGTACTCGGCCGGATAGTGCACCTTGAGATAGGCGGTCTGGTAGGCAAGCAGTCCGTAGGCGGCGCTGTGGGACTTGTTGAAGCCGTATCCGGCGAATCCCTCGATGGACTCGAATAACTCCTTCCCGAACTGTGCTCCGTTGCCACTCTCCTCAACACCCGATACGAACTTGTCCCGCTCCTTGGCCATGATCTGAGGGATCTTCTTGCCCATCGCCTTCCGCAGAGCATCGGCATCGGCCATCGTGTATCCGGCGATGTCCCGAGCGATCTGCATGACCTGCTCCTGGTAGATCATCAGCCCGTAGGTCTCCCGCAAGACTCCTTCGGTCGCCGGATGCGGGTAGTCGACCGCCTTGCGCCCGTTCTTGCGATCGGCGTAGGCGTTGTGCCAGTTGTTGGACATCGGACCGGGCCTGTACAGGGCCACCAGAGCGATCATGTCCTCGAAGCGGTCCGGCTGGAGGCTCCGGATCAGCGAGCGCATCGCTGTCCCCTCGAGTTGGAAAACACCGATCGTTTCTGCCCGGCAGAGCATTACGTAGGTCTCCGGATCGTGCAGGTCGACGCGGTCGATGTCAGGACGGCGGCCGGTGCCTCGCTCAACCAGATCAAGGGTCCGGTCGATCGTGGATAGAGTCCGGAGCCCGAGGATATCCATCTTGAGCAGACCCAGGTCCTCGATGCCGTGCATCTCGTACTGGGTCACCACCTCGGCGTCCTCTCCCTTCCGCTGCAACGGCACCAACTCGACCAGGGGCCGGGGTGAGATGACCACCGCCGCGGCGTGGATGGAGTCCTGGCGCCTGAGGCCCTCCAACTGTCGGGCCGTATCGAGGACCGGACGCGCATCCTCGTCGTTGTAGTACGCATCCCTCAACCCGGCCGCATTTGTGTGCCAGTCCTTCACCACCTGCTGAGCGTCCTCCGCAGGGGCCTCGAAACAGATTTCCAACGATGCTTCCCTACCCAGGACCGCGGGTGGCATCAGCTTGGCCAACCGGTCTCCCAGGGCATAGGGCAGCCCCCGCACCCGCGCCGAGTCCCGGATGGCCTGCTTGCCCTTTATCGTGGAGAAGGTGACTATCTGGGCGACATGGTCGGAACCGTACTTCTCCGACGCATAACGGATTACCTCGGCCCGGTACCGCTCATCGAAATCCATGTCGATATCGGGCATCTCTCGGCGACCCGGGTTCAGAAACCGCTCGAAGATGAGGCCGTACTCCAGAGGATCCAGGTCGGTTATCCCCAGCGAGTAGGCAACGATCGAACCGGCTGCCGATCCCCGACCGGGTCCGGTGCGTATGCGGCGTTCTTTGGCGTACCGGATCAGATCCCAGACGATCAGGAAGTAGTCAGGAAACCCCATCCGCTCGATGATCCGGAGTTCGTGCTCGATGCGTTCGCCCACAGGGCCACCGATGTCACCGCCGTAGCGGCGGCGGGCGCCTTCGGTCACCAACTCCCGTAGAAAGGAAACCGAGGTGTGTCCGTCGGGGACCGGGAAATGGGGCAGCAACAGCCGGTCGAAGTCGAGCCGCACCGCGGCGCGCTCGGCGATCCAGAGAGTGTTGTCGCAGGCTCCCGGGAATTCGTCGGAGGGGAAGAGTTCCCGCATCTCACGCGCCGTCTTGAGGTAGTACTCGGATCCTTCGAACCTCAGCCGGTCCGGTTCGTCTATGCCGGAACCCGTCTGGATGCACAACAGGACGTCGTGGGCCTCGGCCTCTTCTCGGCGGGTGTAGTGGGCATCGTTGGTGGCGAGCAGGGGAGCGCCGATGCGGCCGGAGATATCCAGCAGATCCGGCAGCAGCCGACGCTGGGACTGTATTCCATGATCGTGTAACTCAAGGAAGAAGCGGTCCTTGCCGAAGATGTCCTGGTAGGTACCGGCCGCCTCGAGTGCCGCACTGACATCCCGCCTACCGCCCCGGTTGCCCTCCTCGTGGTTGGCGTCGGGATCCAGCAGTTGCGGAACGTGTCCACCGAGGCAGCCCGACGTGGCAATGATGCCGTCCGCGTACTCCGATAGCAGCTCGATGTCCATGCGGGGCTTGTAGTAGTAGCCCTCAAGGTAGGCCCGGCTCACCAGCTTCACCAGGTTCTCGTAACCCGTTTGGTTCTCGGCCAGAAGCGTGATGTGGTAGCGGACGTTCTCGGACCGGGTTGGGCGATCGAAGCGGGAACCGGGAGTCATGTAACCCTCGACGCCGAGGATGGGCTTGATTCCGGCGGCCGTAGCGGTCTTGTAGAAGTCGACCGCTCCGAACAGGACACCGTGATCGGTCAAGCCGAGCGCGGGCTGGCCATCGGCAACAACCGCCTGGACCGCCTCGCTGATGCGGGCAGCCCCGTCGAGCATGGAGAACTCGCTATGAACGTGGAGGTGAACGAAACCGTTGTCCGGCATCCAGGAGCCCCGTCCGTTTGAACTGCTGCGTACCACCGGTCAGGGGAACCCGGTCACCTTTGACCTTAGCCGCGCCACGTGCCAGCTGTGAGGTGCCTGGCTAGGGAGGAAGGGTGCCGAGGCTGGGCGCGCCGAGATTGGAGAGACTCGATCGGAGGTCGGAGGGAAGGGGTGCGGTGATGTCGACGGTCGCGTTCGTAACCGGATGGGTGAACCGTAACCGCTGCGCGTGGAGCCATACCCTGCCGGGATCCACACCGGCACGGGCTCGTCTTCCGTACACCGGGTCCCCCACCAGGTGCCTTCTAATCGATTCCATGTGAACCCGGACCTGATGGGTACGACCGGTCTCGAGGGTGACCTGCAGGAGGCTGATGGGAGGCCGAGACCAGGAAGCCTCCCGCCGGTAGTGGGTCACCGCCGGCTTCCCTCCCGGCCCGACAAAGCGACGCGCCCGGCGTCGGTCGATGGGCGCATCGATCGTTCCTGTCGTGACTTCGAACCGGCCGTGGACGAGGGCCAGGTAGGTTCGGTGTACGTTGCGGGAAGCCAGCGCGTCGGTAAGACCACGATATGCCACCGACCGGCGGGCAACGACCATCGCCCCCGAGGTGTCTTTGTCGAGACGGTGGACAATACCCCAGCGCGGGTATTCGCCGACGCCTTCAACTTCGGGCCAACGGTATAGGAGCGCAGAGACAAGCGTCCCGTCATGGTTTCCCGGCCCTGGATGGACCACCATCCCCGATGGCTTGCTGACGACCGCCAGGTGCGGGTCCTCGTAACGGACATCGAGCGCCATCCGAAGCGGGCGTACCGGCGCAACGACCTCGCGCCGGAACCATAAGGTTTCCCCCTCGTTTACTCGAGCATTGGGACGCGCCGGGATTTCGTTCGCGCCGGAGAACCGACCCGCCCTTTCCGATTCGATGAGCCGCCTGGCCTTGTTACGGCTCACCGCGGCGAGCGCGGCAAGGGCAACGTCGAAACGGTTCCCGTCCATGGGGGCGGGAACGCTCACCTGCTCCGATTGGCCGCCCAAAGGAGAACCACCACCCCGATTGTTATCGCTGAATCCGCCACATTGAAGTTCGGCCAGAAGCTGAAGTCGACAAAGTCCGTAACCGAACCGGTCAGCCACGGTCCTTTGACCACCCGATCCACCAGGTTGCCGACCGCCCCGCCGAGGATCAGGGAGAACCCGGCCAACTCTGCCCGGCTAGCCGTTCTCTCGACGAGCACGACGATCAAGCCCGACGCCAGGATGGCCGCCACACCGAGCCAGGAACCGAGACTCTGGAACAGGGAGAAAGCGGACCCGGGATTCTCGGCCAGGTGCAAACGCAGAAACCCGTTAATCAGGTCGACATCGTGGTCCGCCAGCGTCGTGCGGGCCCATACCTTGGTCACCTGATCCGCCGTCACCACCACCCCGGCAATCAGGGTGGCTCTGATCCTCCTCGGGCTTAGCGCCGTCGCGAGGCGCACTGCACGCATAGGCTCGTGTGCGGGAGGACTCGCAGGCGCGCGACAGGGATCGGCCGGTTGCATACCCGGCACTGTCCGTAGGTGCCGTCCTCCACCGCCAGGATTGCCTGGCGGACCTGAGCGAGAATGTCACGAGTGTTCCGGTCGACCGACAGTTCCTTCTCGAACTCGAAGGCCATCGAGCCTCCGTCGGCCGAGTCCGGATCCGGGCTGCGCTCGGCCGCCGTCTCCGCCATGCGTACCTCACTCCGTTCGGCCTCATGCTTGGCGACAACAGCCTGCAGTTGCTTCTCCTTCTCCTGGAGAAGCCGCTTGAACCGGTTGAGTGTCGACTCGGCCAGCTTACGAGTCGCCATTTCAATCCTCCTCCGGCATCGCTCTCAAAGGCCGTGAAGCTAGCACGTGAAAGGCAGACTAGGACAACCAGAGAGTTTCACCGCGTCAATGACGAGATTATTTCCGCCACCGAATCACGATCGGTACCCCGCAACAGCATTCTCTTGATCCGGATCCGCGCCCCGGAGAGCAGATCCACCCGGCATCCGAAGGCCTCCGATAGGACTCGGCGAGTCGCCAGGTTGGCCCAACCTGCCGTGGGCGGGGCGGCCACCCGTACCCGTAGGTAGGTGCCGTGCGGACCCACGATCTCCGTTCGCGAGGCACCCGCGGTGACCTGAACGGTCAGGATCACCCCATGAGGATGGCCACGTATCATCTGGCCGATCCGATCAGCCATGGTGACTGGTGACTGGTGACTGGTGACTGGTGACTGGTGACTGGTTTGCTTGACACTGCCTTCACCGGCCATGATTCTTCTCGCTGACTCGTTGTCCACCATCCACCATCCACCACGCTAGTACCATGCGTACAACTGCCAGTTCTGGGCAGGACCGATACCACCTACCGCCCGAGGTGCCCATGCCCGGAGATCACCCGGACTCGCAAGCTTCTACCGACTTCCAGCGGGTGTCCCCGAAGCTGGATCTCCCTTCCCTCGACGCGCGGATTCTGGCGAGGTGGGATGAGACAGACGCCTTCCGGCGCTCGATCGAGATGCGCCCCGAAGACCGCGAGTACACGTTCTACGACGGTCCTCCCTTCGCCTCGGGTAGCCCCCACTACGGCCACATACTCGCTGGGATAATCAAGGACATCGTGCCTCGCTACTGGACCATGCGGGGACACCGGGTAGAGCGCCGCTTCGGATGGGACACCCACGGCCTGCCGGTGGAGATGGAGGTCGAGCAGCGCCTGGGCATCTCGGGTCCCCGCCAGATCGAGGAACTGGGAGTCGTCGAGTTCAACCAGGCATGCCGGAGAATGGTCGAGGTCACCACCGCGGAGTGGGAGGACATCACCCGCAAGATCGGACGGTGGGTCGACTTCGAGAACGACTACAAGACCATGGACCCCGAGTTCATGGAGAGTGTGTGGTGGGTGTTCCGTTCCCTTTGGGACAAGGGGCTCATCTACCGCGCCTTCAAGGTTCTTCCGTACTCGTGGGCGGCTGGAACGACCCTCTCCAACTTCGAGGTCAGCCTGGGTGGCTACCGCGAGGTGGACGATCCGGCCGTAACCCTCCGTCTGGAGGTTCTGGATGTCGAGGACAGTACAGGACCCGTCCGGGTCGGTGACTACCTGACCGTATGGACCACAACCCCATGGACCCTACCGGGAAACCTCGTCGTGGCGGTCGGCGAGGACGTGGAATACGTAGCGATAGACGAAGAAGACCACCGGTATTGGGTTGCTGCCGCCCGAGTGGAGGCCGTGTTCGGCGAGGCGCGCGATCCGGTGGCGATCGCCAACGGTCGGCAACTGCTCGGTACCGTCTACCGGCCGCCTCTGGACTACTACGAGGATCTCAGGCTCAGCGGGGGATTCCGGGTGATCTCCAGCCCGGCCGTGGAGATCGACGAGGGAACCGGCCTCGTCCACATGGCGCCGGCCTACGGAGAGGAAGACATGTACGCCATGCAGGCGAGCGGGATCGACCTGCTGGTCGACCCGGTCAACCTCGAGGCGCGTTTCACCAGCGCTGTGCCGGACCTCGCCGGATTGCATGTCCACGAGGCCGAGGGCAGGATCATCGAACGCCTCCGGCGATCCGGCGCTCTGCTTAGGAGCGAACGGATCCTCCACTCCTACCCCTACTGCTACCGCACCGACCAGCCGCTCATCTACAAGGCCATCCCCACCTGGTTCGTGAAGGTCGAGGAGATCCGCGATCGGATGGTGCAACTCAACGAGTCGATCCACTGGGTGCCCAAGAGGGTGGGCAGGAACCGCTTCGGGAACTGGCTGGAGGACGCGAGAGACTGGGCGGTTTCCCGCAACCGGTTCTGGGGAAGCTGTATCCCGGTGTGGGAGTGCACGGCGTGTGGTCACCAGGATTGCTTAGGAAGCCGCGCAGAACTCGAGGAACGCTCAGGAGTGTGGCTCGATGACCTCCACAAGCATGTGGTCGACGAGGTCACCTACCCGTGTCCCTTGTGTACGGCCACAGGCTCCACTACTGACCCTGGTGTCATGGTCCGCGTACCCGAAGTCCTCGACTGCTGGTTCGAGTCCGGGTCGATGCCGTATGCACAACTCCACTTCCCGTTCAACAACGAGGACCGGTTCCCGCGGACGTTCCCAGCCGACTTCATCGCCGAGGGTCTCGACCAGACCCGGGGCTGGTTCTACACCCTCCATGTTCTCGCAGCCGCCCTCTTCGACGACGTGGCCTTCCAGAACTGCGTCGTGAACGGAATGATCCTGGCCGAGGACGGGCGAAAGATGTCCAAGCGCCTGAAGAACTACCCGGAGCCGTCGGCGATGTTGCACCGCTACGGTGGCGATGCGGTCCGCGCCTACTTGATCGACTCACCGGTGCTGAGGGCCGAGCCTCTCCGGTTCTCGGAGGCCGGTGTGCGGGAAGTCGTTCGCACCGTGATCCTTCCGTTCTGGAATGCCTACTCCTTTTTCACTACTTACGCCGAGGCGGACGGGATGAGATTCGACGATCTCCGGGCTGCCCCGCCCGCCGCCGAACGGCCCGAGATAGATCGCTGGATCCTCAGCGTCCTCCAGTCGTTGATAGGGCAGACCAACCGACTCATGGAGGGCTACTACCTCTACGCGGTGGTCAGCCCGGTTCTAGGCTTCGTCAACGACCTGACCAACTGGTACGTGCGGAGATCCAGGCGCCGGTTTTGGAGGAGCCGCGAAGGGCACGAGCGGGACAAGCGCGCGGCGTTCGCCACCCTTTACGAGGTGCTGGTCACGTTCAGCCGCCTCTTGGCGCCGGTTCTTCCCTTCATCACCGAGGAGATCCATAGCGGGCTGGTACCGGACTCCACCAGTGTCCATCACACCGACTACCCGTCGGTGGTAGAGGATCTGATCGACGAGGACCTGGAACGATCGATGTCAGTGGCCCGCAGCGTCGTCACGTTGGGACGTTTCCTGAGATCCGACCAGGCGGTGGGGGTTCGTCAGCCGCTCGCAGGCCTCACCGTGGTGAGCGGTGATCCCGGAGTCGCATCGGCCGTGGAGCGCCATGCCCGCATCATCGCCGAGGAACTCAACGTCAAGGCAGTAGACACCTCCGAAGACGAACTGTCCGTGGTGGAGTTTAGAGCCAAGGCCAACTTCAGGAGGTTGGGTCCGCGCCTGGGCGCGGCTGTCAAGAAGGTTGCCGGAACACTAGCCGAACTGTCCGGACCGGAGGTGGCTACGCTCGTGGAGCGCGGCGGCATCGTCCTCAGTGGACACCACCTCACCACCGAGGACGTGATCATCTCCCGCCATCCGCGACCAGGAACCGTTGTGGCTTCGGATGGAGCGTTGTCGGTTGCACTGGATACGGCGGTGACCGAGGAATTGGTGGCTGAAGGCCGTGCCAGAGAGGTTGTCTCCAGGATCCAGAGGGCTCGGCGGAACATCGGGCTGGAAGTGTCGGACCGCATCCGGATCGACTACCACACGGACACCGAAGACCTGCACGCCGCCATCGTGCAATACCGCGAACTCATCGCCGGCGAGGTGCTAGCCACTTCCCTGAATGCTCGAAGGGATACCCGCGGCACCACAGTCGCGATCGGGAACGCCGAACTGCACTTCGAGATCGAGGTGGCTTAGGTGGCTTAGGTGGCTGGTGGCTGGTGAAGGCTGCACCAATCACCAATCACTCCTCGGGCTTTCGTTCCAGTGCAGAGGACATTCTCGTCCGGATGTGGTCGAATAGGTGGCCCGGCGAGGTCGCCTCGGCACTCTCGGCCGCGGCGGGCGACGGATCGGACGGTCGTGGCCCTGTATGGTCGGAGGTAACCGATATCGCCGACCGGACCTGCTCGAGGAGGTGCTCACCTGCCCTCAGCGCCTCTTCCACCACCCGTTCGGAGGTTCGGGTGGCTTCCTCGACCACCTCCTGCATCCGAGCTCTAACGTCGGCCACCTGTTCCTTGAGAGATCTAGATGTCTCGGCCTCGTCCAGGCGAGTGGCGATGCACTCGTCGAGGGCGGTCCGGAGGCGATCGATCTCTGCCTGGGCCTCGGCCTCGCGTTTCTCGTAATCGCCCATCGTGTCGATGACCAAGTCCAGGAAGTTGTCAACCTCATCCTCGGCGTAGCCGCGGATGGCTACCCGGAACTTGACGGCTTCCACATCGCTCGAGGTTATGCGCATGTTCCTACCTACAGATGATCCCGCGGACCAGCGAGATACCGACTAGAAGAACGAGGGGAGATAGGTCAAGACGCACGTTACCCAGCGGGATTGCCGGCACCACCCGCCCGATGGAGCGGAGCGGGGGATCGACCAGTCTCGACAACACGGACAGGAGGCGACCGACCGGATGATCGCCGGGCACGCCCACCCAACTGAGGATCACACGGGCGATGACCGCGACCAGATAGATGCCGAGAAGCGAGCAGATGAGCCTCAGCATTTCCTACATTTCCAGGTCGTAAAGCCCGAGTTCGGACAGCCGCCGAAGTTCCCGGTCCAGAATCTTCACCCGCGGAGGGCTGACCAGGAGGACGCCTTCCGACACCTTGCGGATCGAGCCGTCGAGCGCGTAGACCAGACCACTTGAGAAGTCGACCAGCCTTCGAACGAGGGTCGGGTCCGTGCCTCTCAGGTTGACGATCACCGGCACCCGCTCCCGCAGCAGGTCGGCGATCCGCTTCGCATCATCGAACCCCCGCACCTCGATGGTCTCCGTATAGCCGACCATAGAGCCCGCCTGTTCACCCGGTCGCACCACGACGCTCAGATCGGGCGTGAAGCTGGTAGGGCGCCGATAGGTGGGAGCCGCCTCGGCGCGACGCTGCCTACCTGGCGGTTCTAGGCCGGCCTCTGCACCCGCGGGACGTACCTGGGGGCGCTGTGCAGGACGGCGCGGGGTCCCTGCTGCAAGGCGAGGATCCCTCGACAGGTCCCGCGGTGGCTCGCCCTCGTCCACCAACCCCAACCACGTAAGTACTCTGTTCACGGAGCTCATAGCTACTCCACTGTCGGTCGTCGACCAAAGATAGCCCGTCCGACCCGAACCATGGTGGATCCTTCCTCTATCGCAACTTCGAAGTCGTCGGTCATTCCCATGCTCAGGGTGAGATCGCGACCGGAGCGCTCGCTGAGTTCATCCCTGATCCGGCGCATCCGGATGAAGTACGGCCTGGCATCCTCAGGATCGTTGCCGAGCGGCGGGATCGCCATGATCCCATGGAGCCGGACGCCCCCCTGCTCCCACCTGTCGAACGTCTCGGCTACCAGTGCCGGGGGCACTCCATGCTTCTGGGATTCCTGACCTATGTTCACCTGCAGCAGCACGGGAGGAGGCTCATCCTGTCCCTTCAACCATGGACGGACGAGCCTGTCCCTGTCGAAGGACTGGAGGAGACTCACCCTGGGACGCACGATCCGAACCTTGTTCGTCTGCAAAGGACCCACGAAGTGCCAGATCACGCTGCCGGGGAGCCCGCCGACCTTGTGTCTCAACTCCTGAGCGCGGTTCTCCCCGAACACGCTCTGCCCGGCTTCAAACGCCTCCCGAAGTATTGCGACGGAGTGGCCCTTGCCCACGGCGACTACCTCTATCTCATCCATGCTCCGGCCGGATCGGGCAGCCGCCGACGCCACGCGCTGTCGCACTTCTTCGAGGCGAGCCGAAACACTCACGGCACCCATCCTATTGCCGCCATGCGCGACTTCGTGCCGGTTGCGCGGAAGGAAAACCATCCCTCCCCGCATCGCGTGCAGGCATCCGCCGACCACCACGACGCACCCGGAACCTGCGCACGGATCGCCTCGCCCAGGTCAACAGACGTTGTTCCCCACCGCGTGGTCGACCGCCAACCCCCGAGTCGCTCCACGACTTCGGCTCCGACCTCGAAGCAGCACGGTCCTATAAGCGGGCCGACCGCGGCTCTCGAGACTCGCTTCCGGCCTTCCGACAACTCCTCGATATACCCGGCCGCCTCAGCCACAACTCCGGCCGCTACCCCGCGCCAACCAGCATGGACCACCCCGACCGCGCCATCCGACTCGAGCACGATCCCTCCACAGTCTGCGGTGAAGACCGCCAGGGGTAACCGGATCGCTCTCGTCACGAGAGCATCCCCGACCCCGGCCCGTCCCGGTCGGGCCACTTCTACGACAGCAGCTCCGTGCACCTGGCGGATGGTGGCCCACTCTGGCCGTATCCCGATGCTCATCGATACCGAGGCAGGCCTCCGACGCGCCATGTTCCCCTCCGAGGCCGTCGTGAATGCGGCCCCCCGGAAGCCGGACGGTCTGATGATCACCGCACGCGCAGACGGCCCCGGATCATCCTTCGACGAAGTCCGGAATGTCGAACGGATCGTCCTCCGGGATCGAGAGAATCCGCTCAGAAGCGGACCGGCGACTCGGCCTGGTCGAGGTGGTCACCGCCTCTCGCGAACGTCGCGACCCACCGACACCGGCGGCTATAACGGTGACGCGGAACTCCTCCCCCGCGGACTCGTCCGGGGTCGCCCCGAAGATGATCTGGGCGTCAGACTCGCAGAACGACTGGACGCTCGACGCCGCCTCGTTGACCTCGTACAGGGTCAGGTCGAGAGGACCGGTTATCGAGAGCAGGACCCCCGTCGCGCCTTCCATCGAGGTCTCGAGCAGCGGGCTGGCCATCGCTCTCTCAGCCGCCTGTGCGGCCCGGTTGTCTCCCGACGCCCTTCCGATGCCCATCACCGCGGTGCCCGCATCGCCGAGCACGGTCTTGACATCGGCGAAGTCCACGTTGATCAGTCCGGGAGTGGTGATGATCTCGGTGATGCCGGTCACCCCATCCTTCAGCACCTCGTCAGCCAGCGCGAAGGCATCCACCATCGACATCGAACGATCGGCGACGGACAGAAGGTTGTCGTTGGGAATCACGATCAACGCATCCACGGCTTCCCGTAGTTCGGCGATTCCCTGTTCCGCCTGCACCGAACGCCGCTGTCCTTCGAACCCGAAGGGACGGGTCACAACCCCTACGGTCAGAGCCCCCAGGTTGCGGGCCGTCTCAGCGACTACCGGAGCGCCACCCGTACCGGTCCCACCCCCTTGGCCAACCGTGACGAAGACCAGGTCGGAACCTGTAAGTACATCCTCGAGTTCTTCGCGGTGCGCCTCTGCCGCCGCCTTGCCGACCTCGGGATTCGCACCCGCTCCGAGCCCCCTGGTGACGTCCCGGCCGATGTCCAATTTGATGTCGGCGTCCGACATCAGGAGCGCCTGGGCATCGGTGTTGACAGCTATGAACTCGACACCTCGAATGCCCGCTTCGACCATTCGATTGACAGCGTTCATCCCCCCACCGCCAACCCCAACCACCTTGATAACAGCTACGTAGCTATGCAACCCGCCAACATTGGTCACGGCCATGTGCCTAAGTCCCTCCCGCTCAGCCTGATCTGAACCTTCTTGCTCCGAACGGCGCCCGTCCCAAGCCGGGCGTTGGGTCCGGATCGGATTGCACCAGAGCATACGCCATGGCACAGCTTCACCCTGGAGATTAACCTCTGGTTTTGGTTAAACCTAAACGTCAACGCTATCGGATAAGACCTCCCCGGCAGTGTCCAGAGACCGGATTGCCGGTCGACTTGGTGCGGTTACGTCTATCACTCCGCCATGGGCGGTGTTGATCATCGCGACCAGAGAGGCTGCCTTGGCCTCCATCTCAACGGGTAGTCCTATCCGGACCGACCTGTATCCGACCAAGACCCAGAGCTCTTCGTCCACCACCTTCGCCACGCTCCGCCGGGCAAGATCCTCGGGAAGCGCGCCTAGGAACTGCAAGGCGCCGGATACGTTCTCGTTCTCAACGGCCGCACCGAGTCCGGGATCTTCCACGGGAATCCTGATAAGGGAACGGATGGGCGTCGGGCTGTCGGCATACTCGACAAGAAGTCCGCCGTCCGCCAGGAGACCCCACTGATCCTCCAAACGGATCCAGGCGATCGGCTCCCGCTCCCGCACGGCCACCTCAACCGTGGTTGGGAATACCACCTTGACCGATGCCGATTCGATCCATGGATCGGCCACCAGATGCTCCTCGATCGCGCCGACCCGGATCGCCACCATGGGCCTACCCTCGACAACCTTGGCACCGGAGAGGATCTCGTCGACGGCCGACCGGCTGGCGCCGTCCACCACCACGGCTCGAACGCTCATCAGAGGCGACGCGAAGAACCAGGCGACACAGCCGGCTCCAGCCATTGCCAACAGCAGTGTCAGGGATCTGCGTACCCTCGATCGGGCCTGCTCCTCGGCAACCTCGAGACGCCGTCGGATAATGCGCGGATCTACCCTCAAGGCCGCTCTCCGTCGCGTATGCCGCCGGTCGCCGCCTGCGGGCATCAGGTGAACCGGCCCACGAAACGGACCTCCGGTTCGAGCAGGGTCCCGGTCCGTTCGTGGACCAGGCCGCGGACTGCACCAACCAGGTCGTATACATCCTGGGCACGGGTACCCGGGTCAGCAACGAAGAAGTTGGCGTGGCGGTGCGAGACGTGTGCACCACCCCGTCGCATGCCCTTGAGACCGAGCGAGTCGATGATTCTCCCGGCGGCATCACCGGGAGGATTGCGGAAGATGCTTCCGGCGTTCAGTGTCCCACCAGGCTGGTTGTCGCGGCGCCACCGTATTGCCTCGCGCATCAGCGCCGAGACCTCGGCGCCCGGGCGCGGTCGCACTCGGAAGACGGCGCGCAGCACCAGGTCATGCTCCGTGACGTTGCTGGTCCTATACGCGAAGCCGAAGTCGTCCGCAGCCAACTCGCCAACCGCTCCGGTCCTCTTATCCAGGAGCGTGGCTGATGCCAGCACATCCGAGGTCTCCGTTCCGTAGAAGCCGGCGTTCATCACGACCGCCCCACCGACCGATCCCGGAATGCCCACATAGAACTCCAGCGAACCCAGTTGTTCCCTTGCCACCCGGCGGGCGAGCACAGGAAGCGCGACCGCGGCGCCGGCCGCTACCAGTCCTGCGTCCCGATCAACGTGGACATCACGGAAGTCACCCTTCAACCGCACGACCAGACCCTCGTACCCCCGATCCGACACGACAAGGTTGCTTCCCCTCCCCAGCATGAGAGTGTCCACACCCCGCTCGTTTGCGGCATTGACGACGTTCACGAGAGAGTCCACCGAATCCGGCTCGCAGAACCACCGGGCGCGTCCTCCCAATTTGTAAGTGGTGAGTGACCCGATCTCAATGCCGGCGACGATGTGTCCCCCCGAGCGCAGAGCCTCCCAGGCGGTCATGCCGAATCCCCAAGGCTCTCGGCGAGGCCGTCCGGTAAAGACGTTATGTCCCCCGCTCCCAGCGTCAGCACCAGATCTCCCGACTCGACACGGTCAGCCACGAAACCGGCGACGTCCTCCAGTCGGGGAACGTACTCCACCTCGACACCGCCCAGTCGCGCCGCATCCGCTACAAGCGCGCCGGTCACCCCGGGAACCGGTGTCTCTCGAGCCCCGTACACATCCGTGACCACCAACCGGTCGGCAGCGGCCAGCGCCTTCCCGAACTCGGCTGCCAAGGCTCCGGTCCTCGAGTACAGGTGGGGTTGAAAGACCACCCACAGCCGGTTCCTGTCGATCGGAGCGATCGCATCGAGGTCGGCGGACACCTCGGTCGGGTGGTGCGCATAGCTGTCGAGGATGGTCACCCCGGCCACGGTCGCCCGCACTTCCAGGCGCCGTCGCACACCCCCGAAATCCACCATCCCGGCAATGGCGTCCGCCGGGTCGTAGCCCAGTTCGGCCAGGAGAGCCAGGACGCCGCACGCGTTACGAGCCGTATGCAATCCGGGTCGGCCCACAGTCACCCGCGCCGGGCGGAATCTCCCTCCCAACCGGAACGTGACATGCGATGGCCCGGGTACAACTTCGGTGATCCTCCACTCCGCATCCGGTGACGTACCGTATCCGGGTCGTCGGGTCCGCCGCGCCAGCCTGCGGCCCCCCGGATCGTCGACACCCACCACCACGGGACCCGCCACACCGTCGACAACCGCGCCGAACGTGGCCTCGAGGTTCTCCCGGGTGCCGTAGTGTTCCAAGTGGTCCGAGTCGACGTTGGTCACCATCAGCCCGCGGAACCTGAGGTGAGTGAAGGTACCGAAGGCCTCGTCGGCCTCGAGCATGAGGATGTCGTCCGTTCCCAGGTGGGCGTTCGTACCGATGTCCACAAGGTCACCCCCCACGATGAAGGACGGGTCGAGACCCAGTGCCCTCGCCGCGTTGATCGCCAGGGCGGTGGACGTGGTCTTGCCGTGCGTTCCCGTCACGCCGATCGTGGGCATGCGAGCGGTCAGCATCTCGAGCAGTTCGGGGCGCTCCCACACCGGAACACCGGCCGCCTCAGCCGCCCGGAGCTCGGGATCGCTCCCGGGGACCGCCGATGAAGCAACGACCAGCTCGCAGGAGGTCATCCGTTCGGGCCGACTTCCCTGCCAGGTCTCGACGCCGAGACGGCGCAGTTCATCCACGGAGGGTCCCGGATGGAGGTCGGATCCCGTAACCCGATGACCCATGGCCACCAGGAGCTTGGCCAGCGGGCCCATTCCGGCCCCCGCGACCCCGACTACGTGGATCCGGCCCGGCTCATCGAGGGATCGCATGAGCGCTCTCGAGCATCGTGTCCGCGATGGCGGCTGCCGCACCGGGCCTTGCCACCTCGACGGCCGCCCTGCTCATCCGGTCCCGGCGCGCCGCGTCGGATAGCAGCCCCGCAACCATCTCCCCGAGCGAGTCGAGACCGGCTTCGTCCAGCACGACCGCTCCTCCCGCCTGCGCCATCGCTTGCGCGTTGCCGAGTTGGTGACGCCCTCCGAATGCGCCGGGAACCAGGATTGCCGGAATACCCGACGCGGCTGCCTCCATGAGCCCTCCCCCGGCCCGGCCGACGAGCAGATCGACAGCAGCGTAGAAGAGGTCCATACGGTTCTCGTACCCGACCACGACCCTGGTCACCGCGTCCGCGTCCGCATCCGCATCCACCCGCACCTGTTCCGCCTGGGATGCGCCGGCCAGATGAACCACCTGCAGCGGACCCCCGTCCCACGAAGCCGCCAACCCGGTCACGGCCTGGTTGATCGCACTCGCCCCCAGACTGCCTCCCACCACCCCCAGGGTCGGGTGGGCGGAGTCGAGACCGTAGCGATCGAGAGCGCCGGGTCGGGACGCGGCCCGGTCGAGGTCGGCAAGCGCGCTCCGCAGCGGGTACCCGACCACCGTTCCTTTCAGCCCGCGGGTTCCCGGAAACGACACGAAGGATCGATCCGCCCAGCGTCCTGCCAACCGGTTCGCCAGTCCTGCCTCGTAGTTCTGCTCGTGCAGGTAGACGGGCACACCCCGCCGCCGGGCTGCCGCCGCCACGGGAACGGTGACGTACCCTCCCGTGCACAGCACCGAAGCCACCCCACGCGCGGCCATCTCGCGGCCTGCCCTCCGGGCCGCTTTCCACACGACCCCGGGCAACCGAAGGTTGCGGGTCGACAGGCTTCGAACCAGTCCCTGCAACTCGAGACGTACGAAGGGGAACCCTTCTCGGGGGATCAAGTCCGCTTCCATGCGGTCACCGCCGAGAAACAGGATGTGTCTCTTCTCGACCCCCGCCGCCACCAGTTGCTCGGCTACCGCCAGTCCGGGGTAGATGTGTCCACCCGTTCCCGCCGCTGCGATGGCGAAGGTCATTGACGGTCTCCACGTGGCTTGGGCACCACAGGGTGCGGTGCCGTGCGGGCGATGTTGACAAGTACCCCCGCCCCTACGAGGGCGGCCACCATGGCGCTCCCCCCGACCGAAACGAACGGAAGCGCCAGACCGGTCACCGGTATCACACCGACCACGCCGCCGACGTTGACGATCGACTGCCCACTCAACCAGGCGGTTATGCCGCTGGCGAGCAGGCGGGCGAACGGGTCTCCGGTCCGGTATGCGATCCAGATCCCGGCCAGGGACAGGCCGGCCAGTACGGCCAGGAGACCCACCGCGCCGAAGAACCCGGTCTCCTCGGCGATGATCGTGAAGATGAAGTCGGTATGGGCGTTCGGGAGGAAGGCCCAGCGGGCCCGGGACGCCCCCAGGCCGACTCCCATCAGGTTTCCACTCCCCAGCGCCATGAGGCTCTGGGCCAGTTGGAAACAGCTTCCGAGCGGATCCGCCAGCGGATCGACGAAGCAAGCGAAGCGCTCGCGCCGGTACTGGTAGGCAAGGGTCGAGACCGCCGCCAGCGCGGTGGCGAGCGCCCCACCTCCGACGATATACCTCAAGGGCACCCCGGATGCGAGCACCACCCCACCACCGGCCCCGGCGATGATCAGGGCAGTACCCAGATCGGGCTGGAGGACGACCAGAGTACAAGTAACGCCTACGGCCAGCAGGGTGGGACCGAGTACCTGTTGAAGTTCTCCGAGCCGTTCGCCTCGATCAGCCAGGACCGACGCCAGGAAAATGACCACGGCTAGTTTGGAGAACTCCGAAGGCTGCACCGTAACCGAACCGACCTCCAACCAACGCTGCGCTCCCCCTCGGGTGGAGCCGAACATCGGAACGAGGAGCAGCCCTCCTATCGAGATTCCGAGGATCCACACCGACCCCCTCTTGTACCAGTCGTATGGGATCAGCATGGCGATGACCATCAGGAAGAGACCAACGACCACCCACCGCACCTGGCGTCTGAAGATCGCCAGTCGGTCGGACTCGCCGAGAATCCCGTCCACGGAGGAGGCCGACATGATGGCGCCGAGCCCGACGACCAAGAGGAGGCCCACCAGAACCAGGACGAAGATCGCCACCCGGGATCTGGCCAGATCGAGTTCGTGACGCCGGCGGACCCGCGCCCGCAGATCGGTGATGGAGGTGACTCGCGCGCTCATCCGGGATCCATTCCGATGCCGGCTGTGGCGAGACGGGCCGCTTCTATGTGCCTGCGGACCAGGCGGCCGAATACCTCTCCGCGCTCTTCGTAGGAAGCGAACATGTCGAAGCTGGCGCATCCCGGAGAAAGCAGGACGGTGTCCCCACTGATGGCGTGGGCGCCGGCCATGTCGACAGCCTGCTCCATAGATCCCGCCAGACGCGCAGGGCGGCCCCGGGAACGTCTCAGGAGCTCGGGTCCCGCCTCGCCGAGCCCGATCAGGAGCCTGATGTTGGGAAGCGCGACGATGGGCGCCAGGTCCAGGCCCTTGTTGCGCCCTCCGGCGATCAGCACGACCGACGGGTAGCAGCGGATGGCTGCCGATGCTGCGTGCGGGTTGGTCGCCTTGGAGTCGTTGACCCAGGTCACACCGGCCCACTCACCAACCACGTCGCGGCGATGGGACCGGTGGTGGAACCGGCCGACGACTCCCGCCACAGACCCCGGGCCGGCTCCCATCTCCGTTGCCGCAACCGCCGCCGCTGTGAGGTTCACCCGGTAGGCCGGATCGATCGCAGGCATCTCATTCACCGGAACCGTGCCCGCCGGGAGGCGCAGCCCACCCTGGACGAACCCGTACCGGTTGGCCGGAAGCCTGTCCGACCCGGTGACCGGCGACTTGCGTCCGGGCGCGATGCGCGCGAGTGCGGACGCCCCAGGGTCATCAGCGTCGTAGACCAGGAGGTCATCGGCCGTGAAGTGACGGAAGATCCTCGCCTTGGCCTCCCTGTATGCGGCCGGGGACCCGTGCCAGTCCAGGTGATCGGCGGCGACATTGACGACCACCGCCACCCGGGGGGCGAGAGAGTACGTCCCGACCAGCTGGAAGCTGGAGACCTCCAGTACTACGACGTCCCATTCGTCGAAGACCACGTCACTCAAGGCTCGGCCGATGTTGCCGGCTGCAACCGCCCTCACGCCGGACTCCTGGAGCATCTCGGTGGCTTGCTCCACAACCGTCGTCTTGCCATTGGTCCCGGTTACTGCCACGACCGGGCATCTCAGGTGCCGGATCGCCAACTCGACCTCGCTCCAGACCGGTATTCCCGCCTCGCTCGCCGCGCGGAGCGGGTGGGATGAGGGACTGAATCCGGGACTAGTGACGACCAGTTCCACTCCGGACAGGAGCGATGGTTCCCACGGTCCGGCTACGGTGCCTGTACCGGAAGCGGCCAGAGGGCGGAGACTCGCCGCACACCGGTCATAAACGACATGGTCGAGATCGAGGCGTCCCAGGAGCCGTGAAGCCGCCCGTCCTGAGATGCCGGCCCCGAGTACCAGAGTTTTCATCCCGTCCCTCCGGCAAGGCCGTCCACCCCTCCACCGGTCAGGAAGTCGCCGTAGAAGAGACCGAGTCCGAGAGCCACGCCGATGGCGGCGAGTATCCAGAATCGGGTGATGATCGTCGTCTCGGGCCAGTCCTTCATTTCGAAGTGGTGGTGAATCGGCGCCATACGGAACACCCTCCGACCACCGAACCATCTGAACCCCGCCACCTGGACGATCACAGACAGCGTCTCGACCACGTACAGGCCGCCGAGGATGGCCAGCAGAAGGTGGGTATTGGTCAGCAGCGCCAGGGCCGCCATTCCACCCCCCAGCGCCTGAGAGCCTACGTCTCCCATGATTATCCGCGCCGGTGCAGCGTTCCACCACAGAAAGCCGAGGCAGGCGCCGAGCATGGCGGAAGCCACCGCCGCCAGCCCGAGGCTTCCCTCCACTTCGTAGAAGGACGGATGCCGGAACATCCAGAAGGCGATGATCATGTAGGCGCCGGCAACCAGCGCCCCCGACCCCGACGCCAGCCCATCCAGGCCATCGGTGAAGTTGACCGCGTTGGCAAATCCCGTGAGCATCAACAAGACCCAGACCGCGAACAGACCGGCTCCCAGATCCAGCGAAGTAGGTCGAGTGAACCCGATGGCGGTCGAAGTGCCGGATGCCACGGCTCCCCACGCGAAGAACCCGGCCACGGCCAGCTGGCCGACGAACTTGGCCGCTATGCCCAGACCCTGGTTCCGGAACCGCGACAGCTTCTGGTAGTCGTCGATGAAACCGACGACGCCCATCCCCAGGATGGCGCCGATGGCCAGCAGTCCCGCCGACTCGTACTCCCGCCCCACCCACTGCACGGAACCGCCACTGACCAGGAGGCGGACGTGGGACGCCGCGTACCCGGCCACCACCGCCAGGATGATGACGATCCCGCCCATCGTGGGGGTACCGCGCTTGTGCATATGGCCTTCCAGTTCCTCCTGGATGAACTGGCCGATGTTCCAAGCGCGGAACAGGCGTATCGCATAGGCGGTCCCGAAGATGGCGACCGCGAAGGCCACCGTCGCCGACGTGAGCATCGCTATCACGCCGACCGCTCCATCGCCAAGCCTCCGTAGGACATAACTACTGAGCCCATCGCTCTTGGAGGTGGAACGCGGCCACCGCCCGGTCGTCGAACGGTATGACCTGCTCACCCAGATCCTGGCTCTGCTCGTGGCCCTTCCCGAGGATCAGAACCGCGTCGCCGGGCTCGGCCCGCTCCACCGCGATCCGGATGGCCTTGCTACGGTCCACCTCCGCTATCACTTCCGCCCTACCCTGCGACGTCCCCCGTACCACCGCATCAACCAGAGCCGAAGGGTCCTCGGAACGGGGATTGTCGGATGTGATCACTGCGACATGGGCCTTGGCCGCCGCAGCACCGAGAAGCGGGCGTTTTGCGGCGTCGCGCTCTCCAGCCGCCCCCACCACCACGATCGTGGACCCGCCACAGTGGTCGAGAGCGGCGCTCACCACCGAGTCGACGGCCTCCGGTGTATGCGCGTAATCCACAAGCACCCTGAATGGCTGTCCCGCATCGATCGGATCGAGGCGTCCCGGAATCCGCTCGATCGTAGAGAGTCCTTCGACGATCGGATCGATCGCGATCCCCACCTGCCGGGCGCAGGCAAGCGCGAGCGCTGCGTTGCGGACGTTGTGGAGTCCGCCGGGTTTGATCCTCAGCTTCACTTCCCGGCCCTCCAAACGGCAGGTGAAACGTGACTCTCGCAGGCTGGTCCCCGTGACCAGGGCTGCAACGTCATGGCCGTCGCCGAGGCCCACCGTGACGACGCGACCCGGAGCCGAACCAGCCACTCGCTGTCCGGCAGCGTCGTTGACATCGACCACATGCACAGGGGCGCGGCCGTCGAAGAGCCGCATCTTGGCTGCCAGGTACCTCTCCATGTTCCGATGGAAGTCGAGATGATCCTGGGAGAGGTTCGTGAAGGCCGCCACGTCAAACGAAGTGCCCTCGACCCGGTGGAGGGCAAGGGCATGCGACGAGACCTCCATCGCGACGAGGGACACGCCCTCGTCCACCATCGTCCGGAAGTGCCCTTGGAGTTCCGAGGCGTTGGGAGTGGTGAGCGGCATGGACTCGTACCGGTCGATGATCTTGGTACCGAGTGTCCCCAGCCTGCCGAAGGGACGCTCCGCTGCGCAGGCGATCGACTCGATCATCACCGTGACGGTGGTCTTCCCGTTGGTGCCTGTGACACCGATGACATCCAGGTCACGGCTCGGATCGCCGAAGACCAGCGATGCTGCCGGACCCAACACCCGTCGCGTGTCCGCAACCCTGATCTGCGGCAGCGTGGTGCTGACGAATTCCTCCACGAGGATGGCTGCTGCTCCACGTCGCATTGCATCCCCAACAAAGGCATGGCCGTCCGCCTCGAGCCCCCGGATAGCGACGAACAGGGAGCCCGCAGTCGCCAAGCGGCTGTCATGGGTGATGCCGCTGACGGTCGCAGCGCCATCGCCTTGGATCTCTCCGCCGACCCGACGGGCAAGAGTCGCCAGCCGGACGGACTGGTCAGGCATCGGGACTGACTCCCATCTGATGGAGCGATCCCTCCATGACTCTGGAGAACAACGGCGCAGCTACCGCCCCACCGGTCCGATCGGAGATCGACGCGCCGGCCCTCGGCGCATCCACCACAACCGCGATCACGAGTTCGGGATCGTCTATGGGCGCCATTCCCACGAAGCTGGCCACGTAGTGGTCCGTATAGACCCCTAGGGAGTAGTCGAACTTCCGGGTGGTTCCGGTCTTACCGCCGACCGTGTAGCCGGGGACCGCCGCCCTGGTCCCCGTCCCGGAGTCCACGACAGCCTTGAGCATCAAGCGAACCAGACGGGATGTGCTGTCCGAAAGGACCCGGTGGGGCTGCTTCTGTGGGGGCCTGGTCACACCGTCCCCGTTCACGATGCCCGTCACCAACCGAGGTTCCAACCTGACTCCCCCGTTGGCGATGGTCGCGTATACGGACGCCATCTGAAGCGGGGAAACAGACAGCGAGTAGCCGATGGAAGCCGAGGCAGGACAAGTCGAACACCCTCGCGGAAGGTTGACCGTTCCCTTGGCCTCTCCGGGGAAGTCGATACCGGTGTGCGCACCGTATCCGAACGCGTCCAGGTAGGCGACGAGGTGGCTCTTCCCCAGATCCTGGCCTATCTTGACCGTACAGACGTTGGACGAGCGGCGCACGCAGTCCCGCACCGTCAGCACTTCCGGGGGGTGCGGGCTGAAGTCGGTGAAGCATCCCCACTCCACTTCGTCATTGTCCGCACATGCTCCTTCCACCACTTCGATCTTGTCGTGCACCAGATACTGGGTGTCCCAGTCGACGATTCCCTCCTCGAGAGCCGCCGAGACGGTGACAGCCTTCTGGGTGGAACCCGGCTCGTATAGGGATCGCACCGCTGTATTGGCCAGAACACCGCTGGCGATGTCGGCATCCGAGCGATCGGCGGGATCGAACGACGGCACGATCACCATCGCCATGATCTCGAACGTCTCCGGATCCAGGGCTACCACCGTACATCGATCGGCGAGGGTGGAGACCAGGGTGTCGACGCAGGCCCGATGTGCCATGAACTGGATCTCACGATCGATCGAGATGATCAGGTCTGCACCTGGGATTGCGGGCTGGATCTCGAGGCGACCGTGGGGAATGACCTGTCCTCCGGCGGCCCGCTCGGCGAGTATTCGCCCCGGCGTGCCGGTCAGCTGGCTGTTGTATTGTGCCTCGAGTCCTTCGATGCCCTGGGAGTCGATGTTGACGAACCCGACCGCGTGGGCCGCCAACGAACCCGACGGGTAGACGCGCTTTGGCTCCGTCAGAAAGTGGATGCCAGGCAACTCCAAGGCTGCGACCTTGGCCGCATCGTCCGCTTCGACCTGGCGAGCGACGAACACAAAGGTGGTGTCGGCGAGCAGCTTCTCCCGCAGCCGGTCGATATCGAGCGGGAGAACCTTGCTCAGAGCTAGGGCAGTGGAGCCCGGGTCGACGATCTGGCGAGGATTCGCATAGACAGTGCGAGCTTCGATGCTCACGGCCAGTTCCCGACCCTCCCGGTCGAAGATGGTTCCTCGCGCAGCGGCCGTCTCCTCCACACGGACCCGCTGGCGCTCGGCCGCCGCCGTGTACGCGGCCGCGTCGACGACCTGAACCTGGTACAGCCGGTATCCGATGGTCGCCCATGACCCTACGACCAGGAGAGCGATCGTGAGCAGGCGGATGTCGGTGGAGCGCCTCCCCCTTCGTGCGCGTTCTCTCTTATCCACGATCCAATCCCATGTGCAGACGGCGAGTCGGACCGATGCCGGATCGCCGAAGGAGAACCTGGACCTGGGAGAGGTCGCATGAGTTCCCGGCTCCTAGTGGTACGGACAGGCGGGATCGGCCGACCGACCAGAGAACATGGTCCATCGGGTGACCCCAACCGGCGATGTCCAAACCGTTTCCCCTCACAGTCCGCTACCTCAGGGAAGCGAGTCGGTACCGAGTGAGCCGTCCGCGGTTTCCGACGCTCGGTCGCCTTGCTTGTCCGTAACCACACCTCCCGGCGACCCGACCGAACGGGGACCCTCGTTGTGCACACCAACCACAGGAATCGGAATGACCTCGTCGGGGAGCACCATGCCCAGCAGGTGCTCCGCTATCGGAACGATCTCGCCAGGGGATTCGAGCCGGATCTTCTCCAAGTGGAGTTGATTCTGTCTCCCCTCCTCGAGCCGGATCTGGTTCTCCAAGCTGCGGATCTCGTAGGCGGCCTCGTCGACGGCGGTACGCAGGTAGATGAGCGCGAGGAACGAAGCCACTGCGCCGATTGTGTACAAGGCCCAGAGGAAGGCACGACGGGGCCTGGGACGATCACCGCCGCTTATGACGCGAAGGGGCGCGGGACCGCCTTCAGGAGTACGGAGGGGCCGGACCGTCATGCCGCCTTCTCGGCCGCTCTAAGGCGTGAACTACGGGCCCTAGGGTTCGCGGCAACCTCTTCCGACCGCGGGCGAACAGGTCGGCGCGTGAGCACATCGAGTTCGACGGGTGGCGGAATGGGAAGTGTAGGACCAGGTGCCCGACCCTCCCCTCTCCTGAAACGATGCTTGACTATCCGGTCCTCGAGGGAGTGATAGGAGATCGCGACGCATCGACCACCGGGACGGAGCGCGCTGATGGCTTGGTCGAGGCCCGCCGACAAGGCCCCCATCTCGTTGTTGACCGCCATTCGCACCGCTTGGAATGTCCGTCGGGCAGGATGACCACCCGTTCGCCGGCTAGCAGCAGGGATGGCGGTCTTCACCACCGCCGCCAAGTGTCGGGTGCTCTGGATGGGGCGGGCTGCCACGATGGCGTGGGCAACGCGTTTGGCAAACCGTTCCTCTCCCAGGCTGCGGAGCAGACTTGCCAGTTCCATTACCGGCGTCCGATTGAGCAGTTCGTCGGCTGAGACGGGCGCGTCGGGGCCCATCCGCATGTCCAAGGGTCCGTCATGGCGGAACGAGAATCCTCGGCGCGCGCTCTCCACCTGACGACCGGACATGCCCAAGTCGAACAGCACGCCCGCAATCTGCGCGATCCCCTGGTTCGCGAGGATTGCGTCAAGATCGGCGAAGTTGCCCATCACCAACTGGAGCCGGCTGTGACCCTTCGCCTGAGCGATCGCCTCCGGGTCTCGGTCGATCCCCAGCACACGGACCCCACTCCCCAGCTCTTCCAGCAAGGCCCCCGTGTGGCCGCCGCCCCCATATGTAGCGTCGACCAACACTCCTTCCATGATGGGTTTAAAAAGGTCCACCACTTCCTCCAACATCACCGGTCGGTGGTAGGTCGGCCGGTCAGAGGCCTGTTCAGCGTCCGATACCGTGCTCATTGCCAGCCCCCCGATCGTTGTTACCAACTAGATTGCGGGCGGAGTAGGGGCAGTCCATTGGCGGCCGGAGGGCTGGCGATGAGCAGGTCATCGATCTGGTCCGGGGCGAGTTGTGCTAGATGCCGAAGTCCGAGAGCGCCTCCTCGATGTTCGAGTAGTAGTTGTCTGCCTCCTCGTCGTACTCGTTCCACGCACCCGAATCCCAAATCTCGGCTCGTTCCTCAACACCGATCACCGCCACCTCCCTCTCGAGGCCTGCGTACTCGCGGAGCCGTAGGGGAAGTTGGACGCGGCCGGCGGCATCCAACTCCTGGTGGACGGCCCCGGCGAAGAACGCCCTCGTGAGGCGGCGCGCTCGAGCGTCGGTACGGGGCAGCATGCGGTACTTCTCAACCTCCTCCTCCCATCGGTCGAGAGGGAACACGTAGAGACACCGTTCCTGACCCTTGGTGATGACGCAACCGCTAGCCAGCTTGTGGCGGTAGCGGGCAGGGAGGACCATCCTCCCTTTCTTGTCCACCGTATGTTGGTACTGACCGAGGAACACGACTTCTCGTTCCTTGCTACGAACCGGATCGGATGCTCTTGTCCTAGCTTAGCCCTTCGGCCCATTTTATCCCACTTCAATCCACTTTCTACCACTTTAGCACCAGAAAGGCGTCGGGGGGCGGCACCGATTCGCCCCCTCAGACACAATGTTCGGCTGGAAAGGGATCCCAGGCAGCCATCCGGTGCAGGGGGGGTACGACCGGGCCACCGGCAACCGTCGTACGTAAGGATTCGCTATACAACGGCTAGGATGAGGGCAGTTGGTAGGTACGCCGTCACCCATCTCGGAGTGCCCAGGGTAACTGGCATAGTGGTATAGGCAGGGAGAACATGGTCAGCGCACAGATCGAGCAACAAGCCGTGTCGCGCCTGGCAGCGCAGGAAATCCGGTACACGAAAGGCCGGAGACAGGTGATCCGGGCCCTTGCCAGGGCGGAAGGACCCAGATCCGCCTCGGAGTTGCACAAGGACCTTGACGAGGATGTTCCGCTGTCGTCGCTCTACCGTTCCCTATCCGTCCTGACCCGGGCAGGAGTCCTGTCACCACATCACGGAACGGGTGGCATCATCCGCTACGAGTTGGCCGAGTGGCTGATGGGCCACCACCACCACCTCGTATGCGATAGGTGCGGCGCAATCGATGACATAGAGTTGCCCGAGCACTCGGAAGCTGTCCTGAACGACGTGGTAACCACAGCAACCCGATTCCGGGACTTCGTCGCCACCGGCCACTCGCTTGAGATAGCAGGACGCTGCACCTCCTGCGCCTAGGCGGGTTTGGAGCTAGGTGTTAGCCCCGATTCTTCATGCACGGGGTTTGTCTGATCGAAGAAGGGGCTTCTG
>JAPPFW010000085.1 GCA_028821575.1 bacterium | reverse complement strand
GCCAATCCTGGCAACCTCAATGAGACCCACCCGATACTCACAGAGTGTACTGTCCGCCGGTTCTTGCCAGAAGCCCCTTTGTGACGAATAACGGTAGTCGCCCGGGGAGGTGGCTTCGTGTCGGGAAGTGGGGTTGAGGTCTTCGGTGGGGTTGACACCCATCGGGACATCCATGTCGGAGCGGTGGTGGATGGCGTCGGCCGGGTTGTTGGGTTCCGAATCTTTCGGGGCTGAGGTGTCGGGGTATGGGCGGATGGTCGCCTGGTTCGAAGCGCAGGGTCGTGTGGTTCGGGTCGGGGTAGAAGGAACCGGAAGTTACGGCGCTGGGCGGGCCCGGCATCTGACCGAAGCGGGGGTCGAGGTGGTGGAGGTCAATCGGCCTAACCGCCAGTTACGCCGCCAGAAGGGCGGCAAGTCCGACCCGGTCGACGCCGAGGCAGCAGCCCGGGCAGCTGCCTCGGGCCAGGCTACAGCGGTTCCCAAATCCGGTGTGGGACCGGTGGAGTGCCTGCGGATGCTGCGGGTAGCTCGCCGCTCAGCTGCCAAGGCACGCACCCAGGCCGCCAACCAGATCCATTCGGTGACCGTTACCGCCCCTGAGCAGGTGAAACACCAGCTCCGAGGTCTCACACTCAAGGCCAGGGTCCGGACCTGTGCCCGCTGGCGGCCCGGCGAGGAACAGACCACGGTCGCCTACGCGAAGAAGACGCTGCGGCACCTCGCCCGCCGATATGAGGCCCTGGACGCAGAAATAGCCCAACTCGACGAAGACATCCTTCGTCTCTGCGCCCAGGCCAACCCGGCGCTGTTGGCCGCCCCGGGTGTGGGCCCAGACACCGCCTCGGCCCTGCTGGTCGCTGCCGGCGACAACCCCGGGCGGATGAACTCGGAGCGCTCGTTCGCAGCCCTGTGCGGCGCCAGCCCAGTGCAGGCATCATCCGGCCAGACCATGCGGCATCGTCTCAACCGGGGAGGCAACCGGCAAGCCAACCAGGCGCTGTGGCGGATCGCGACCACCCGGATGCAGAACGATGCCCGCACCCAAGCCTATGTGACCAGACGAGAAACCGAACCCAAGAACCGCAAAGAGATCATCCGCTGCCTGAAACGGCACATCGCCCGAGAGATCTACCGGCTCATCACCAACCCGCCCCCAACCCCTGACTGCGCCCGGCTACGCACCCGCCGCCAACATGCCGGCATCACCCTGACCCAGGCCGCCCGAGCCCTCGGAACACATCCCAGCCGTATCTCCGCACTCGAGTTAGGCCGCAACCACAACCACCAACGCGCCACCCGATACCACGACTGGCTCCACACCCACCAGGCGACCCAGCCAACGATTTGACAACCGTAGGAGCATCATGACCCCCTACACCGACAACAGCAGCCCACCCCACGTTTTCGCGAAGCCTCTCATTGTCTTGACCTGGCGAAAGAGCGTAGATGATCGCGGTGCGGGCATCGGCCGCGACGATGTGGATCTTGGTGGTTAGCCCTCCCCGGGAGCGTCCGATGGCCTGGGGACCCAGTTTTCGGAGAGCGCCGGTGGCGTCCGGATGCACCTTGACGGTGGTGCTGTCCAACCCCAGCACGGCTTGGTCGATGAGTTGTTCTTCTTGTAGGTGTTGGAACACCCGGGTGAGGACTCCGCTCTTCGCCCAGCGGCTAAACCGCATGTAGACGGTGTGCCAGCGTCCGAACTCTTCGGGTAGTCCCCGCCATTTGCCGCCGTTCTCGAGTATGTAAAGGATTCCATTGAGGGCTTGGAGGTTGGTTACCTTGACGTTGCCTCGCGGTTTCGGGAACGTGTCTGCTAAAAGTTGGTATTGTTCTTGTGTTATTGACATGTGATAATAGTATCACATCAGTGTAACTCTTAAGTGAACACGCCCTAGTTGAATGGCTTACCGGTGGGGTGGTCGTCGCGTGGATTGACGTTGGCCACCGCGAGTTACCCGAACGCCGTGCACCATGTAGTGGTTCCAGAGCGGCTCCGGAGCGAAACCGCCGACATGGCCCATGGGGCCACCGACCTTGTAGCGGAGGCTGCGGACCCACCTACCATGAAGCAACTGCGTCACGAACACTCTGCGCTATAGGTCCTGTGCTGCCCTGTGCACATCGGTTTCCTCATACAGGCAGCCTCGACCATCCTGGTGTTGCTGTGGGTTAGATTGTGGGACTCATGAAGCCAACATATCCAATGACCAGGTAGTTTACGCGGTCTTAAACTCCGCTGCCCCTTGGGGGCGTGTGGGTTCGAATCCCACCCCGGGTACTCGCTCCCATAACGCTTCTGTTTGGTCTCTCAACGTCGAGGAAACACCTAAACACCCAGCTCGCAGCCCTTTACGCTGAGCAGTCGAGTTGGGGGTCGCCAAGCCCGTCGGTCATTGTCAGCACTTAGCCGGCCGGTTCGGGGATCCGGTCGGTCAGGTGAGGATGGAGACGATCGAAGGGCGCCAACCCGATCAGCCGCCATTCCAACTCGGCGCCGAAGTTGGGCAGGGATCCTCCCGAGTAGTCCGGGATCCGGAGCGGGGTGGTCTCGGTCACCCTCGAACGCGGCGACCACGGCGCACATCATCACAGGTCGGCTCAGCACCCTCCTAGACCGCCACGCCTTACAGATACCGTCGAGCGCGCTTCGAAGGTCTCGCATGTGCAAACGGTATCAACCACCAGGTACTCGGCGCGTGGCCCAAACGTCGGCCGCGTCGCCGACTCGTTCTGGCGGCCAGCCGCAGACGTGCTCATCTTCCGAGCAGGAATCCGGAAGATCGCTTGGAGGAGACACGCAGCCCTCCGCAAACGACCTGCCAAGCCTCTCACTCCAGGCGCATATATATATGAGACAACATATTTGTATACATGAAAACTACCGTCAATCTGCCTGATGGTCGGGCCGAGGAAGCGAAGCAGAAGGCCAGATTGGCAGGCCGGGCATTCACCGACCAGGCAACAAACTCCGCCCGCTGAATCTGCGAACGCGCGGCGGTGCGGGGATCGGGGCGATACCCCTGTCGTAAGAGGAGCCTGTTCCTACATGTAATATTCACGTATACTGGGGATATACATGTATAGATATTGGTTTCTACAGGACACCGGCATACCCTGTCAGCGACTACCGAGGGCAGCCGTGCCGGTCGGGTGTATGCCAGGAGGAGGTGTGTGGATGCACCATGGAACGCGCCGGATGCGGGCGAGCCTCCTCACCGTGTACATGCGCGTGCTGGTGGTCGCGGTGACATTGGCGGTGATTCCCCGGTGGGAGGGGGTGGCTGAGGCTCAGTCCACCGCGACGACACTGGTCGGCAGTGCGGACACAAGCGGCACTCTAAGCAGCAGTCTTCTCCCGGACGCAAAGCGTCACGACAGGCTCGACGGGACCAGGTTGGAGGGTTTCACCGCCACCTTGGCCACCGCCCCGCCAGGCTGATGGACTCCGGCGGCACGTATCAGCTGGTCCGGCGTGCAGGAGTCATGCTGGTCGCGATCGCGCTCGTGGCGGGTGGGCCGTGGGCGTGGCAGCGGGCTAGGAGCATTCCCGCTGACGCAGCGGCTGCGGCCGTGCCGCACGCGGGTGGGGCGCTCCCGATCCCCGCAGAACCGCTTGTCGCACGGGCCGGCAGCGCTTCACCGAGCGCAGCCCCGATGGCTTCGCGGTCCGGAGAACCCGCCGTGCCTCCGCCACAACAGGACGCGGCACGGACCGCGATAGCCGGGGACGGGCAGGACACCGAGCAGTCCGAGCCCGAACCCGACGAAGTGCCTGAGGCCACCGAGCCTCCGAGTGGTCAGACTTACACCTATTGGGATGGCGACGCGCAGCGCACCGTGACGCTGGTACCTGTCGATCCCGATGATGGGGCCGGCGCGGGTGGCGCGTCGGGGAGCGCAGGGTCAGACCGTCTGATGTTCCGGTCGGAGCAGGGCGTCGCGATGGCGCTGGACCACAGCATCGTGGTGGTGCTCGATCCGGACTGGAGCATCGCGGAGGTGGATCAGTTCTTTGCCCGCAACGGCATCCCGCAGAGCAGTGTCTCGCCCCTGGGCTGGCTCCCGAACGGTTTCGCGATCGCGACCGGTCCGGGCATTGCGTCCCTCGAGCTGGCCAACACGCTCGCACCCCAGGACGGGGTGGTGCTGTCGAGCCCGAACTGGGCGACCGAAGTCGAGCTCAAGTAGCGCCGTGGGGGCCCGCGGATGTCTGTCAGCGCACGACGAGGCAGGCGGGGAGGTCTGGTGCGTCTGATGCGTCTAGGTGCCTGGGCGACCGCGGTGGCGCTGGTCGCATCCGCGGTCGGCGGTTTCGCCGACGCCCAGTCGTCGGCGGCTAGCGGGACGACGCAGACTTCCGCCCCGGCCATTGCGCTTTACCCGGGCGACCGGTGGATGACGGTGACGTGGGAGGCGCCGGCTGACCTTGCTGATGGGGCCGATGTCACCTACGACATCGCCTGGATCGCCGGCGACCATTCCGGCGAGCCCGACGCGGAGTGGACGACGATTACCAGAGTCTCGGCCGCGACAGGGTACTACGGACTGCTGGGGCCACTCGAGAACGGCGTCATCCACAGCGTGAGGGTGCGGGCGGTCACCGACCACGCCGGCACATGGTCCCACGTCGCCACCACCACGCCGTTCGAGCGAGCTGACCGGTCAAGTAGGCATACGCGGCCTGCGATCCCGTTCGACGTGCCGATCGGGGGGTTCTTGGACTACTCCGGCATCGATTCGTTCAAGATCGAGTCGAGTGAGCGGACCGGCGTGCTGGTCCGCACGAGCGGCGTCAGGGACAGCCAGTGCCATCTGTACGACTCCTCGGGCGATGGCGTGCCGGCCGGCTACAGCAAGCCCGGCCGCGGGCAGTGCAGGATCTATGCGGTCTTGGATCCCGGCACCTACTACCTCACCGTGACGGGCCACGGCTGGAACAGCAACCGGCGGAATCACGGCAGCGTCTTCGTGCGTCTCGAAGCCGTGCCTCCGACGGGGAACTCGCTTGACACAGCCCTGCCGGTGGCCGTGGGCGAGGAGAGGTTCGGGTGGATGGGACTCGACTGGGACGGGGCCGACTTCTGGCGCCTCGACATCGCCGGGAGAGACTTCATCGACGTCCACGTTGTGGATTTCTACGGCGGAGGCGAGGTCTCGCTGCACGATTCGACCGGCGGGAGGCAAAAGGCCGTCATCACCCCGTTGGAAACATGGTGCAGCTTCCAGAGGTGCCACTACTACAACACGCGATTGCGGGCCGAGTTGGCGGCCGGGACCTACTACATCAAGGTCACGCCCGGCAGCAGGTGGGGAAGGAGCTACTCCCTGGCGCGGCATGTCGACCACGAGTACCGGAATGTGGTGACGCAGTGCGAGGCCTCGGGGCGCGGTGACGGTGTGAACGACGCGTTGGCGGGGTGCCAGTGGCATCTCGACAACCGGGGCCAGAGGGGCGGTTCGCGCGGCGAGGACGCGAACGTGGCCGCCGCGCACTTGGCTGGCTATCTGGGCGAGGGTGTGCATGTGGCGGTGGTCGACACGGGAATCGACCTCGGCCACCATGATCTGTCCGCCAACACCGACCCGTCGCGCTCGCGTGCATATTGCGGGTCGGACACGGCGGCGTTCAGGCCCGCTTCGGATCACGGCACGGCTGTGGCGGGGCTGGTGGCGGCTCGTGACAACACGATCGGGATGCGGGGCGTGACGCCTCGGGCGACGTTGCACAACCGGCGTCTCGTCGACTCCGGCTGCAATGTCACCGGCGAGAACATCGCCGACGCGATGACCCACGAGATGGAGAGCGTCTGCGTGAACACCAACTCCTGGGGCTACAAGGACGGCTCGTGGGCGTCGCCGGCGCCCCTGCTGTTCGACCTCGCCATCGCCCAGGGCGTCACGGCCGGCTGCGGCGGCAAGGGGGTCGTGTACGTCTGGTCCGCCGGCAATGGCGCCTTCAAGGACGACGACGCCAATCTCAGCGAGCTGGCGAACCACTACGGTGTGATGGCGGTGGGCGCGGTGGACGCCGGCGGCAAGAAGTCGAACTACTCCGAGACGGGCACGAACCTGTGGGTGAGCGGCCCGTCGAATGTCAGAGGTCGACACCAGCCGGGCATCGCGACGCTGACGACTAGCAACCGCTACCGGACCGACTTCGGTGGCACCAGCGCAGCGGCACCGATCGTGGCGGGCGTGGGGGGGGGGGGGGGGGGGG
>JAPPFW010000092.1 GCA_028821575.1 bacterium | reverse complement strand
TCCATATGATAATGATATCACATTAGTGTAATTTAGAGTGAACACGCCCTAGTCGTGTGGGACGCATCTGCGGAACGTACCGTGAGCCGGCAGGACCTACACGACAACATGGATTACACCCCTTACGAAGGCATGACCCTCACCGGATGGCCCCGGACGGTGCTGGTCCGAGGCCGTGTGGTAGTCGATCTTGGACACGAAGCGCTCCGGCCGGGCGATGGTAGGTTCATCGCACGAACGCCTCGCACGACCGACAGGATGGGTTGGTGACCAAGAAGACGGCGCTAGTCGCGGCAGCGACCTCCGGCCTCGGGTTCGCTATCGGGCGCCACCTTGTCGCTCATGACTACGCCGTCTCCATCTGCGGGAGTGACGCCGAGCGTGTAACAAGCGCGGTTTCCGGTATCGGCACCGGGGTGGACGCTGCCGTTCACGGACAGGTGTGCGACCTCAGGAAGCGCGCAGACATCGAGGCCTGGGTCGATGCGGCCGCCAACCACTTCGGTGAGCGGTTCGACGCGCTGGTGGTCAACACCGGAGGCCCCAAGCCCGGAACGTTCCGCGACTTATCCGATTCCGACTGGGCGGACGCAATCGATCTCGTGCTCATGTCTGCCATCCGGCTGGCTCGCGCCGCCAAACGTCACTTGAAGGAGGGATCGGGTGTGGTGTTCATGACGTCCTCGGCCGTGCGCCAACCGATCGGGCACCTGGTGAGTTCTACGGTTCTGCGTACCGGGGTAGGGGCTCTTGCCAAGATCCTGGCAACGGAGTGGGCCCCTGGAGTACGGGTCAACCACGTCTACCCGGGTCGGATCGGCACCGAGCGGGTCCATACTTTGGATGAGGGACAGGCGCGCGCCCAAGGAGTCACAGTAGAGGAAATAGCTGCCCGGTCGCAGGCGGGCATTCCGCTGGGCAGGTACGGGAACCCGGAGGAGTTCGCGACCGCGGTCGGCTTCCTGCTGTCGGATGCGGCCAGCTACGTTTCGGGCGCCACTCTTGCCGTCGACGGTGGAATGCTGAAGGGAATGTGAGTTGGTGGGGGAGGCCCTAGCTCTTCAGGTAGCCACTCTGATCGACGGTACCGGCCGTCCGCCCGTACGCAACGCCACTGTGTTGGTTTCGGACGGGCGGGTGATCGCGGCGGGCCCCCACATTGACATACCGGCTTCGTACGAGTTGGTACGTCTCCCCAAGTCGACCCTGGTCCCCGGGCTGATCGATGCCCACACCCACATCGAGGTGACCCTTTCGGGGAAGGAGTTCGGTGCCGAAAGCGCCGCGATCTTCGACTGGCACACCGAGGAACTTCTCGCGCACGGCGTTACCGGAGTCCGGGATACCGGCGGGACCGGCTTCGGCTTCTCGTACTCCAGGCTGCAGGCGGAAGACCGGCCGGAATGGCCGAGATTCGTAGGGTCGGGCCCGAACCTGGATGGTCCGCCCGGGGCGCCGTATCCCGGCTTAAGGGTCGTCACGGACCCGCGGGCTGCCGCAACTGCGGCAGCCGAACTGATCTCGAAGGGAGCCCCGTTCCTCAAGACCTATGTCTGGCTTCCCCAAGAGGACCTGCAAGCTGTGGTCTCCGTAGCCCACAGGAGCGGGGTGCCGGTTGCCGCGCACGTGGGAAACGCAATCTCGGTGGGTGAGGCGGTTGCCGCAGGCGTCGATGCACTCGAACACATCTGCAGCGGGCGGGAACTGCTCGACGCCGAGTCCCGAGTTCTGGAGTCCGGACTGCCGGAACGACCACACGACTGGGTGTTGTCCCTGCGACCCTGGAGATTCGTGGATCTCGGAAGCGATCGGGTGCGTCGGCATGTCGAGGCGCTTGCCGAGTCGCGTGTCACCATCACCCCGACCCTCGCCATTCTGAGGGTGTTCTGTCGCCCCGACGAGGCGTACGCCATGCTCGAAGCCCGCCATGACCTTCCGCGAGGTCTCGGCGAAGCCTGGAGAGCCACGTGGCCGGGCACCGGGTACTCCGAAGACGATGTTGCCCATGGGGAACACGAATGGGAAGCGGTCCTCCAGTTTGTGGAAATGCTCCACACTGCCGGGGTTGTCCTTGTAGCGGGTTCCGATATCCCGAATCCCGGCACCTACCCGGGCGCCAGCCTCCATCATGAGATCGGCTGGCTGGCCGACTGCGGCCTCGGCATGGTTGGAGCAGTTCATGCCGCAACCGGGGCAGCGGCGGCCCTCATGGGCCGCTCCGACATAGGAGTGGTTCGGGGAGGTATGAGAGCGGATCTCGTAGTCCTCGACGGTGACCTCACGGCTGATGCCACAGCCCTCGCGAAGATCGAAGCCGTGCTGAGGGACGGACAAGTGGTCCACGGGTCTCTCGGAGACACGACGGCCGAACCGCTAGCGGGATGAAGAAGCCTGACGCAGGCGCCGGCTTCCGTCTCAGCAGACCACCTTCATGACGAGGCTTCTTCCCGGGGAGGTGTGGACCCTCCGGTAGCCGAGCATCACGGGACGGGAGGCCTCGACGCCGGTGTCCACCCTCAGGACTGGTGGATCGAGGAGACGCACCTTCTCCTCGCCCGCCAGGATCACCACGTTCTCCTCACCCACGCGCTCGATCACCTCCGGGCTGATTTGCTGGTTGCCCCTGCCCAGGAGGAAACCCTGCCCGCCGATCACCCCCAGGTAGATGGTGGCGGGATGGCCACCCTCCAGCAGCTGGAGAAGTTGGCCGGTGCTTGCGTTGGCCACGATCACCTGCCCGTTCAGCACCACATCGACGCCGGCGAGCGTGCCCGAGAGGTGCAAATGGTCAAGGATTCGGGCCACAGTCGTTCCGGGGCCCACTATGTACACGTGTTCCGGAGTCATTCCCGCTGCGAGCGAAGCGCACAGCCGATCGACGCTGGAGTCGTCGCCGAGCGACATGGTGGCCTTGCCGGGTTGCAACAGGTCACGGGCGAAGGGAACGGAGGCGACCGAGAAGCCCGCCACCTCACCGGGCCCGCCGGCCACGTCGAGCACTTCCCGGGGAACCACCCTCATCCGGCCTGAGGACTCAAGGAAACGGACCGCCATCGCGCCGGCAGCCTCAGGGGTATTGCCGAACACCGCGGAGTGCATCTTCACGCCCGTCGGGATCCCGAGAACGGGCACCTTGTCACCCACCACGCCCACGATGTCACGGGCGGTTCCGTCGCCTCCGGCGAACAGGATCAGGTCAGCGGCTGCCGTCTGCATCGCCCGGGCCGCACTTCTGGTGTCCTCCGGGGTGGTGGGTTCTGACGCGACCGAGACCACCTCCGGGTCGAGTCCGGCGGTGCGGGCCGCGTCGGCGCCCATACTTCCCGAAACGGTAACCATGTCGGCATCGGGAAGGGACGAGGCCAACTGGTGAAGAGCCCGGCCTGCCCTCTTTGCGGCTATGCGGGTGGCCCCCAGGGCTTCCGCTCTCCGGTAGCTCTGCCCATCGGTACCGTGGAGGCCCACCGAACCCCCCATCCCGGCTATCGGATTGATTATCAGGCCGAGACGGGCCGTTGCCGGCGGAGGCAGATCGCGGTCGGGAATGGGGCCCTCGTGGTTCATCGATGAAGGGGCTGCGGGCGACGGCCTGGATTCTCAAGCCCTCACATACCGACGCCGCCCCTAATTATAGTGAACGCCGGTGGTTCGACCATTGATGGTGGCCCACCGGGAGCCCTTGCCGGACCTGTCCGACCGGGCGTTGGGCGGCAGGAGCTCGAAAGTAGACGAGTGGCGAGTCCGGAGTTTTATCGAGTGACTAGAGCACATCCTTACATGGCCAACTCCACGGAGGAGGCCAAGAACCAGATGCTCGAAGCGATCGGCGCCGACAGCGTCGACCGGCTCTTCGAGCAGATACCCGATGAACATCTCACGACGAGGCAGTTCCAGCTTCCCGCTGCCCTTGCCTCGGAGGTGTCGCTGAAACGGCATCTGCTGGACGTGCTGGGAAAGAACGAGACGTGCGAGGACAACCTGAGTTTCCTGGGAGGCGGGACGTGGCAGCACCATGTCCCGGCCATCTGCGACGAGATCTGGACGCGGAGCGAGTTCCTGACCTCGGTCTGGGGCACACCCTCATCGGATCTGGGGCGCAACCAGGCCTGGTTCGAGTTCGCCAGCCAGATGGGCGAACTGGTCGACATGGACTTCGTCGGTCTTCCCGTTTACAGCTGGGGTGCGGCTGCCGGCCATGCGATGCGCATGGCGGCCCGCATGACGGGACGCAACCGGGTTCTCGTGCCGGCGCTCATGGATCCCCAGCGGATCGACGTGGCCAGGACGTACTGCGGCTTTCCTGAGCAGGTCGGCCACATCGATCTGGTGCCGGTCGGGTACGAGCCGGACACAGGCCGCCTGGATCTGGCTGATCTGGAGAGCAAGCTGAGTGGGGATGTGGCCGCCGTGTACTACGAGAACCCGACCTACCTGGGGGTGATCGAGGATCAGGTTGGCGAGATCGGGAGGATGGCGCGCGGCCACGGCGTCGAGACCATCGTCGGGGTGGATCCCACGTCGTTGGGGTTAATCGCTCCGCCGGGAGCCTACGGCGCTGACATCGCAGTCGGGAGCACGCAACCCCTGGGGATACACATGAACGGTGGAGGTGGGGTGGGTGGCTTCATCGCCACGAGGGACGAGGAGCGTTACGCACGGGAGTATCCGACCCTCCAGATCAGCCTGACCGACACGACGGTAGAAGGGGAGCGAGCCTTCGGATTGACCCTGTTCCACCAGAGTTCCTACGGGTCGCGCGAGGACGGTAAGGACTGGACCGGCAACTCGGTCTACCTGTGGACGATCGCCAACGCCGCGTACCTGTCCGCGCTCGGGCCCGCCGGATTCGAGGAGTTGGGTAAGTCCATCCTCCGCCGAAGTCACTACGCGGCGAAGCGGATCGGCGAGATTCCCTCGGTATCGGTACTGTGGCCGGGCGGGTTCTTCAAGGAGTTCGTGGTCTGCTTCGACGGGACCGGCCGATCGGTCGAGCGGATCAACCGGGAGCTTCGGGAGCAGGGAATATTCGGAGGCCGGGACCTGAGCGACGACTTCCCCGAGCTCGGGGAGAGCGCGCTGTACTGCGTGACCGAGGTCCACACCCGTGACGACATAGACCGCCTGGTGAAGGCACTGGAAGAGGTGACGAGCTGATGACGAACGGTTTGAGGAAGTACCACGCCGCGGTCTGGGACGAGCCGCTCGTGATGGAACTGGGCGCGCCTGGTAGGCGAGGTGTCCTGTTCCCCGACGACGACGGAGAGTTCGATGGGATCGGCGATGCTGCCGATCTGGTGCCGGAATCGGTGAGACGCGACGGGGCGGCCGAGTTGCCCGAGTTGTCCGAGCCGGAGGTGCTCCGCCACTACCTGCACCTGTCGCAGGAGACGCTGGGGATGATGGGCATCAGCCTGTTCGGTACCTGCACGATGAAGTACAACCCGAGGCTGACCGAGTCGATGACCCGGTTGCCGGTCGTGGCCGACACGCACCCTGACCAGGACATCGGGACCCTGCAGGGGACGCTCGAGGTGATCCACGGCCTGGACCTGATGCTGCGGGATCTCACCGGCATGGACCAGTTCGTGTTCCAGCCCGGGGGAGGCGCGGACGCCGCCTTCCTGCACGCCACCGTGACCCGCGCCTACCACGAGGCGGCCGGGAACCTGGCCCAGAGGCGGGAGATCATCACCACGGCGCAGGCCCATCCGTGCAACCCGGCGACCGCCGCGGCGGCCGGTTTCGACGTGATAACCCTCCCGCTGGAGGAGGAGGGTTACGCATCGGTCGAGGCCCTCCGTTCGGTGGCGTCGGAGCGAACCGCCGCGCTGATGGTCAACAACCCTGATGACATCGGCATCTACAACCCCCATATCAAGGAGTGGGTGGAGATCGTCCACTCCGTGGGCGGGCTCTGCTTCTACGACCATGCCAACTTCAACGGGGTCATGGGCAGGATCCGAGCCAGGGAACTGGGTTTCGACGCCTGCATGATGATGCTCCACAAGACATTCGGAGCTCCGAAGGCCGGGGGCGGCCCGGCGGTGGGGGCCTACGGATGCTCCAGCGAGTTGGCACCTTTCCTCACCACACCCGTGGTGGTCAAGGGAGACGAGGGCTACCGGATCGAAGTTCCGGGTCAGGCCGGCAGCACGCAGGTACGGGAGTACCTGGGCAACATCCCGGTCATCATCAAGGCCTACGCGTGGCTGCGGGCGCTGGGCGCGGCCGGGGTCAAGGAGGCGGCCGATCTCTCCCTGCTGGCCAACAACTACATGGAGACTCGCCTCCTGCAGATACCGGGGGTCACCAAAGGCCTCTCCCATCTGGACAAGCACCGGATGGAAATGACCCGCTACAGCCTCGGGGAACTCACCGAGGAGACCGGGGTCGGCACGGTCGACGTCGCCAATCGTATGGTGGACTACGGGGTGGATGCCTTCTGGATGAGCCACGAGCCGTGGTTCATCCCGGAGCCGTTCACGCCGGAGGCCGGCGAGATGTGGTCGATCGAGGACATGGACTACTGGATCGACGTGATCGCGGCCATTTGCGAGGAGGCGCGCACCGATCCTGAACTCGTGAAGACCGCTCCGCACAACCAGCCGATCCACCGCATCGTCGGGTCGGGCCTGGACGACCCGAACCGATGGGCCACCACCTGGCGCGCCTACCAGCGCAAGAACGGCGGCTGAGACGACGTCGGTGTCGATCGGGAACTGACGGCCAGAGTGCGGGTCGAGGTTCCGGGCGTCGCCCAACCAGGCGGGACACTCCGGATCAGCTACGACGGGCGGACGGTGGAGGCGGCTGCGGGTGACACACTTGCCGCTGCGCTGACCGCGGCCGGCCATCTGGCTCTCCGGGAGTCCAACGAAGGCGGGCATCGAGGCGTCTTCTGCGGCATGGGGGCGTGCCACGAGTGCGCGGTCGTCGTCGACGGTGACCCTGGCCGGCTGGCGTGCATGGTCGCAGCCGCGGACGGGATGGCAATCGACCGCCAACCCGCCAGGGTCGAGACGCCCGTTCCGGATGCCGGTGTCTCCGAGACACGGGATCTCTCGCCCGCGGTCCTCGTTGTGGGAGGGGGTCCGGCCGGACTCACGGCTGCAGCGGCCATCGCAGAAGCGGGCGTGGAGGTCGTGCTAGTGGACGAGCGTTCCAAGCTCGGGGGTCAGTTCTACAAGCAGCCCGCCCCGGACCGGGATATCGACGAAGGGTGCCTCGATGGTCAGTACCGAGCCGGGCGCGCCCTCCTGCGGAGGGTGAGGGAAGCAGGGGTCCGGGTTGTCAACGGGGTTACGATCTGGGGTGCTTTCCGACCGGACCTTCTCACCGCCCGCAGCGACGGTTGCTCGTGGATTCTGAGGCCGGAACGCCTGGTGCTCGCCACCGGAGCGCACGAGCGAGCGGTCCCGATCCCCGGATGGACCCTTCCCGGGGTGATGACCACGGGCGCCGCCCAGACCCTTCTCCGGTCGAGCCAGGTGGCCCCCGGGGAGCGGGTGGTGCTGTCGGGGAACGGCCCCCTCAACATGCAGGTGGCGGCCGAGTTGGTGCGGTCGGGAGTCACGGTGACCGCCCTGGTGGAGCAGGCCGACCTCCGCGGGTGGAAGAACGCGCGTTCCGGTATCGGGATGCTCCTGTCGGCGCCCGAACTGGTGCGCAAGGGAATCGAGTACCGGGCGACTCTGGCCAGAGCCCGCGTACCGGTGATCGACCGGAGTTCGGTCGTCGACGTGCTGGGGGAGGGGAGGGTGGAGGCCGCGGTGGTCGCCCGCCTCGATCCGTCCGGATATCGCATCGCCGGCACCGAGCGGGAGATGGCGGCCGACGCGGTGTGCCTCGGATACGGATTCATCCCTGCCAACGAGATACCGCGGGCCCTGGGATGCGACCACCACGTCGACCGGAGATCCGGGAACCTGGTCACCACCCGGAGCGACACCGGCCGTACGTCCGTACAGTCGGTGTGGGTCGTCGGCGACGCGGGAGGGGTGAAAGGTGCCTACGTCGCCGGTGCGCTGGGGGCGCTGGCGGCGGCCGACATCCTGGCCGACCTCGGCGTGGGTTCCCGCATGGATGGCAGCTCCACCCGGACGGCGTCACGCCGGTCGTTGCGCCGCCACACCCGGTTCCAGTCCCATCTCGAGAGCCTGTACCGGGCCGAGCCGCTCACCACGCAGCTGGCCCGCGACACGACCCTCGTATGCAGGTGCGAATCGGTCCCGCTCGGCGAACTACGCAGTTCGTTCGGCGATGGCGCGGCTACGGCCGGAGCCGCGAAACGGCTGACCAGAGCGGGCATGGGCAAGTGCCAGGGGCGATATTGCAGCCCGTCGGTCCTCGCCCTGGCCGCTGAGGCGAGTGGCATGCTCCCGGAGGAGTTCTCCGGGTTCGCTCCCCAAGCCCCTGTCCGCCCCGTGTTCATATCCGAAGTAGCGAGCTCAGCGATCAGTGGGCAGTAGCCAGTGGGCAGTGGGCAAGGGGCCGTACCCAGCGGGTCGAACGGGGTGACGGGCAGGTGGGCGATAAGTTAGAGTCACCGGCAACTGACCACTGACCACTGACGACTGACCACTGGAGGCACAAATGGCCAAGGAATTTAGGGGCAGCTACACGGTAACGGTCACTCCCTTCACCCAGGACAGCTCGGCGATCGATGTCGGAGCGCTCAAGGACTTCCTCGACTGGCAGCTCGATGTCGGTGTACCGGGGGTCATCGCGCTGGGCAGCACGGGCGAGTTCCTGACGGTGAACGACGAGGAGCGCCGCCTTCTGGTGGACACCTACGTCAACCACATCGACGGCCGGATCCCTGTGATCATCGGCACCATGAATGCCCACACGCCCAACGCGGTCCGCTACAGCCGCGAGGCCGAGTCCCAGGGCGCCGACGGGGTGATGATCATCCCTCCGTACTACTACACGCCCACCGAGGATGAGATCTTCAACTACTACGCGGCCATCGACGAGGCGATCTCTATCCCGGTCATGCTGTACAACAACCCCGTCACTTCGAACGTGGACATGTCCGCGGCCCTAGTGGCGAGGCTCTGCAACAACCTGGAGAGCATCCAGTACATCAAGGAGTCGAGCCTGCACCTCTCCCGGGTTAGGGAGGTGATAGAAGCCACCGACGGACGGATGAAGGTGTACGCCGGGGAGTGGGTCGTCGACTCCTACCTGCTGGGCGCGATCGGCTACGTGAATCCCTATGGCAACTACCTGCCGCTGGCTTCGGGTCGTATCTTCGAATTGCTCGAAGCAGGTCGCATCGACGACGCCCGCTCCATCTGGCGGCTGATCGATCAGATCGACCACATCATTGCGGCCGGGCATCCCACCTACGGACACCAGTGCTATTCCAAGGCCCTGGCTGCGCTGGTCGGTCACCCGATGGGTGATGTGCGGGCGCCGCTCACCACCTTCCCGGAGCTGGGCGAGGAAGGACAGCGCCGGGTGTCGGAGATGAAGGTGTTGATCGACCAGCTCGACGCTGTGTGCTCTTCGCTAGGCCTGGGCTGAAACCACGAGTGTGAATCCCGACGATCGGTCGGGGGAGCCCGGCGGCCACCGGATCGCCATCGTGGGTGGCGGTCAGATCGGGGTCGGATGGGCGATCACGTTCGCTCGGGCAGGTTCAGGGGTCGCCATCTACGAGCCCGCCGCCGACCGCCGCCGAGCCATACCTTCCGAGATGGTTTCGCGCCTGGCGGAACTGGACGCGCACGGTCTCCTTCCCGAGGATCCGGAGGATGTGGTGACCCGGGTCGGAGTCGGGGCCGACCTGGCCGCGGCGGTCGAGGGAGCCACGCATGTTCAGGAATGCATCCCTGAGTCGCTCGATCTGAAGGTGGATCTCTTCAGACGGCTCGATGCCCTTGCGGATGCCGGAACGACGCTGGCCAGTTCTTCTTCCAGCATGACGATCTCCGACATCGCCTCGGAACTGGAGGGGCGGGCTCGCTGCCTCCTCGTGCATCCGGGCAACCCGCCGTACCTGGTCAAGGTGGTGGAGGTCGCGCCGGCCCCCTTCACAGACCCGGATGCGGTCGAGGCCGTCCGCCATCTGCTGACGCTGGCCGGGATGGTCCCGGTCACCATCAGGAGGGAGATCGAGTGCCTCGTGTTCAACCGGCTGCAGGGTGCTCTGCTCCGGGAAGCGTTGTGTCTGGTGAGAGACGGCGTGATCGCCCCGGCGGATCTCGACCGGGTGGTAACCGAGGGGCTGGGCCGCCGCTGGTCCATAATCGGGCCCCTTACCACCGCCGAGTTGAACACCCGCGGAGGGATCCGCGCTCACGCCCGGACCGTGGGAGCGGCCTACGCTCGCATGGCGGTGGATCGTGGTAGCGACAACCCGTGGACCGAGGAAGTGATCGAGCGGGTGGCCGAGGATCTCGAAGCCCGGTTCCCTTCCGCCCGGCGGGAGGAGCACCTTCAGTGGCGCGACCGGCAGTTGATGAGGCTCGAATCGGACCGTCGCCAGCAGACCTAAGGAGCCCGCTCAGGGCCGCCGCGGTCGCTCTCACGACTGCAGTCGTCAACGCGGCGTGACAGGAACTCCCGTCAGGCTATCCGTTTCGGATGGTCGCAGGCACACTCGCCACGGATCGGCACGCGAACAGCGCACACCTCACGGTCACGATCCGAACGGTTCGAGCGTTACGTGACGCCTCAGGCCAGCTTTGTCATCCTCACCTGGGCCTCGGCGAGGTGTAGTGAGGCAATCATCGGGTCGATGCACACCGCATCGATCAGGTGCTCCACCTCCCTGATCATGCCACCCCAGATCGTGCAGCCGAAGAGGATGGCGTCAACAGGGCTCCGCTCCAGCATGGCCCGGGCGGCCGGAACTGCATGCTCGTGAAGCTGGCGGCGGAACCTTTCCTGCACCATCTCGGCGGTGACCTCCAGGTTCCCGATCAGGCTATCCTCGCCCTCCACGTGCATCGGCACGAACGCGATGTCGCTCACCACTTCCGACAGCCCGTAGGCCCGGAGGTTGCGCCGCACCCAGTTGGCGGTGATCTGCCAGTCGTGCTCGTCGGGGAAGAGGATCCCGAGGTTGAGGCCCCTCCCGGCCGCCAGCGCGGCCGACGCCTGAAGAGGACCCAATACGGGGATCTTCGCCGAACGCTGCGCCTCCATCAGGGCAGGGTCGGAACAACACCCGATGATCGCGGCGTCGGTTCCACTCTGTTCGGCCTCGATAACCGTGGCGATCAACTCGTTCATGTAGAGCGGCACCGGGGACAGCATCGGTCCGGCCAACTCCGGTGGTAGGTCGAGGTGAACCACCTCGATGAACACCCCGCTCGACGCGTGCTTCTCGAGCACCCGCACAGCGCGAGGCACATGGATGTCGATCCCGATCGGTTCGATGTACCGGATCCTCATGCTTGCTCCTTACCCCTCAATGTGCCTTGTCCTGGAGACGGAGTGTATCGTCCGTTGCCCCGGCCGGCCGGTTTCGAAGGCCGGGTTCGTACGGAACGGTCGCGAAGTACCCAGGGGAGGGAGCGATGGCAGGAACCCTCGAGGGCAAAGTCATTCTGGTCACTGGAGCATCCCGTGGCATCGGATACGAGATCGCCCGCGAGGTGGGCCGGGCCGGAGCCACTGTTGTAGCCCACTACTCCCGCACGTTGTCGGGGGCCGAGTCCGCCACCGAGGAGTTGCCACCCGACCGTAAGCTCCTGGTCCAAGCTGATTTCTCCGAGCCCGGCGCCGGCGGGGCGGTATGGAAGCAGGCGGTTGACCGATTCAGGCGGATCGACGTGCTGGTCAACAACGCCGCCATCCTTCCCTCGCTCGACTGGGACGGCGCCGACGATGAGTGGGACCGTACCTGGCGCCACACCATGCAGGTCAACGTGTACGAGCCGGCCCGGATAACCCGGGAAGCTGTGCGTCACTTCGTCGCCAACGGTGGGGGCACTTTGATAACGCTGTCAAGTTGGCTCGCCTACCGCGCCGGAAGAGCCCAGACGGCTGCCTACAGCGCCTCCAAGGGGGCGGTCACGGCCCTCACCAAGGCGGTGGCGAGCGACTACGCCCGCCAGGGAGTGATGGCGTTCAACATCGCACCCGGCATGGTCCGCACCCAGATGTCGGTGGATGCCGCCAAGGAAATGGGGGGAGAGGAAGCCACCGCCAAGCTGCTCACGATGGGTGAATGGATACCTCCGGTGGAGATAGCCAGGCTGGTTGTCTTCCTATCCAGGGGTGACTGCCGGCACCTGTCCGGCGCCACGATCGACATCAACGGCGCCAGCTACATGCGATAGCCGTAGCGGCTCGCGGTAACGGCGGATGGCAGCATTGGCGGAAGGTTCAGCGGTACGGCCCGGCATCGAGTCGGCGGTGTCCGCGCTGGGACCCTTTGCTTCGGGATTGGCGGCCGATGGCTACGCCTTGGAAGTGAGCCGCGTCGGGTCCGGGGGCTTGCGGGTGGAGATAGTGGCCGGACCGGACGCCTGCGAGGAGTGCCTGATTCCCAAGGAGATGTTCGAAGGGATGGTTCGCTCCCGGCTGGGTTCCGAAGGTGTGGAGTTCTCGGATGTCTCGGTGGTGTATCCGACCGGATGATGGATCGCCGGAACTAGTCGCGGTTGCGTGACCTCCGTCCGGCTATGTGACGGGTCAAACCTTCAGACATCAGCGATCCTCGGCCTCATCGAGCGGCTGGCCGGTGCGGATGCCGCCCGCCTCGACTGACAGCGCGGCTTCGACTTCGGCGGTCTTGCCAAGAGCGGCTATAAGCACGGTCAGCTTGTGGTCGATGCTGGCAACGGTGCCCTCCAATAATCCGATCCGGCGATCAAGACTGTCAATCCGGCCATCAAGACGTTCGATCCGGTCCTCGAGGCGGTCGATCCGGTTGTCGAGCCTGTTCTCGAGGCTGGTAATGCGCTCGTTGGTCTCGCTGATCCGGACGTTGGAGGTGGTGAGGGCGAAGCCGAGCAGCACCACGATAATGGCGCCGAACAGGCTCAACAGCGGGTTCTCGATCATCTGGTTCATTAGGCCGGGTCCGCCGCCCTCGCCTACAGCCTGTGGCGGGGCTGGAGGATCGTCGGTGCGCGACCGTTGCCCTACCGCCGGATCAGCCGGCGAGTGATCCGCGGCCGTCAACGGCGTGCCTTCCGGACCCCGGGGATGGAGCGAGATGCGGGTGCTCCACCGAGACGGGATTCGGTGAAGCACCTGACACGCTGGCCCTTTGCTTCAGTAGCAAGGTTCATAGATCCTAGTGTACACGAATATATATCGTTCGACAACATGCTTGTTGAACAAGATGAACAGCTAAGACTTGGCCGGCTCAGTCTCGGTCCCATCACCGCTCGGCTGTACCGTCTCGGGAACGCCGCGAACCAGCCAGACGAGACGTGAGCACCGGAGGCGGGTCCGAATCCGGACGGTGGCGGGCTACCGCGCCGATCGGTTGCCGTGAAGCTCCAGGAGCCGGTGTTTCTCTACCTTGCCGGTTGCCCCGCGGGGAAGCTGCTCGGTGAGGATCAGCCTCTTGGGTTTCATGTGAGAGGCCAGTCTGGCGCCTACCCAGTCGGCGATCTCGGCCAGGGTTGGCGACTGCCCTGGCCGGGGCACCACCACCGCCGTGACGGCTTCCCCCCACCGATCGTCGGGGAGGCCGATCACTGCCACTTCCGCAACCCGGGGATGGCAGGAGAGAACGTCTTCGATCTGTGGCGGGTAGATGTTCACCCCGCCGCTGATGATCAACTCCTTGATCCTCCCCGAGAGATATATGTGGCCCTCAGCGTCGCGGTGACCGAGGTCTCCGGTGTGGAGCCAGCCGTTCCGGATGGCCTGGGAGGTGGCCTCGGGCTGTCTCCAGTAGCCGGACATGAGTTTCGGCGTCCGAACCAGGAGTTCGCCTACTTCGCCGGGCTCGGCTTCCCGGCCGTCGGGCCTTCGGATAGCAACATCTACTCCGACGATGGGGCGACCGCAGGACAGGACAGATCGATGCTCTCCGGCCAATCGGTGGTGGTCCTCGGGTCCGAGCGCCGCACAGACTGCCGAGGCCTCGGTCAGTCCGTAACCGTGGTAGAGACCGCAGGGTAGGGAGTCCATCATCCTTTCCACCAGGTTTGAGCCGGTGGGAGCGGCTCCGTAGAGCAGAAGCCGCATCTTCCGGAACGCCTCGGGATCGAAACGGCGCGAGTCGAAGATCCTTTGCAGCTGGGTGGCCACCATGATGGTGGTTGTGATCTCCTCCTCGGAGATGGTCGAGATCGCAGCATCGGCGTCGAACGACGGGAGCACCACATGGGTCTGGCCGTCCACCAGCATGGTGATCACTCGCAGTCCGGCTGAGGCGTGATAGAGGGGAGTTGCGGATAGATACGCGTCCGAGTGCCGTAGCTCCTGGGAGACCGCGGTGACGTAGGCGTTGAACGTCAGGGCGGCCTGTGAGAGGCACACACCCTTGGGGTCGCCGGTCGTGCCGCTGGTGTAGATGATGAGCGCGGTGTCCTCCGGGCGGGCCGTGGACGGGGCAGGGTCGGACGAGCACAGCTGGCGCTCGTATTCGCGGCTCCCGTGTTCGATGAGCGGTACCGCTCTGTGGGAGGCTTGAGCCACCGCTTCGCCGTACCCCGCTCCGACGATCACCGTCGCGGGGTCCGCGTCGGCCAATTGTCGGGAGATCTCCGGTAGGGCCAGCCGGGTGGAGATGGGTACCGCGGCGGCTCCGAGGCGCGCCGCACCCAGATAGGTGTCGAAGAAGGCCAATCCGCCGGGGGCCATCACCGCCACCCGGTCGCCCCTTCCTACTCCCGAGCGGGCCAGTAGCCCTGCCACCCGAGCCACGCGGCGGGACAACTCCGCGTAGGTCAGGGACGATCCACCCACGATCCGAACGGCGCGCCGGTCGGGATACAGCCGGGCTGACCTGGCCAGGAGATCGGTGACGAGCGCAGACATGTGGTTCCGAACGATACGGCGTCGGTCACCGGAGCGGCGATCCCGCGCCCCCGCGGTGCCGCGCACGGACTACCTACTACCCACGTTGCTCTGCCATCCGACGTTGGCAAGGAGCACGATTCCCGTTCCGACCAGGAGGGCTTGGGGGTCGGCGATGGACACGTCGGCGAAGATCCACAACCACAGCATCTGAAGGACCGGGGAGAAGAACATGATCCGCTGAACGCTCAGGCTGGAGGTCACGTATAGGGAGTAGCGGTGGCTGAGTGCGCCAACTGCGTTGAACACCCCGGTCAAGCTCAGGAGACCCACCATGGTCCACGTGAGCTCGAACGTCTTAGCGGTTGGCGGGAAGAACAGGACGCTACCCAGCAGTGTTAGAGGGAGTGCCCCGAGGCGTGCGGCCACCGCTACAAAGGTGGCGTTCCACACCAGATCGTGCGGATTGCCGCCGGGCCACCCCAACAGGCGTCCCGTCGAGACCGTTCCCCAAAGACTACCTGTGGCGGTGGCGGTGCCCACCAACGCCACCGCTATGCCCATCCAGTTCAGGGTGCTGACCGCACCGGTCTCGGACCAGATGACCAGGGCGGCGCCCCCGAAGGAGAGGACCATCAGCGCCCAGTGCTTCCCGCCGATCACATGAGGGGAGGTCCGGTGCGCGCTGGATATCTTGCGTCCCAGCCTGGAGGCCAGCCACACCAACCCGATCAGCATTAGCTGAAAGATGATGGTCACGACCAGCGGATCGATCAGAGTCGCCGCCCATACCCAGAAGGCCAGGTCGAACGTGAAGGAGATCGCGGCCCAGAACGCCGGAGCCCTCACCACCTCCCTCGTGGTCTTGACACGAACGGGCTCTCCGTTGTCTCCCCAGTAGGACAGAAGCCTCCGTGCGTTCTCTCTCCAGTTCTTGTTATGACTCGGGATCAGGCTGAATGCGGGGAGCAGTGCCACTACCTGGAACGTAAGCAACCAGGACCGCCAGACGAAGGGGTCGTCGCTTACATGGGTGAAGAAGTAGAAGACGGGCAGCCAGGAGCCGGTGGCGACCGCGGCCACAGCCCATAGTGACCCCTTGGCGGTCGGGTTCAACGGCCGGACAGTCCTGTGATCGGCCCTGGCTCGTTGTAGGCTGACGGTATCTGACCCCGGTGGAAGACCGGCGGGGAGGCTGCGACCATCCCGGCAGGTTACCTTTCGCGTATCGCTGCGTAGCCGGAGCGATCTCTAGGAGGGGATGAGCCGGACCGTGATCTCGGCCGGTGAGCGGAGGGAGTATCCGGTCATCGGGGGCGGCCCGTTCACCCACTCCGCCCACCGTACGCGATCCATGAAGCGGTTGATCACCACCTCCATCTCCATCAGCGCCAGCAGCGATCCGGTGCAATGGTGCTTCCCGGCGCCGAATGGGAGGATGTCGGATCGAGGCGTGAACTGGCGAAACGCGCTGTCTGCGAAGCGGTGCAGTTGGAAGTCCCCGGGGTTGTCGAAGTGGGATTCATCCCGGTTGGCTGATCCCAGGAGCACCATGATCTTCTCGCCGCTACCAACCCTCTTCCCAGCCAGTACGGTGTCCGCCTTGGCCTTGCGGACCAGCGCGTGGGCGGGGGGGAGAAAGCGGAGGATCTCGGCGCAGGCTCTCATCACCAGATCCCGGTCCTCGCGAACTTCCTCCCAGAGGTCCCGGTTGGAGAACAGCACCCACATCAGGTTGGACAGGCCTCGAGACGTGGTCTCGACGCCGGCTGCCAGGAGCAGGGAGCAGGTGGAGGCGATCGATTCGGTGGAGAGTGGTGCTCCCTCGATCTCCGCGTGGCAAAGGTCTGACAGCAGGTCGTTGGTGGGATTGCGCCGTTTGTCGGTTATGACGGGTGCCAGATAGTCGCCTAGAGCTTGGCGGGCCTCGACGCCCTTGCGGGTGATCTCCGGATCGTTGCGGATGTTGGTGACGCTGGCCTTGCCGATCGCGTCGTACCAGGGGCGAAACCGAGCCACATCGGGTATTCCCATCATGGTGGCGGTCACGTCCATGGGAAGTGAGGTGTTGAGACCCTGATGGAGTTCCGCCGGCCTGTCCCAGGGCAATCCGTCGAGGAGCCGGGCGGTGATCCGCTCGGTCAGCTCACGAAGTTCCCCGGCGAGCTTCCCGCGGTGCCGGATCCACCGGCTCAGAAGAGCCGCGTGGCGTGTGTGCTCCCGCCCCTCCATGTGCAGGATCACCCTTCCGTGGATAGCCGAGGATCCCGGGCCTCCCATCAACGGGGCGAAACGTGTCTCGTCCTCCAAGACCTCCGCCACGTCGGACCGGTGACATGCCACCCATCCCTCGATGCGGGGACTCCAGAACAGCGGGGCGAGGCGGCGAGCGCGCGCATAGAAGGGGAAGGGGTCGGCATTCCCGAGCAACACGTGCTCGAACTCGGATTGAAGGTCGCCGGTGGCTCTTGTGGTCATTGTCACTTTCGGGCCGGTGGATCCAGCCTTGGCGCTTGTTCAACGGTCACCGACCATCGAGCCGCCCCAGGGTTGGCCGGGCCGATCGAGTGGTCGCATATGTGGTTGCCGTTGCCGGTCGCCGATGTCGACGACGACGGAACGGCTCGGAGAGCGTAGTACGGTATGCGAGGTTTTCCTTGATCTCACCCTGATCCGGGAGAAGCCGAGCCCTATTCGACGCGACTTGCAACGGAGGTAACCCAGTGAAACGTTTCCTGGCAGTTCTGGCGGTCATGGCTCTCTTGGCAGCCGCCTGCGGAGACGGTGAGGAAGATACCGCTCCCGCCACCCAAGCCACGGCCGCGACGGCCACCACCGCCGCCGCTCCGGCGGACACGACCGATGAGCCGGCTGAAGCACCCGATGAGCCGACCACGCCTGACGAGGCGGCCGAGCCGGACTATCCCGAGATCACCATCAACATCGGGCATTCGGGCGCTCCCGACGGCTATGCCGACGTGGCCGCCGTCAAGTTCAAGGAACTGGTCGAAGAGGGTTCCGGTGGCCGGATCACCGTTGAGGTGTTCCCGTCGTCGCAGATCGGTTCGGAGCGTGAGTTGGTGGAGGGGGCCCAGTTGGGTTCCATCGACGCCGGTGTGGTGTTCGCGGGCATCCTCGAGAGCTTCGTGCCCGAGATGGGTGTGGTGAACCTGCCATTCCTGTTCGACGGCCAGGATCACGTGAACGCGGTGTTCGACGGTCCGGTGGGACGTGAGCTTCTCGGTCTGGCCGAGGGCGTGGGTATCAAGGCCTTGGCGATCGGCCAGTTCGGTCTGCGTTCGATGATGAACAGCCAGCGGGCTATCTACACCCCTTCCGACGCGGCGGGTCTGAAGTTCCGGGTTCCCGAGTCCGACATCTACATCCGCACGTACGAGCTGGTGGGCGCCAACCCGGTTCCACTGCCCGGGCCCGAGATCTTCACTTCGCTCCAGAACGGTGTCGTGGACGGGACCGGCGCGCCGATCTTCGCGGCGGTCACCCAGAAGTACTACGAGACGCCGGTCAAGTACCTATCGATGACCGAGCACATCTACGCCGCTCTCCTGCTCTTCATGTCCGGTGAGTTGTGGAACAGCCTGCCCCCCAAGGCACAGGACTTGATCGAGCAGTCGGCATCAGCCGCCGCCGCGCATCAGCGTGCCGAGGCGGCCAAGCTGGACGCCGGGTACCTGGAAGAACTGAAGAGCCAGGGCTGGGAAGTCAACGACGTCGACAAGGGCCTCTTCCGCGCCGCGGTCGCGCCCATCTACGACGAGCGACCCGAGCTGGCCGAATGGGCCGACCGTATCCGCGCAGTGAGCCCGACCGGCACGGTCGACACCTCCTTGCTACCGGAGGTCACCATCAACATCGGGCATTCGGGCGCTCCCGACGGCTATGCCGACGTGGCTGCGGTCAAGTTCAAGGAACTGGTCGAAGAGCGCTCCGGTGGCCGGATGACGGTGGAGGTGTTCCCGTCGTCGCAGATCGGTAGCGAGCGCGAGCTGGTGGAGGGCGCCCAATTGGGTTCCATCGACGCCGGTGTGGTGTTCGCCGGACTGCTCGAGAGCTTCGTGCCCGAGATGGGTGTTGTGAACCTGCCCTTCCTGTTCGACGGCCAGGGTCATGTCGACGCGGTGTTCGACGGTCCGGTGGGACGTGAGCTTCTCGGGCTGGCCGAGGATGTGGGTATCAAGGCCTTGGCGATCGGCCAGTTCGGTCTGCGTTCGATGATGAACAGCCAGCGGGCTATCTACACCCCTTCCGACGCGGCGGGTCTGAAGTTCCGGGTTCCCGAGTCCGACATCTACATCCGCACGTACGAGCTGGTGGGCGCCAACCCGGTTCCACTGCCCGGGCCCGAGATCTTCACTTCGCTCCAGAACGGTGTCGTGGACGGGACCGGCGCGCCGATCTTCGCGGCGGTCACCCAGAAGTACTACGAGACGCCGGTGAAGTACCTGTCGCTGACCGAGCACATCTACGCGGCGCTCCTGATGTTCATGTCCGGAGAACTGTGGGACGGTCTCGGACCGGCCGGTCAGCAATTGGTGCAGCAGGCAGCAATCGAAGCCGCAGCGCATCAGCGAGCCGAGGCGGCCAAGCTCGACGCCGGTTATCTTGAAGAACTGAAGAACCAGGGCTGGGAAGTGAACGACGTCGACAAGGACGCCTTCCGCACGGCAGTCGCAGCCATCTATGACGAACGGCCCGAACTGGCCGAGTGGGCTGACCGCATCCGTGCGGCTGCTCCGTGAGTTCGGTAGCCGACTACATAGCCAAAGGCAGCCGGAGCACCATCGCGGTGCTCCGGCTGTTACTGGCCGTCTTGCTGGGCGGCCTGTCCCTGCTCATGTTCATCCAGGTGGTGATGCGCTACGTCTTCAACTCGTCGATCGTGTGGTCCGAAGAGGTACCGCGCATCATGCTCATCTGGCTGGTGTTCGTGGGCCTGGCCACCACCATGAAGGGGAAGCACCTGATCATCGACATCGTGCGGGAGCGCCGCTGGGTCACGATTGTGTCCATCGTTTTCAAGTGGGCCCTGCTGATCTTCTTCGTCTGGTACGGAACCATCCTGGCCACCAAGGTGTCCGCGCAGACCATGCCCATAACCAAGATCTCCCGCTCCTGGCAGTATGCCGCCGCTCCGGTGGGCGCCGCCCTGGCTCTGCTGCTGGGAGTGGATGAGATACTCGACCTGTTCCTGTCCTCCGATGACCACGTTGAACCGTCGGGGGACACTGCCGCGGCGACCTGACCAATGTTGCTGGTAGCGGTGTTCGGTACGCTCTTCCTCCTCCTTGCACTGCGCGTGCCGATCTTCGTTGCCCTGGGCGGCGCCACCATCGTCGGGGTCGTCCTGCATCCGTCGGCGTCGCTGATCGACGTGGTGCGGAACTCGATCAACGGGATCGATTCGCTGGTGCTGTTCGCAGCGCCGCTGTTCGTCCTGGCAGGGAACCTCATCCTGGCGGGCGGGGTATCCCGGCGTCTCATCGGCTGGGTGGACCTACTGTTCGGGTTCAGCCGCCTGCGCCTGGCCTACGTGAACGTGTTCGGGTCCATGTTCTTCGGGGGCATATCCGGTTCGGCCACCGCGGACTCCGCTGCGATCGGGTCGGTGCTGGTACCGGAGATGAAGAAGGGCGGCTACCCAACCCCCTACGCGGCCGGCGTCACGGCGGCCTCGAGTTCGATCGGGATCATCGTCCCGCCCAGCGTCCCCATGATTCTGGCGGGGGCCGCCACGAGCGTCTCGGTGACCAAGCTCTTCGTGGGCGGCTACGGTCCGGGAATCCTCATCGCGGTGTCTCTGGCGCTGGTGGCCTGGATCAGGCGCCCCCGCTCCGGGGTGATGGCAGATCCCGAGCGGTTCAGCCTCAAGCGCATGGGCATCACCACCTATAAGGCACTTCCCGCGCTGGTTTTCCCGGTGGTGATCATGGGGGGCATCCTGACCGGTGTGTTCACGGCCACCGAAGCCGCAGCCGTTGCGGTGGTCTATTCCCTGCTGGTGGCGGTCTTCATCTACCGGGAGATGGGATGGAAGGCCTTCTTCAAGATTCTGAAGGAGTCGGCCGAGTTCGCCGCGGTGGTGTTCTCCATCGTGGCCACGGCTCAGGCCTTCGGGAGGTTCTTGACCCTGGCCAAGGTGCCCCAGCAACTGACCGAGTTCATGCTGGGCTTCTCCAAGACCCCGGCGGTGGTGATCTTGATGATGATCGTCCTGCTCTTGATCATCGGCACCTTCATGGAGACCGTTCCCATCGTGCTCGTCCTGTACCCGATCCTCGAGCCGATCGCCACCTCTCCGGAGGTCGGGATGGACCCCATCCACTACGGCGTGACCTTCATGGGCGCGATCGCAGTTGGCCTCCTGACCCCTCCCTACGGAGTGCTCCTGTTCGTCAACTCCAAGATCGCCGGCATCCCCTCGGCCGATCTGATCAAGGCGGTGCTGCCGTTCATCGCGATCTTGATCGTCGACGTGCTGATCATCGCGTTCTTCCCGCCCCTGAGCCTGGCGCCGGTGAACTTCTTCTTCGGCTAGCTAACCAAGTGAAAGGTACCCGCATGCCCACAGACGAGTTCCGGATTCTCTCCTTCGTGAACCACATCCCGGTCCATCCCCGCGTGGACGAGTTTCTCGAGGAGACCGCCCGGCGCGGGGTGGATGCCGTGTGCTCGCAGGGGACCGGGATGGACTTCGGCCCCTACATGCTGGGAAGCGGGACCCAGTTCACCAGCGAGAACTTCCGGGAGAACGTCCGGCCCTACATGCGTTTCGCCAAGCAGCAGGGGGTGCCGTTCGTGTTCTCGGTGGGGATCGCCGGAGGACGCACCCAGCTGGACGAATGCCTGGACCGGGTGGACGAGGTCACGTCCGAGGAGGACATGCCGCTGCGGATCGCAGTGATCGACGGGGAACTGGACCGTCAGATGCTGGCCGAGCGGATCCGAGCAGGAGCCAAGGCCCCCCGGGCTGTGGAGTCGCCGCACCTGTCCGAAGTGCTCACCCCTGAAGACGTCGAGTCCGCCGAGCACGTGGTTGCCCAGATGGGGCCGGAGCCCATAATGGCCGCGCTCGATGCCGGAGTCGACGGGGTGATCACCGGCCGGGCGCTCGACGTGGGGATCTACATGGCGCCGCCGCTACACGCAGGGTTCCCACGCGGATCGACCACGCACATGGCCAAGGTGTTGGAATGCGCCGGGCTGGCATTGCATCCGGGAGATCCCTCCGAGCCCATCTACGGGGTGCTGGAGCGTGACGCCATCAGCGTCTACCCGGTCTCGGACACCCAGGCGGCCACCTCCCGTTCCATCGCCAGCCACTCCATGTACGAGCGGGACAACCCCTTCATGGAGAAGAACCCCGGCGGGTACCTGGATCTCACCGACGCCACCTACGAGGAGGTATCCGGCGCCGGCGTCCGGTCGCAGGGAGCGATCTGGGTGGACACACCCTATACGGTCAAGCTCGAGGGGGCACGGCGGGAGGGATACCGCACCATAGCGGTGTTCGGGGTGAGAGAGCCGGCCTTCATCGACTGCCTGGACTGGTTCCTGGACAACATCCGCTCCACCATCGCCGGATCCCCCCGCTTCGGCCACCTCGACGAAGGCAAGAACTACCGGATCACCTTCGACCAGTACGGTCGGAACGGGGTGCTGGGTCCCAACGAGCCGCTCGCCCACCGGACGCCTCACGAGATAGGGCTCCTGGTGGATGTGATCGCCGAGACGCAGGAGCTGGCCGAGAACCTGGCATACTTCATCTGCATGGAGTTGTGGATCAAGCCGTATCCGAACCGGCAGACCTCAGCCGGCAACCTCGCCACCCGGTTCGCGCCGCCGACTATCAATGTGGGAGCGGCGTACTCCTTCAATGTCTGGCATTTGCTGCCCGTAGAGGACCCCCTCGAGCTCTTCCCGTACCAGGTGGTCGATTTCCCGAGGGGACGTTGATGCCGAGGCTTCGTGACTTCGCCAAGACCCTGCGGTCCAAGAACTGCGATCCCTTCAACACCACCTTCGACGTGTTCTTCGACAACGAGGACTCATACCGGCAGGTGCGGGACTCGGGGCGGATCGTCCCCGAGGTGCTGGCGCCGCTCTACGGGCTGGAAACCGACCAGGTGCTAGGCATCTACTTCCTGGACAATGCCCTGGCGTTCAAGGTGACGATGGTCAAGGACATCGCCTCCTCGGACCCGGCCTGCAAGGACGTGTTCGGGGCACACCAACACCTCATGCTGGCCGACCTGGAGATACCGCGATGAAGCTGCTCGACCCCCGGGCCGAGGAGTACCGCCTCCTCGACGGCGCCGATCCGCTCAAGCCGGTGGAGGCCGTGGAGTTGAACGTCGGCATCCTCAACTCCCGCTGGGAGTCCATGACCCGGATCGCGGCCATCGTGGACGAACGCCTCCGACGGCTGCCGTTCATAGGGGGGGTGAAGCACTGGAAGATCAAGCACTCCGAGCCCACCCCGGAGGACGTCTTGGACCAGGTCACGGGGTACAGCCATTTCGCGGTGCTGGGCCTCGGCAACTGAGGTGCCTGCACAGCGTGGAGTTGCCACGACGGAACCGAGTTGAGGAAGCGGGGGATCGGAACCGTGGTGCTGATTACCGAGGCCTTCGAGGAGCTGGCTCGAGCCACCCTGGCCAGCAGGGGGGTGCCCGACCTGCCCATGGTGATCCTCCCGCACGAGACCGAGGTGATGGGCATCGAGCAGTTGCGGCCGGTGGTGGAGCGAGCGGTCGACGATGAGATCGTGCCCCTCATCAAGGCGGTTCGAGAGCCCTCGCTCTAGGGCGTCGGAGGCACGCTGCTAGTGGAGCTTTTTTCCCGGGAGCTTGACTGCCCTACCGATCGCGGCTTGGACGCCATCCAAGATTGGTTTCACGAGCGCGACCTCTCCGACGGACTTCCGGTCATTCCCCCGACGGCCGAGCGCGTGGCCCGCATGATTGGCGGTGCTGGCCGCGAGCCCGGGGAGGAAATCGGGATAGTCGATCCTAGGCGGGGAGTGGCGACGGTGGAGAAGCTGGCGGTGAACGCGGTGATGGCCGGATGCCTTCCCTCCTACATGCCTCTGATCATCGCGGCCGTGGCCGCCATGTGCGATCCCATCTTCAACCTCCACGCCATCCAGTCCACCACCAACCCGGCCACGCCGCTGGTGGTGGTGAACGGGCCGGTCCGGCGCCGGCTGGACATGAACACCGACCGTAACCTCCTCGGTCCCGGCAACCGAGCCAACGCCACGATCGGGAGGGCCCTGCGGCTGGCCATGCGCAACCTCGGAGGCGCCTATATCGGGGTGGATCAGGCCACCCACGGGAGTCCAGCGAAGTACACGCTGGTGGTGCCCGAGGACGAGGAGTCGAGCCCGTGGGAGCCACTCCATGTCCAACTCGGATACCGGCCTGACGAGTCGACTGTCTCGGTGGCCGGGATAGAGTCGGTCATCAACTCCACCGCCGTTTGGTGGACGCCCGACTCCCTGGCGAAGATGCTGGCCAAGACACTTCGGTCCACTGCTACCAGCCAATTCTTCTCCCGAGGAACCCTGACTCTTCTGATGAGCCCTGCCCACGCCGGCGTCTTCGCCCGTAACGGTTGGAGCAAGGAGCGGCTGCGCGATCACCTGTGGGAGATGGGGAAGGTCCCGCTATCGGACTTCCCGCCCGAGGGCAACATTCCTCAGGGTGACTGGACTAGGGACGGGGACCGGGTGCTGCTCTGCGAGAGTCCGGACGATCTACGGATAGTGGTGGGTGGAGGAACTGAGGGGAACGCCTCGCACTCGGTGTTCTTCTCGGGATTCTGCCTGTCCAAGGGCGTGACCAGGAGAGTCGTCTGATGAGCGACCTGCTGGACCATCTGCGGTCCGAAGTCGAGCCGCTGGTCGACGGCTGGGAGGAAGCGGGCCACACGCCGCTCGAGGCTCTCTGGGAGGTGGGCCGGCGCTTCGGCCTCCTGGAGATGATGACCCCCGCCGACCGTGGTGGGACTCCCCGACCGTGGGCGGAGATCGTCGAGATCGCCGCCGACCTGGGTCGTGTCTACCGGGCTTTCGGCTTCCTGCTGACCAACGCGCTGATCGCCGGTTACCTGGCGGATGCGACCGACGACCGCCAGTGGAAGCGGCTGGGCCTTCCGATCGTCGAGGGCCGGGCGTCCTCTGTGCTCGCTCTGAACGAGCCCGGCAGCGGCAATGACCTTGCTGCTATGGCGGCAAACGCCGAGCCCTGCGAGGAGGGATACCGGATCACCGGCGCCAAGACCTACATTCCCAACGCCGACCAGGTCGACTTCCTGCTGGTTGCCGCCCGCGAGGCGCCCGAGTCGTCTCCCGCGATGTTCGCGGTCGACCCTCGTTCGGACGGGTGCACGGTACGGCGCCTCGGTCCCACCATGGCGCTAAGAGGGGTTCACTTGTGCGAGATCGGACTGGACGGGTGCTTGGTGTCCACCGATGCTCGGGTGGGGGACATCGCCGGACTGTGGCCTCACCTGGCCAGGAGCCGCCTGCTCACCGCCGGGCTGTCCGTCGGGATCGCCACTGAAGCGTTGGCGCTGGCGCTCGACTACACGGCCCGGACCAGGAGGTTCGGTGCTCCCCTGAACAGGAGGGGAGCGGTGCGTCAGACCCTGGCGGATATGAGCATCGGTGTGGAGACCGGCCGTGTGTATCTCGATCGGGCCGCCTCGCTCGTGGACGCCGGAGAGAGGGCATCGGTCGAGATCTCCATCGCCAAGGTCCACGCCACCGATGTGGCCATGAAGGCGACCACGTCAGCTGTCCAGCTCATGGGCGGTAGCGGATACCTGGTCTCGGGGAAGGCGGAGCGGCTGATGCGGGAGGCCAAGCTAAACCAGATCGTGGACGGTGCCAACGAGATCCATCGGGACCTGATCGTCAAGGGACTGGCGAAGGGACATGACGCAGGAGGGACGGAGTGAGCAGCCAGGTCGCATCGGTGGCGGTGATCACGGGCGGCGCCAGCGGTATAGGGTGGAAGACGGCCGAACTCCTCCTGGAAGCCCGGCCCGACACCGGCTGTGCCTTGGTCGACCTGGATGAGGCCCAGTCGGGGGAGTTGGTGGGGAGGTTCGGGGCTGACCGGGTCCGTTTCGTGCCATGCGACGTTACGGATCAGGCAGCGGTGGCCCATGCGGTGGAACAGATCGAGGCTTGGAACCGGCCGATAAAGAGGCTGGTCACCTGCGCCGGGATCCAGATCGTGGCCGACAGCTTCGAGTTGCCTGCCGAGGACTGGAAGAAGGTGCTTTCGGTCCATCTTGACGGGACCTTCTACTGGTGCCAGGCCGCCGGTCGGGCCATGCGGGACGCCGGCGGGGGTTCGATCGTCACCGTCGGTTCGATCGCCCAGGACTTCGGGTTTCCGGGTCGCGCCGCCTACACGACCTCCAAGGCAGGTATCGGTGGGTTGACCAGGGTGCTGGCGGTGGAGTGGGCGCCGGCGGGCATAAGGGTCAATTCGGTGATTCCCGGGATGGTGGAGACCCCGCTGTTCCGGAGGGCCGCCGCGCAGGGCATCGTGGATGCCCAGGCAGCTGCTTCGGAGCATGCCCTGGACCGCCTGGGTAGCACCGGGGAGATAGCCGAGGCTATCGCCTTCTTGCTGTCGGAACGATCGAGTTTCATCACCGGGGAACTGGTGCACGTCGACGGGGGCTTTCGGGCCCAGCGTCTCGAGTAGAGGAGCACATTCGGAACATGGCAGAAGACAGGATCAACTGGGACCGGGTCAATACCTACCTGACCAGGAGCAAGACCCGGGCGGTGCTCAAGCCCTACGGGATGCCCGACATCACCAACCCCTTCACCTCCGCCTATGCGGATGTGGACGTGGCGCCGCGGTGGCCGGTCTCCGAGGAGGTGGCCATATCTGTGGCTCTCACCGGCGGGTTCTTCATGACCCGTCACAATCCCGCCCAGCCCATCACCGAGCAGGAGATCATGGAGGCGGGTAGGGCCTGCATGCGGGCCGGTGCCTCCGCGCTGCACATCCATGTGCGCAACGAGATGGAGTTCTCCATTCTGGACCTCGGCCGCTTCGTCACCATCATCGAGCCCCTCCGCGACGAATTCGAGGACCTGTACGTGTCGGCCGGGGAAGTCGCCATCGGTCCCGACGACTGGAACGAGATGATAAAGATCACCAACTCCGGTCTGATCACCGGATCGCCGGTCAACACCACCGCCACATTCTGCGGCGACACCCTGTTTGCCAAGCCCCCTGCGGTGGTGATCGAAAAGACCCGCATCCTCATGGACGCGGGGGTGAAACCCGAGATCGCGGTGTACACCGATGCTGACGTGGACAACGCCCGCCGCTACCTGATCGAGTCGGGCCTGGTGGAAAAGCCCCTGTACTGGGTGGTGCTTCCCGCGCTCCCGGGCGGAAGCCCCATGCACAACCCCCGCCAGATGATCCAGGGCCTCACCCGGATAGTCGACTCCATACTCGATATCGACCCGGACTCGGTCATCTCGGTGTGCGCCGCCGGCCGTCCCTCGGTCTACCTGGTGACCCTGGCGATGCTCATGGGCCTCCACGTCCGGCTGGGAATGGAGGACACAGTCTGGCGCTACCCCCACCGCGACGATCTGATCTCCTCCAACCTGGAACAGTTGGAAGCTGTGATCACCATCGCCGAACAACTGGGCCGCTACCCGATGTCCGGCGCCCGGTACCGGGAGTTGCTCGGCGTCTAGGCAAGGTCGGCGACGTCGGTCCCTTGGCGGTAGGCGGGACTGTTGATCACCAGGTAGGTGAAGTTGCCGTCGCACTCGTAGGGCACGCCCTTTGGTATGAGGAGGAAGTCGCCGGCTCCGAATCCTTGCGCCGGATCTTCACCGACCCTTGCGACGCCGTCGCCGTCCACGATGAACATGGCGCGATCTGTCTCGTCGTTGGAGGAACGCCCGAGGTGGCCCCAGATCTTGACATGCGTGATACTGAGTGATGGCGTCTCGTCAGGCATCTGGAAAGCGGGATCGCGTTCTGTGGATCCGATGACCTTCTTCATGATGATCGTATCCAGGCCGGGTCCGATCTGGGCTACCTCCGGCACGTCGGCGAGTCTTATAACGGGCATCGGTCCTCCCACTTCGTCTCAGGCTCGGAAGGAGATCGTACCCTCGGGTTGGAGCGAGCTTGTGAGAGGGCGCAGCAACATAGAGTGTTGACTACACGTGGAAACCTGGTCCGCCGGGGTGAGCTGAAGGAGGAATGGTATGGCTGTCGAGTGGGAATCGACCTTGGACGAGATTCTGGACCGGGGTTCGGTGAGGGTCCCGATCGAGTTCCTGGGTCATCCCGACACGGGCGATCCACCCGAGATGTACCGGAATCCGGCGACGGGTGAGCCGGAGGGTGTGGCTCCCCGTGTGGCGGCGATGATCGCTGAGGACCTGGGCGTCGAACTCGACATCGTCGAGATTCTGTGGCCGGATCAGATTCCCGCTCTCTTCGACCGTCGGGTGGACCTCCTTCCCAAGCACACCCTCTTTCCTCGGCGGGCGCTGGAGTTGGAGTTCACCATGGGACGTCTCATGGAGATACGGATTACCTGTCAGGTGCGGGCCGACCGGGCCAACAATGGGATCGAATCGATGCGTCGGGGGGGTGTTCGCATCGGGGTGTGGCACGGGTCGAGCAATAGGGATGTTGCCGAGCGTTTCTTTCCCATGGCGCAGGTCGTTGATGCATCGGATCCGACGCGGTTGTTGCTGGATGGAGGGGTCGACGCCATCGTGGGGGATGCTGTTACGAGGCGGTACCTCGAGCTCAATCCCGAACTGGCTCTACTGCGGGAGCCCGATGGCAAGCTTGTGATTCTGGAGCGCGGCCACAACAAGGTCTCGATTCGCCCTGGCGATCCGAGATTCCTCAATTGGCTGAACAGCTGGTACGACTACCGGGACGCACAAGGAGAAATCGAGGACCTGTGCGTGACGTGGTGGGAGAGCTTCATGGCCGACCGGGAGTAGCTGCACATCCAGCTTGCTGGAGCCGAGAACTCCCTCTGGAGTTCACTCCAATTGCAGATCGCGCAGTTGGACAAATATGATTGACGAATTGTTGGCCAGCCTGAGGAGGGCGAGTATGAGAATGCTTTGGAAGCGGACGCCACCGATCATGGCGGCGTTGCTCGGTATGGCGTTGGTGGTAGCGGCCTGCGGTACCACTGAGACCGTGACTGTGACCGAGACAGTCGTGGTTACGTCGGTCGTGACCGAGACTGAGACCGTCACCGAGGTGGTGACCGAGACCGAGGTTGTAACCGAGGAAGTCGTGGTTACGTCGATCGTGACCGAGACCGAGGAAGTGGTCGTGACCGAGGAAGTGGTCGTGACCGAGGAAGTGGAAGTGGTCGTCTACGCCGACGATCCTGAGGCGCGGACCCTCCGTATCGCCATGAAGGACGATGTCGAGCACCTCGATCCCAACTACGGGCAGGCGAACCTGACCAACCTGGTTCTCAAGAACACCTACATGCAGTCAGTCCAGTACCTGCCGGGGCCGTCGCAGGGCGATTACGCCTATGCCGACACCACCGCCTTCGAGGGTGGCTGGGTCGAGAACTGGGACTTCAGCGATGATTACACGAAGCTGACTCTCAAGCTCCGGCAAGGTCTGGTGTTCCCGTCCAGCGGACGCGCGGTTACGACCGACGATGTCATCTGGACGATCGAGCGGGCCTTCGCGCTTCCTTCGGGGCCGGCCTGGGTCTGGGGCAACATCGGTCTGCACGGTATGGACCAAGTCGAGAGGGTGGACGAGCAAACGCTCATCCTGCATGACATCCGGCCATCGACCATCGTGCTGCCGCTGATGAGGGACCAGAGCATGGGTGTCATCGATTCCGTGGCTGTTGGCGACAACTCCACCGACGACGATCCGTGGGGCGCCACATGGCTGTCGCAGAACTTCGCCGGTAATGGCCGGTACGTGATGGATAGCTGGGAGCGCGGTTCCAAGATGGTCCTGAAGGCGAATCCGACCTGGCCGGGCCGGCAACCGTACTTCGAAACCGTCGAGTTGCTAGTCGTTCCCGAGAGCTCCAACCGCCTCGCCCTCCTCCAGAGCGGCGACGTGGACATCGCGCTCGACATGTCCGCTTCGGAGTTGGAGTTGGCCGGGGCATCCGATGGTGTCAAGGTCCTTTCCATACCGGACCGCAACTCCATGAACGTGATGCTCAACCTTGAGCAGCCCCCGTTCGACAACCTGGATCTCCGCAGAGCGGTTGCCTACGCCATCGATTACGACGCGATCGTCAACGGCGTGTTGAAGGGCCATGCCGTCCACGCTCAGGGGCCCATGTCGGTGAACGCGAGGGTCTTCGATCTGTTCGGCCTCGCCGACAGTTGGATCTACGAGTACAACCCCGACAAGGCGCGCGAGCACCTCGCGGCAGCCGGACAGCCCGATGGATTCGAGTTCGAGTTGGTCATCCGCCAGGGTGTGGCGCTCGACGACGCCATCGCGGCCAATATGAAGGCCAACCTGGCCGATGTCGGAATCGACATGACGATCCGTCCCATCAGCGGATCGGAGATGTTCGAGGTGCTGAACGTCAGCAACCTCCAACACCAGGCGGCATTCCGGGGTGGTCTGCTCGACTACATCGACGATCCGTACTACCACTTCTACCTGTGGTGGGAAACGGCCACTGTGATCAACTGGACCGGGTTCTCGGACGCACGGGTCGACGAGATCCTCCAGGAGACCGCTTCCGTTCTCGATGACAATGCTCTGCGGGACCCGTACCGGGAGGCCATCGCCCTAGTGACCGAGGCGTCGCCGATGCTGTGGCTCGCCAATGCCAACTTCACGATGGCTATGCGCGAGGACATCACCGGGTACGTCCACCATCCCGATGGGCTGCTTTGGTTCGCTGCACTGGAGCGCGCTTAAGTAGTACCAGAAACCATGACCGAGAGGGCCGGGTAACACCGGCCCTCTCTCGGTCCCGAACCTCCGGGAGTTCCGCATAGAAGCACCGACACAGCAGGACGAGGCACAGTCGCGACTTTCCGGTCTGCGCAGATGGACGCTATTCCTCGCGAACCGCGTAGCCATCCTTGCTGTGGTGCTCTTCTCGGTGGTGGTCCTCGCCTTCGCGGTGACCCGATCCACGGGAACCCCGCTCTATGCCGCGGTCGGCATCCAGACCAGCGAGGAGATACTCGAGGCCAGGGCGGAGATGATGGGTTTGAACGACCCGATCCACGTCCAGTTCACGACCTACGTGACCGCCCTTCTCCGGGGCGACCTCGGTTCCTCCCGTTTCACCTTCGTCCCGGTGACTGACGAGATCGCCCGCAGGCTCCCGGCAACCGCCGAACTGGTCTTCTTCAGCATGGTGGTAGCCAGCCTATGGACGATCCCATTGGGTGTGCGCGCCGCGGTGCGTCCCAACGGACCGCTGGGCAAGCTCGGGGAGGGGATATCCCAGTTCGGCGTGAGCGTTCCGGCGTTCTGGCTCGGGCTGCTACTCCTCACCGTCCTCTCCTATCAGGTCTTTCCCATATTCCCTTCTCGCGGGCGGCTCACCTCGGAGATCGATAGTTCCACGATGGTCACCGGGTTCTACACGCTGGACGCACTATTGATCGGCAATCCCGGATTGGCCTGGGAAGCCCTGAAGCATCTAATCCTGCCCGCTGTGACCCTGGGGATCACGAGCAGCCCGCCCATGTTCCGGGTCACCCGAGCGGCGGTCAGCGCGGCTTTGGCTAGTCCCTTCGTGGAAGCCGCCTACAGCTACGGGCTGCCGCGCCGCAAGATCATGATCCGCGATGTCTTCCGCAACGCCTCGCCCCCCATTCTCAACCTCATGGCCATGACATTCGGCTATCTCATCGGTGGCGCCGTACTGGTGGAGAGGGTGTTCTCCTGGCCGGGGATCGGGTTCTACGCCGTCTGGGCGTCGGAACGCTCGGACTACGACCCGGTGCTCGGCGTGGTGATCGTCGCGGCCACCATCTACGTGCTGCTCTACTTCATCGTGGACCTGCTGCAATACGCCATGGATCCGCGAGTGCGGGACTGACTGGCGATGACCACTCGTTCACAGACGGACCGAAGTCTCGCCTCCCGCATCTTCGTCGGACCCACGAAGGGCAGGACGCTACGACGTTCGATCTTCTATCTAATCCTCTTGGTCGTCATCTTCGGTCCCTGGATCGTTACCCATGACCCGATTCGTCCGGATCCGTTCAACACCCTCGCCCCTCCGTCGGCCGATCACTGGTTCGGGACTGACAGCCTCGGGCTCGACATCTACTCGAGGGTCGTGGCCGGCGCCCGGATAGACTTCGTGCTTGCCCTGATCGGGGTCGTGCTAGGCGGCGGTCTGGGATCCATGATGGGGGCGTGGGCCGCATACCGGCGGGGCTGGGTGGACACAGTGGTGCTCCGCGTGGTGGAGGTGCTGCAATCGTTCCCCGTGCTGCTCCTCGGGCTGGTGTTGTTCGCGGCCCTCGGCGCCCTCGACCTCCCCCAACCGTTCGACACGGGCACCGTGGTTCTCGTCATCGCCATAGCGTTCGTCAACTTCCCCTCCTACGTGCGCCAGGTTCGCAGCGTGCTGATCCCGTTGACCGATGCCGAGTTCGTCCAAGCGGCCAAGTGCAGCGGTCTCGGCGGCTGGGGGATCGTGTGGAAGCACTTCATTCCCAACGCTCGCGGCCAGATCTTGGCTCTCTTCGCTCTGACCTGCGCATATGCCATCCAGATCATCGCCGGTTTGAGCTTCATCGGACTCGGAATAGAACCACCTAGCCCAGAGTGGGGCGCGATGATCAGAGAGGGTGCCAACCTGATAGTTGCCGGCAAGTGGTGGGCATCGCTCTTCCCAGGAGCCGCGATCGCGCTCTCCGTGTATTCCCTCACCGGCTTTTCGATAGGATCGGACGTACCCATCGACCCGACAAGGGTGTCCTCGTGACACGAGCATCCTCTAACGGCGCCCTCCTGTCTCTCTCGGGCATAGAGGTGACCATCCACACCGCGTCGGGGCCGGTCCATCCCCTCCAAGGGGTCGACTTGGACGTGTACCCCGGCGAGACGGTGGGGCTGGTGGGCGAGAGCGGATCGGGCAAGACGATGACGCTGCGGTCGATCCTGCGCCTGATGCCACCGGGAGGAGCCATCACCGGTGGCGCCATCGAGTGGAACGGACGGCAGGTTCTCGACATGGGTCCTGGGGAGCTACAGGCCTACCGCGGAGCGGATGTGGCGATGATCTACCAGAATCCCGTGTCGGCGCTCGATCCCATGCTCAAGGTGGAGCGCCAGATCGTGGACGCATACAAGGCGAACCGTGATCTGTCGGACGGGGATCCGCAGGATTTCGCCCGATCCACCCTTAAGGAACTCGAGTTCGGCGACCCGGAGACCGTTCTCAGACGTCACCCGCACCAGTTGAGCGGCGGCATGGCGCAGAGGGTCAACATCGCGCTGGCTCTGGCCTGCGGCCCGGCACTGATCCTGGCCGATGAACCGACCACCGGCCTCGATATGACCACCCAGATCAGGGTGCTCGACCTCCTCGAGTCCCAGGTCCATGCCCGCAACGCCGCACTGCTCTTCATCTCCCACGATCTGCGTGCGGTGGCGAGGGTCTCTCGTCACATCGGCATCATGTACGCAGGGCGGGTGGTGGAGTTCGGTCCCAGGGAGCAGATCCTGGCCGAGCCAAGCCATCCGTATTCGAGGGCACTGCTCGAGTGCGTCGACCTACGCACCGATGAGCGGCCCCGCTCGATACCGGGGCTTGTCCCCAAGATGACCGAGGTGTACGACCTGTGTGCCTTCCGCGACCGGTGTGTATCACGGATGGAGGTGTGTGACCGCGAGCCTCTCCCGCTGCACGAGCCTGCCGAGCGGCGCAGCTTGCTCTGCCACCTGGGGCCTGGAAATGGATGACTTCCCGATTCTCGAGGTGCGCAACCTATCCAAGACCTACCGGGTCCGGCATTCGATCGGTCGGGTAGAGACGGTGCGCGCCGCGCAGGACGTGTCGTTCGTGGTCGAGCGCGGGCGTACCCTCGGGATCGTCGGGGAGAGCGGCTCGGGCAAGTCAACCGTGGCGCGGTGCCTGCTGGGGCTCACGCCCCCTACCGCCGGTGAGGTGGTGCTTGAGGGGGTCCAACTCGGAGGTCTCAAGGTTCGGAAGATGCGCCCCCACCGCCGCCTGATCCAGATGGTCTTCCAGATGCCCCAGGCGTCGTTCGATCCGACCCGGACCGTGAGCAGTTCAGTGGCCCAGCCGTTGCGCCGGCTCAGGGCGGACATGTCGAGAACACAGCAGGGGGAACGCCTTCGGCATGTACTGACATCCGTGAACCTCGGCGAGGAACTATGGGATCGCAAGCCGAGGGCGTTGAGCGGGGGCCAGTTACAGAGAGCCGCCATTGCCCGGGCCTTGGCCCCTGACCCCGATCTGGTGGTACTCGACGAGCCGACCTCGTCGCTGGACCTGAGCGTGCGCGGTGAGATCCTGTCGCTCCTGCAGCAACTCCAGGAGGAGTTCAACGTCGCGTTCGTCTTCATCTCCCATGACCTCGAAGCGGTGAGGGTCTGCGCCGACGAGATAGTTGTCATGTACCTCGGCCAGATAGTCGAGCGGGGCACAGTCGAACAGGTGTTCGAGTCGCCCGCCCACCCCTACACGCAGGCGCTGATCGCCGCCAGCAGGTTCGCGACCGATGAGTTCGCCCTAGGGCCCAAAGGTGAGACCGACCCGGTGTCCGGATGCCGGCTGATGCCCAGATGTCCCCTAGCGGAGTCCTCCTGCTCGACCGAGCAGGAGTTGGTGCCGAGCGGTACCGAAGGGCGGATGGTGCGATGCTGGAAAGCTGTCTAGTGGCTGGTGGCTTGTGGCTGGTGGCTTGTGATCAGATGGATGATTTGAGTTATGGAGTGATGGGAGGGTCGGGATTGTGAGCGTGGCTGCGGGGGTTGCTGACACTTCTGTGCCGTCGCCGGCGACTGTGGAGGTGGTGCGTAACGCGTTCATCTCGGGAGCCGAGCAGATGAGGCGTAATCTGTATCGCAGCGCGCACAGTCCGGTGATCTACGAGATGAAGGACTGCTCGGTGGGTATATACGACGTCGAGGGTCACCTGCTCGGCCAGGCGCCGGGCCTCCCGTTCTTCCTGGGAAGCCTTGGCGGCACTCTCCGTGAGGTGATCAAGATCAAGGGCTACGAAGTGTTCCAGGAGGGAGATGTCTGGATCGTCAACGACTCGACTATCGCCGGCAGTCATCTGAACGATGTTACGGTGTACGCCCCGGTGTTCTTCGACGGCACGCTGAGAGGTTTCACGGCGGCGAAGGCCCACTGGAACGACATCGGCGCCAAGGAGGCCGGCTTCGTCACCGATACTGTGGACATATTCCAGGAGGGTGTGCGGATCCCGCCCATCTGCCTCTTCCGGGATGGCCGGCTCGACCAGCAGATCGTGGACCTGATAGCACTCAACTCCCGCTTCCCGACCGCGTTGGTGGGTGATCTGATGGCCGAGATCAGTGCCTGCCGGACCGGGGTCGAGCGGTTCTTCTCGATCGTGCGGCGCTTCGGTTGGGATCTGGTCGAGAAGTCCGTCGAGATGGTGTTCAACCAGGCTGAAGCCGAGGATCGTGCTTCGGTTGCCGAGATTCCCGATGGGGTGTACGTGGCCGACGGGTTCTTGGATGGCGATCCCGTCACCGATGAGCCCGTCTACATAAAGGTGACCGTCACCATCGACGGCGACAGCATGACGGTGGACCTGACCGGGTCCCACCGCCAGTGCGTGGGCAGCATCAACAGTGGGGTGGTACAGACCCGTTCCGCGATGGAGCAGGCGTTCAAGTTCCTGGTCAACCCGCACGCGCCGGTATCGGGAGGGAACTTCCGCAACCTGGAGGTAATCGCTCCGGAAGGCACGTGCTTCAATCCGAGCGATACCGCTCCCTGTCTTCACTACGGACCGCACCTATCGCTCGCCATGGAATGCATCATCAAAGCGCTGAGCGAGGTAATACCTGAGCGTACCGCCGCCGGGCACGTGGCCGACTCGTGGAATGTCATCCTCGTGGGTGAGAACGAGCACGGCCTGTTCCTATCGGGGGAGTCCCTGACCGGTGGCTGGGGTGCCTACGAGGGCGGGGACGGCGAGTCGGCCCTGATCCACTCCTCGGCGGGCGACTTCAAGAACTTCCCCATCGAGACTATGGAGCACCGGTACCCCCTCATCATGCGCCGCCACAGCCTACGGGACGGATCCGGGGGGGACGGGAAGTGGCGCGGCGGTCTTGGAATCATCAGGGAGTACGAGCTGCTCGCTCCGGTGACGGTGCAGTTGTGGTTCGAGCGGGCCACCACGCCGTCGTGGGGCCTGTTCGGTGGCAAGGACGGCAAGCCGCCGGAGGTGTGGGTCTACCGCCCCGGGAAGCCGGGGGTCCACATTCTCAAGGCCAACAATCTCAAGGTCGAGGCCGGAACCAGGATCCTGGTCAAGACCGGCGGCGGAGGAGGCTGGGGAGAACCGGCGGAACGTTCGGCCGCTGACCACGAGCGGGACCGCCGCCTCGAGTTGGTGATCTGACTGCCGGGTTAGCCGCAGCTTCGTTTCTTGGTTAAGACGAGTGAGAGGACCGGCCATGGACGACCGGAACCGGGAAGTGCAGGATCTGGGCCGGGAGTTCTGGGAGTGGCGTATCCCCAGTTCCTACCGGACACCGGACGATGTCCCCAGGGTGGAGCATCCTCCGGACTGGGTTCCCGCGTTCGACGAGGACTCCGCCCGGCGCCGGCTCGAGCGAGCCGCGGAGTTCCGCCGCCGGTGGGAAGCGCTCGACGTAACCGATGACTCGGTTCCCAACCAGGTCGACTACCGCCTGATCGGCTCGGCCATCTCGCGGGTGGAGTGGGAGGTCGGGATCCTCCGCAACTGGGAGCGGGACGCGGTCATGCAAGTGCACCAGGCCCTGGGGCTGGCCTACGACCTGATGGTTCCGGCCGCGCCGTTCGACACCGATCGACAGGACGGGGTGATCTTCCAACTCCATCAGGTGGGCCGGCAGCTGGAGGTGGCCCGGGACAACCTGGCCCGCGCCGGCACGTCGGCCCTGGCCGGCGCCGCGGTGCGGTTGCTGGGAGACATCGACGATGCGCTACCCCGGTCCATCAGCGAACTCGGTCCTCACTTCGACCCGGGCCGGCGGGGACCGCTCGCGGAGGCGGGGGCCGAAGCTACGGCACAGCTGGTCGACTTCCGGGAGTGGCTCCGCGAACGCCAGGACGGCATGCCTCGGCACGAGCGGGTCGGTCGGGAGACATTTGTCTGGTTCCTCCGCAACGTGGCCCTCCTGGCTCTCTCGCCCGAGGAAATAGTCCTTCTTGCCAACCGGGAGATCTACCGCAACTACGCCTGGGAGGAGATCGAGCGGAACCGGGGCTCGGAGGACGCGATACCGCCCGCCTTCGAGTCGGCCGAAGAGCAGGCTGAGCATGAGATAAGGCAGGAACGGGAGGTCCGGGAGTTCTACGAGGCGGAGAACCTGCTTACCCAGCCGGACTCCCTGAGCAGGTACCACATGGCGCCGCTTCCCTCCTACGTGCAGCCGCTCACCTGGTTGGGTTGCGCCAACGACCTGACCTCGGATCGGCGCCTGGACGAGGACGGCCTCGCCTACGTGTGGGATCCTAAGGGTCCCCTACCGTACTTCTTCGTCGTGATAGCTCACGACCCTCGCCTCGGGATCATTCACGAAGGAGTTCACTACAAGCAACTGGCCCTCTCCTGGGCGAATCCGAATCCGGTCCGGCGCCGTTACTACGACTCGACCGCCAACGAGGGTCTCGCGCACTACAACGAGTCGCTCATGCTTCAGGCCGGCCTGTTCGACGACGCACCCTGGTCCCGGCTGGTCGTCCAGAACTTCAAGCGCCTGCGCAGCCTCCGCTCGGTGGTGGACGTAAGCCTCGCGACAGGGGCGATGACGTTGGAAGAAGGGATGAGGACTTTCATGGACCTGGTCCCCATCGACTACCAGACCGCCCTTGAGGAGACGGCTATGTACCTGGCCAGTCCCGGGCTTGCCATGAGCTACATGGTCGGCAAGCTGGAGGTCATCCGCCTCCTGGCGGACGCCAAGCGGAAGCTCGGGGACGAATTCCGACTCCGATGGTTCCACGACTACCTGTGGACCAATGGCAACGTACCCCACTCGCTGCTCCGCTGGGAGATGCTGGACGACCGGACCGACATCGACGCCATCGGTTAGTGGATTGTGGCTTGCCCGTTGCCCGTTGCCCGTTGGACTGACCACTGACCACTGACCGCCGACATGCCCCTTACAACCTCATCAACGTTGTGATACGATTACTGTACAATACCTAGGGGAACGAGAGGTAGTGATGGGCACTGCTACCGAACGCTACACAGACGCCAAGGCCGACGAAGCCTTCGCCCGCGCCCATGCTGTCACGCAGCAGGAGATTCTCAAGTCCACACGCTGGCTCATTGCCACAGCACTGGCAGGCCTCGGGGTAATAATCGCCGCGTTCGCGATCGTGGTGGCCATCGTCACACGGAATTGATGTCCGCCAGCCGCCATCCGCCAGCCGCCAGCCGACTGGTACGCTGGCGGTCGCGTCTACAAGCTGAAGGGACTCACTGGTAATGGGAACAAGGATTGCGGTTGACATCGGCGGCACCTTCACGGATCTGGTGATGGAGTCGGAGTCCGGAACCGAGGTTTCCAAGGTTCTGAGCACACCGGAGGACCTGGTCGAAGGTGTATTGGATGCGGTAGAGCACACGGGTGCGGATCTGGCTGATGTGGACCTCTTCATTCACGGAACCACTGTCGGGCTCAACACCTTCCTGGAGCGATCAGGGGGAAGGGTGGCCCTGATCACCACACGGGGATACCGCGACGCTTATCTGATCGGTCGAGGGCACCGGCCCGACATGTACGACCTGAAGTATCGCAAGCCCGCCCCTCTCACTGAGCGGGACTCCATCTTCGAGGTCGACGAGCGGATTTCCGCTTCCGGCGAAGAACTCACCCCGCTGGATACGAACTCGGTCGAAGTCGTCGCCAAAGCCATTGCTGAAGGAGAGTACGAGGCGGTGGCCGTCTCCCTCATCCACTCCTACGTCGATCCCCTCCACGAACTCGAGGTGAAGGAGTTGCTCAAAGAACTCCTGCCGGATATCCCGATCATCATGAGCCATGACGTGGCTCCGGAGTGGCGGGAGTACGAGCGGACCTCAACCACAGTGACCTCCGTCTACATCACGCCCAAGGTCCGCTACTACCTGCGCCGTCTTGCGACCGCGCTCAGCGACCGGGGTCTCACCGCCGAGTTGCACATCACCCAGTCCAACGGCGGTGCGATGATCGCGGACTCCGCTGCGGACCGGGCCGTGCTGACCCTCTATTCAGGTCCGGTCGGGGGGGTCATCGGCGGCCGCGAGGTAGGCCGCCAGACGGATCAGCCGGATCTGATCTGCATCGACATGGGAGGTACCTCCTTCGATGTGTCGATCGTGCGTGGCGGTGAGGTCGGCATGCAGTCCGAATTCGAGCTGCAGGGCCTACCCATCCTGGCGCCGGCGGTGGAGTTGGTGAGCATCGGCGCCGGGGGCGGGAGCATCATCCACGAAAAGCACGGCGGACTCCGCGTAGGCCCTGAGTCGGCCGGCTCATCGCCCGGACCCGCCAGTTACGGTCGGGGCGGCACCCAGCCCACGGTGTCTGATGCCAACGTGATGCTGGGGCGCCTTCCGAGAGCGCAGAAACTGGCCGGTGCCCTCGAGTTGGACCGCGAGGCGGCCGAGGAGGCCCTGGCGTCGGTGGCGGAGACCTTCGATCTCACCGCGGCCGAACTGGCCGAACAGGCCCTCGACGTAACGCACTTCGTCATGGCCGAGGCGATCCGCGAGCTCACGGTGGAACGTGGTCTGCATCCCAAGGACTTCGCCATCGTGGCCTTCGGCGGCGCCGGTCCCCTCCACGCCGCCTTCCTGGCCGAGGAACTGGAGGTGGAGCGGGTGATCATTCCATCCGACCCCGGGGTCTTCTCGGCCTGGGGCATGCTGCAGGGCGATGTCCGCCACGCGGCGGTGTCCACCTTCTACCGGAGGCTCGACCAGCCCTACCTGGACCTGCACGAGCCGATCTCCCGCCTCAAGGACAGGGTGTGCAGGGAGATGAAGGTCGACGAAGCGACCAGGGCCGAGATGCGGTTCGAAGCGATCATCGAGCTCCGCTACGTCGGTCAGGAGTACACGCTGAGGGTCCCGCTTCCGGGCACGGTCGCCGACGACGAGTTCAAGGCCAGCTTCCACAGCAGCTACGAGGAACGGTACGGGCATTGCAATCCGGAAGCTCCTATCGAGATGGTCGCCATCCGCCTCACCGGGATCGTTGAGTTCGAGGGCGGTCCCGGCGGGAGTAGATCCACCGGGAATGGCCTATCGCTGGAGGTTCGCGAGGAGGTTGTCTTCGACGGCCAGGCTGTCGAGGTTCCGGTCGTGACGCGCAACCGCCTGGCCGGACGTCTGGCTGGACCGGCGATCGTCCTGGAGCCGTCGACCACGACCGTGGTGCCCCCCGGATGGAAGCTATGGGTAGGTGCCGAAGGCCATCTTGTCATGGAAAGGGCCGGAGGGTCGGGATCATGAGCGCCGCTACTCGAGTAGCGGAAATGTCCATACCGTCGCCGGCGACGGTCGAGGTGGTGCGGAACGCGTTCATCTCCGGGGCGGAGCAGATGCGGAGGAACCTGTACCGGAGCGCGCACAGCCCGGTCATCTACGAGATGAAGGACTGCTCGGTGGGGATATACGACTCGGAGGGTCACCTTCTCGGCCAGGCGCCCGGCCTTCCGTTCTTCCTGGGCAGCCTGGGCGGGACGCTCCGGGCGGTGATCAGGATCAAGGGCTACGAGGCCTTCCAGGAGGGGGACGTCTGGGTGGTCAACGACTCGAGCATCGCCGGCAGCCACCTCAACGACGTGACGGTCTTCGCTCCGATCTTCGTGGACGGTGTGCTGCGCGGGTTCTCGGCGGCCAAGGCCCACTGGAACGACATCGGCGCCAAACGGGCCGGCTACGTCGGGGACTCGGTCGACATCTTCCAGGAGGGTCTGCGGATCGGGCCCACCTGTATCTTCAGGGCCGGCCGTCTCGATCAGCAGATCGTGGACCTGATCGCTCTGAACTCACGGTTCCCGACTGCGCTGGTGGGTGACCTGATGGCTGAGATGAGTGCTTGCCGGACGGGGGTGGAGAGGTTCCGCTCGATCGTGCGACGTTTCGGTTGGGATCTGGTGCAGCAGTCGATCCAACTGGTGTTCGATCAGGCCGAGGCCGAGGACCGCGCCTCGGTCGAGGAGATTCCCGACGGGGTTTACGTTGCGGACGGCTACCTGGACAACGACGGAGTCACCAAGGACCCCGTCTACGTCAAGGTCACGGTCACCGTGGAAGGTGACAGCATGACGGTGGACCTCTCGGGGTCCAACCGCCAGTGCGTGGGCAGCATCAACAGCGGCGTGGTGCAGACCCGTTCCGGAATCGAGCAGGGTTTCAAGTTCCTCATCAACCCGCATGCCCCGGTGTCGGGTGGCAACTTCCGCAACCTCGAGGTGATCGCCCCCAAGGGCACCTGTTTCAACCCGAGCGACACCGCCCCGTGCCTTCACTACGGACCCCACCTGATGCTGGCTCTCGATCTCATGATCAAGGCGCTGAGCGAGGCGATCCCCGACAGGGCCGCCGCGGGACACGTTGGGGACTCGTGGAACGTCATCATCGTGGGTGAGGACGAGCACGGACTCTTCCTGTCCGGGGAGGCTTTGACAGGAGGGTGGGGGGCTTACGAAGGGGGTGACGGCGAGTCGGCCCTCATCCACTCGGCTGCCGGTGACTTCAAGAACTTCCCCATCGAGACGATGGAACACCGCTACCCGCTGATCATGCGCCGCCACAGTCTGCGCGACGGCTCCGGCGGGGAAGGCAAGTGGCGCGGCGGCCTCGGTATCGTCAGGGAATACGAGTTGCTGGCGCCGGTCACAGTGCAACTCTGGTTCGAGCGGGCCAGGCAACCCTCGTGGGGCTTGTTCGGCGGTAGCGACGGAAAGCCGCCCGAGGTGTGGGTCTACCGTCCCGGCGAGCCTCCCATCCACATGCTGAAGGCCAACAACCTCAAGGTCGAAGCAGGAACGAAGCTGCTCGTCAAGACCGGCGGTGGAGGTGGCTGGGGAGATCCGGCGGAGCGTGACGACAAGGACCGCCGACGGGACCGCCGCCTCGAGATGGTCATCTGACCGTCGGATAACTGCCATCCGAAACGCGTACCTGTCCGCACCGTCGCCGGCGACGGTCGAGGTGGTGCGGAACGCGTTCATCTCCGGGGCGGAGCAGATGCGGAGGAACCTGTACCGGAGTGCTTACAGCCCGGTCATCTACGAGGCGAAGGACTGCTCCGTGGGTATCTTCGACGCTGAGGGTCGCCTGCTGGGCCAAGCCCCCGGCCTTCCGTTCTTCCTGGGCAGCTTGGGGGGAACGCTCCGGGCCGTGATCAGGATCAAGGGCTACGAGGCCTTCCGGGACGGTGATGTCTGGGTAGTCAACGACTCGACCATCGCGGGCAGCCACCTGAACGACGTGACCGTCTTCGCGCCGTTCTTCGTGGACGGTGTGCTGCGCGGGTTCTCGGCGGCCAAGGCCCACTGGAACGACATCGGCGCCAAACGGGCCGGCTACGTCGGGGACTCGGTCGACATCTTCCAGGAGGGTCTGCGGATCGGGCCCACCTGTATCTTCAGGGCCGGCCGTCTCGATCAGCAGATCGTGGACCTGATCGCTCTGAACTCACGGTTCCCGACTGCGCTGGTGGGTGACCTGATGGCTGAGATGAGTGCTTGCCGGACGGGGGTGGAGAGGTTCCGCTCGATCGTGCGACGTTTCGGTTGGGAACAGGTCGAGACCGCCGTCCGGATGGTGTTCGAACAAGCGGAGGTAGAGGATAGCGCCTCGGTCGAGGAGATTCCCGACGGTGTCTACGTGGCTGACGGTTACCTCGACAACGACGGTGTCACCGAGGATCCTGTCTACGTGAAAGTCACGGTCACTGTCGAGGGGGAGAGCATGACGGTGGACCTCTCGGGGTCGAACCGCCAGTGCGTGGGCAGCATCAACAGCGGCGTGGTGCAGACCCGCTCCGCCATCGAGCAGGGTTTCAAGTTCCTCGTCAATCCGCATGCCCCGGTGTCGGGCGGCAACTTCCGCAACCTTGACGTGATCGCCCCCGAGGGGACCTGCTTCAACCCGGGAGAGACCGCCCCCTGCCTCCACTACGGACCCCATCTGATGCTCGCTCTCGATCTGATGATCAAGGCCTTGAGCCCGGCGATTCCCGAGCGGACCGCGGCAGGGCATGTGGGGGACTCGTGGAACGTCAGCATCGTGGGTGAGAACGAGTTTGGTCTCTTCCTGTCAGGGGAGGCTCTGACCGGCGGCTGGGGTGCCTACGAGGGAGGGGACGGCGAATCGGCTCTGATTCACTCGGCGGCCGGGGCCTACCGGAACATTCCCGTCGAGACGATGGAAAACCGGTACCCGTTCATTCTGCACCGGCACGCCCTGCGCGACGGGTCGGGCGGGGACGGCAAGTGGCGCGGCGGTCTGGGAATCATAAGAGAGTACGAACTCCTGGCGCCGTGCACCGTCAACCTCTGGTTCGAGCGCTCCAGGCAGCCGTCGTGGGGTCTCTTCGGAGGTGAGGACGGTGCGTCGCCCGAGGTGTGGGTCCACCGCCCCGGGCAGGCTCCCACCCTCATGCTCAAGGCCAACGGCCTCAAAGTCGAGGCCGGAACCCGGCTCCTGGTGAAGACCGGCGGGGGAGGGGGTTGGGGAGACCCGACGGAGCGTGCTCGAAGTGATAGTGAACGGGACCGCCGCCTCGAGTTGGTCATTTGACGGCCACCGGCACCGGCGACATCACCTATGTCGGTGACCAAGGATCGATGACCTCGACTCCGCAATGGGCGAAGCCTCCCGTATCCCTTGATGCGACCGAAGCCCCACGGGAGCGGGTTATCGCCGCGATCTGGCAATCAGCCTGACTGATTGGACGACCGACGGCGCGGCGGTCGGCCGCTATGTCGGCATAGGTGGGTGCGGCTCGACTGTCGAATGGCAATACGCGGCCGGAGAACAGGATGTAGAAGGCACGGTCAGCCGCCGCAATCAGTCCCCTCTTGCGGCGGCCGCTATCCAGGAATCCTATGCCTGCTCGTATCTCTGCCTCGGAGATCGCGGTCGTGAAGAGACTGCTGGGAGGCTGGCGATCCAGCCATGCGAGGACTTCCGGATCCGGGTCGACCCGCATCACCTCGGAGATGACGTTCGTGTCGAGCACGATCATGGGAAGACGTCAGCTCTAATCGAAGGCTGGCGGTTCTCGCATAGGAGTCCGTGGAGGGAGATCCAACTCCACGCCCCCGAATGGTGCGAAGAGCGAGTGCAGGGCGGTCCCCAAGTTCTGGGATGGGGTGCTGTCTTCTGCCAGGACAGTTCGCAAGATCTCACGGACCTCCTGCTCCATCGATCGCTCGTTCTCCGCAGCTCTAATCCGTAGTCTCCGCTTGAGTCCGTCATCGAGGTTTCGTACGGTGATGCTTGCCACTACCCGTCCCCTCTGTCAGGGATACTACCCGAAGTGCAGTCAGTATAGGCAGTGATTACGTTGCAATCGCTACCTGTCCATCTAACTACTCATTCTACATTGTGTACGGTTAGTGAGCAAAGCTATACGCTCAAATCCGATGACAGTACTTGGACAGGCAATGCTCCTCAAGACACACGAGCGCCCGCATCCCCTCTCCAACCAGGCTTCAGGTCCCGCATCCCGACAGGTCTATCCTGAGGAGCGTTGTTCAAGTTGTGCCGCTCCGGAAACCGGCTCCGTCACGTGAGCGATCCGGGCGGAGCTGGGAGGAAGTTCGATGGGTGACATGAACCAGGCCGTGCAGGATCTGGGGGTCGAGTTCTGGGACTGGAGAATCGTCAGCGGCTACCGCAGTCCCGACGATGTACCCCGCCTCGAACTCAATCCTGACTGGACACCCCAGTTCGACGCGGACTCGGCTCGACGGCGCCTGGAGAAAGCCGCAGACTTCCGTCGGCGATGGGAGGATCTGGATGTCTCCCGCGAGGCGGTTCCGACCCAGGTGGACTACCGGCTGATCGGCTCGGCGATCTCCCGTGTGGAATGGGAGACCGGGGTCCTGCGCTCCTGGGAGCGGGATGCGGTCATGCAGGTACATCAGGCGCTCGGTACCTACTTCGACTCGCTGCTTCCTCCGCCGCCGTTCCTCGCGGACCGCCAGGACGGCATCATCCACCAGCTCAGCATGGTGGGTCCGCAGCTACAGGTCGCGCTCGACAACCTTGCCCGAGCGGGTACCTCGGCGCTGGCCGGGTCGGCCATCCGCCTGCTCCGAGCGATCGATACTGCCTTGCCCAAGTCGATCGAAGAGGTGAGCGGGTTCTTCGACGCATCCCGCCGGCGCGCCCTCGCCAAGGCCGGCGCCGACGCTACCGAGCACCTGGTGTCGTTCCGCGAGTGGCTGCGTGAGCATCAGGCCGGGATGGCAGCTCCGGAGCCGGTCGGGCGTGAACGCTTCATGTGGTACCTGCGCAACGTGGCGCTCCTGCCCCTCCAGCCCGAGGAGATGGTCCTGCTGGCCCAGCGGGAGCTCTACTACAACTACGCCTGGGAGGAGGTGGAGCGCAACCGCTACGGCGACACGCCGGTGCCCGACCGGTTCCCGACCGCGGAGGCCCAGTGCGAACAGCAAGCCCGGGATGAGCAAGCGGTCCGGGAGTTCTACGAGAACGAGAATCTGCTGACCCAACCCGAGTCGCTCCGCCGATACCTCACCGCGCCCCTACCGGAGTACGTGCAGCCCCTCAACTGGCTGGGCGTGGCCAACGACCTGACCTCCGATCAGCGCCTCGACGAGGACGCATACACCTACGTTTGGGATCCCAACCGGCCCCTGTCCTACTTCTACGAGGCCAACGCCCGGGATCCCCGGCTGGGCATCATGCACGAAGGTGTCCATTACAAACAGCTGGCCCTTTCCTGGGCCAATCCCAACCCGCTGCGGCGGCGGTACTACGACTCGGTCAGCAACGAGGGTCTGGCCCACTACAACGAGTCTCTGATGCTCCAGGCGGGTCTGTTCGACGACGCTCCATGGTCGAGGCTGGTGACCCAGAACTTCAAGCGGCTCCGCAGCCTGCGGACGGTGGTGGACGTGAGCCTGGCGACCGGGGCCATCACCCTCGAGGAGGGGATGAAGATGTTCGAGGAGCTGGTCCCGGTCGATCCGCAGACCGCTCTCGAGGAGACGTCGATGTACGTGTCCAACCCAGGTTTGGCGATGGCCTACATGGTCGGCAAGCTTGAGGTAATCCGCCTGCTGGCTGACGCCAAGAAGCAGCTCGGGGACGAGTTCAGCCTGCGATGGTTCCACGACCATCTGTGGAGCAACGGCAACGTTCCGATCTCGCTTCTCCGCTGGGAGATGCTGGACGACCCCAGCGACATCGAGGCCATTGATTCAGCTGCTGGGTCTTAGAGGAAGCGCGGATAGGTGCGTTCCTGTGGTCGCCGTCAGCGTGTCGACACCGGATCCGACTTCAAAGTCCCTGGTCAGGACGAGTAATTCAATCGTCGGCGGTCGTGCCTTCACCCAGGTCAGGAGCTATCCGCGCACGCACTTAGTTGTCCGTTGTCCGTTGTCCGTTGTCCGTTGTCCGACTTGACCCCTTGAGGGTATTTCGGCCACCGAGGTAGGTCTTGCTCACGATGAGCGAGGTGTGTAGCCGTTTACGGCAACCGGCAACCGGCAACCGGCAACCGGCAACCGGCAACCGGCACCCGGCAACCGGCACCCGAGATCTAACGGCCGATACGGTGTTCGATGCCCGTCCGAGCACGGTTGTAGGCGTTCCGGTCGCCCAGCACGCCGAAGGTCCAGTTGGCCTCTTGGACAAGTCCGTGAACCTCGAACGCGACCTGGTGCGGATCGGTTGCGGGCGGCAGATGCCCCTGTTCCACAGCCAGCCCCACGTGTCCGGCCAGGGTCTCGATCCATGACCGGGCGATCTCGGCGATCAGATCCCTGATATGGCCCGGCAAGTCGGCGGCGCCTCCGACGAAGCCGCCGCGGTAGGCGTCGCTCTCCGCGTAGTCGACCCAGTGCGAGAGGAGGGCTCTGAGCCGCTCGATGCCCTCCGGAACTGCATTGGCCGGTTCGGTCACGGCCCTTCTGAACACGTCGGCGCCCGCCCAGACGATCGACTGCTGGAGCAACTCATCGGTGGCGAAGTGTGTGGAAACCTCGCCGAGGGTTACCTCCATCTCTCCAGCCAGCCTGTCTGCGGTAACCGCCTCGAACCCTTCAAGGGCCGAGATCTCGGCAGCCTGAGCGACTACTGATTGCTTCGTAACCATCGACCAGAAAGTAGCCGGTTCTTCACGAAAGGTACGCATCGCAGCGCCGGCGGCGCGCGTGTTGGAGGCGTCTGCCGGCGGGTGGTTGCCACCGCCCGGCCGATCGACCACCTGCGCGGGCCGGCCGGCTACCGAGCCAGGCGCTTCCGCGTCATGGTCCGCCGGACCCTTCTGCCGGGCCTGGTCCGCGCTGGCGACGGATAGACCCATGCTCATCGAGTTGACCGTGAACGGCAAGCCCTCGCGCCCGTGTTTGCCCGGAGCCCTACTCTCTGCGGCTTCTCCTCTGGCCAGAGTGCCGTAGTAGCGAGGGGGGGTGACACCGAATATGTGGCGCTGACCGGCATTCGGCCCGTAGCGTATACAATTCTCCATTACCTCTAGCTCTGACGGGACATATATGCATATCATATGAGTTAACCTGGCCCATACACCTGGAAATCAAATTTATCCGTGCACAGTACGACATATATGGGCTAGAGGCGACCGCAGGGGTTACATACAAGTGGATATGACCGCACGAACGAGTAACGCCGACCGATTGCGGCCCCGCTGTTCCTGCGGAGGACTCCGCCCCGGTGTCCCACACGCCCCTTGCGCCGATGATCGCACACACTTTGTCCCCCCATTTGACGCTCGCGTTAACGCCGGCAGCCCGACGCACGAGTTGACGGCGTGAGGCCCCCGGCCCAGACGCGCCCCGCCCTGTCGTTACGCCGCCCCGCGGCGCTTCTCCTCGTTCCCCTTGCCGTCCTGGTCGTGTCCTGGTTCGCAGGGAGTCCCGCCGGCCCTCAGGACGACTACGAACCCGACCAGCAGTTGGTTGCCGATATTCGGAGTTATGCGCGGGAGATGCACGAGGGTCACGCCCACGTGTTGCGGTGGATGAGGGTGTTGAAGACCTTCGGTGTCCTTGAGGATGTGACCGCCGTCGAGGCTCAGGGTTATGCGGATCGAGGCTGGGAACGGTGGATTCCGGTCGCAGAGGACTTGGGGAAGCTGGAGAGCGCACCGGGTGACTACCAGCCCGACCAGCAGTTGGTTGCCGATGTTCGGAGTTATGCGCGGGAGATGCACGAGGGTCACGCCCACGTGTTGCGGTGGATGAGGGTGTTGAAGACCTTCGGTGTCCTTGAGGATGTGACCGCCGTCGAGGCTCAGGGTTATGCGGATCGAGGCTGGGAACGGTGGGTCCCGGTGGCTGCCGAATTGGCCGAGATGGAGGCATCGGCCAAGGTGGATCCGACACCTGAACCTGGCGAGTTGCAAGTGTCCGTCACAGCCACCCCGGCCAATCCCCAGGTCAACGAGACCGTTACCCTGCGAGCGGCCATCACCGATCCTCCGTCGGGTGAGAGCCCGTCGTACAACTGGGAGATCGACTTGGGCGGCGAGTGGACTTCCTGGAGGGTCGACTCCACGCTCTCATTCCTGGCGGGCAAGCCGGAATCGTGGACCTTCCGGGTCACCGTGTCCTATGACTCCGGGCCTTCCGCCACCTCGGCCCCCCTCACCGTCACCTGGCTTCCACCCAACCGCGCGCCGGTGGTGGACACCCAGGCCGCCAACTACGCCTCCTTCGTGGGGACGCTCAACGCGCCCCGCGGCTTTCTGGTCAGCAAGTCCTTCGACGGCATCTTCTCGGACCCGGACGGCGACCAGATGACCTACGCCGTGTCCGTTCCCGCCGACCGCGGCGAGCTGCTGGAGATGGTCTTCGTCCCTACCGAAGAGCAGATAGCGCAGAGCGGCCGTCCCATCGAGGCAATGCGCCTGGTGGGCTTCCAGGCGGATGCCGAGGGCGATTGGAAGGCGGTCAGCCCGGCCCTGCCCGATCCGTTCGTTACGACGGTGACGCTGACGGCCACCGATCCCGACGGCCTGTCCGCGTCGGTGACCGGCGACTTCCGTACCGACTGGGAGAGCCATCCCGCGCTCCTGGGCGCGAGGTCGGGCGGGGATGACATCGAGCTGACCTTCGACCAGGCGGTGCAGCCCGCGCCCGTGCCCGCGCCCGGCCAGTTCGCGGTGAACGTGGTCAACACAGACGGCTCCAGCGGAACCGTGGCGGTCAGCAGCGTGGCCGTCAGCGGCGCCGTCATCACCCTGGAGTTGGATTCGACCCTGGAGTCCGCCCAGACCGTGACCCTGGACTACTCCCATGCCGACGACGCTCCCCTAAAGCGGGCGGCCGACGGCGGCGACCATGCACCCGGCTTCACCGGACAGGCCGTCGAGCTGATCGAACTGCCGGGTCCGCCGGCCAACTTCGAGGTGAGCGCCGAGCCCGGGGAGTTGGGGTTGTCGGCGACGTGGGACGCGGCGGAGGGCGCGACCTCCTACAAGCTCGCCTGGCGGCAGGCCGACGGCGACTTCCGGCCGGACGACGAGACCACGGTCACGGACACCGAGGTGACCGTCCCCGTGTCCGGCCACGGCCGGTGGGCGGTGCGGCTGCAGGGCTGCAACCGCGCGGGCTGCGGTCCGGAGGTCGCGGCGACGGCGGAGGTCGGTTCCATCAGGTTCGACCTGTCCCAGGCCCGGGACGGCGCGGGCAACCTGCGTCCCCGGACCTTCAATGCCTCCTGGAGCCGGGTGCCCGGAGCCTCCGCCTACGGGCTGAGCTGGCGGCGGGTGGCCGAGGCGAACCCCCAAGCGCAGGCGCAGAACCGAGGCGCATCCGCCCAGGGAAGCCGCGGCACGTCCGGCCCGGGGGCCGATTCTCAGGGAGAGAACCGGCTTGACCTCCCCGGCGACCAGACCAGCGCCGAGTTCACTGTGCCCGAGATGGGTACATTCGAGGTGATCCTGGAAGTGTACGTCCCCCAGAGCGACGAGCCCATCGCGCTGCCACACGGCCACGTGACCGCGTGGGTGACCAACCCGGGCAACGTGACCCTGTTCCACCAGTTCGAGTGCGCCACGCAGCCCGGCAAGATCACCGGCGTCTGGGGCCAGGCCCTCCATGGCGGCGTCCGCATCAACTGGAACACCCCCGCAACGGCCATCGACGGGTACCAGTACCAGCTCCAGGAGGGCAACGGATTCGTCCTCGGGCGCGACGGCTGGACGGACATCGACCCGGACGTGGCCGCTCCCAGGCCCCGGAAGCTGGTCGGCAACACCGGACAGACAAACAACCTGGCCCGTGTGCTCGACCAGGATTACGCCCAGTCCTTCGACACCGGCCCCAACAACGCGGGCTATACGCTGACCGCCGTGGACATCCACATGTCCATCGGCAGCCGCCAGGGGAGGGCGCCGGACTTTACCGTGGACGTCTACTCGGCGGTCGGCGCTGGGCCCCACGCGCGCATGGGCCGGCTTACCGCCCCCTCCTTCCTGCGCAACGGGATCAACACCTTCACCGCCCCTGGCGCCGGCATCCGCCTGGAGCGCAGGACCGTCTACTTCCTGGTGGTCACCGTTGCCGACGGCGGGGACTGGAATGTCCAGATCAGGTTGACGACCTCGCAAGCCGAGGACAGCGACGGGGAGCAAGGCTGGAAGGTGGCGGACAGGCACTTCTACGGAGACCACGGCGAGACGACGTGGGAATACCGTGAGAACCAATCCCTACGGGTCGGTTACCACGGCTACGCGGAACGGAGCGGAAGGCACGGATACCTCCAGCACAGAGCCCGTGACGGCACGACCTCCTTCACTCTGAAGGGTCTCGAGAACGGCAGCAGCTACGGCATTCTGCTGCGGGGCGTGGCCGGCAGCGGGACCCGCTGCTTCCAGAAGCTGATCTTCGTCACGCCCTTCCAACGCAGCATTCCCACTATCACCGGCTTCGACGCCTTCAAGGGTTACCGCACCGGCCCCCGGCAGGCCACCCTGGTCTGGGACGACCCCGATGATCCGACCCTCACCTACGAATACTGGTACATGGGCGTTCCGGCGCACTGGAGCGGCTGGCCGGGCAGAGGGGGATGGTTCCGGGTGGAAGGCTCCGCTCCCGAGCCGACGCGGGACGGGAAGCTGAGGACCGTCGTCAGCGGCCTGCCCTGCGAGAACTACTTCTACCACTTCCGTATACGGCCCAGCCGGGGCAACGTCCCCGGGACCTCCGCGGACAAGGCCTACGTCTACCTGGCATACCACGGCACGAATGGCGACAGCGTTCTGAGGGGCGACGACGGCGGCGACTGCCTGCTGGGATGGGGAGGCGACGACAAGCTGTACGGCAACGGTGGCTATGACATCCTGTACGGAGGTGACGGGAACGACAAGCTGCACGGAGGTGACGGGAACGACAAGCTGCACGGTCACGGCGGCGACGACCGGCTCTACGGCAACGCGGGGCGACGACCGGCTGAACGGCGGCTCCGGCGCGGACAGGCTGGACGGCGGGACGGGCTCGGACTGGGCGGTCTACTCCGGGTCCGGCGTTGCGGTAACCGTCAACCTCGGCTCGACTGCCGCACAGAGAGGCGGTGAGGCCGAGGGCGATACGCTATCCAACGTCGAGAATATCAGAGGCTCACACCACAACGACACTCTCACCGGAAACGGCGAGGACAATGTGCTCCGGGGCGGGGCGGGCAGTGACAACCTACACGGCGGCGGTGGCGCGGACACCGCCGACTATTCCGGCTCCTACGCCGCGGTGAACGTGAATCTCGGCATGACTTCCCAGAGCGGCGGCCACGCCGAGGGCGATATCCTGTCCGGCGTCGAGAACATCACCGGCTCCGAACATGACGACCGTCTCACCGGAGACGACGGGGACAACGTGCTCCGGGGCGGGGCGGGCGCGGACAGGCTGGACGGCGGCGGCGGCATCAACACGGCCGACTACTCCGGCTCCCCCGAGGGGGTGAACGTCAATCTCAGTACCAACAGAGGCTACTTTGGCCACGCCGAAGGCGACTTCCTCGGCAACATAGCCGACGATGGCAACGTCACCAATACCATCCACAACCTCATCGGCTCGGATCATGACGACTCCCTCACAGGCTTCAGTTCTTTGGGCAAAGGCAGCACGCTGTGGGGCGGCGCGGGCAACGATACGTTGGTCGGTTCCGGCGTAGTCGACACGCTGTACGGCGGTCCTGGTAACGACGAGCTGCAAGGCTCTTATGGCGCAGACAAACTGATCGGCGGGCCCGGCGACGACCGGCTATATGGTCACTCGCCTAACTTCAATGACGGCGGATCAATCGACGAGTTCTACTTCTATTCGGACTTCGGGTGGGACACCATCGGTCACTTCAACCTGGGGTCCACCAGGTCGGCCACCGACAAGATCTACCTGTGCGGCATGGAGGGAGTGGACTACTCCGGATTCAACCTCTCCGGCGGCTACTACATCAGCGTCTGGGCTCTGGGGGACTTTCCCTACGTGGGCCGCGTCCCGCGGTTCCAAGGCTCCATCACCCTGGAAGGGACTCGGCTGAGCGGCGGCATCGGCACCCTGAACATCATCGTGCCCTCCCGCATGGGCCTTACCTGCGACCAGGCAGACCTCGACCGCCTCACAGCGGGTGCGGACAGCCCCCGCAACTTGAAGATCGAATCCCACTACGGCCTCGGCGTGTCACGGGTCAGTTGGGACGCCACAGGCAGCCCCGACGGCTATGTGGTGGAGTGGCAGGAAGCCGTAACCGGCCGGGTGAGGAAGTCGGCGACGCTGGGCAACGCCGTGACCAGCTACGACATCGGCGGGAAGTGGCTCGCCCGGTGGGTGCGGGTGGGCGCCGTCACCTCCGCGGGCGTCAGTTGGTCCGCGGCCGTCGCTCCGCCGGTTGACCCGCTACAGGTCTGGTTCACCGGCAACACCCCCAACATCAACCGGCAGTCCGGCAGAGTCTTCATGATTGCCAACTACAACAAGGACATCGGCGTTGATGCCTCTTGCGCAATCCCGGGCCAAGGCGGAGGACGGGTCGTTTGCGGGCGGCACAACCTTGTCAGCCTCTCCCATCCCGACCATCACAACGGTGCGGGCACTCCCGTTCCCGAAGGCACTTCGGTCAGGGCCACGGTCGGAATCTCCGGTTCCGGCGAGATGGCTACCAATGAAGCGGAGTCCTACGTCAACAGCGCGCGTCCGCCCTGGGCAATGGCCTCCGGCGGCAACGGCAGGCTGGTGGTGGGCTGGCACGAGCCTGAAGAGGTACCTCCCGACATCGGCGGCTACGTGGTGCAACTCCGGCAGCGCGACTCAGCCGGCGCCTACGGCAACTGGACCGGCGCCGAGAAGGGAGTGTCCGACCGGGAGCACATCTTCAACGGCCTGGATCAAGGGACCTACCAGGTCCGGGTCCGGGTGTGGGCCGACCATGGGGACGACGACCCGAACACCCGCACACTGGGAAAGACCTCCCCGGTGCGGACCGTCGTGGTGGCGCCGGCCAACACCAACACGCCGGGCGCGCAGCCGAGCGGCACCGTGGCCGCCCGCAGCGGGAAGCTGGTTGTCACCTGGCACCGGCCATACTCGGACACCGGCTCGCTGGTGCACGGCTACACCGTGCGTCACAAGGTCAGCGGAACCGCCGACAGCGCCTATGTGGAGACCAGGGTCTACCCGCGGCCCGGCCTGGCCACGGGAACCGTCGAGATCACTGGCCTCGCCAGCGGCACGGCCTACGTGGTGCAGCTACGGGCTCACAACGCCAACGGCGCCAACGAGTGGCGCACCCTCGGCACCACCCACACGCCCAGGTAGATGAGTGGTAGGTGGTAGGTAGTTAGCGTTTGGATCGGGTCGTTTTCCGATCGCGGTATCTAGCGGACGGTCCGGCGATCCGGCAGATCGGAAGCCCCTCCGACGAAGCCGCCGTGGTAGGCGTCGCTTTACGAGTAGCCGACGCGGTGCGAAAGTAGGGTTCTGAGCCGCTCGATGCCCTCCGGAACTGCATTGGCCGGTTGGGTCACGGCCTTTCTGAACACGTCGGCGCCCGACCGGACGATCGACTGCTGGAGCAACTCATCGGTGGCGAAGTGTGTGGAAACCTCGGCCGAGGTGTTGACGATCGTTGAAACTCCGCACTCCCTAGTCAGCCTGCCCGCGGTTACCGCCTCGAACCCTTCATGTGCCGAGATCTCCCCAGCCCGGACAACTATTGACTGTTTCGTAGCCATCGACCAGAAGGTAGCCGGACCTGCGGACATGGCCCGTCTAGCACAGAACTCGGACCTGATCGGGGCCGATCACCGGTTTCTGGTCAGCCGGCGGCCGGGAGCTAGCCCGCAGCAGCACCCAGACGATGTGCGACCTCGCCGGAATGGTCGCTCTTGCGGCCGGCGAGACATGACCCGGCGAGTGGCTCAGCCCTCGCCATATGATCGAGTGCCGAGCGCGGCAACCAAGTACTGTAGGTCGGTGCCACCGGAGGAACCCATGACCGACAGCATCCGCGAGCAGGTGCGGCAGAGCTACGCCAACGCCGCCCGGGCCACTATGACCCGGGTCACCGAGACCGAGCCGGAACTCGGACTCGCGTCCAGTCTCTACGCGCCTTCCGATATCGACGAGCTTCCTGTGGCCGCGGCCGAAGGGTCACTCGGCTGCGGAAACCCGGTCGCGGTGGCCGGGTTGCGCCCTGGCGAAGTCGTGCTGGACCTCGGCTCGGGCGGGGGGATCGACGTGCTGTTGTCAGCGCGGAGGGTAGGGCCGACCGGGTTCGCCTACGGCTTGGACATGACCGATGAGATGCTGGACCTGGCCCGAGCCAATGCGGCCGAGGCCGGGGTGACCAACGTCAGTTTCCTCAAGGGCTACATGGAGGACATCCCGCTGCCCGGCGCCTCGGTGGACGTGGTCATCTCCAACTGCGTGATCAACCTTTCGGAAGATAAGAAGGCCGTCTTCGCAGAGATTGCCAGGGTGCTCCGTCCCGGCGGCCGGGTGGGGGTGACCGACGTGGTGGCCGACGATGTACTCACCCCCGAGCAGCGCAAGGAGCGGGGCTCCTGGGTCGGCTGTATCGCCGGGGCGCCTTCCTTCACCGAATACCGGCAGGGCTTGGAGTCGGCGGGCCTGGTAGACGTGGAGATCACTCCCACCCACCAGATGGCGGAGACGGCGAACTCCCTACCTGTGGTGGGGGTCCACTCAGCCACCATCCGGGCGCGCCGTCCCTGAACGTTGTCCGTTGTCCGTGAGTCGTGGTAGACGACCACTGACCACTGACCACTGACCACTGACCACTGACAGTGTGAACTGTTTCCTTGGTACTTCGACCGTTTGGAACTATTTCAGTTTGTTAATGTCACACACCCCTACTAGAGTACGAACATATGTACGACTACCTACTCGACTATCCGGACGAGGACACGGTCCAACGCAGGTTCCACAACGGTGCGGAATCCGGGACGTCCCACGACATGTTCACCAGCCGCTACCAGAGGGAGCGACAGCGGTGTACGACCGGGCCGCCCATATGGTGGACACCGCCGGGTACTCGCATGGGGATGTGGAGGACGCCAAGTCCGAGGCCGCGCTGGTGAGGGCGGAAGCCCAGGTGAGCCGAGCCCGAGGCGACCAGTTGGGATGGGTCAGACATATGCTGCGGCGGGGCGCCGTGGCCCGGTTCGGGTACCGCAGCCCAACCGAGATGGTCGCCTCACGCCTCGACATGCGTCGCTCCGCCGCCCGGGACCTCGTCTATCTGGCCGAGCGTCTGGGAGACAACCAGATCGAACGCATCCGGACCGGGGCCGTCTCCTACGAGCGGGTAATGGCCGAGACCCGCCTGGGGGAGGCAGGCGCCAGCGCTGAAGTGATCGAGGGTAGCCGGGATCTGGACCTCGAGTCGGTCAAGCGTCTACTCCAGGCCCATCGGAAGATGAGCCGCCAGGACGAGCGGGCTGTGTTCGAGGGCCAATACCTGAGCTTGCAGCCCTCACTCGACGGCAGCCACGTACAGGTCAACGGCCGCCTCGGCGCGCTCGAAGCCGACATATGCCGCCAAGGCCTCGACCGCAGAGGCGAAAGACTCCTACCTGCCGGCGAGACCCGCCCTGACGCGGGACAGAGACGGGCCCTGGCGCTGACCACCCTGTGCCAGGACGAACTCGACCGGTCCCCTGAACGCGCCCAAACAACCGCCGAACGGATCCGGCAGGCCCGCCGCAGACGCGAACCCTCACTCATGGTCGTCGCTAACCAGGCCCTCGCCGAAGAGTCTGCATACGAACAAGGCGTAGCAATGCTCGCCGGCGCCAGGGTAGGACCCGATACCGTCGACCTAGTCCAATGCGTGGGCACCACCGAGGTCATCACCGTGGCCGGACAGAACATCGTCGAGCACGGAACTACCGCTTCGATGCGCCCATCCCTGCGCCGAGCGGTGCTCGCCCGCGACGACGGTTGCACCATCGACGGGTGTACCTCCACCTACCGGCTCGAGGTCCACCACATCGTCCCGCGTTCCCAGGGCGGTGCCCACGCGCCCGAGAACCTCACCGCGCTTTGTTGGTATCACCACCACGTCGCAGTACACCGCCGAGGCATGCGCATCGACCCCCAATCACCGCCCCGACGCCGACGCCTCCTCCCAACAAGGGGCACCTGCGGCTACCAGGCCCCCGACCCCGACCCCCACACCCTCGCCATACTCAGAGCCCTTCACACCCAAAGTAACCGCGCCCCACCCTGAGCCGCGGTCACCCCCGTCCCCAGCAGTGCGGAAACCCTTATCGGCCAACGCTCTCCCAAACCGGTGTCACCCTGTCGACATCCACGGTATCGGGGATCGCAGCGCCGCTAAGACCCCCGCCGAGGTGACCCACCCCGGCCCCCAAACAACCAACCCAACTCCGCCATGGCGAACCGCGCCGCACCCGCGGAAGCCTTCCCAGGACACACAGCAGGAACCCGGATCTCCCGGCCACCACCGAGAGACAACGCTTCTACGAACGTCTCGAAGCCCGCGGCACAACCAAGGAGGCCATACCCATACCCACCCGAACGACGCGTCACAGACCGGATCCGGACCCACCTCCAACAGCTACCCACACGCCCGAACTGACATAGGTGTTCACGGGCACCTGCCCCACTGATCACTGACCACTCCTAGAACTGATCATCTACAGGCAGAGGCCGTCTTCGGTCACTCCCCGGCTGGGATAGCAGAGGACGATGCTCGATACCGCGCGGAGTGTGAATGGACCCGGGTTCTCCGACATCCAGTCCTCCCCGGCGTCCGCGAATATGCCCAGCCGGAAGCCCAAGACCGAGTCGTCCCCGATGTTGAGCACATCAATCGTGATCTCACCAATGGCCTCGAAGACGAAGGGTTCCACCGAGACCACGATGCGAGAGGGCGGCTCTTCGGACGCCACCGTCTCCGCAACGATGAAACCCAGATCGAGCATTGTATCCGCCTTCAGCCCCTCGCCGAGTACCTCGATTATGTGGGCTGTTACATCGTCGGTGGCGCCCAACTGCGCCAGGTGTGCGGCGCTCGACCAGCCCGTCAGGCCGGCTACGCGGAGCTCGTGCCAGGTAGTGGTGGACAGTGCCCTGGTTCTGCCGGTGGCCACGATGGCATCCGCCCACGAGTCCGGTGAGGCCAGGATCTCTCCGGACGGCGCTTCACGGACTTCGAGTAGGCCGACGTAGGGGTTCAGGAGGCCCAGAGTGGCGATGATCTCGCCGTCTGGCACGTCACGGACGTTGAGCACATCGTCGTGATCCACGCCCACCACGGCTAGAGCGGCGCCCTCCGCAGGTCCGAACGGCGATGGCTCGCCCGGTAGCGGTACGGTCGTGACCGCCACCGGATCGGTGGCTGACGGCGCTTGGGTGGTTGCCTCGGTCGTCGTCGGCGGATCCGTTGGCGAAACGGAGATTTCGGGAGGTCGCGTCTCCGGCGAGGACGTTGTGGCCGGTGTCGACGTTGGTGCGGGGCCTACCTCCGCGCCGGAAGTTGTACGCGATGGGGCCTCGCCCGCTGCACATGCGGCAGCTAGCAGTACCGAAACGACAAGTCCTGTCACAACGTAGGGGGTTGCCATCGAAAGAGACCTTCGCCGGGGTCCTGCCGCCCACTCGGTCGCATCCGGCATGTGCGCACTCCTCCGGTTTTGCCGCCCTGACCATACAGGCGCGGCGGAGCGGCCTAAGGGTGGTGATCCGGCGGAGGTTTGGCAGGAGAACTCTATTCCCGTTCGTACCGGACTCTGGGAGGTCTCATTCGCAGCAGGCTATTCCCAGCTTCCAGGTCCGGTTGCCTTCGACAGCGATCAGCCCTGAGAGCCCCAGCGCTGCGACCGGGTCGGCCCACCACCAATCGAGAACGGCATTGGCCACCAGTCCGATAAGCGCTACTACCGACAGCTTCCAGCAGAAGTCGGTCTGCGCGGCGTCGGCCTCCATAGCGTGGCTGTGCAGGGCGAGGGCCACGGCCCTCTTGGCGTTGGCCAACCACTTCATCACGGCCACCGACACCACCAGCAAGATCACACCCACCGCCGAGGCGGAGGGTCGCTCACCGCTAACCAGCGCGTGAGAAGAGTCCGCAGCCACGTACAGCGCCAGCAGCCAAAGGCTGAGAGCCACCCACCTGCGGGCGATGCCCTCCACCCGCTCGATGCGGACCGCACCGGTGGAGCGCCGCTCGGCGCCGATGCGCCAGAGGATCACCGCGCCGGATACCGTCTCGACGAAACTGTCGATCCCGAACCCGAGGAGAGCTATGCTGCCCGCGGCTAGGGCCGCCGCCACGGCGATGATCCCTTCCACCGCGTTCCAGCCGACGGTCAGCCACTCGAGCCGCAACGCGCGCCGGAGCAGCCCCGTGCGGCTGTGCTTTACCCGCTCGTGGGTCATGCAATCCTCGCCTGCGATCGACCGGGCTCAAGCTATCACGTCTCAACACCCGAGTGACGCGCGGCATCTCAGGAGTCGAGACGGCAGCCACTGCGGAAATGCAGTGACCGCACCCGCGGACCGTGTCCAGCATGGCGTCGCGGGTGGCGTGTCCGATGGCTGCCGCCGGGCGGCCAGACTCCCATCGGCTGCCAGGCCGAGCCGAACGATGGCGTCACCGGCCGGGTGTTCATGTCGTCACCCGCCCCGATAACGCCCACTAGCATCGGTGGCTGCCGGAAGAAGACCGGGAGTGGATTACCTTCGACCTCGTACCTGGCAGGATGCTGTAGCGCTGAAGACGGAGCACCCCGACACGGTTCCGATCAGCGGCGGCACCGATCTCATGGTCGAGATCAACTTCGCCCGTCGGCGACCTTCTTCCCTGCTCGATCTCTCCCACCTCGGCGCGCTCAGACGATGGACGAAGAGCAACGGCGAGGTTGAGCTGGGCGCCGGGGTTACCTACACGGACGTATTGGAAGACCTGAGACACGACCTTCCGGCGCTGGCGATTGCCTCCCGGACGGTCGGATCGCCACAGATCCGTAACCGGGGGACCATCGCCGGCAACCTGGCGACCGCTTCTCCGGCCGGGGACGCGCACCCCCCGTTGCTGGCTACGGGTGCGACGGTCCGGATCGAGTCGATGAGGGGCGTCCGCGATGTGCCGATCGGGGGATTCTTCACCGGTCCCAAGCGAAACGTCCTGGAGCCCGACGAGCTGATCAGATCCGTCGTTGTCCCGCGGGCCCGAGGCCCTCAGCAGTTCTCGAAGGTGGGCACGCGCAACGCGATGGTGATCGCGGTGGTCTCCTTCGCCCTCGCGTTGGATGTGCCGGGCCGCCGTGTCGGCACGGGAATCGGTTCCGCAGCCCCCACCCCGATCGAGGCGATCGAAGCGTCGGCCTACCTGGATCGCGAACTCGCGAGAGGGGGCTACTGGGAGGACCATCGGGAACTGGCCCCTGGAGTTGTGGATCGGTTCGCCAGGTTGGTGGCATCCGCGGCGCGGCCGATCGACGACGTGCGCGGGCCGGCGGGCTACCGCGTCCATGCGCTGCGGGTCATGGCCCGTAGAACCCTGTGCTGGGCCTGGTCGTCCTTGGAAGTGTGGGATCGTGCTGATCGAGTTGACGGTCAACGGTAGGCGGCGCACCGCCGAGAACGTGTGGCCTGGTGAGAGCCTCCTGTACGTTCTGAGGGAGCGTCTGGGTCTGAGGGGATCGAAGGACGCCTGCGAGCAGGGGGAGTGCGGATCGTGTTCGGTCTACCTGGACGGTGACCTCGTCTGCGCGTGCCTGGTGTCGGCCGGCCAGGCCGATGGCGCCGAGGTCGTGACGGTGGAGGGTCTGGCGGAGGGGGAGTCGCTCCATCCGATCCAGCAGGCGTACGTGTCCGAGGGAGCGGTCCAGTGCGGGTTCTGCACCCCCGGCTTGATCATCGCCACCCACTGCCTTCTCGATTCCAACGCGAGTCCTTCCGACGACGAGATACGTGAGGCCCTGGCCGGGAATCTCTGCCGCTGCACCGGCTACGAGAAGATCGTGTCGGCCGTCCGGCTTGCTGCGATGGAGATGGCGGTCGGATGACGGCGGTGTCAGACCATTCCCAGACGGGTCCGAGCGTCACGGTCCTCACCGGCTTCCTGGGCGCAGGTAAGACCACCCTCGTCAACCACATCCTCTCCACGGACCACGGTCGGCGCATTGCGGTGATAGTGAACGAGTTCGGCGAGATCGGTATCGACGGCGAACTCATCGTCACCTCCGACGAGGAGGTGATCGAGATGGCCAACGGATGTGTGTGCTGCACCCTTTCGGTGCGCAGCGACCTGACCGCCACGATTCGCAAGCTGATGACCCGCCCCGAACCGCCCGACTACGTGGTGATCGAGACCAGCGGCGTGGCCGACCCGGTACCCGTCACACAGGCCCTCTTCATCGACGAACTGGCCGATCGCATAGTGGTCGACGGGATCGTGACCATGGTCGACGCCAAGCACGTCGACGCCCACCTGGACGCGTTCGGCCCTGAGCGGCCCGACAGCAGGGTGGTGGACCAGATCCTGTGCGCCGACCGGATCGTCCTCAACAAGATCGACCTGGTCGAGGCAGATGCGCTGCGGAACACGGAGGCTCGGATCAGCGAGTTCAACAACACCGCACCCGTCATCAGATCCTGCTACTCGAGAGTCGACCCGGCCCAGATACTCGGAATCCAAGCGTTCGTTGGATCGCCCGCGTCGGCAGGGGACGGGTTCCTCGAAGACACCTACATCCACTCCAGTGATCCAGGTCTGGAGGCCATCAGCCTCGATGTCGCAGGCGACTTGGACGAAACGAAGGTGACGGAGTGGCTCCAGAACCTCACCGGTAGGCGGTCGGCCGACATCTACCGGATCAAAGGAATACTCGCGGTGGCGGGACGATCCCAGCAGACCATCCTCCAAGGTGTGCACAGCCTGTTCGAGATGCATCCGGGAGGGCGATGGTCGGGCAATCGCCACAGCCGGCTGGTATTCGTCGGTCGCGATCTCGACAGCCGCACGCTGCGGTCCGGACTGGAACGATGCCGCGAGTGATGGAGACTCGCCTGCAGACGGACACGAAGGAGCGCGACCGCACAACGCAGAGGCGCGGGATCGGGACTTCCGCCTCGCGTCCCGATGCGCCGCTCAAGGTGCTGGGACGCTTCGCATACGCCTCCGACCTCCACATCGACGGGATGCTGTGGGGCGCCACGGTGAGGAGCCCGCACCCCAGGGCCCGCGTCGTCGGCATCGACATCTCACGGGCTCTGGCGATCCGGGGAGTCGCCACCGTGCTGACAGCCGAGGACGTACCCGGGCATCCTTTCTACGGCATCAAGGTGGCGGACCAGCCGGTCCTGGCTGCCAAAGAGGTCCGCTACCTGGGCGAGCCGGTGGCGGTCGTGGCTGCCGACCACCCCGAGACGGCCCGCCGGGCGGTCGAGGCTGTCCGCGTCTCCTACGAGCCGCAGGTGGCGCTCACCGATCCGGAGGCGGCCCTGTCGGGGGCCGGAGATCCGATCGACCCGGGCGGGAACGTGGCGCGCCATGTCCGGATCCGCCACGGGGATGTTTCCTCAGTGAGGGGGCGGGCCGAGGTGGTGGTGGAAGGAGAGTACACAACTGGGGTCCAGGATCCGGCTTTCCTTGGCCCGGAGGCCGGTCTGGCCATACCGGACGGGAGCGGAGGCATCGACCTGTACGTGGCTTCCCAGTGGATCCACGATGATCGCCGCCAGGTAGCGGCCGCTCTCGGGCTGGATCCGAGCCGGGTGCGCCTGACCCTGAGCGGCGTCGGCGGGGCGTTCGGAGGCAGAGAGGACATCTCGGTGCATATACATGCCTGCATGCTGGCGCTGCGGATGGGTCGCCCCGTCAAGATGTCCTATAACCGCGAGGAGTCCTTCGTCGGCCATGTCCACCGGCATCCGTCCCGGATAAGGATCGAACTCGGGTCACGGCGGGACGGGCGGCTCGTCTTCACCAAGGCTCGTCTCCTCCTCGACGGCGGCGCGTACACGTCCACGTCACAGATCGTCATAGCAAACGCCTCCTACTTCGCGGCCGGCGCCTACAGGGTCGACCACGTCGAGATCGACGGCTATGCGGTGTACACCAACAACCCGCCGCGGGGCGCTATGCGCGGCTTCGGTGCGGTCCAGGCCTGCTACGCCATCGAGTCGGCCATGGACAAGCTGGCCCGGGCGCTCGACATGGATCCGCTGGAACTCCGCATGGCCAACGCCATCGAGGAGGGCTGCCTCCTCCCGACCGGCCAGCCGGTGGACGGTCCGACGCCCACCGTCGAATTGCTGGAGCACCTGCGGGATCTGGCGATGCCGTCCCGGGCGATGGGCCGGCCGACGGATCTGCGAAGGCTTCCCGGTGGCGTGGGCAACACGACCCACGGAGAGGGTGTGGTCCGCGGAGTGGGATACGCGCTCGGGATGAAAGCGATCGGGTTCTCCGGCGGGGTGGACGACTACTCGACCGCCCGCGTCGCCGTGTCGATGGTCGGCCCGGCACCTCTCGTGGAGGTACACAGCGCCGCCTCGGAGTGCGGCCAGGGCATAGTGGCGGTGCAAGCCCAGATCGCCCGGACGGAGCTGGGGATCGACGCGGTGGTGGTCCGGCCCGCAGACACGCATGTGGGCGATGCGGGGTCGTCGGCCGCCTCCCGCCAGACCTGGATGACCGGAGGAGCGGTCAAAGGGGCCTGCGGACGTGTCCGGAACTCTTTGCTGGCCAGGGCTGCGGTCCGGCTCGGCTGCGATCCGCAGGAGCTGAGCCTCGTCGGTGGAGGGATCGGCTACGCCGCTACCGGCGAACTCATGCTCCCGATGGCGGATCTCCTCGCTGATGGCGCGATAGAGGCTACGTTCGAGTACCACCACCGTCCCACCGAGGCCATCGACGACATCGCCGGGCAGGGCGACGCCCACATCGCCTTCGCCTACGCCGCGCACCGGGCGGTGGTCGACGTGGACACCGAGCTCGGTCTGGTGCGGGTGGTGGAGCTGGCGGCCGCCCAGGATGTGGGCAAGGCGATCAACCCCCAGGCTGTGGAGGGCCAGATCGAAGGCGGCAGCGCCCAGGGTCTCGGGCTCGCCCTCCTCGAAGAGGTGCAGATGGCCGACGGGGTGGTGAGGAACGCGTCGTTCACCGACTATCTGGTGCCCACCATCGTCGACATGCCGCCCATGAAGGTCCGTCTCTTCGAGTTCCCGCATCCCGACTCGCCGTACGGTCTCAACGGCGTGGGCGAGCCGCCGACGCTATCTTCCACCCCGGCCATCGTCAACGCCCTCCGCGACGCGACCGGACTCGAACTGAGCGGGGTTCCGGTTCGCCCATACGACCTGGTGACCGGTTCGGTGGCGCAGACGTGAGTCCCGCCGTGGGGCATCCGTCGGCGTAGTCCGCCGTTTCCGGTACAGGACCTTCCACCGGCCGCCCGGGGCACAGATGCAGCACCGGCGATCACAGCCTTGCGGGCCGCGCTCGGCGTCGGTTACCTATAATCCTATGGACCCCACCGTCTGAACGATAGGAGATCGTCTTGGTACCCAAGGGATACGACCCGCGCCTCTTCACGCGCCGCCAGGTTCTCCGTGGCGGTTCCGCCCTCACGGCGTTCGCCGCCATGGGCGGACTGTCCGCCCTGCTGGCGGCCTGCGGAGAGGGTGACCCCATAGATGAAGGAGCTGAGCCGGGAGAGGACTTCACCGGCCAGTTGGGTGTGCTGATAGGCACGCACATGGATCCGATCAAGCAGATCCTGGGCCAGCACGAGGCCGCGGTCGGGTTCGCTCCCAATGTCGAAGAGGTCACCACTCCCGACCTGCGGAGCAAGCTCACCACCTCCTTCCTGGCGCAGAGTTCCCCCTGGGACGCGGTCTTCGTAACGGCGGAGTTGGGTGCCGAACTCGGGACCCGGGGATGGCTGACCAACGCCAGCATCTTCATGGACGAGCCGGTTCGCCCCGAAGGGGATCTGCTGACCAGGGGAATGGGAGCGGTGGAGGTGGGTGAGGACACCCTCGCCGTGCCCTGGACGATGGGCAGCCAGTTGCTCCACTGGAACAAGCAGTTGATGGAGCAGGCAGGGCTGGATCCGGATGCCCCGACCGACTGGCACTCCACTCCCAATTCGTGGGACACCTTCGTCGAGTACGCCAAGGCCATGACCGGCGAGCGGGACGGCGTCCAGTACTACGGCTACACAGACGCCTGGGCCGACAAGCACGTCCTCTGGACCTGGGGCGGCAGCTCAACATGCACGGTGGCAGCTTCCTCGACGAGGAGTCCCAGCCGGCCTGGAACTCCGAAGCGGGTGTGGAGGCGTTGCAGAAGCTGTACGACCTAATGCACACCCACCAGGTGATCGACCCGGCGGTCACCACCTACACCTGGGTGTTCGACGCCACGCCGGGGTTCTTCGAAGGAACCAGGGGCATGTTCATCTCCTGGCCGTTCGTGGCTGGCGTGGCTGCTATCCCCGACGCCTCCCAGATCGCGGGACACAGCGCCTTCGCTCCCAATCCGGCGGTGGAGACCAGCGGATCGGTGGACGGTTCCGAGTTCTTCGGCGTCCCGGTCTACTCCGAGAACAAGGATGAGGCCTGGCGGCTGCTCGACCTGATCACCTCCCGCGAGGGTCAGCGGGTGGTGGCGATGGGCGGATGGGGCTCCATCTACAGCGGCATCCTGCAGGAACCCGACATCGTGGAGGCCTTCCCCTTCTACCCGGCGCTGGCCAAGGCCTACGAGTACCCGGTGGACGGTGGCTGGTCGGAGGACCGCCCGCGCTGGACCCAGATGCTGGCCGACGAGATCCACGAGGTGCTCGCCGACCGCAAGTCGCCCAGGCAGGCTCTCGACGATGCGGCGTCAGCAGCTCTGGAGGCCAGGAGCCAGGACGAGTCTTAACCCTCCCCTCCCGAGCCCATGACCGGTGACATCCCGGCAGGCGGGGAGACCGGCTCGCCCCGGCTCCCCGGCCGGAGGGCTGCGGTGGCGATGGTGGCGCCGGCGGTTCTGCTGGTGGCGGGCGTGTACGCCTACCCGGCAGTCTCCACCGTCCTCTACAGCCTCGCCTCGATAGACCTATCTCCCCGCTTCCGGATCACCGGCTTCGTGGGCTTGCGGAACTTCGCGCGCCAACTGACGAGTTCCGGCTTCTGGGAGGCGACGGGAATAACCGTCTACTTCGGCGTGATGCTCTGCCTGGCGACAGTGGTCCTCTCGTTCCTGATCGCTCTGCTTCTGAACAGGACCTTCATGGGCAGGGGCCTCGTTAGGGTGACGGTGCTGCTGCCTTGGGCGGTTCCCCCGGTTGCGTCCGGTGTCCTTTGGGTCCAGATGTTCCACGCCGAGTTCGGCTTCCTGAACGGCCTCATCAGGGCATTCGGAGGAGAGGGGAGTGTGATCTGGTTGGGAGGCCAGGTCATAGCGCTCCATTCGGTGCTGATCGCCGAAGTGTGGCGGTGGGTTCCGTTCGCCACGATCTTCCTGCTCGCCGGTCTGCAGACCGTTCCCAGGACGGTGCGCGAGGCGGCTGCCATCGACGGCGCAGGCTCGTGGCGCACCTTCCGCTACGTGACCTTCCCGCTGATGCTCCCCGTGGTCGTCCCCGTCGTGATCTTCCTGTTCGTCTGGGCGATGAAGGTCTTCGACACGATCTTCGTCCTCACCCGAGGCGGCCCGAGCCGGGCGACGACCACGCTCAACTTCCTCGTGTACAGGCAGGGCTTCGAACAGTTCGACTTCGGAAGCGCCGCTGCGAGCGCGTACCTGCTGTCGGCACTGACCGTACTGGCGATCGCCGGGCTCGGTTGGATGCTGTACCGGACGCGGCGGCTGGTGCGGGACTAGGCATGGGAAGCCGTTCCGGATCACGCTGGACGAAGATCGCCACCTACGGATTGGCGGCCGTGGTCCTCGTGGTGATGGCCTTCCCGCTGTACGGCATCGTGCTGACGAGCATCCAGACGGAGCGGGACATCCGCTCCCGGGATGTTGCGTTCGCGCCGACCTACGTCACCACCGAACACTACGAGCAGATATTCTCCGAGGACTCCGGCGTGCCGGTGACCGAGTCGATGGTCAACAGCCTGGTAGTCGCTGTGGGTTCTTCGGTTCTCACGGTGGCGATCGCGGTGCCCGCCGCGTACGCTCTGAACAGGATGAGGGTTCCGGGCCGGCGCATCGTCCTCGGGGGGTTCGCCGCCATCTATGTCCTGCCGACCCTGCTGTTCGTCCTTCCGCTGTTCATAACGGTGGTCCAGCTCGGTCTGTACGACACGTACCTGGGCCTCGTCCTCCCATACGTGGCCTTCACGTTGCCGTTCATGGTGTGGATCATGGGTTCGTTCGTGCGTTCGATACCCGTGTCGGTCGAGGAGATGGCCCGTATCGACGGAGCGAACCTGTTGCAACTCCTCGTCCGAATCGTGCTGCCCCTGCTGCGCCCGGGGATACTCGCCGGCCTGCTGCTCGGCTTCGTCCTGGCTTGGATCGAGTTCCTGACGCCGCTGCTGTTCACCAGCGATCTGTCGATGCTGACTGTCACTCTCGGTTTGTTCCGCTCTACCATGGACATCGCAATCGGCCAGTTGGCCGCAGCCACGGTCGTCACAGCCCTGCCGGTGATTCTGATAACAACGTTCTTCCAGAGGAACATCACCGAAGTGATCACCGCGGGCGTGGAGAGATGATCCGGCCAGACCGCACAGCGCCGGTTTTCGAGAGGAGCTGAAGAACAGGATGCCGAATCGAATCGATGTGGTCATACAGCCGGTGGTGCTGAGGTTCTCGCTGTCGGAGGACGAGGTGGTCTACTACTTCGCTTCGGACACGGAGGCGATGCTGGACCGGATGGAAACGATGATGGGCATCGATCCGGCCAGGGATGCGCTGTTCGACTCCAACCTCGGGTTCCTTCCGGTGTCGACCACGGTGCTGATCAGGGGCGAGCGGAACATCGTGGTCGATCCCGGCAACCACCACACCGGCTTCTACGGTCAACTCGGCATCGGACTGTCCCGTTTCGGTCTCGCTCCCGACCAGATCGACGTGGTTGTCTGCACCCACTGCCACCACGACCACATGGGAAGCGCATTCAGGATTCCGGGTGCCGAACTAGTGATGGGACAGGGAGAGGCCGATTTCTGCGAGGAGTTGTACGGTCCCGAGGAGACGGCCGCCCGCTTGGCGGTGATGGGGAAGCTGACCGAGGTCCCCCGGGGAGGGGAACTGGAACTCATGCCTGGTGTGGCGGCTATCTCCACTCCGGGGCACACTCCGGGCCACATCAGCGTGCTGGCCGAGTCGGAGGCGGGCGACCGGGTGGTGGTGGCGGGCGATACGGTGATGACCCGCCGGGAGTACTCGGAGCGGACCTTTTCCCACTGGTACACCGACGGCCAGTTGAGAGGTCTCCACGCCAGCCTTGACCGCATCCATGCCCTCAGACCGACCACGGTGATGCCCGGCCACGACCGGGCCTTCGTTCCGGGCCGGCAACCAGGATGACAGCACTTAGAACCGCGGTGGTGGGAGTGGGGGCGATCGGTTCCCTTCATGCCCGCATCTACCAGGAGCATCCACTGGCAGAGCTGGTAGGAGTCGTGGACGTCGACGAGGGCAAGGCCCGTGCGGTTGCCGAGCCGCTAGGGGTGCCCTGGTTCACGGAGGTCTCCGACCTGCTCGGGAGCTGTGAGTTCACAGCGGCGTCCGTCGCGGTGCCCGAGCATTACCGGCATGGCGTCGCCGTGCCGCTCGCCCAGGCCGGAAAGCACCTACTTCTGGAGAAGCCGTTGGCGCCCTCCCTAGCGGAGACCGACCGGCTGATAGCCGACATCGAGGAGACCGGCGTAATAGCCATGGTCAACTTCATCCTCCGGTTCGATCCCCGCTACTCGGAGGCGTACCAGGCGGCATCCTCCGGTCGGCTGGGGGACATCCACACGATATTCGTTCGCCGGCGGGGCTCGTGGCTGGGCGCGGAGATCTATGGCGTGTGGACCGATCTACTCATCTCCACCGGCATCCACGACCTGGACGTCATGGCCTGGCTGGCCGGCTCGCCGGTGGTTCGCGTCTACGCCGAGACCATCTCCCGCCGGTCGGCTGCCCACGGCCATGACGACGCCGCCATGGTGCTGGTGAGGTTCGAGAACGGGATCATCGGGTCGCTCGAGACGAGTTGGGTACTGCCTCCTTCGATTCCCGCGCCCCTCGACGCCTCGCTGCAGGTGGTGGGTACCGAGGGCGGCGTGTTCGTGGACGGTTCCAACCATGGGCTGACCATGGTGGACGCGGACCGGATGACGCTTCCGGATCTGGCCCACTGGCCGGTTACGCGGGGGCGGGTGAGCGGTGACCTCGCCGCCTCCCTCGACCACTTCATACGTTCCGTGCGGGAAGAGACCCAGCCGGAGATGACCCTGGGTGCCGCCCGGCTAGCCCACGCCATCGTGGACGCGGCCAAACGTTCGGCCGGCGCCAACCGACCGGTTCCGCTGACCCCACCGCGATGATGGACCCCTGGAATCTGGCGCGACCGAGAATCGGGGTTGCCTCGTTGGTCCAGGAGACCAACACCTTCAGTCCTCGACCGACCCGCTGGGAGGACTACACCGTTCTGGTGGGCGAGCAAGCAGCCAAGTCTCTGAAGAGGACCAACACCGAGTTCGCAGGCGCCTTCTCCGCCCTCCGCCGGATGGGAGCCGAGCCGGTTCCCTTGGTGGCGGCCTGGGCCCTTCCGTCGGGAAAGGTGACGGACGAGGCATTCGCGCGGCTGGCCGGGCTCCTGGACGACAGCCTGAAGTCGGCGGGCAGCTTGCAGGGGCTCGTGCTGTCGTTGCACGGAGCGATGGCGTCGGAGTCCCTCTTTGATGCCGACTCGGCGCTCATCGAGACGGCCCGGCGCCGCATCGGTGACGTTGCCCTGGGCGTGTGCCTCGATCTTCATGCCAACGTCACCGACCGGATGGTTCAGTTGGCCGACGTGCTGGTCGGCTACCACACCGAGCCGCATACAGATATGGCGTCCACCGGCAAGCGGATCGCCCGGCTGGTCACCGCGGTTTCGTACGGGGAGATCGCGCCCTCCATGGCCCTTGCCAAGCGTCCCCTGCTCATCCCCGCCGAAGCGATGCGCACCGACGTCGGGCCGATGGCGGAGGTTCGCCGGCTCGCCTACGAGCGGGCGGCGCCGCACATGCTCGATGTCTCGCTGTTCCCGGTGCAGCCCTGGCTCGATGTTCCCGAGTTGGGTCTCGGGGTCTCGGTGGTGGCCGACGCCGACCCGACAGGAGCTCGCAGTCTGGCCGACGAGTTGGCCGACGAGATCTGGCAGAGGAAGGAGCGGATGACCACTCCGCGTCTCCTGACTCCGGACAGGGCGTTTCGAATGGCGCGGGCCTCGGGCGTGAAGCCCTTCATCATGGCCCACACCGCCGACTGCCCGACGGCCGGCGCTCCCGGAGACGATCCGGTGATGATCGGCCAGGCCGCCCTCCACGGCCCCGACCTCGTCGTCATGCATACGGTTCTCGACCCGTCGGCTGTTGACCAATGCCGTGCGGCGGTAGGGCAGCGGGTGCGGGTAGAGGTGGGCGGGAGAGTCAACCCCGGAGCGTCATCGGTGGTGGTGGACGGGATCGTCCGGCGGGTCGGAGCGGGAAGCTACCGGCTGGCAGGCCGGTCCTTCACCCGCCGGCAGGTGTCGATGGGGGAGTGGGCGGTGCTGCAATCCGGATTCCACCACCTGCTCGTGACGTCCGAGCCGGCCATCAGCGCCGACCCGGCCACCTGGCGCCACGTCGGGCTGGACCCCGATCAGGCTGACGTGCTAGTGGTTCGTTCCTGCAGTGACTACCGGGCCAACTTCCCCGAATCGGCCGCCGAGGCGGTGACCCTCGACCTCCCCGGAGCCAGCGGACCTCGGCTGGAAGGTCTCCGGTTCCGGAACGCGCCCCGTCCGCTCTATCCGCTCGACCCGTTGTAGGGGCCGATCCGACCTGTCCGCCCCGGTCCCACCCCATGTCGATGTGCTCTCCTTCCTGGAGAGCACCGCCGAGGACCAGCTCGACCTGGCCCGCCGGCTGGTGGCCACTCCCAGTCCCAATCCGCCCGGCGATGAGAGAGCCGTGGCCGGTGTGGTCTGCGAACTGCTGCGCGCCTACGGGTTGACCGATCTGACGATTCTCGAAGCCCGGCCTTCGAGGCCCAATGTCGTGGTGCGGATCCCGGGCGACGGGCCGGGCCCGACACTCATTCTCTCGGGCCACACCGACACCAAACCGGCCGGTGACCTCTCGCGCTGGGACACCGACCCTTGGGACCCGGTTGTCTCGGACGGTGAACTGCGCGGTCTGGGCTCGGGTGACATGAAGGCGGCCGTTGCGGCAATGGTGTACGCCGCGGTGGCTCTGGCGAGGTCGGGAGGTTGGTGCGGCGAACTGCAGTTGGTCTTGACCGCCGACGAGGAAGGAGGCTCGACGCTCGGGTCCAGGTGGTTGGCAGAGGAGGGGCATCTCGCAGCCGACGCGGCCATCATCGGCGAGCCGTGCGGGGTGATGTCGGAATGGGAGACCATCGGTGTGGTTTCGAGAGGATCCGCCCTGGTCGACATCGAAGTCGAAGGCACCCAGATGCACTCGAGCGTCTCGGACCGTTTCGACCCTGTCAACGCCACCGTCGAGATGGCATGGCTGATACAGAAGATGGCATCCGAGTTCGATCGCTACCTGACCTATGCTCCCTACCCCCTGGATGGTTCCGGCCCGACCGTCAACGTGGGGGTGATGGCGGAGGCGGGCGTCTTCTACGGGGTCTATCCGGGTAACGCTCGTTTCAGTTCCGACATCCGCCTCGTGCCCGGCATGACCGAGCCGAGCGTGACGGCCGACCTCCGCAGGTTCCTCGACCGGTCGATGGCAGAGAACCCGCGGCTGTCGGCGGAGCTGAAGATGGTGGGGTTCTCCGAGGCCACGCAGATCCCGCCTGACCATCCGGCGGTGGCCGCCTTGCAGCATGCCTCGCGCCTGGTACTCGGAAGGTCCGTGGAGCCGGGGGTCTTCCCCGGCGCGACCGACGCTCTGAGCTTCCAGGGGATAGCAGGCATACCAACCGTGGCCGCCTTCGGTCCGGGCTACGTTCCCAGGGCACACGCTCCCAACGAGCGCCTGGATGTCGAAGGTGTCAACCAGGCCGCCAGAATCTACGCGCTGGCAGCCCTCCGCTATCTCGATGGCAACACCCCGGCCGGACGGTGACGAAGACCGGGGCGCCGCTCCGGCCAACGGGTAGTCTCGGACTCGATAGCCGGCCCATTACGCTGGTCTCGCGACCGGCGGAGGACACGAAGGTCCAACACCGTACGGGTCGGGTACCGAGATCCCCGACCCGCTAGCGACCCAGCGGCTACCCAGGAGCGACCTGCCACATGATCATCGACACGCATCTCCACCCCACCAACGTCATCGACCAGGCTTGGAGGCATACCGGCGAGCCGTTCACGGGGGAGCGGATGCTGGAGATGATGGATGGTCCATACTGGATCAACGGGAAACCCCGGCGTATCGACATGGGATTCATCCAGCCTCCCCCAGGGAACACGGTGTGGCATGAGGGGAGCAGGAACGGCCGTGACGGGATCCGGGACTACATGTCCTACATCGCGGAACTGACCCGAAAGTACCCGGACCGGTTCATCGGCAACTTCAACTACAACCCCCGATTCGGCCCCGAGAACGGCGCGGCGGAACTCGAGTTCCACGTGAAGGAGTACGGCTTCAAGATGATGAAGCTGCACGCCAACATGCATGCCTACCGCCCGGACCGGGCCTTGGACTGGCTTCGCCCTGCTCTCCGCAAGTGCGACGAGCTCGGAGTGGTGGTCCTGCTCCACACGGGCGACGGTCCCTACTCCATCCCGACCCAATTCTATCCGATCATCCGCGAGTTCCCCGACGTCAACTTCATCATCGGCCATTTCGGGGTCCAGACGGGGGGCGTGTACTGCTTCGAGGCCTTCTGGATGATCATGGACTCGCCGAACGTATACGGCGAGTCGGGATGGCTGCTCCAGTCCCGGATCGTCGAGTTCGCCAAGGAGATGCCCCGCGACCGCCTCGTGTTCGGGACGGACTCTCCGCCCAACGATCCGGGGATGTGGCTCACCCACCTGGAGGTGCTGTGCCACGAGCCTCCCCAGGGACTGGGTGTCGACGAGGATCAGCTCGAGGACTACATGGGCAACAACATCGCCCGGTTGGTCGGGGTCCAGCCCACTGCGCCGCCCGATTCGGTTGAGGAGGCCAAGGCACAACTGGCGGCGGGTAGCTACGGGCGACCGGTCGACTGACCATCGTGCAATCGGGTACCGAGATCGGTCATCCCGCTGTGGGAGCTCGCCAAGACCGGGGGCGCCGTGCGAGGTCGGTAGCGCAGGATTTCGCGAGTCCGACCGGGGACGACGCCAACTGCGGGCCCTCCCCCACCACCACCTTGCCTGGGTCCGGGGCGCGTCCCTTCTCACCTTCCGGTTGCGGGCGCTCCTGGATGTCGGTTACCTGCGGCCACCGGGTCGACGTCGGGCCTGGTGGCCGTGTAGGTGTTTGGTACCGGTCAGTATGCGGTTGGTGTGTGACACCGTCAACCCCTGTCTCCCGAAGGGACGCGGGACGGCCGGGAGGTGTCCGGTCGTCCGCCCACCGCGAAGGAGTTCCGACCGGGTGCGCGGAGGGTTCTCGATGACTGTCCCCGGTCTCGGCTCATCCCAGGATCTCCATGACTTCGTCTCCGTCTACGAGCGGTCATTTCCCGAAGACGTGCTCGACATCACCGAGCCGGTTCCCGACTCCCAGGACGTCACGAGCGTGGTGTGGCGGCTGTCCGCAGCTAGTCGCCATCCGATGCTGCGTTTCCGGAACATCGAGGGGATTCGGTACGACGTTGTCACCAACCTGTTCGCCTGCCGGCGCCGCATCTCCCGGATGCTCGGCGCCGATCCGCGGAACCTCCACGAGACGTTCCAGGCGAAGGCCAGGAACCTGATCGAACCTGTCGAGGTCGGCGACGCCCCGGTGCTGGATCGGGTGAGGGAGGGAGAAGCGATCGATCTACGCACCTTCCCCCTACTCAGCCACTTCGCCACGGACCGGGCGCCCTACATCACGAGCGGGATCATCGTGGCGGAGGAGGCCGACGGGGTAGGCAACCTGAGCTACCACCGGGCCATGGTCCACTCACCGACCGAGTTCGCCACCAGCCTCCACTCCCGCGGAGACCTGTGGCGGATGCTCAAGGCCGCGGCCGACCGGGCAGAGCCGCTCCGGGTGGCGTTCGTGCTCGGAGGGCACCCCTTGCTAATGCTGGCCGCTTCGGCCCGGGTGCCGATGACCGTCGACGAGCGCCACGTGGCCGGCGGCCTGTTCGGGGCGCCTCTCGAGGTTGTCCGGTCGCCCCGCTACGGGATCCGGGTTCCCGCTACCTCGGACTTCCTTTTCGAGGGAGTGATCGATCCGGGCGTTCGCGTCGATGAAGGTCCGTTCGGGGAGTTCACCGGCTACTCTTCCGACCGGTCGACCAACAGCCTCTTCCGGGTGGAGACCATGTCGCGCCGCCGGGACCCTCTGCTTCTCGACGTGGTGGGTGGCAACTCCAACGAGCACCTCAACCTGGCGCGTATCCCCAGGGAATCCGAGATGGCCGAGAAGCTCAAGGGAAGGTTCCCGGGGGTGATGGCCGTCCACTATCCGAACTCGGGTAGCCACTTCCACTGCTACGTGAAGCTCCGGCAGCGGAGGGTGGGAGAGGCCCGCCAGGTCATGCTCGGACTCCTGGGTTGGGACCCCTACCTGAAGACCGTCATCGCTGTGGATGAAGACATCGACGTCACCGACGATTCCGAGGTGCTCTGGGCGCTCGCCACCCACTTCCAGCCCGCCGACGATCTCTTCGTGGTGGATGGTCTGCCGGGTAGTCCACTCGACCCGTCATCGTCCGTCGAAGGCACCACCTCACGTCTGGCGTTGGATGCAACACGCGGCCCGAACTTCAGCGGCGTCAGGATCGGGTTCTCGGACGAGTCGCTCGAGCGGGCGGACCGCCTGATCTCGGACCGTCTATCCTTCTAGCTCTGCAAACAAGGCCGCCCACGAAGGAGGAAACCGCCCATGTCGATCTTCAGGAGACCGGTGATACGAGGTGCCTGGTTGATCGGAGTGCTGCTGCTCGCGTTGCTGGCAGCATCCTGCGCCGAGGAGGAGGCCGGCCGGTCAGCCGACGATCCGATCAGGATCGCAATGGTCGGGCCCAGCGCGTCGAACGACTTGGCCTTTACCCAGAGCATGGTCGATTCGCTGAACCGCCTCGGCGAGGACTACAACATCACGGTCGACATCACCGACGGGACGTTCGTGATAGAGGACGCCGCCGTTGCGATTCGCGGCTACGCCGAGGGGAATTATAACTATTAGTTGACAAACGGTAGGGACTCGTCTACTATTAGCGCTATAAGCAGACGGTTTGGAGACGACGATGACACAGAAAGCACCGGGACGTTCCCACCGTGAAGGGATCTCGCTCCTGCAACTCGCGCACATGTTCCCCGACGAGGACGCCGCCCGCCAGTGGTTTGAAGCTATTGTTTGGCCTGATGGCCGCAAATGCCCCTACTGCGCCTCTGACCGGACCCGTGAAGCATCCCACGCCCGGATGCCGTACTGGTGCACCCCCTGCCGCAAGTACTTCTCGGTACGGACCAACACGGTGATGGCCGCCTCGAAAGTCCCTCTCCGCAAATGGGCCTACGCCATCTATCTGGACCTCACCTCCCTGAAAGGCGTGTCGTCGATGAAGCTCCACCGGGACATCGACGTAGCGCAAAAGACAGCCTGGTTCATGCAGCAGCGGATACGTGAGGCGTTCTGCGAGTTGGCACCGGGAGGGGATATGGAAGGCCCTGTAGAGGCCACATGAGCGGTCCGAACTTCGCCAACCGGACGTTGTGGACTGCTGATAACCTGGACATACTGCGGGGGATGAATTCCGAATCGGTTGACCTGATCTACTTGGATCCGCCGTTCAACTCGAACCGTACCTACGAAGCCCCTATCGGGTCGCAAGCTGCGGGTGCGGCGTTTAAGGACACATGGACCCTCTCCGATGTGGATCTGGCATGGCACGGTGAGATCGCGGACCGGTCACCTGCTTTGTATCAGGTGGTGAAAGCAGCCCGGTTGGCGCACGGTCCGGGGATGATGTCGTATCTGATCATGATGGCCGTCCGCCTCACCCATCTACATCGTGTGTTGAAACCCTCTGGCTCGCTGTATTTGCACTGTGATCCGACCGCTTCCCACTACCTCAAAATGCTCCTAGACGTTACATTTGGTACGGCACCAGTTCAGGGCTGAGATCACCTGGAAACGGACATCACCACACAACAATGCGAAGCGGTGGAGCCCCAACGCTGACACCATCTTCCAATACGCCAAGACCTCTGAAGCTGTCTGGCGTCCCGTATACCAGCCACACTCGGCTGAATACATTCAGAAGAAGTACCGGCACAAAGACCAGAACGGACGTCGCTACCGATTAGACAATCTCACAAGTCCGGCCCCGCGACCCAATCTGACATACCGTTGGAAGGGTCACAACCCACCAGCGTATGGGTGGCGTTACTCGCAGGAACGGATGGCGGAACTGGACCGGGAAGGCCGCATTTGGTATCCCACCAGCAAAACCCGACGCATATACCTCAAGCGTTATCTGGATGAACAACCAGGTGTCCCAGTTGGCAACGTCTGGACTGACATCAACCCTCTCAACTCTCAAGCGCGGGAACGGGTGGGGTTCCCCACTCAGAAGCCGTTGGCACTGTTGGATCGGATTATCCGAGCGTCAAGTGATGAGGGTGACACCATTCTGGACCCGTTCTGTGGGTGCGCGACAGCGCTGGTGGCGGCGGAGCGGTTGAACCGGAAGTGGGTGGGGATTGACATTGCACCGTTGGCGGTGAAGTTGGTGAAGCAGCGGCTACGTGACGATATGGGCCTGTTCTACGAAGTGGTGGCCCGCACCGACATCCCGCAGCGGACCGACCAGGGCGTGCTACCCGACTATCGGACTCATAAGCATCATCTGTACGGCCAGCAGCAGGGCGACTGCCGGGGCTGCGGTGAGCATTTCCCATTCAAGAATCTCACCGTCGATCATGTGGTACCACAATCGAAGGGCGGCACAGACCACATCGACAACCTGCAACTCCTTTGCGGATGGTGTAACTCAACCAAGGGTGACGGGACATGGGAAGAGTTCAAGGTCAAGATGGCTGCTAACGGGTATCTGTAGAAAGGGAGAACCATGCCGAAACGGAAGCCCAAGACGAAGCGCCGTATCTACCGGGCTGACTACGGGGATGCCACACCGGAGCAGGTAGCCGCCGCTGTGCTCAACTACCGGCGGCCTAGTATCGTCTCGGCCAAGAAGCCGGCGCGTGGAGGGGGATGACTTAGGCAAGCCGCCCCCTCCACGGGCTCCCCACCCCTTACTCCCAACGGGGCTTCACCCCTGATATATCAGGAAACATGGCTCACCCCCTTTCCTCTAGCTCGGGGTGAGCATACCATCCTTGTCAACTAATAGTTATAATTCCCACGCCGAGGACGGGTTCGATATCGTATTGGCCCACGGATCCCAGTTCGGGGGGTCTCTCTCGGAGATCGCTCCGGATTTCCCCGACACCGTTTTCGCCTGGGGGACGAGCCGCGACACCTTCGGCCTTCCCAACGTGTATTCCTACAGCGTCCAGTCCGATGAGGGTGGTTTCGTGAACGGGACTATTGCGGCACACATGACCGAGTCGAACGTCATCGGCGTGGTAGGTCCGATCGAAGTCGGTGATATCAAGCTCTACATCGACGGCTTCGTGGCGGGTGTCAAGTCGGTGGATCCGTCCATCACGAGTCAACGTCAACTACATCGACTCCTTCAGCGACGTCGCGCTTGCAGCTGAAGCGGCCCAAGCCCACGTCGAGGCGGGCGCCGACGTTATGACAGGCGTCTCCCAGATGGTGGTCGGAGCAACCGGGGTGGCCAGGGAACACGGGGTCCTCTGGTTCGGTTCGCAGACCGACCAGGTGCCATTGGGCGAGAACATCGTGGTGGCCTCTCAGATCTACCACTGGGAGTACCAACTCGCCCAGATCGTCGACGACCTACTGAACGACGAGGTGAACGGGCGGGTGATCACGGCGAACTTCGCAAACGGTGGCCTGACCATGGCCTACAACCCCGGCATGCCCCTTGCTGACGACATCCAGGCTGCGGCGGATGAGGCCGAGTCCGGTCTCAAGGACGGATCGATCTCGACCGGGGCCGAGTAGCTACCGGGAGTGAACAGAGGCCCAACTAGGGTCGCGAATTGTGATGCGAGCAGTCCCCCGGTCGGCCTTCATTCCGGGGGACATGCCCGAGCGGGCGCACCAGGGTAGGAGGTTCTGCTGACGCTGGATTGGAGACGGATCCTGGCCCGGCTCGCCGGACCCGGTGTCCTCATCGGCGCGGTGTTGGCGGCCGCCGTTATCGGAGCGGTAATGCTGGCGGTGCTGGGAGCGAACCCCCTCACGGGGTACGCGGCTCTGGTGGATGGAGCCTTCGGAGGGGCGAAGAACCTGGCCAACAGCGCTCTCAAGGCTATGCCGCTACTGCTGGTCGGGGTGGGCATCACCATCGCGTTCAGGGCCGGTGTCATCAACATCGGAGGTGAGGGCCAGATCATCGCCGGGGCGATTCTCTCCACGCTTGCCGTGCTCGCGTTCCCGGACGTGCCCCGATTCGGTCTCGTTCCGCTTGCGTTCCTCGTCGGCGCCGTGGGAGGCGGGATCTGGGGCGGAGTAGCGGGGGTCTTGAAGTCCTACGCCCGTGTCAACGAGATCCTGAGCACCATCATGCTCAACATCATCGCCGTCCAGATCCTCAACCTCCTGCTGCGGGGACCGCTGATGGACCCGGGCGAGATCGAGAAGGGGTCTCGCATACCCCACACGGAACGGTTGAGCACCAACGCCGACCTGCCGATCCTGCCCGGCGGAACGCGGCTCCACCTCGGGGTCCTCGTCGCGGTGCTGATGGCCGTGGCCTGCTACTTCTTGCTGTTCCGGACCACCCAGGGACTCCGCCTCCGGGCGGTCGGGCACAACCCGTTCGCCTCCAGGTACGCCGGGATGTCGGTCAAACGCAACGTCGTCCTCGCCTTCGTGTATAGCGGGGCCATGTGCGGCATGGCCGGAGTCACCCTCGTGTTCGGGAGCGAGGGACACCGGCTCGCCACCGACGGTGGCGCCACGACCTTTACGGGAGCGGCCGGATTCAACGGTATCGTGGCCGCCCTCTTCGGCGGTCTGCATCCCCTGTGGACGATCCCGGCTTCCTTCCTGTTCGGGAGCCTGCTGGTGGGGGCCAACGCCATGCAGAGGGCCGTTCAGGTCCCGGCCGCGCTGATACTTGCTCTCAACGGTCTCGTCGTCGTGTTCGTGGTGGGAAGCATGGAGGCGCGAGCCCGGTTGGCTCGGGCGGCATCACAGATGAGGTCCGAGGGTGAGGGCACCGATCAAACCATTCTGGAGCGCGAACCGGAACCGGACCTGCGAGGTCCCCCGTGAGCGACTTCCTGACCGTATCGGTGCTGCTGGCCACCGTCGCCTCCGGAATCCGGCTGGCGACGCCGTTCCTGCTGGCCGCCCTGGGCGAGACCCTCGGCCAGCGAAGCGGCGTGCTCAACCTGGGCGTGGAGGGCGTGATGCTCCTGGGGGCCTACGGGGCCTACTACGCCACTCTCAGGACCGACAGCGTCCTCTTCGGCATCGTGGTCAGCCTGGTCGTCGGCGGGGTGATGGGCATCGTGTACGGGGTCGTGACGCTGGCCCTCAAAGCCGAGCAGGGGATCAGCGGCATCGGCATCTTCATCTTCGGTCTGGGCCTGAGCGACCTCCTCTTCCAGAAACAGGTCGGGACTCCAACCCCTATCGACGGCTTGGGTGACCTGGCGATACCGCTGCTGGGAGACCTGCCGTGGGTCGGGGAGGTGCTGTTCCACCAGAACGTGCTCGTATACGTGGCTTTCCTCCTGGTGCCGGCAATGTGGTTCGTCATCAACAGGACCCCGTTCGGATTGAATGTGCGGGCGGTGGGGGAGACACCCGAAGCAGCCGACAGCTTGGGTGTCAGCGTCAACCGGACCCGCTACATGACCATCTTCGTAGGTAACGCCCTAGCTGGACTGGCAGGCGCAGCGCTCGCTCTCGAGTTGGGGATCTTCCAGCAAAACCTGACCAACGGGCACGGGTTCATTGCTATCGCCCTCGTGTACTTCGGAGCGTGGCGTCCGTCCGGGGTCATGGCGGGTTCGCTCGTATTCGGTCTCGTGTCGGCGACGGTTCTCCAATGGAAGACCCTCGGCATCGTGGTGGGAACGACGGCCAGCATCGTGGGCATGTTCCCCGCGGTGCTGACCATCCTGGTGCTGGTGCTGGTCTCGCGGCGTACCGGCCAGCCGTCTGCTCTCACCCGTCCATTCCAAAGGGGGCATTAGGCCCATGCCTGCAGTTGCCCCCGGAACGCCCCTCCTCGAGATGGAAGGGATAACCAAGCGTTTCCCAGGGGTGGTAGCCAACGACCGGGTCGACTTCGATGTCCGGCCCGGTGAGGTGCACACGCTGCTGGGCGAGAACGGGGCGGGCAAGAGCACGCTGATGAAGATCCTGTACGGGCTGTATCACGCTGACGAGGGCGGGATAAGGCTGCGAGGCGAGACAGTCACGATCGACTCCCCCTCGGATGCCATCGAGCAGGGGATCGGCATGATCCACCAGCACTTCATGCTGGTCCCCACCCTCACCGTGGCCGAGAACGTTGCGCTCGGGCTTCCTGCCGGTAGGCGACTCCTGCAAGACCTCGATCCCGTTCGTCGACGGATCCGGGAGTTATCCGAGGCCTACGGACTGCAGGTCGATCCGGAGGCGTACATCTGGCAGTTGGCGGTCGGCGAACGTCAGCGCGTCGAGATCATGAAGGCCATCTACCGAGATGTCTCGATCCTGATCCTCGACGAGCCGACCTCGGTTCTGACTCCCTCCGAGGTGGAGGATCTGTTCGTGACGCTGCGCCAGATGACCGACGGGGGCCGGGGCCTGGTGTTCATCTCGCACAAACTGCACGAGGTGATGAGCCTGTCCGACCGGATAACCGTGCTGCGGGGCGGTCGGGTGACAGGACGGACGATGCCTTCGGAGACCAGCAGGGAGCAACTGGCCCACATGATGGTGGGACGGGAGGTCAGGCTGGCGCCCGAGAGGGGTGAATCGGCGGTCGGGCAGGCCCGGATCTCCATCAGCGATCTCGAAGTGCTCGGCGACCGCGGAACGGCCGCTGTCTCGGAATTCAACCTGGAGGTCCGGAGCGGCGAGGTGGTGGGGATCGCCGGCGTTTCCGGCAACGGTCAACGTGAGTTGGCCGAGGCGCTCGCCGGTCTCCGCCCGGTCTCATCCGGCGACGTCGTCATGAACGGCGCCCATACGACCCACAAGACTCCCAAGCAGATCCGTCGTCTGGGCGTCTCCTACATCCCCGAGGAGCGGATGCGGGACGGCACGATCGGAGAGTTCAGCGTCGCCGAGAACATGATCCTGACCAGTCACGACATGCCGCCCACGAGTCGGCGCGGCTTCCTGGACTTCAAGGAGATCGAGTCGGCCTGCTCGGACCTCGTCGACCGTTTCACCGTCAAGACCCCCTCGCTGGACACGCCCACCGCCAACCTGTCGGGAGGGAACATCCAGAAGCTCATCATCGCCCGGGAGTTGTCCGGTGAGCCCGAGGTTCTGATCGCTGCCCAGCCCACCCGCGGCGTCGACATAGGCGCTGCCGAGTACATTCACTCGGTCCTGATGCAGCAGCGAGCCGGGGGCACCGCCATCCTGCTCATATCGGAGGACCTCGACGAGGTGATCGGCCTCTCGGACCGGATAGCCGTGATGTTCGAGGGCAGGATCATGGGCATCCTGGACCAGGAGGAAGCAACCGTCCATCGTCTGGGTCTGTGGATGGCAGGGGTGTCCGACGGAGACGCATGAGACAGGTTGCCGGCCCGGCGGATCAGGTTCGGACCGGCTCGGGAACCTTCTAGCGGGCACCGGGCCGGAGTAGGACCGCTCCTCGCTTTTTAGACGGAACCGGGACGGTACCTGCTGCTGCGGGTTTCTCGAGTCCGGGTGGCGCGACCTGCAACGTCTCCGTCTTCCATCGACTCCCGATAGCCTATGAACTGGAGTGGTGTCCATCTGCACGTACCAACACTCCGGGGTTGAGGATTCCCTGCGGGTCCAGGTGTGTCTTGGCACGTGCTAGGACGTCGCCGAACAGCGGAGGTCTTTGCCGCTCGTACCAGGGCTGGTGGTCGCGGCCGATAGCGTGGTGGTGGGTGATGGTGCCGCCGCTGTCGAGCACGGCGTCGGATACGGCGCGCTTGATCTCCCACCATTGATCGAGCATGGAAGCCGGGTCGGCGGCGCAGTGGAACGCGAAGTAGGGGGCAGGACCGTCCGGGTAGGCGTGGCTGAACCGGCACGAAACTGCGCCTTCCCGGCCGGTCGACTCGCGGATGGCATCGTGGGTGGCCTGCCGGATGTCGTGGTAGAAGGACTCGAAGCGGTCCCAGGTGATGGCCGATTCGAAGGTGTCCGAGATGATCCCGAGCGGTGTCAGGACCTCCCGGTTGTAGGGCATCCTGATGAAGGCTTCCCGCCATGCGCCCGCCGCTCCGGTCAGGTGGGCTTGCGGGTCGGTCCGCCAATCGGTGTCCGTCACCCCGCCGTGGCTCAGGGCGCATTCCTCCGCGAGGTCCATCCACGTGTCGACGGGACGGTCGGCCGACTCGAAGGAGACCACCATCAGCGTGAACGAACCGTCCCCGGCCCCGTTCACTGCTAGTTCCACCCCGTCCACGATCCTCACGTTGGCGGGGAACAGGCCGGCCTGGGCGATCGCCCGGACCGCTCCGGCGGCTTGGAGGAAGTCCGGGAAGCGGAAGCCGGCGGTCGCTTTGAACCTGACCCGTCCCTGCACCCTCACCCAGGCCTCGGTGATGATTCCCAGCGAACCCTCGGAGCCGATGACCAGGCGGTCGGGGCTCGGGCCGGCTCCCGACCCCGGTAGCCGCCGCGACTCCATCCGACCCGCGGGCGTGACCATGGTGACGTTCTCGACCAGGTCGTCGATGTGGGTGTACAAGGTTGCGAAGTGGCCTCCCGACCGGGTGGCGATCCAGCCTCCCAGGGTGGAGTGCTGGAAGGACTGGGGGAAGTGACGGAGCGTCACCCCGTGGGGTTTGAGGGCGGCCTCGAGTTGGGGTCCGCGTGCTCCGCCCTGGATGCGCGCGGCTCGCGACAGCGTGTCGACCTCGAGAACCCGGTTCATGCGGCTCATGTCCATGGTGACGACTCCGGCGAAGCCGTCAGCCACATCCGGCGTCACCCCGCCCACCACCGACGAACCACCGCCGAACGGGATGAGAGCAGCTCCCTCCTCGCCTGCCCAGTCCAGCAGGGCTGCCACGTCGGCATCGTTCCTCGGGTAAGCGATCACATCGGGAGCGTGGCCGAAGTCGCTCGCGAATAACCTGATCGAGTCGGGCTGGGACTGCCCGAAGCTGTGCAGCGCTCGCTCGTACGGCTCCTGCGTGCATATGGAATCGAGGCTCGCCGGTGGATCGAGGCGGCCAGGCGGGAGGGCTATACCGTCGAGAGCGGGTACCGCCCCGGTCCCCGTGGCGGTGACGCCGTACACCGTTGCGAGGGTATGGAGCAGGGCGTCCCGGTCCGAGGTCGAGAGTCCGTGCCCTTCGTATCCCCATCCCCAGTACTTGAGCCGATTCGCCATCCTGACTCGCCCAACTCCCGTCTCGGCGTGCTGATGCAGACAATCACCCTACCCACCCGTTGCCCCGGTCCCTGGCGTCCGGACCAGGGATGAAGACACCGTGGCAGACGGGGTTCGTACGGGTTGCCGGGATTGAAGGGGTCGGCGCGTCATATGTCACATGGTCTCGGTAAGGTCCGGATCGGTGGCCGAAGTGTCAGGCCGCGACACACTGGGAGGAGGAGGTCAGTGGAGGATCAGACAGTGAAGGTGCTCCAGGCGGACATCACGTCGGAACGCGTCGATGTGATCGTGAACGCCGCCAACGAGTACCTCCGCCACGGTGGCGGACTGGCGGCCGCCCTGGCGTCGGTCGGCGGTGAGGAGTTCGTGGCGGACTCCGACCGTTGGGTGTCCGAGCACGGCCCGATCCGATCCGGCGACGCCGCGGTCACGGTCGGTGGTCGGTTGCAGGCAACGTGGGTCGTACACGTCGTGGGGCCCCGCTACAGGGAGGGGCAGGACAACCCGGCTCTGCTTCGGGATGCCATACGGGCGGCCCTCGACGCCTCGGCCCGGGTAGGCGCTGAGACCGTGGCCATGCCGGCCATCTCGACGGGGGTGTTCGGCTATCCGCTGGATGCCGCCACCGAGGTGATAGCCTCACAGTGCATCCGGTGGGTCCAGCAGCATCGTGGCGTCTTGCGCGAGATCCGGTTGGTGGGCTACGACGGCCGGACCGCAGCGGCATTCCGGCGGGGCTTGGAGAGGGCAATCGCGGCGGCGCCGCCAACAGGGAGCGGCTCAAGGTGACGGCACTCAAGTTGACCGACCTCATCTCCCGTGCCCCCTGGCGGGAGGCGGTCACCTACCGGGAGACCTGGCCTCACGAGTACGTGCTCTCCGAGAAGGACGGACAGCAGGAGCTTCTCGAGGCGGTCTGCGAGCGGTTCCGCGCAGGCGAGGGCGTGACCGGCCGCTTCTTCCGCATGAAGAATACCTACCTGTTCATCGGAGACCACAAGTACTGGTTGATGACCCACTGGGACGACATGAAGCCGGGGGTCAACTATGTGCTCAACCGCGCCAGCCTCTACCGTGATCGTCGGGACTTCGTCATCCAGCCCGGCGATACGGGCAGGGCGGAGGACTATCCCCTGCGTCCGGAGTTTCGTGGATGAACTCATCCGGTTTCCCCTCAGCTGACCTTCGGGACACCCGGCCGGCGGTTGCATCCGGCGCTCCGACCTCTCCGGACCGCACCGGGCGTCCGTGATCCTCCGCCAACGGCAGCCTGCAACTTCGTACGCAGCGAGGTTCTTCTCCTCCAACTACGCGATCTGGGCCCTACTGCTGGTGATCAGCTTCGGGTGGGGTACGTCACCCGTAGGGATCCGCGTCGCCCTGCGAGAGGGCTTGGGGCCGCTCACCGTCGCGTCGGGTTCCTCGTTGGTCGGAGCGGTCGCGATCGTCGTCTTGACCGGTGGTCTACACACAGGGAAGCTGCTCGGCCCGATTGAGTGGCGGGTGGGCGGGGCACTAGCGATTCTGGCCATCTTGCTCCCGTACCACGCCCGTAACCTGGCTCTGGCGAACGCCTCCGCCGGTTTCGTGGCGCTGGTAAGCGCCCTCATCCCGCTCTGCACTGCTGCTGTGGCTCACTTCATGCTCTCGAACGAGCGGCTCAAGGCACCGGTCCTCTTCGGGCTCACCCTCGGTCTCGGTGGGGTGGCCGTACTCCTGCTTGGAGGCGACTCGGGCATTGCCGGGGGCGGAAACCCACCGCTTGCCGGTGTGTTGGCGCTTGGAAGTGTGGTGTCGGTGGCCTTCGCAGCCGTGTATGCCAAGCGGTATGCGGGCCGCTACTCGGTGCTGGCCGTCACAGGAGTTCAGCTGGCTCTCGGCGGTGCAGGGCTGTTGCTGCTGGCCGTGGTGTTCGAAGGGATCCCTGACACCCTTTCGTCGATAGGAGGCATGAGCGTGGCGTATGTCGGGCTGATGGGTAACCTCGTCCCGCTGGCTCTCTACTTCCTCCTCATTCGCCACGTCACCGTTACGTATTCGGCGATCACCGCCTATATCGTGCCGTTCGTCGCCGTGGTCGGTGGTGTGCTGGTGCTGGACGAGCAGATCCAGCCGGGCATCGTCGTGGGTGGCGTGCTGGTCCTGCTCGGAGTGGTGGTCACCGACCTGGTACGGATCCGCGATTCCAGGCGGGAAGCCGCCTCGTAGGGCTTTGGTCGATCCGACCGGGGCCGGAGCCCTCCCGGCAGCATTACCCTCGGGCTCCGAGTATCCGCGGACCCGTGTTTCGGCGTGTCCCGTGACCCTGGAGAATGTACTTTGATACGGGAACCCGCCATCCTCAACACGTCCTACGCGCTGGCCCACGCTCCCGACCTCGTCCGGTACGGATCGAAACCCGTCCGCGAGATCGAAAGGGACCCGTCCCTTCTGGCCTCGATGACCGAGGCCCTGCGACCGTGGGATGAGGTGGTCCGGTACCCTCCCAACCAGGTCTTCATCGGCAACCTCCAGCCCGATGACCTGGCCTCGATCCCCCGGCCCTGGTACCGGAATCCGATCCGGTCAGCCGGACCCTCCGGGTCCTTCGGGCGGATGATCACCCAGGCCGCGCTCTACGGCCTCATGAAGTTGTGCGACGACTTCGATCTGCTCACCATCGACGAAGAACTGGCTGCGCAGGCCCGGGCGGAGATCGTTGACTTCGACCACCGGTCGGACCGGATTGTCGGGGTCGGTCGCTCCGAGTTGAGGGCGGTCGTGGGCGGCGGCGCCGGCCTCCCGCTCTACCACGGGGGGCGCGTGGCAGGGTTCATCCGCACCGCCCACGAGCAGGATGCGTCCCTGTCGGCGTCTGTCCTGCTCGAGAACCTGGTCTGCAAAGCGACCGCGGTCCTGGTCGTTTCCGATCTCCTGAGGAGCAGCAACCTGGCGGCATCCCGGGTCGACTACCTGCTCAACAGCGGGGAGGAGGCGGTAGGGGACCGCTACCAGCGGGGTGGCGGCAGCCTGTCCAAGGCCGTCGGGGAGGTGGTCGGATGCGTGAACGCCACCGGTTCGGACATCAAGGCCTTCTGCGCCGCTCCGGTGCATGCGCTGATCGCGGCGGGGGCGATGGTCGCCGCGGGACTACACGACTACATCGTGGTCCTGGGTGGGGGCTCGCAGGCGAAACTCGGCATGAAGTTCGCCGCCCACCTACGCAACGGTGTACCGGTCATGGAGGACTGCCTCGCCTCCATGGCCTTCCTCGTCGGCCCCGCCGACGGAGAGGGCATGCGGCTGCGGCTCGACGTCACCGGCAAGCATCCGATCGGTGCCGGGTCGTCCCCCCGTGCCGTCTACGAGGCGCTGGTCGTGGAGCCGCTGGTAGGGGCCGGGCTCGGCATGATCGACATCGATCGGTATGCGGTGGAGATGCACAACCCCGAGATCACCGTGCCGGGAGGGAGCGGCGACGTGCCCCGGACCAACTACCGGACCCTGGCCGCCATGGCGGTGCTACGGGGCGAGATCGCCAGAGGAGACATCGACCGGTTCGTGGCCGAGCGCGGCATGCCGGGCTTCGCACCCACCCAGGGCCACATCCCCGCCGGTGTTCCCTACCTGGGGCATGCACAGCAGGCCATGCGCAGGGGAGAGTTGGACCGGGCGATGATCGTCGCCAAGGGCAGCCTGTTCCTGGGGCGAATGACGCAGCTGGTGGATGGCGTCTCGTTCGTGGTCGAGAGACCGGTCGTGATGTGAACGAGTCACCGATTCGGAGGAAGTTGGAAGCGGATGTGCGCAACACCAAGAGCATGGTATGCATGGTAATGTGCGATAATAATCGTTGAAACACGGCACTGTCAGCGACTATCGGCAGCCGGACAGGGCTGGACGCGAACATGGAGGGAAGGGATGGGCGAGATTGCAGTTGAGGTCGGGTTGGAGAATGTGGGAGACCTCGAGCTGGTCAAGCAGGGACTGCTCAAGGATGCGGAAGTCCGCCGGACCACCGTCAGAGCCATAGCGGACACCGGCGCGGTGATGCTCGCGCTTCCCGAGGAAGTTGTGCAACGGCTGGGGGTCGAGGTCGTGGGCAGCGGCCCTGTCGCCTACGCGGACGGGCGGCGAGGCGAGCTTCCGATTGCCGGTCCCCTCACCGTGCACATCGGTGACCGCTGGACGTTCGCTCGCTGCATCGTGGTGCCGCCCGGTACGGAAGCGTTGGTCGGCCAGATCGTCATGGAGGAGCTCGACCTGGTCGCCGACTGCCGGAACCAGACGCTCGGCCCGCGGCCCGAGTCGCCTGACGCCGCGGTGCTCAGGCTGTAGTTCACACCCGACCCGACGGCGACCACAACTCCCCGGTGCTCGCCGAATGGTGGATGACCGGTCAGTGAGCCCTGGCAAGGCGGCTTGAAGCCGTCCCTACCCTCAACCAGCTCGGAGAGGCCCGCGGCCCGCAGGCGTTCCTCGTAGATCCGCTCGGATCACGGTACCCTGCCATGTACTCGAGTTCCGGACTGATTGGAGAGCGGCATATGGACCTGGACGGTAAGAGGGTGGTGGCGATCGGCGAGCGGGAGGGGGTCAACGGACCAAGCCTCAAGCTGCTGGCCGAGTCCGCCGGCGCCGATGTGGTGTTCAGCGTCACGCAGTGCTTCGTCTGAACGGCGGGCGGCACCATGGACCTGGAGGATCAGGCGAACGTGAATCGCCTGGCCGAGACCTCCGGCACCGACGACATGGTCGTATTGCTGGGGCAACCGGACGCCAACAGCGCCGGACTCTTCGCGGAGACGGTGACGAGGGGCGATCCTACCTGGGCGGGTCCGTTGGCCGGAGTCCCGTTGGGACTTCCCGTATATCACGTACTGGAGCCGGAGATCAAGGAGCAGATCGACGGCGAACTCTACGACGAACACGTAGGCCTGATGGAGCTGTCGGCCGACGTGGACGAGATCATCGAATGGGTGGCGATGTACAGGGAGTGAGGTACGCGAACTGAAGTCTCGCGGCCTCTGAACACACGCTACCGGTTACGGAAGTCCGCGGCCGCCAAGGCGCATCGATCTGTGGAATCCATGGTGTTGGCCCTCCGATCGGTAGGGATGTAATGGCCTTCCAGATGACGGACCGTCGAATCTGGGCGGTGGTACTGGTCATTAGTCTTTGCTGGGGAACGTCGCCGGTGGTGGTACGGATCGCTCTGCGGGAAGGGCTGGGCCCGATCACCATAGGCGCCGCCGGGTCGCTGATCGCAGCCTCCGGGATGCTGATCATGATGCTCGTGTTGCGTCGCCCCAACCTCATCGGACGCAACGAACTCCGCATCGGTGCTGTCCTGTCGGTGTTGAGCGTGCTGATCCCGTCGCAGACCCGCAACCTGGCGCTCCAGCATGCTTCGGCCGGTTTCGTGATCCTCGTGAACGTTCTGATCCCCATCGTCACCGTGGTGTTCGCGCACTTCATGCTGACGGATGAGCGGATCAGACTGAGCACCGTGGCAGGGCTGCTTCTCGGGCTTGCAGGTGCCGGGATACTCGTACTGGGTGGGGATTCGGGTATAGCCGAGGGAGGTAACCCTCGACTCGCCGGAGTCTTCTCCATGATCCGAGTCACATCGATAGCGCTCGCCTCGGTGTTCGCCAAGCGGTACTCCGGCCAGTACTCGGTACTGGGAGTGACCGGGGTGCAGCTCGGGCTGGGCGCTGCCGGGCTGACCGTTTCCGCGTTGCTCGTGGAAGGGATTCCCGATGCGCTGACGCGGGTGGGCGGGCTCAGCCTCCTGTACGTTGGTACCGTCGGATCGTTGGTCCCGCTCGGTCTGTTCTACTTCCTAATCCGTCACGTCACCGTCACGTACTCCACGATTATCTCCTACATCATCCCGCTCGTCGCGGTGTTCACCGGTGTCGTCGTGCTGGACGAGCAGCTACAACCCGGGATCCTCCTCGGGGGAGGGCTGGTTGTGGCAGCGGTTGTGACGAAGGACCTGCTCCGTACCCGGGAGGCCAGAGGGCAACCAACTCGGGGCCAAGAGGACCGGTAGGGGAGCGGTGAGAACCGGGGGTAACAACGGCCAGTCTTCCTTCCGATCGTGAATGCTGTCCGGACTTGACTCGGTGGCTTGTGGGGTGTTGTCCGTTGTCCGTCAGGTGGTAAACCGTTCCACCATCCACCATCCATCAGGTATGGCCGGTGGCGACTGCTACGGTCATTCCAGTCTCGTACGGGCCCATGCATGATGTGGGAGGCATGGTGAGATCAGCGGTTATCACGGGACCGGGACAGGTCGAGATCCGCCAGGAACCCTATCCTGTCCCGGGTGACGATCAGGTGATCGTCGATGTGGCGATGTGCGGTGTCTGCACGTTCGAGCGGCGCCTCTTCTCGGGCGACAAGGCCTGGTATCCCGTCTCGGCGGGTCACGAGGCAGCCGGGGTCGTCGTGGCAGCCGGTGCACGAGTGAAAGGGCTGGCGGGCTCGCCCAGGGTGGGCGACCGGGTGACCCTAGACTTGCTCACCCGGTGCCTCACCTGCCGTCCGTGCCGCAGGGGCCGCACGGCGCTCTGCTCCTACCCGCAGGGCAGGGCGCTGGCGGACGGAACGTTCAGCTTCGGGGGATTCACCGAGACGATCGCCATAGACGCAAGGTCGGTGTATCCGGTCGGTGACACCCCGATGGTCCACGCGGCGATGGGGGAGCCGATCGCCTGCTGCGTCCATTCACTCCGCCGGAGTGGTTTCAGGTCGGGCGACCGCGTCGCCATCATCGGGGGAGGTGTCATGGGACGCCTTCACTTGGCGTTGACGCGCGTTGGCGGGGCTTCGAGCGTCGGGGTGGTTGATCCATCGGGCGAGCGCCGGGACGAGGCCGCCGTGGCAGGCGCCGACTGGGTAGCGACACCCGAGGAGGCATCCGCGATGGGCGGCACACAGGATGTGGTGTTCGTCGCGGCGATGGGAGGGGTCGACCTGGCGGTGCGCCTGGCCGATGTGGGGGGGACGGTCGTCCTCTATAGTTCCTTCGATCCCCAGCTACGGGTCAGCATCGGCGCCGACCGGTGCCATCGCCAGGAGATTTCGATCGTCGGGGCCTACAACCAGGAGCCGGAGGACTGGCGGAACACCTCGACCCTCCTGCGTTCCGGGCTCATAGCCGCGGACCTGGACCGCCTCGTCACCGCCAGATACCCGTTCAGCAAGGTCGGCGATGCTTTGAGCCATGTGACCTCCGAGCCGACCTACCGGGTGTTCGTCGAGCGCGACGAGGCCTGATGGCCGTTCAGGTGGTTGCCGGTGTGGACATCGGTACCGGTTCGGCCCGGGCGGTGGCCATCGATCGCGCCGGACGGGTCGTTGCCACGTCCGGAGCTGCCTACCCCTCCTCGCCGTGTCTGCCGGTGGGGGAGGCCGATCCGGCGGTATGGCTCGATGGACTGGGCGATGCGGTTCTGAGCCTCCCGTGTGCGGCCCCCCTTGCGCTCGGTGTGGGAGGCCACGGTCCGACGACCGTGGCTGCCGGCGGGAAGTTGGCGCTGACCTACCGCCATCCGGTGGGCGCGTCGGCGGACTTCTCCGGGCAACAGGAGATGCAGGCAGCGCTGTTAAAGGAGCGACTGGGACCGGGCACCCGGCCCCAACAGATGTGGGACTACCTGCTGTCGTGCCTCGGCGGCCGGTCGAACATCCAGAGTGTCTGGCCCGGGTTAGAACCGCTGACCGGCTTCGGGGATCCCATACCCGTTGCTTCTCCGATCGGGGTGACCTCGGGTAGCAGCGGTCTCCCCGCGGGCATATTGCTGGCGCCGGGATCGAACGATGCCTACCTGACCTCCTGGGCCGGCGCCATCGACACGCCCGGGCGCGGCTTCGACCCCGGGGGTAGGACGGGAGGTCTCGGTGTGGCGGTCTCGTCTCGTGACCAGGGGTCCGCGGCCGCAGAGGGGATGCCCAGCCATGTTCCGGGTATCCACATCGTCGGCGGTCCGGTCGCCTCCCACGGCGCCATGCTGGACTGGTGGTCGGAAGTGACCGGCCGCCAGGTCGCCGACCTTCTGGGTGCCGCCGCAGCGGTGGAACGGGGATCGGGCGGCGTGGTGGTGCTGCCGTTTCTCGAGGGCGAGCGTTCGCCGCGATGGGAGCCACGGCTTAGAGCCGAGATCGTCGGCCTCACGCAAGACTCGGGCGTCGGGGTGGTAACGAGGGCCATCCTCGAGTCGACCGCTTATGGACTGGCGCACATAGCCATCGAACTGGCCGGCCAGGGCGTCGAACTGCACCGTCTGGTCAGCTCGGGGGGGCCTTCCCGCAGCCAGCTGTGGACCTCGATCAAGGCGGCGGTCCTGGGTGTGCCCGTCGATGTCCCGGCCTGCGACGAGATGGCTGCGTATGGAGGTGCTCTGGCAGCCGGGGCGGCGTTAGGGTGGTGGCCGCGGCCCGGGGACGGCATGGTGGGTGACTGGCCGACCCCGCCCGTAACCACCTTCGATCCGGAGTGCTCGACGGTCTACGAAGAGGGCTTGCGGCGTTTCATCGCCCTGGGCGACCAGGCAGTGTCGCGACTCGGGCGGGATTAGCGTTGAGACGCCTCGGCCAGGTAGGAGGGAAGCTGTAATGGAATACGTCTCTTCGGCGGTCGGCGCGGGCAAGGTCAGGCGCTCCTCCCGGTTCATGGGTGCAGACGGCCGAGCCTTGCTGGTGGCGATCGACCTTCAGTCGGCGACCGGGAAGGGCCCCGCTCTCGATGTGGTGGAGCACGTAGCCGCGGGTGGACCGGACGGGATCCTCGCCACCTGGCATATCGCGCGCAGATACCCGGGGGCCTTCGCCCGGTGCGGCCTGGTGCTGCGGGTTGACGGAGCGGTGACCCTGATGGGCGACCCTCAAGAAGGTGACGACATGCACCTGATGCACGGTGCCGAGCAGGCAGCAATCATCGGCGCCGACGCGGTGGTCCTGATGGCCTTCCCCGGCATGAACGACGAGGTCCGGTCGCTGAGGCGCCTCGCCGCTCTGGTGGGTGAATGCGAGAAGATCGGGATGCCCGTCATTGCCGAGTCCATCCCGGGCGGATGGTCCATGGAGGTGCCTTGGGATACCGAGCATATCGCCTGGGGTGCGCGGGTTTGCGTGGAGATCGGGGCGGACGCGGTCAAGACGATGGCGCCACCGGATGTCGACGACCTCGGCCGCGTGATGGAGAACTGCGAGGTTCCCCTGTTCGTCCTGGGCGGTCCCAAGAGGGATAGCGAGGACGAGGCAGTCGACTATGCCCGGAGGGTGGTCGGCGCGGGCGCGTCGGGTATCGCATTCGGGCGCAACACCTGGGGGGCAGCCGAGCCGACCGTGATGGTGCGACGCCTCTACCAGGCGGTGCATGGCAAGCCCCGGGGTCGTTGACCGAATCCTCGGGCGGGGAGCCGTACGCCGAACCCGGACATTCGCGGGGCGCAGGAGTCGATTCGCGCAGGAATCCGGCGGGCGACAGGGGGATTAGTCTGGAGACGGTATTTGTTCGGTCCGCAAGACAACGACGGATGGTCTGTCGGCAGAAGGGCCGGGGAGCAGACACCGGAGATCCCGGGAGGGCTTGCGGAGGAAGGGACAGGGTCCGAGATTCGGGCGCCTGCCCCGGGATTGCGACGGGAGACGGTGCGATGAAAGTTATCTCCAGTCGGCTCTTGCCGGGCTTGGTTGTCCTGGCGTTTGTGGTGGCCGCCTGCGCCGATACCGATCAGGAGACCATCGAGCCCACTGCCACGACGGTTCGGGAGGTGATCGTCACGGACACGACCGGGCCTACCGGTGCCACCGAGGCTGGGACTCCGGATTCCGGAGGTGGTGAAAGCGTCGAGCGGACCGACCCGGAACCCGGAACCACGGAGGCGTCCGTAGCCGAGGAAGCACCGCCTGACTGGGGCGCGGCGGACTTCAACGGCGACGGTGAGGTCCGTATCGCGGTCGTGACCGAGGGTGCACGTGACGACGGTGCCTACTACCAGGCTCTGGTGGAACGGGTTGAGTCGATCTCGGAAGAGGCGGGTTACCAGCGTCCGCTGATCGTCGACCAGGTCGATCCGGCCAACGCCCGCACCGAACTCGAGAACGTCGTAGCGCAGGCCGCCGACATCATCGCCATCGGGTCGAGCAACCTGGCGGACGGCAACGAGGACCTCTTCCTCGAGCACGACCAGATCTTCTGGTACTGCAACTGCGGCTCCGGTTACCAGGACACGCCAGGGCTCCTCCGCAGCGCGGACAGCGGTGCGGAACTCGGTATCTCCGCCGGATATGCCACCGGGTTGCTGCTCCGGGAACGTGGGTCGGACCGAGCGGTCTTCCTCGGATGCTGTGACCTGAACTTCGAGAAGGAGTCGTTCCTGGCGTTCGAGTTCGGTCTTCGCCTGGTGGACGAGGACTTCGAGACCATCTACGTGCCGACCGGGAACTTCCCGTTCGACTTCAACAACACCGCCGGGGCTACCGAGGCGTACAACAACGCGGTCGCCGAGGGGATCGGGGCCGTCTACCCCTTCCTCGGAGGCGCGCACGAACCCATTGTCCGGCTGGCCAACTCCGACGGGCTCATCGTCATGACCGCCGGGTCGTCGACAGGTTGCGAGCGGGAAGACCTCGCTTACGATCTCGAGGTGATGTTCGATGCCGGTGACTACCTGGTACCTGTCTTCGACGAGATCTTGGCGGGAACCGCCGAGGAAGGTGGCGCACGGAGGTTTACGGTCGGAGTCGACCCTGAGGTGGGTGCCACCTTCTGCAATCCCGCCGCCGAGCAGCAGCAGGAACTGGAGGCCCTGAACGCGCGGATCGGAGCCGGAGAATTCGCAGACAAGATCTACGAGATCCTGTCCCAGGCCTACGGCTTCTAGGAGGGTGCTGAGAACCAGACACTGCGGGTTTCGCTACCCGGCGAGCACCTGGTATGGGTGCTGTAGGAAACCGTGCGAACCCCTTAGTACAGGGTCTCCTGGCAGCCTGGCGGCCACCATGGGTTGGATCGGAGTGGCCGGTGTGCCGGAGCACGGTCTCGGGTCCATACCCGCGACTTAGCGTGCGGCTGGATGAATGACGACCGGGCATAGTACCGATCCCCCGGTTGTCGAAGTCCTTGGGATGACCAAGCGATTCGGGAGTGTCGTGGCATGCGACGAAGTCGACCTGGAACTGCGGGCGGGGGAGATACACGGAATCCTCGGGGAGAACGGTGCCGGCAAGTCCACGCTCATGCGGTTGATCTTCGGGCTCGCCCTACCGGACTCCGGTGTCGTGAAGATCGATGGGACACCCTGCCGCATAAGCGACCCTATCGACGCGGCACAACAAGGCATCGGCATGGTGCATCAGCACTACAGCCTGGTTGATGCCTTAGCCGTGTGGGAGAACGTCGCCCTGGGAGAGACCACCGGGTTCGATCCGGACGCGACGAGGAGGCGCATACGTGACATCTCGCGGCGTTACGGCCTCGAAGTCGATCCCGACGCACCCGTCCGCGATCTCCCGAGCGGGATCCGCCAGCGGGTGGAGATAATCAAGTGCCTGTCCCACGCACCCCGCATCATTCTCCTCGACGAACCGACCTCCGCCCTCACCCCGGCCGAGTCCGACCAACTCTTCGAGGTGCTGCGGGAAGGAGCCCGCACCGAAGGGTGGGCGGTTGCGCTGGTCAGCCACAAACTTGACGAGCTCCTGGGAGCCACCGACCGGATATCGGTGATGCACCACGGACGGGTCACCCACCGCACCATGACCGCGGCGTCCGATGTCCCTGCCCTGGCCAGGGCGATGGTGGGGCGCCCGGTCCCGTTGGGCGCGGTGACCACGACAGCGGATCCGAACGGACGGCATCCGAGCTCGAAGCAAGCGGCGGACGGCGCTGTCACCGAGCTGGACCCGCCGGTTCTCCGAATCGCGGAGGCATCCGTGCAGGCGGAGGACGGAGGGGTCCTGCTGGACGGACTGTCGATCGAGGTCCGGGCCGGCGAGATCGTGGGGGTTGCCGGTGTGGAGGGCAACGGTCAGACCGCGCTCTCGGATGTGATGGCCGGCCTGCTCCGGCTCGATGAGGGCGCGGTAACGGTGGGAGGCGAGACCGTTCCAACCGGTGCAGCCGGAGCCATGGCCAAGGCGGGGGTGGCCGTGATCCCAGCCGATCGGCACCGATCGGGGTGTGTTCTCAGCATGACAGTGGCGGAGAACCTGATGATCCCGCTCCTGGACCGTATGCAACACCGAGGGCTGTTGCGCCGAGAGGCCATTCGGGCCAACGCCATCGAACTGATCGATGAGTACGGCATCCGCACTCCGGGCCCCGACACCCCTCTGGACCGGCTCTCGGGCGGTAACCAGCAGCGGGTCGTCGTGGCCCGGGCCCTTTCGGCCTCTCCGAAAGTGGTGGTGGCTCACCAGCCGACCCGTGGGCTCGATGTGGGAGCAATCGAGTACGTTGCCGACCGGCTCCGCCGGGCTGCCGGCGAGGGTATCGGGATCCTGCTGCTCTCCACCGACCTCCGGGAGATCATCTCCCTTGCTGACCGGGTCGCGGTGATACACAGGGGAGCGATAGCCGGGGAACTGACCCCTCCGGATCTCGACATGCAGAGGTTGGGTCTCCTCATGGGCGGCAAAGACGCCGCGGATCCACCCGCATGACGCCCGACACGGTGGATCACCCCACCGGAACTGTCACCGGCTCCCGAATCGGCCCTAGAAGCGAGACAGCCTTGCTCCACGTGCTGAGCCTCGGCGGAACCCTGATCCTGTCAGCCGGTCTAGTCGCTGCCACCGGCCAATCATCGACGATGATGCTGCGAGCCCTGCTGGATGGAGCGTTCCTGGCTCCGGGGAGGTGGGGGAACACCCTTGCCGTCGCCGCCCCGATGCTGTTGGTCGCCCTCGGCATGGTGATCGGTGTCAAGGCAGGTTTCTTCAACATCGGCCAGGAAGGCCAGTTGCTGATCGGGGCCGTGGCAATGGCGCTCGTAGGAACAAGACTGCAGGGTCCCGGTCCGGTCCTTCTCATTGGTGGCCTGCTTCTGGCTGCAGCGGCCGGCGGCGCCTACGCCGGGCTCGCGGCCCTCATGCGGTTCAGGAGGGGAGTTCCCGAAGTCATCTCCACCCTGCTGCTGGTGTTCGTAGCCCTCCAGGTGGTCGGCTTCGCCATAACCACCGACTGGTTCCTCCGTGATCTGGATCCGGACCGGCCCAGCCAGGCAGTCACCAGTGCCGCCCTTCCCGGCTCGGTTCGCCTTCCGGTCGTCACCGTCTTCGGCAACGAGTTCCACGTCGGCTTTCTCGTGGCGCTGGCCGGAGCAGCAGCGGTAGCTTTCCTATTGGCGAGAACGGCTTCCGGATTCAAGCTACGGTTGCTGGGCGCCAGCCCCAACGTGGCACAGCAGGCCGGTGTGTCGGTGGCCCGGGCGGGGGGCGCCGCTCTGTTTGTGTCCGGGGCGCTGGCTGGTTTCGCCGGAGCGGTGATGATGGCAGGTGGCGCCTCCAGCGCCCGCCTCACCGCTGGATTCTCCAACGAGATCGGGTGGCAGGGGCTGCTGGTCGCCCTGATAGCCCGCAGCAGGCCCTTGCTCTGCATTCCCGTGGCCATCCTCTTCGCGGCGCTCCGCACGGGCGCCGGATTCCTGGCTGCGACGGGTGTGGATCGCAAGGTGGTTGACGTCGTCCAAGCCCTCCTCGTACTGGCCCTCCTCATTCCCCCGGCTGTGCAGTTCGTGCGCGGACGGCGCCGGACGGTGGGCACTGCCGATGTAGGAGAAGGGTGATGGGCGACATAATCGGCGCCCTTTGGGAGATCGTCTCCAGCCCCACCATGTACGGCAGCGCCGTCCGCTTGGGAGCTTTCCTGGCGTTCGCGGCGTTGGGGGAGCTGGTGGCAGAGAAGGCCGGAACCATCAACATCTCGGTCGAGGCTTCGCTGCTGGCGGGCGCCTTCGGAGGTGCGGTTGCATTCAGCGTCGGCGGTTCCGTCTGGGTGGGCCTGGTCCTGGGGGTCGTCGCCGGGTTGGCAGTGTCCATGCTCCAGGCGAACATGAGCCATCGCCTCACCGCCGATCAGTTCGTCGTGGGGATCACGGTGAACATCCTGGTGCTAGGCCTGATCGGGTTCCTCACCGCGTCCATCGATCCTGTTGCCGGTCGGGCCGGGGTCGTCAAGGTCCCGCTCCTCTCCGCCTTGCCCCTGATCGGCCCGGCTCTGTTCGGTCAGACCTGGCCCACCTACCTCCTCTACCCGATCATCCCGCTGACATGGTGGATCCTGTACCGGACGCGTTGGGGGCTCGAGGTCCGCTCCGTGGGTGAGAACCCGCAAGCGGCGGACGTCTCGGGCATCGATGTGAACAAGCGTCGCCGCCAGGCCATCTACTACGGCGGAGTGCTGGCAGGGCTGGGGGGCGCGTTCCTGGTCCTGGGTCAGGTGGGAAGTTTCGACACGGGTGCTGTGGGCGGGCGCGGCTTCATCGCGATAGCGGCCGTCTACTTCGGAGGTTGGAGACTGCGCGGCACGATCCTCGGGGCCCTCCTATTCGGCTTGGCCGATGCATTCCGCCTGGCGGTCCCTGTGCTTGGATACCAGATCAATGCTCAGTTGCTGGCCGCCCTCCCGTACGTGCTGACCCTCGGCGTCATGTACTTCATCACCAAGCGGTTCCGCCAGCCCGCCGCCCTGGCGCAACCCTTTGTACGCGGTCTCCGTTGACCACGCGTCCTCCGGCGCCGACGCTTAACCTTCGGGACGCATGTTCTCCTACCACGCGGATGTCATAGAGCGGTACCCGACCATCAGGGCCGGGGTGGTCCACGCGGTGGGGCTCTCGAACGGCCCGAGTCCGGCTCCGCTCAAGGACGAGTTCCAGACGCAGCAATTTGCCTCCCGCTCCGCCCTTGAAGACAGGACTCTCTCGGCGGTGCCTTCGATAGCGGCGTGGCGCCGGGCCTTCTCGAGCTTCGGCGTGAAGCCCACCCAGTACCGCAACGCTGCCGAGGCCCTGCTCCGACGCCTCGTCAAGCGAGGGGATGTCCCCTCCATCAACCTGCTGGTGGACATCGCCAATCTGGTGGCCATCCGGTACGCGCTTCCGGTGGCTGCCTTCGACCAGGCAGAGGTGACTGGGTCAACCAAAGTCCGCCTAGCGGATGGCACCGAGCGATTCACGGATCTCGGCAGTGGACGAGTGGTCCCGCCCCAGCCCGGCGAGGTCGTGTTCGTCGACCAGGCCGGCCTGGTGAGCGCCCGCCGGTGGTGCTGGCGCCAGAGCAGACAGAGCGCAACGAGCCCGCGGACGTCCGAAGCCCTGTTCACCGTGGAGGGCCAACACAACACAGCCGCGGAGGATGTCGCCGCTGCCGCGAACGACATCATGCTCTTCCTTATGCGCTACCAGCCCGATGCGCGCTTGGAGGTGTCGCTGCTCTCTCCGGAGAACCCGCGTTTTGGCCACGGGTAGAACGACTGCTGTACGCACTAGCCGCGTAGTTCTAAGAGTTCGGACCGGCGATGATGCTCTTGCCATCGATGAACTGCCGAGGCAAGTAAACAACCCAAACTACGACTGACCACTGACCACTGACCACTGACCACTGACCACTTGCGGAATCCGTTGGAATGGCTATCTAGACGGCAGCGGATGCCTTTCGAATCAGTCTGCGGACGTTTGAGGGCGAGAGTGGGAGTTCGGTGATCTCCACGCCGAACTCGGCAAGGGCGTCCCGGACCGCGTTGGCGACAGCCGCGGGAACACCTATTACTCCGCCCTCGCCTACACCTTTCACGCCCAGCGGCGTGTTGGGACTGGGAGACTCGAGGTGCTGTACGACCATATCCGGAATCTCGTGTGCGGTGGGGATCAGGTAGTCCATGAAGCTCGCAGACAGGAGTTGTCCCTCATCGCTGTAGACGAGGTTCTCGAGAAGAGTTCCTCCTATGCCCTGCGCTATCCCTCCCTCGACTTGGCCCCTGACGATCCGAGGATTGATCACCGGACCGCAGTCGTGAGTCGACACGTACTGAAGGACTGCCACTGCTCCCGTAGAGAGTTCCACCTTGACGACTGCGGCATGGGAGGCGTTCGCGTATGTCGGGCACGGGTTGATACGGCCGAGCTCGTCGGGCCAGTGATCCACGTTGGCTGTGTACACGGCGGTCGTGTCGAGACCGGCCTCGATGTCCTCGGGAAGGCGAAAGCTACTCACCGTGGCGACTCCGGCCACTTCCGCGAAGGAGATTCCGACCTGCGTCCCGCGGACCTCGAAGCGATCTTCCGCCACGACGATGTCGTCCACGTCGGCCTCGAGCGCGTGGGCGGCAGTCCGCATCATCTTGTCCCGGATCCGCCCCGCAGCCATTACTACGGCGCCGCCCCCCATCACCGTGCTGCGACTCGCCCAACCGCCTTGGCCGGCGGGGCAGGTGTCCGTGTCCCCCATTTCCACTCGGACACGATCGAGCGGAACGCGCAGGATGTCAGCGGCCAGGGTCGCGACCATCGTCTCCACGCCCTGTCCGGTGGTCGTTACCCCGACACTCACGACAATGCCCCCGTCCGGCTCGACGCGTACCGAGGCGGAATCGTGGGCGCCCCATAGCCCGGTGTTCAGGAAACCGCTCGGCGAAGTGCCCTCCCAGTACGTTGCGAAACCCACACCGATCCGAACCTCATCGTCGTCGCGATACTTATCCAGGGCAGATGAATGGGCCTCGCGAGCCGTCTCCACGGTCTTGTCGAAGGCTTCGCGGAAGCTACCGGAGTCGAAGACGGATCCACCGAACGATGTGAAGGGAAGGTCTTGTCTGCGGATGAGGTTGGTTCGCCGTATCCCGACCGGGTCGAGTCCGAGTTCGATGGCAGCCTTGTCCATCAGGCTCTCGAGGGCGAAGACGCCTTCCGGCTGTCCATAGCCACGGTATGCGCCTGCCGGCGTCTTGTTGGTGACAGCGCACGTGATGGACGCCAGTGTCCGGCTGATCCGGTAGGGCCCCGTGAGCATGCCTGCGGCCACAATGCTCGGTCCGGTGCCCGGGAACCAGATCTCGCCCGATCCGACGTCACTGACGATGTGGGCCCGGACCGCGACGATCCGCCCCGCGTCGGTAAAGGCGCCCTCGATATGGATGGCCTGTTCGCGAGCATGGTTGGAAGCCGTGAAGTGCTCGGTCCTGTCTTCGATCCACCTCACCGGTCGACCCAGCTTGATTGCCAGCCAGGGAACGAGCACCTCCTCGGGATACATGTGGCTCTTGATCCCGAAGCCCCCTCCCATGTCCGGCGCGATCACGCGGATGCGGTTCTCGGAAAGGCCGAGCATCCGGCCCAGGATCGTTCGGACGTAGTGCGGGCTCTGTGTGGAAGACCATAGGGTGATTCGGCTGCCGTCGAACTGCGCGACGCAACCGCGTGTCTCCAGCGGAACACCCGTGTGGCGGTGAGTGCTGTACGTCTCGCGGACCACGTGGTGGTTGCGGAAGATCCGGTCGATTTCGGGATCGTTGAGTTGGAAGTCGAGGACCTTGTTGTCCGGCCACTCGTCATACAACCGTTGTGAACCATCGAGGCTCGCCTCGACGGACATGACAGCAGGCAGTTGCTCGTAGTCCACCCAGACCTCGGCAGCGGCGTCCTCCGCAAGGTAGCGGTCCTCGGCTACGACAACTGCGACGGGGGCGCCCACGTAGCGCACCCGGTCCCTGGCGAGCGGAAACAGGCTCACGGGGCGAACCATGGGGTTGGTGTCGGGGAATGGCTGAACGCCGGTCATGTCGGAGGCCCCGAAGGCAGCGATTACTCCGGGCATCCGGGTCGCAGGCTCAAGGTCAACGGTACCCAGTTCTGCGTGGGCGAGCGGGCTTCTCACGATCGTCACTTCTGCCATGTTCGGGATCTCGACGTCCGCTACATACCGGGCTCCTCCGCGGAGCAGCCGGTCATCTTCGACGCGACTCACGCTCGCCCCGACATGTAGGGGTCGATCAGGCAGGACCGGCTGTTGGCTCATAGCTCCTCTCGCAGGCCTACGAGCCTACTTTACGGCCATCTGCTCGGGTCGTGCCCAGGCTCAAGCGGTAGTTGGCAAGACCAACCGGCGTCCCCTGCTCGCGGCCGCGTGCAAGAGCGGTCACCCCCGGGCAGACACACGGTACGACCTTCACGTACGAGAGGCGGCTGTTAATCTCACTTGATCGGTACCGACTGATAAGTAGTTCGCCAGCAGGACCCGCGAGGAGGTCGGTTCACCATGTCAGCGCCCTCGAATTCGGATAGATCAGATCGCCAGGAGACCGAGACGAGGCTCAGCATTCCCTCCTTTCCGCACGAGTGGCCTTTGCTGGGTCCGGCAAAGCCTTCGGAAACGGCCCTTCTCGTAATCGATATGGAGGTGGATGGCGTACTCGATGGCGGCTGGTTCACGGACATGGGTTTCGACCTGTCTCTGATTCGAGCGATAGTGCCGGGTTTACGTGACTTGCTCGACGCTGCCCGAAGTGTTCCGGGGATGAACATCGTCCACTTCACGAATTCCTTCTCTCCCGACCTGTCGGATCTCCCGGATTTCAAACGGGAGCAGGCGATACGCTTCGGAACGCCGTACGGGAAGCCGAACAAGTTCGGTAGGGGGATGATTTACGGCGAGCCTGGAGCAGGGATCGTCGACGAACTCATTCCTCTCCCAGGCGAGCCGGTGTTCAACAAGACGACATACAGCACGTTCGGAAACGAGCCGTTCCGCAGGTGGATCGAAGCTCGAGATATAACGTCAGTGATCATCACGGGGATCACTTCGAACGTCTGTGTGGCCGCCACTCTCTACGCGGCCGTTGATCACGGATACGACTGCCTTACGATCTCGGACGGGGTGGCCGGGGTCAACCACGAAGTGACCGAGAACCTTCTGGGGCTGGTGAGGTACCAGGGGGGTCTCTTCGGTGCCGAAACGGACGCCTCATCTGCAGCTAGAGCACTCCGAGCATATGCGGGGGCGCTCGTCTGAGTAAGACGACCCGAACTATCACAAGCCACAAGCCACAAGCCATCAGGCCACTGCTGTCGTACGGCGACCTATGTCTCCCGCAGGTAAGGAGTGCCGAGCGCTGCGGGAGCCGTGGAACGGCGGCGCGCCCATCCCGAGGACACGACGGCAAGTACCACGATGGTCATCAAGTAGGGGAGCGAGGCGAACATCTCGGGAGGTAGGCGTACCTGGCGCGTCTGGAGCACAAAGGCCAGACCTGACAGACCACCGAAGAAATACGCTCCCACCATGACGGGGATGGGACGCCAGAAGCCGAAGATGACCAGCGCGATTGCTATCCACCCGGCACCCGCCGTCATACCATCCAACCAGTTGAGGGCGATGGCGAGGCTGAAGACCGATCCGCCAATGCCTGCGAAGGCACCGCCCGCGATCGTATGCAGGTAGCGATACTTCGTCACGTTGATTCCGGCGGCGTCCGCCGTCTCGGGAGCATCGCCCACAGACCGCAGCCTGAGGCCCAGGCTCGTCCGGTAGATGTACCAGGTGGTGGCGAGGACCAGAAGCCATGACAGATAGACCAGAGCGTGCTGGTCGAAGAGGATCGGCCCCAGAATGGGAAAGTCCTTGAGCCCGAACAGATTCAGCGGCCGGAAGTGGTGGGCCAGGGGCGCGCCTCCGACACCGCCCCTCGTGCCGATGTAGGACGACAGGCCTATCACCCCGGCGAAGATCGTCAGTGCGATGCCCGAGACGATCTGGTTGGCGCGGAGGCTGATCACCAGGACGGCGTGTATCAGGGCGGTGGCCGCTCCGGCGGCTGCCGCTACCAGTACGGCACCGCAGAGGACCAGCCATCCGGGGCCGCCCACGTACTGAACCGTCCAGAACCCCATGACCGCCCCCATAAGCATCATCCCCTCCAGGCCCAGGTTGAGCACGCCTGACCGCTCTGTGAGTACCTCACCAAGCGCCGCGTAGAGGAGTGGCGTTCCGTAGAACACGGCCGACGCCAGAATCACGACGGCGATGTTCTCGTTCACTGTTCACCACCGCGGGCGCCGGCGAGAGCGGATCCATCCGGCTCTTGCCGATCGGGCGACTCCTCCCCGGTGGCGCGTCGCTGTCTGAAGCGCACGCGGTAGCGGACGAGAACGGTTCCGCCGATCGCGAAGAAGAGAATCAGTCCCTGCAGGATGCCTACGAGGCCCAGTGGGAAGTCGAGCCCGCGCAAGCTGAAGCCCGCGTTGCTCAATCCTCCGAGAAGGAACGCGGCCAGAATCACCCCCAGCGGGCCGTTGGCGCTCAGCGCAGCCACCACGATTCCCGTGTACCCGTACACGCTCTGTGGTAGGCCGTAGGGGTCGAGCAGGTGGGAGAAGTCACCCACCTGGCTGGCACCGCCCAGCCCGGCCAGTCCGCCGGCAAGCAGCATTACAACCACGATCTTGCGGCCGGTGTCCATCCCGCCGTAGTGTGCAGCCGCCGGCGAGTCGCTGATAACGCGCACTTCGAAACCGAATCTCGTCTCGCGGTACAGAACCCAGACCACGATTGCAGTCGCCACTCCTAGCACGATCCCGAATGGAACGGTTATAGCGGGGCCATCTGCAACAACCCCCGCGAATAGCAGAGCGGCGACTGCTACTGCCGAGATCACGACCACGTTCACCCTGAGCGTGCGGCTCCGTGTCCGGTGCCTCGTCCAGGCGGCTACACCGGCGACGACCCCCAGAGAGATCGGAACAGCCACTAGCAGAGGCAAACCCGTGAGAAACTGGGGCCAGGACGCGGATTCGGAGAGCCGCGCACCCAGAGGGAAGGTCGTGCCAGGGGATTGGTCGCGCCAGGGTGACATGCTGCCGAGCACCAGATAGGCGAGGACGAGGCCGGCGACGTAGTTCAGCATGAGACTGGTGATGATCTCGTTGGTGTTGAACCGCGACCGCAGGATCCCGGGGACGAAAGCCCACAGGGCGCCGAACACCGCCCCGCCCAAGATCATGGCCGGTATCACCACGATGGAGGCGGCGCCATCGAGGGCGAGGCCGATCCCTGAGGCGCCGATTGCTCCCATGTATAGCTGGCCCTCTCCGCCGATGTTCCACAGACGCATTCGAAAGGCGGCGGCAGCCGCCAGGCCGGTGAAGACCAGGGGAGTTGCCGAACGGAGAGTCGACGAGAGGGCGTTCTCGGACAGGAATCCTCGTTCGAACAACCGGATGTAGGTATCCACCGGGTTGTGGCCGGTGACCAGCAGCACAGCTGCGCCGACCAGGAAAGCCGCCATCACCGAGCCGATGGGAACCGTGACTGGTAACCACCATGGGGTACGCAGTCGTCTGGTGAATCTCACCCGGATGCTCCGGCCATCATCAAGCCGAGTTCTTCGACCTGAACGGCGGACGGGTCTGCCGTTCCCACGATCCGCCCTTCGTAGAGAACGGCGATCCGATCAGCGAGTGTCAGGATCTCATCCAGGTCCTCGCTGATCAGCAGGATCGTCCGGCCGGACGTAGCCAACTCGGCGATCAGCGTCCGGACGGACTGCGTGGCTGCGATGTCAAGACCCCGCGTGGGGGACACCGCTACGAGAGCCTCCGGTCGGCTGGCGATCTCGCGAGCGAGAAGCAGCTTCTGTATGTTCCCGCCGGATAGTGAGCGGACGGGCGACCTGTCCGTTCCGCCCCTGACATCGTATTGTTCCATCAGAACGCGCGCGTGTGTGCCGATCTGTTCCCGTCTCAGGAAGGGACCCCACGAGAAAGGCTCCCGCGAGTATGCCTTCAAGGCTAGGTTTTCGGCGACTGTGACGTTGGGCGCCAGACCCGTTCCGAGGCGGTCGTCCGGTACGTAGCCGATACCAAGCCTGATTGCGTCCTTGGGCGCGTGGAGGATGCGGTCGTTTCCGCGGATGCGAATCGTTCCCACCGAGGGCCGGCGGAGGCCGGCTATCACCTCCGCGAGTTCTCTCTGACCGTTGCCGGCCACGCCGGCGACTCCTAGGATCTCGCCTTCGCGTACCTGAAGCGAGATGTCATGGAGCGCCGGGCTGCCGCGATCCCCGTCTGCGCTCACCCCGCACAGTTCGATCAGAGGGGTCACGCTCGGTGGGCGCACGCCTTCGGGCGGCTTGCGAGACAGATTGATGTCCCGACCGACCATCATGCGTGAGAGGCTACGCGCGTCGACATCGGCCGTCCGCCAGGTGCCAACCTTCTTCCCTTCTCTGAGCACGGTGATCCGATCGGACACCGCCATGACCTCGTCCAGCTTGTGCGAGATCAGGATGACCGATCTGCCCCGGTCCACCATGTCACGAACCGTGTCGAAGAGAGAGTCCGTCTCCTGCGGCGTCAAAACGGCCGTCGGCTCGTCGAGAATGAGGATTCGTGCTTGCCGGTAGAGGGCCTTCAACAACTCCACACGCTGCTGCTCGCCTATTGAGAGTTGCCAGACGGGAGTGCCGGGGTCGACGGGCAGGTTGTGTCTCGCCGACAGGTCGGCGACGCGTGATCGGAGGTCGCTCTCGGTCAGTTTGAACAGACGCCCGGCCTTCTCGTGGCCGAGCACGACATTCTCCGCAACGGTGAGAGAGGGAACCAGTCTGAAGTGCTGATGCACCATGCCGATGCCACGGTCCAGTGCTTCGCCGGGTGACTTCATCTCCACCCGCTTCCCGAACAGCCGTATGACCCCCTGATCGGGGCGGTATAGACCGCTGACAATGTGCGCCAGCGTCGACTTTCCGGCTCCGTTCTGGCCCAGAAGGGCATGAACCTCGCCACGACGCACATCGAAGTCGACTCGGTCGTTCGCGACCACACGCGGAAAGCGTTTGGTTATTCCTTCCAGATGTAACGCGAGTTCATCGTCGGCGACTGCGCTCAAGGCTCGCCTCTCAACCACAACGCCGTCGCGGCTCGGTCGAATGATCGGTGCGCGGTCTCCGGGAACGCGCTATGTCAACCCGTCGGGCTACCGAGGATTCCTTCAACGAACCAGTCCATGGTGACGATCTCCTCGAAAGTCATCGCCGTTCCGTCCGGAACGCGAAGCTCGCCCGATTGATCGCGGATCGGACCGACGAAGTAGGAGAAGCTCCCATCTGCGATGCCGTCGCGGGTCTCGTTGATGAGCGCTCGGGTGTCTTCATCCACTGCTTCGCCAAACGGAGCTATCTCCATGACACCGTCGGCCATCGTCCCGTAGAACGCGCCAGTCTCCCAGGTGCCGTCCAAGGCCTGGCCGACCCGCAGGACGTAGTAGGTGCCCCAGTTGATCACGTCGCCCGTGAGCCACGCGCCGGGTGTGAACTCGCCCTGATCGGTCGTGTTGCCGGTGCAGAACACGCCTGCCGCTTCCGCTGCCTGGCAAGCCGATGGCGTGTCCTGGCTGTGTCCCACCACCTGAGCACCGTCTGCGATCAGGCTTTCGGCAGCCTGGCGTTCCGCAGCCGGATCGAACCAGGAGTTGAGCCATACCACCTCGACCGTGGCGTCGGGATTCACTGCCTGGGCTCCGAGCGCCCACGCGTTGACTGCCTTGATGATCAGGGGGATCGGGAATGGAGCCACGTATCCGAGCTTGCCGTTTTCGGCAGCTGCTCCAGCTGCCATGCCCGCCAGATACTTGGAGTCCTCCTGGGCTCCCGTGTAATTGGCCATGTTCGGCGCCGTCTTGTAGCCCGTCGCGTGCTCGAACCGCACATCCGGATACTTCTCGGCGGCCTCCAGCATGAAGTCCATATAGCCGAACGATGTCCCGAAGATCATCGTGTTTCCATCGGCGACGAGATCGTCGATCACCTGGACGACCTGAGGCGACTCGGGGACGCTCTCCTTCACCGTGGTTTCCACGCGGTCGTCGAATGCGGCCTCCACTGCCTGCCGACCGAGGTCGTGGCCCAGATTCCACCCGCCATCGGCAGGGTTTCCGAGGAGGATGAAGGCGACTTTCAGCGGCTCGGAGGTCTCCGCCGGAGCAGGTGCCGCGGTTGTGGTGGGGGCTGCCGTCGTTGCGGGGGCTGCTGTCGTGGCGGGTGCCGCGGTTGTGGTGGGGGCTGCTGTTGTCGCGGGCGCGGCGGTGGTCGTCCCGGCTTCACCGTCGTTGCCGCAGGCCGTCGCCACCAGCATGAAGCACGCCAACAGGATGAGCATCTTCCGGATACGGCGCATTTCCATGATTCCTCCCTCTGAATCGGCCTGACATAGCCGCATGGATTGGGCCGAATGGACTGGTGGCCGATACCGGCTTGAGCTTATCACGCACCTCCCGGCGGTTTACCAGGCAGCTACCTTCCCCAAGCCGACCGAACGGCATCCACTATGCCTCGATAGCCCGTGCATCGGCAGAGGTTGCCCGATATCGCTTCCAATATCCCGCCATCTCCCGGAAAGTCGTCCGGGTCGAGGGACGAGAGGGTCACGATGAAACCAGACGTACAGAACCCACACTGCAGGCCGTCATTGTCGCTGAAGGCCTGTTGGAGAACACCCAGGCCGGTGTCCGGTGTCAGGCCCTCGATGGTCGTCACGTCTGCGCCATCTGCTTGGACGGCCAGCAGAATGCAGGAACGGACCGCGGCACCGTCCAGCACGACGGTGCAAGCGCCGCAGACTCCGTGTTCGCATCCGACTCGGACACCGCGCAGGCCGAGCTCATCGCGGAGAAAGTCGGACAGGAGCATTCTGACCGGCACGGTGGAACTGGCCGTTTCGCCGTTGACATCCAGCGTGATGTCCAACTCTTCGATACCGAGGCCATTGCCGTCTTCATGCTGGTAGGTCATGCCCTCACCTCCTTGAGCGAACGTGAGAGGAGAACGGCGAGCAGTTCCCTTCGGTAGCTGCTATCGCCATGGATGTCCTCGAGCGGTTCGACTTCGCCACTGGCGACGGCTGCGGCGTTCTCGATCACCTCGTCGGACAAGGGGCTGCCGACGAGCACTTGTTCAGCTTCCCTGAGTCTGACCGGCGTCGGACCGACTCCCAATGCTCCCATGCGGGCACTCGTTACGTGGCCGTGATCGTACGAGATGGACACTCCGACGCCGGCAAGAGCGAAGTCTCCGGATCGCTGTGAGAACTCTGTGAAGGATGTTCTGTTATCTGGAAGCTTCGGAAGTCTGAGCTCCACCACCAACTCGTCACTCGCCAGGGAAGTGATGAACGGGTCCAGGAAGAAGTCCGCCGCCTCTATGACACGACGCCCTCTGACACTCTGCACGACGATCTGCCCCTCGAGCCCCACCATCAACGCGGGCAGTTCGGCCGCCGGGTCGGCGTGTGCGATGCTCCCCCCGACCGTACCGCGGTTCCTGATCTGCAGATGCCCGACGTGGCGCAGGGCCGCGGCGAGGAGTGGACAGGCAGATGCAACGACTGCAGAGGTCTCGGCCGCTCGGAGCCGTACCATCGATCCGAGGAGAAGCCACCCGTCGTCCTCCTTGATACTTGTCAGCTGATCGAGGAAGTTGAGATCCACCAGCAGGGCGGGGTGCGCGAGACGGAAGTTCAGCAGCGGCACCAGGCTCTGCCCTCCCGCGAGTGGCTGGGCGTACCCGCCGGCTTCGGCGATAGTGCGAACAGCTTCCTCCACGGAACCCGGTCTCGCGTATCGGAACCGAGGGGGTTTCACCGGCTAGGACCTCCCCGTTCCGTCCTCTCACGCCCAGCTATCAGATCCGACGACGCCAGATCTGCCAGGTACTCGGCCTCGGTCACGGCATGGACGCCGGCCATGTCAGGCCGTGAGGCGTCCGGTCGGGTTGGTATCTGGCGCATCGGTCCTCGCGGCTGTGATCTACTTCAAGGCTAATCCTCAGGTTCTGGCCACCATCATTAGAATCAACAGTTACTCAACAGACGGTCAGCGATCCGCGGACCATCCGCGTCGATGGCCCAGGCCCGTGTTGCGCCGACCGTTGTTGCCAACTGTCCATCGGGCGACGAGGGGATGAGAGAATGCAGCCAGTCCGATGTGCACTCGTCGGTCATGGGATGATCGGTCGTGAACACGCCAAGATCCTGGCTTCGAACCCGATGGCCGATCTTGCCGTGGTCTGCGACACGGATCCGGCCGCGGCTTCGGGCGTACCTGCTGAGACCCGGTTCACGGCTGACCTGGATGAAGCTCTCGATACAGATGGTCTCGAGGCTGTCTGGGTCTGCACGCCACAACAGGTTCATCTGCCGGTGGTCGAGCAGGGGATGATCCGCGGGTTGCATGTCTTCTGCGAAAAGCCGTTTGCGTCTTCGCTCGACGACGCCGACCGGATGATGGAGCTCGACGAGTCGACCGCCGGGAGCCTGGTGATTGGCCATACCTTACGCTTCGATCCCAACTACGTGGCGGTCCACCGGGCGGTGGATGAGGGAAGGCTCGGCGAGATCGTGCACGCGTCGGCTCGATGGAACGCGCCCGACTACGAGGGCAGGATCATCTCGGGACGTACGACCGTACCGCAGGAGATGGCGATTCACGACCTCGATGTGATGAGGTGGATGGTAGGGGACATCGAGCGGGTCTACGCGGAGGCCGCGCAACACGGTGTTGTCGGGCCCGGGCCGGATGCGGCAGTGGCCACCGTGCGGTTCGCTTCGGGGGCTGTCGGCGCTCTGGACCACAACTGGATCCTGCCCTTCGACTCGGGACTCCGCAGTGACCACCGTCTGGCGGTCTTCGGAACGCGGGGGAGCGCGTACGTGGAGACCCGTGACTCTCCGGCCGTGGTGTTCAGCGTGGATGGTCTCGAACACATCCACTCCGGCTACTACTCGTACCCGAACGACGTTCCCTACGGGGCTCTTCCTTCGGAGGACGCCTTCTTCCTCGGCCGGGTGCGGGACGGGCGGGCCTGGCCGTTGACACTCGGCGACGCTCGCGCTGCCCTGGTGGCGGCGCTCGCCATGGACAGGTCGATCGAGGAAGGAAGACCGGTCGACATCGTCGAGCTAGACGGCTGACACACCGAGGGTGCGCCGGCGAGGTAGTTGGCGCCGCACCATGGATACTGCGACGCAGCACCAAACCCGGCGGTGGCAAGACCAGCCCAGGACGGGGTGGCCGAGCAGGTGGCCGGGACAGTTGCCGTGTCGCTAGGAAGGAGGCGGAAGTGGCTGCCCGACTGATCGAACTCCCCGATGAGGCTCATCGGACCGCTGGCGAGGTAGTGGGCTTCGATCTGACGGTCACGGTTCTCTTGGCGGGGACGCCCACTCCTACTCCGGCCAGGTGGGGTACGGCGATCCTGGTGAGGAGCAGCACCAGCGCGGTGCTGGTGGACACGGGTCCTGGAACGACCCGCCGTCTGGTGGAAGCGGGTTTGGGACCTACGGATGTGGATGCCGTGGTGTTCACCCATCACCACTTCGACCACACAGCCGGGTTCCCGGGGTTCTTCCTGAGCAGGTGGGATCAGGGCGCCGGGCTTATCGACGAGCTCTCGATCTGTGGCCCGCCGCCCACCACTGGCTTCGTCAGGAAGCTGTTCGGTCGGGATGTCGGAGCCTTCTGGCCCGATCTCAACGCGCGGATGGAGGCACCGGCCAGCCATGCCGTGTTCCTCAACCGTGGCGGGGAATTGCCCCGCCTGCCGCCCGAACCCGAAGTGAGGGACGTGCATCCGGACCAACCCTTCACGATCGGGGACATCGAGTTCCTTCCGGGACTTGCCCGCCACGTACAGCCGTATCTCGACTGCAACGCCTACCGGATAACGGCCGGCTCCAGCTCGGTCGTCTACACAGGCGACACGGAACCTTGCGACGAGGTCGTCGAGTTGTCGAGGGGAGCCGATGTCCTCATCTCCATGTGCTGGGACGAGGAGGGTGTGATGGCCGCCAACGGCGAGGCCACAGGGCAGACCGGGACCCTGGGAGCAGCCCGGATGGCCCGCGACGCCGGTGTGGATGACCTGGTGCTTACGCATATCGGGCCGAGCATCAGTGCCGGAATACACGAGGGGGAACTGGGGGCCATGGCGAGCATCCATCGGGGATCGATCCACCAAGCCGTCGAAGGGTGGACCTTCGGCGTGTGAGCCGACCGCGCGGAAACCCGGATGGCCAGAGCCCAGAAGCGGCAACCGGATCCGCCGAAGTTACCTACCCTCTGATGATCGTCGGGACGGCCATCGGCGGATGGCAGCCATCCGGCAACCTGGCACACGCGAGAGGAGAGAGCATGGAGTATTCGGTACGGGTTCTGAGCGTGGGCGAGTCGCTGATCGCAGGGCCAGAGGTGTTCTGGATGAGCCGCTGGGACGAGATCTACCCCCTGGGGTTCAACGTAACGCTTGTACAAGGAGGTGACATCACTGCGCTCGTGAACGCCTCGCCTCCCGACGACACCACGATGGTGGAGGAGGGGTGGCCGTCGATGCGGTACCTCCACGATGCTCCCAAAGGTGACCTCAAGCGGCGACCGGAGCACTACATGATCGGTGCGCTGGAGACCGTCGGCCTGACGCCGGACGACATAACCCACCTCCTGCTGACACCCCTGGAGCTATACACCACCGGCACGCTCCACCTGTTCGGGACTGCCCAGGTCTGCATCGCCAAGCGGGGCTGGATTCACTTCCACACCACCCATGATCACCCCCACGACGATCGCTGGAGGTCGATCCCGAAGGACACCTTGGTGGATCTCGTCACTGACAGTTGGGATCGGGTAAGGCTGCTGGAGGATGAGGACGAGATCGCCCCCGGACTCCGAACGTGGTGGTCCGGCGCCCACCATCGCGAGTCGATCGTGGTCGAGGTCGACACCGCGGTGGGCACTGTGGCGATCTCGGACTCCTACTTCTTCTACGAAAACGTGGAGGACGGTGAGATGCTCGGACTGTGCGAGAACATGTACGAGGCATTGGAATGCTACGAGAGGGTGAGGAACACCGCCCAGCACATCGTGCCCATTCATGACGTCAAGGTCTTCGACCGTTATCCGGACGGAGTGATCGCTCCGTGATCTGCGACGAACGGCGTCCGGGCCCTATATGCGAGGGATGCCTCCGTTGAACGGCCCGGGCGCCGGATCGGAGCCTTCGGGGCGGTCGGAGGCACTGTCCGGGGTCTTCCCGGTCTTCCAGACACCTTTCCGTGATGACGACTCGATCGATCGGGACGTACTGGAGACCGAGATTCGTTGGATGTACGGGCATGGGGTGGACGGCATCGTCATGGCGATGGTGTCGGAGACCTTGAGGCTGTCAAGCGGGGAGCGCCGGCTTCTCGCTGAGATGGCATGCGAGATCGGTCTCCCGCATGGACCGGTGATCATCAGCGTCGGGGCGGAGAGCACCAAAGTGGCCGTCGATTACGCCCTGCATGCCCAGAGCATGGGAGCGTCGGCCATCATGGCGATCCCTCCCACGACCGTTCCTTGCCTCGACGACCAGCTGGCGGACTACTACCGGGCCCTGCTCGACTCCACCGAACTGCCCTTGGTCGTACAGGATGCCAGCGGATACGTGGGTCGTCCCATGCCCATCGCGCTCCAGGCCCGACTACTCCACGAGTACGACCGTCGGGTGCTGTTCAAACCGGAAGCGGTCCCGGTCGGCCCCCGGCTCACCGCGCTGCGTGAGGCCACGGGCGGGCGGGCCCGGGTGTTCGAAGGGTCGGGTGGGATAGCTCTGGTCGACAGCTACAGGCGTGGAATCGTCGGTTCCATGCCGGGAGCGGAGGTCTGCTGGGCGATCGTCGCCCTATGGGATGCCCTCGAGAGGGGTGACGAGGACCGGATCAATGCCGTCAACGGACCCCTGACCTCACTCGTGTCCATCCAGACCGGACTCGACTCATTCATAGCCGTGGAGAAGCACCTGCTCGTCAGGCAGGGCGTATTCGATACCGCCCGGGTTCGCGGTCCGGTGGGTTTCCGCCTCGATCGGGAGACCACCGCCGAAGTCGACCGCCTCTTCGACCTGCTCCGAGCCGCTGTCGACACCTGACCGGGATCGCTCCCGGCGGCCATCCACCCACCGGGTTTGAGGCGCGTGACAGAGTGCGGTACCGGCAGGTGTGGGACAATCTGCCAGGTCACCGGGCGCGGAGTGGAAAGGCGGCCGACCGGTGCGTATCACCGACGTTGAGTGCATCCTGCTGCGAGGCGAAGAGACCTACGGGGCGCGCAGGAGTGAAGCCGACGCGACCGACCAGGGCGACTGGCTGGCACTGATACGGCTTGAGACCGATGAAGGTCTCGTGGGATGGTCCGAGGTGGAGACGCTCTCCACCGCGGCTCCCTCGATAGTCCAGGGTGTGAGCATGGGTCCGCTGGGTTTCCACACCCTCAGGGACATCCTCGTGGGCGAGGATCCGGCGGACATCGAACGACTCTGGAACAAGATGTTCGTCGGGACCGCCTACTACGGGCGCAGGGGGATAGCGTTGCACTGTATGTCAGCGGTGGACAACTGCCTGTGGTCGATCAAGGCCCAAGCCGCTGCGACTCCGCTCTGCGATTTGCTCGGCGGTCGCCGACAGGGGGCGCTGCCGGCATACGCGTCGAGTCTCTTCTGGGACGACCCAGAGGACAACTACCGGACAGCCCGCAAGTTCGTCGAAGCTGGCTTCCGGGCGGCTAAGTTCGGTTGGGGTCCTTTCGGCGAGGACCCCGGTCGCGATGTCGAGATCCTCGCCGCGATCCGGGAGGCGTTGGGACCCGGCAGGGATCTCATGGTCGACCCCGGCTGGTACGGCATCGGATGGTCCGACAGCCTGCGGTCTCGAACGCGCCGGGAGAACCTGGAGTTGTGCGAGCGGGTTGCCCCATTCAACCCTGTCTGGGTGGAGGACTTCATTCATCCCGAGCACGTCGAGGACTATGCCTACGTGCGGGAGCGGAGCCCGGTTCCGATCGCAGCCGGGGAGCAGCTCACCACGAGATGGGACTTCGAGCGGTACCTCGATAGCGGCTGCGTCGACATCCTGCAGCCGGATCTCACCCGCTGTGGTGGCCTTACGGTCGCGACCCGGGTTGCTGCGATGGCTGCCGAGCGTGACGTCGATGTGATCACGCACTCGTGGATCTCCGACCTTCTCCATGCCTACAGCCTCCACTTCATGTCGACCCTGCCCGGTGGGCGCTACGTGGAGTTCAACGCGGCGCAGAGTCGCCTGAGCCGCGGCGTGACCGGAGGGGCGATGTCTCTGAACGAGGACGGCACGCTGTCGGTACCGGACGCGCCGGGGCTGGGCGTATCCGTCGACCTCGAGTTCGTTGAGCACCACCGTGTCAACTAGGGGGCTCGCCCAGGGATATGCCGGCCAGGGGCGATCACGAGGCGCTTCGACTCCGGAGTCCGGGAGGGTGCGTGGCTAGGCAGATGGTTGACCCCAGCCGCCTGGATCTCGAATCGCCCGGGCGCCGTGACTACTGGGTAGCCCTTCCACACGACTCCATCTGGGGTGAGTGGCTGATACCGCTCACAGTCTGGGTCGGGTCCCGCGCGCAGGAAGGGGAGGGTCTAGTTGCGTTCGGATCCACGCACGGTGACGAGTACGAGGGCCCGGTAGCTCTCAAGCACCTACTCCGGGCGATCGACGGATCAACGGTGACCGGGCGGGTCGTGCTGGTTCCCGTCCTGAATCCTCCGGCCTTCCGGTCTGGCAGGCGGGAGAGTGTGGGCGCTGACGGTGTCAACCTCAACCGAGCCTTCGTCGACGAAGCCGGTCGTTCCGAGGCCCTCGCCGGGATCACGCACCGCATCGCCGATTTCGTACGAACCAGTATCTGGCCTCACGTGCATGTTGTGATCGACCTCCACGCCGGGGGTGACGTGGCCCGTTTCGCGGCCCTCACCAGCTTCCATCGCGTTCCCGACGCGCATCAGGCGGCGTCGATGCTCGAGATGGCCCGGTGGTTCGGTGTGCCTTTCATTCTCACCTACCAGGACCGGACTCCCGGCCTGCTGACCAGCGACGCCGAGCGAGCCGGGAAGATCTCGGTGGGAGGTGAGTTCGGTTGGGGTGCCGCGGTGAGCCCCGATGGCATTCGCTACGCCCGTCACGGCGTGGTCGCCGCCGCGGTCCTCGCCGGTCAGATGAACGTCGGCATAGACCGAATAGCCCACCACGCGGCCGGAACGCAGCAGGTGGTCGAGGCGGTCGATGGCGAATGCTATGTGCCGGCTCCGTGGCCGGGACATTACGAACCCCTCCTCGAGTGCGGGTCGGGTGTCGTCGAAGGCCAAGTGATCGGTCTGCTTCACGACTTCAATCGCATCGACGACGATCCCTGGCAGGTGCGCGCCGGCGTGGAAGGCTATCTGATAGCCGCCGCATGGCGAGCGCCCGTACAGCAGGGCCAACACATCGCCGTCGTGGCGCGGTGCGTCTAGATGCTGCTGAATTGCGAGCGAGTCGAGTCAGAGCTTGGCGGCGATCTTCTTCATGGTGTTCCAGTTGCGCGCTGTGGCTACGACGCCGAGCCGTTTTTCGAGGTACGCATACGAGAGGGTCATGGCCCGGACACCATGGGGGCTCCAGACGTACGCCTCTGTACCCTCGATCGCGATGACCTCGGGGCTGCGGTCCTCGGCCAGCAACGCCTCCACCACCGAGGGATCGGGTTCCTCGGAGAGGAAGTTCACGAGGTAGAGCGACGGGTCGGAGGCGACATCGCGCAACGGATTGTGATCGAGCACCCGGCGAACCTGGCTCGCGGTTCGCGCGACGCAGGGAACCTTGACACCGAACGCGTCGCTGATCAACCGCCGCACGATGGCGGCGACCTCGTCGGGACGGTGCGATTCGCTCGAAACGATCACGTTCCCGGTCGCTAGAACCGTCACCACGTCGGAGTAGCCCGCGCCGGCCAACTCTGACCTGAGTTTCGCCATCGGTACCCGATTGTGGCGTCCGACGTTGATGCCCCGAAGCAAAATCAGATAGCGTTCGACTTGGACCGTCCTCCTATCCGGGCGAGATGCCCAGTGAACTCGGCATCTCGAGTCGCAGGGTCATCTCCATCCCGCCGAAGGCCTGGCCGATCCGTAGGTCGCCCGCGATGGAGATGAGGCCGAGAGCATCTGCCGGCTCGTAGCCGAGTTGTGTCTCGAGGACTCGGACGATCTGTTCAACGGCCTCCCGCCTGGCATCCGCAAACTCGAGGGCGGAGGTCATGACGATCACGCGTTCCTCGTTCACGACCCACGGCCATCTGAGGGCCCGGCCGCGGTCGATGTCGACTGTCACTGTGACTTCGGCCGGGATTTCCAACCCGATTCCCGAGAGCTCACCATCACCCTGCGTGGCGTGAACGTCGCCGATGTATAGGAGCCCTCCGTCGACGAAGACCGGGAGATGGACGACCGCCCCCGCAGCGACGACCGGATGGTCCAGATTGCCGCCGTGCCTGCCGGGAAGCCCAGCGTTCGGTGGGTCGTCGGGCACCGCGGTCCCGATACAGCCGACCATCGGAGCGAGGGGTAGTTGCACGTCCTCGGCGAAGTGGACGAACTCGCCGTCGTGCGTGCATACCCGCCCGCGGGGGCGAGGAACACGGCCAGGTGGGAGGGGTCCCACGTGCGCGTGCCCTCCGCACCATCCGGGAGAGATGCACTCTATGCCCTCGATCGTCACCAGGAGCGCATCGCCGGGTTGGGCGCCCCTTACCGCCAGGGGACCGGTCAACGGGTTGCCCCGTCCGGGTGTGGGTCGCGGCAACCCGAACGGCCGTCCGGCTTCGCGGTCGAGAAGCGCGCCGGCCCGCGCGTCCCACGTCTCGAACCGGACGGTCGCGCCCGGCTCGACGGCCAGGCGAGGAGCCTTCTCGGATGTGTAGCTGTAGCCGACGATGTCGCGGCCGATGGAGGGGATTTGGCCGCTGTTACCCGCCATCGAGTGTCAGACCGCGGGCCCGGCCAGCATGAATGCCGTGTCTGGGTGCCAGCTGACGATTACTTGCATACCGGGTCGGATCGCTGCGGCTGTGGCATCGCTCACCTGCTGGCTGACCACGCGCCCGAGACGGTCGCTCTCGATGAGGAATTGCGTGAAGGGGCCTAGATAGATGACGTCGGACACGCTCCCGTCGACGTAGCTGAGATCGGTCGCCCCATCCCAGCGCTCCAGAGGAGTGATCTTGAGCGCTTCGGGTCGGACGGCCAACCTAACGGTCTGGCCTATGGAGCATCCGCCGGGAACGTCTATCCAGATCCTCTCCCGGTCGGTGGTGGCCACCAGCCCTCTTGTGCCGTCGAGGTTCTCGATCCTGAGGGTGAGTTCGTTCAGTGTCCCGACGAAGTCGGCAACGAAGTCGTCGGCCGGTTGCTCGTAGATCGTGCGAGGTGCGGCGACCTGCAGCAAGACACCCTGGTCCATGATGCCGACGCGGTCGGACATCAGCAGGGCTTCCTCCTGGTCGTGGGTTACGTAGACGAACGTGGTCCCGAGCGTCTCCTGGATCGACTTGAGTTCGAGTTGCATTCGCTTGCGAAGTTTCACGTCGAGCGCGCTCAGGGGTTCGTCGAGCAGGAGTACCGCCGGACGGTTGATGAGCGCCCGGGCGAGGGCGACGCGCTGCTGCTGGCCACCCGACAGCTGATCGGCCGCCCGCTTGCCGAGCCCGCCCACACCGACCACCTCGAGCATCTCGTTGACCCGGTGCGTGATCTCCCGTTTCGGAACCTTCTTGAGCTTGAGGCCGTAGGCAACGTTGTTGAAGACAGTCATGTGCGGGAACAACTCGTAGTTCTGGAAGACCATGTTGGTAGCCCGCCTGTTGGGCTGGACCAGCGTCACGTCCTCGCCCCGCAGGTAGACGGAACCCTCGTCGGGTGTCTCGAAACCGGCCAGTATGCGAAGCGTCGTGGTCTTGCCGCAGCCGCTCGGCCCCAGCAGCGAGAAGAACTCGCCCTCTTCGATCTCGAGCGTCACGTTGTCGACCGCCATCACTCCTCCGAAGCGCTTGGTCACCCCATCGAGACGGATGGCGGGAGGTTCGGCGTGGCTTGATGTGTCGCTCATCGTTCACCGATGGTCGTCCGGCGCGCGGCCATGAAGGCCAGGCTGGTGGTCAGCACGAGCATCACTGTACCGATCGCGTTCAGGGTGGGGTCGATGCCCTTCAGAACCCTTCCGTACATGATGAGAGGCAGTGTCTTGTCCTGCCCGGCCGTGAAAAACGCGATCACGAAGTCATCGATGGAAATGGCTGCAGCGAGCATCATCGCACCCAGAACAGCCGGCAGGATCAGTGGAAGCGTGACCGTGCGGAACGCATGCCAGCGCGTTGCGCCGAGATCCTGGGCGGCTTCGATCAGCGTGAATCGGAACCGTTCGAGCGAGGCGCCGACCACTAGGAACACGAAAGGAAGCGCGATCAGGGCATGTCCGAGGGTCGCCGCCCAGATAGAGCGGTCGAATCCTACCTGTCGGTACATGATCGCCAATCCAATCGAGAACAGGAGCCCGGGCACTGCGAGGGGCACCGCCGAGATGGCCAGGATGAATCCTCTGGCTCGCTTCGCGATCTTCAGGATTCCGAGTGCGGCCAGCAGTCCCAGTACCCCTGTGATCCCGGCCGTCACCACCGCGGCCTGAAGGCTTCTACGGAAGGCCCGGAGCACCAGGGTGTCGGTGAATATCTCTTCGTACCATCGCAGGGAGAAGCCGGCGAACGGAAAGCTGAGCCGGGGGGAGGAGTTGAACGAGAAGGCGACCATCACGATCAGAGGAGCGAACAGGTAGATGATCACCACTCCCACGAAGCCCGCCGAAGTGATCGGACGCCGCCGAAGCTTGGCGAGACCCCTCCGCCAACCTCCGGGCGACGGCGGAGATGCGGTGGTCGCGGTCATCTAGCCAACCGCTTCATAAGTGTCATGATCGCGTACGCGGCAACGCCCATTCCTACGATCAACGTGATGGCCAGCGCGGCTCCAGCCGGCCATTCCAGCGAGGACCCGAAGTAGTACTCGATACGGTTGCCGATGAGAAGATCCTCGGTTCCCCCGAGGAGTCGGGGGGTAACCCACTCACCGAGCGTGGCGATGAACACGAATGCGGCCGCCGCTCGCACCCCCCGCATCGAGAGGGGCAGCACGATCTGGCGTGCGGCCCGGATTCGCGACGCGCCGAGGTCCCGCGCGGCTTCGGCCAATCCCGGTGAGACGTTCTGCATCGCTGCGTAAATCGGGAGAACCCCCAGCGGGATTAGGAAGTTGACCAGGGATGCTCCCACCGCGTACATACTGTTGAGGAGCTGCCTCACGGGTTCGTCCACGATGCTCAGCGCCATGAGACCCTGGTTGATCACCCCCTGGTTCCCGAGGATGCTCCTCCATGCATAGATGCGGACGATGTATCCGCCGAACAGGCTGACGAGAACCAGGAAGAACAGGATCTGGCGGTGCTTCCTGAAAACGAAGTTCAACGTGTAGGCGAACGGGAAGCTGACTATCAGGACGATGGCGGTGACGATCGTCGCCGCCTGTACCGTTCTAAGCGCCAGCCTGGCATGCACGCTGCTGGTCAGGACCTCCGCATAGTTGGAGATGGTGAAGTCCACAACCGGCTCGAAGTCCACCAGGCTGAAGAAGCTCATCGCCAGCAAACCCAGCAGGGGTAATAGGAAGAAGGCGATGAAGAACGCCGACCCCGGCAGCAACTGGAGCCATGCCACCACCCGGTCGCGGCGCCGCTTGCGGACGAGAACCCCCGCGGCGGACGACACCGAGTCGTCCATCCGCGGAGGTTCTCCGGTCAGATCTGTCACTTGGTCAGGATATACCTGAGCGCCGGTGCGCCTCTACAGCTCTGCCTTGACTTCCTCCCAGGTCTCGAGCCAGTCGGAATACGATGCGATGCCTTCCTCGGCCTCGTCGTCCTCGGGTGGCGACTGGTCCCGGAATGACACCGCCGGAACTTCCGGCCGCACCAGGTCGTAGTCGTAGATCTGGGCGCCGGGCCCGGCCAACTCGGCCGAAACCTCGTTGACGACCCCCGACACCAGGTTCTCGCCCACCTGGGCGTTGATCTCGTCGGAGATCATCAGGTCGATGTACTCGTAGGCGCAGTCGATGTCGTCTGCGGTGACGGGAATGGCGAGACCGTCCCACCAGCCGCCTCCGCCAGACTCCACGAAGAAGTCGAAGTCGAGGGTCTCACCCTGTTCCTCCGCCCAGGTGAGCATCGCTTCCCAACCGTTGATGTTGAGGTCGGAATCGCCGGCGACGATCACGTCGGTGGCCTCGCGGTAGCCATTGGTGAATCCCGCTGCGTTTCTCACGATCTTGATCGCTTCTTCCTTGATCGACTCCATCTGCTCGTCTGTGACGTAGGTCAACTCACCGACCCCGTCGTCGAACTCGAGCGCGACGGCCAGCATCGAGAAGAGCCAGATCGCCGAGTCGAACAGGGTGAAGCGGCCTTCCCACTCCGGCTCGGCCAGTTCCATGATCGACACAGGCGGGTTGGGGACGCGTCCGGGGTGATAGATGTAGGGACCGTCACCCCAGGCGATCGGTACGCCGTACACCTGACCGTCGGCGCCGCGCAGCGATACGTTCTCGCGCAGGCCCGCGAACATCTTGTCCCAGTTCGAGAGCCGGCTGGTGTCGATAGGGTGGAAGAGACCGGCCTCGATCTGGCGTTGGGCCTGGAAGTAGGCGATCGTGGCCAAGTCGTAGACATCGCCTACCTTGATGGCGGTGACGAACTGCGGCCAGTTCCCGGGCCAATGGGTTTCGAGAGCTACGTTGTTCTCCTCCCGCCATGCCTCGAGTTCCACCTCTCCGGCCTCGCCGTCGAGCCCGATGAAGCTGAGCGTCGCGCCTTCGCAGGCGCTCATCTCCTCGGCGGGTGCCGCGGTGGTAGCGGCTGCAGTTGTGGGCGCGGCTGTGGTAGCCGCGGCCGTGGTCGGTGCCGGTTCGTCGTCGCCGCATGCGGCGGCGACAAGGAGCAGAGCCATGACCGCGGTGATCGCCCGTCCTCGTATCGCCATCGCGTCCTCCTCCGTGGAGATACCAGTCTCCACCTTGCGTACGATGTTGCGCCTAGCGCAACTGCTTTGCGTTGATCATTGTCGTCAGGGTCACTCGACAGCGTCAAGTGATCTGCGGGGGCTATCAAGATGGTTTCCATAGCTGGCTCGGTGGAGTTGCCACCATCGGACGGTGCTCAGGCGCGGAGCGTCATGATCCGCGCCCAACGGCTTACGCGGGGGAATGTCTCGGCTGTCCGGTATCCTCCCAAGGCTGTCGTTGCCAGTTCTGGCATTGGTCAGTTGTCAGCGATAGTTTGGGTCAAGTTACCTGCCTCAGTGGTGGTATCCCTGTTCCGAGTCACGTCTCGCGCGGCTTTCACGATCGGAAGGATTCGGAGCCCGTGCGAAGAACCCAGGAGTAGTAGGTAAGAGGTGTGTTGTGCTGTTGTTCACCGATGGCAAGGGAATCCTTGCCGGTCCGATCCCTTGGAACTACTCGTCTAGAGGCAAGGAGCTAGTCACCTGGTTCCAACCTGTCACATGGGGATCCGGTAGTGCTCCAACGCCGCTCCGTCGAGACGTACCCCGAGACCGGGGCCCGAAGGTACGGTGGCGCCGTCCCACGCCACGAATCCTGCATCCTCCACCATGCTCGACTCGAAGTAGAGGGGACCGATGAGGTCCGCCGGAACCACCGAACTGAGGTGCCGGGTGGCGGCTGCAGTGTGCGCAATGGCGGCGGCGCCGATCCCCAGTTCCAGATTGGAGCCGTAGGAAACCCCCAGACCGAGGCCGTGCGCCAGATCGGAGAGCGCGACCGTCCTGCGGAGCCCGCCGCACTTGCCCGGGTACAGGCTCACGATGTCGAAGGCTCCGGTCCTGGCGGCTTCGATCACATCCGCTCGCGTCCAGATGGATTCGTCACCCATCAGCTGCATGCCGGTATCGCGCCGCAACGCTGCCGACTCCGACCAGGCCCGGCGGTTGAGAGGTTGTTCGACTGCGGCGACTCCGAGCGCCGACAGCCGGTCCACGGCTGAACGTGCCTGTGGCGGCGACCAACCTTCGTTGGCGTCGACCGTGATCTTCACATCGGATCCGATCACGTCACGCACCGTGGAGACTCGGGCAACGTCGTCGTCGACGTCCAACCCGACCTTTACCTTGACCGTCACTATGCCGAGGCCGGCCAGTCCCTCGGCCATCGTCCTCACGTTCTCGATCTTCCGAGCCGGCAGGACGATCTTGGTGGCGATCCTCGTTCGGTAGGCCCCACCGAGAAGGGTGTGTGCGGGCATGCCGAGGTGGCGGGAGGCGAGATCGAGGCACGCCATCTCCACCGCCGCTCGGAGGAACGGCCGCCCGCGGATCGTCCGGTCGAAGCGGGTGGAGACATCGGCCCACGAGAGCGGATCGGCGCCCACGAGCACCGCTCGGAGCGGGCCGGCCAGGAGCCCGGAAGTTTCCAATGCCTCCTCACCGTTCCAAGCCGGCGAGCACGTGACCTCGCCGATTCCCACCGCTCCCGAGTTGCTCTCGATCTCGAGGAGCACGTAGCGGCTTGCAAGAACCTCGCCGTGGGCGGTCTTGGGGAGGAGACGCGCCAGCCTGGGGACCTCGACAGGAGTCGCGGTCATCCGGACTATCTTCAAGCGCACGGACCTCGCAGCTGGGTGCAGGGTAAGTTCAACGATCGCCCCGGTACCTGGCGAGGGCGTCTCTATCCAGCCGGACGCCGAGCCCCGGACCTGCAGGTGCGACCGCGACTCCGGCCCGTACGTCCAGCGGCTCGGCGATCACGTCGCCCTCGTAGTAGAACGGGCTCAGGATGTCGGCCGGGACACGGTGGTCGAACCCGTGGGTGGACGCGGCGATATGCATGTGCGCGGCGAGAGCGATGCCGAGTTCCAGGTTGCTCCCGATCGTCCACCCCAATCCGAAAGACGTTGCAACCGCTGCCACGCGGCGGGCGGGAGCGATACCCCCGGCCATTCCGACGTATACGGAGAGGATGTCGCACGACTCGTTGACAGCTAGAAGCGCTGCGTCCTCCGCCGTGCCTGCGGACTCGTCGGCAACCACGGGCATCCCGACCCGGCGCCTGACCGCCGCCATCCCGCCGTAGTCGCGCCTCGCTACGGGCTGCTCCATGAAGGAGACTCCCAGCGCCTCCAGGTGCCGCCCGGCCATCGCTGCCTCAGCCCGGTTCCAGCCACAGTTGGCGTCGACTCCGAGCACGATATCGCCCCCAATCGCTTCCCGGACTGCGGTCACCCTGGCGATATCGGCTGCTATCCCGCCCCGGCCCACCTTGACCTTCATGGCCGGGTATCCCTGCTCGACCGCCCACGAGGCCACCTCCGCCGCACGGTCCGGCGCGGCCCCGGTAACGGAGAACTTGGTGGGGATCTCCGGCATCACCGGACCTCCGAGCAGCCTGTAGACGGGCAGGCCGGCTGCTTTCCCGGCGATGTCCCAGAGGGCCATCTCGAGGGCGGCCTTGGTGAAGGTGTGACCGGCGATCGCGCCGTCGATGGCCGGCCAGGCGGCCTCCGGCGCCCGAGGGTCCAGACCGGCGATGGCAGGTCCGATGTATGAGTCGATCACGTGGCTCGCCGTGGTGGAGTCCTCGCCGCTCCAAATCGGTGTGCAAGACACCTCACCCAGACCGGTCAGGCCTGCGTCGGTCTCCACTTCGACGACCAGGAAAGGAGACCGGTCGTGTGTACCGGCGGCCCCCGAGATGATCCGCTCCGGGACCATTGGCACGGCGACGGGTGTGGTCCGGATCCGCTCTATCCTCATAAGTCCTCCTCTTAAGCCGGCTCCTGGATCGTTGGTTCCTGGTTGCTCGTCGCTAGTTGTCTGTTGTTAGCATTAGATCGGTGGTTTTGTAGTCTCGGTAAGCGCTGTCCGAGTGCGTGTCCGCCAGGGCATAGCCGGCTGACCACTACTCGTCGAGTCCGAGTATCTGCAGTGTCGGGCGGTGGATGATTCCCTCTATGACCTCGCCCGGTATCGGAGGCCATCCGGCGCCGACCGCTCCATTGACGGCGCGCAACGCCTCCGCGGTCTGGTCGGCGGTGGCGAAGGGGAAGTCACTGCCGAAGAGCAGCTTGTCGGTGACCCGGTACTCGATGGCCGAACGCAACGCCATGTACAGCTGGAAGGGACGCGTGTGCAGCGCCGACACGTCGGCGTACAGGTTGGGGTGCTTGCGGATCACCACCATCGTCTCCTCGCACCACGGATGCCCGAGGTGGGCGATGAACAGCTTCAGATCGGGGCACCGGCGGGCAACTTCGTCTATGAGGAAGGGGCGTGCCCATTTGAGGGGAGCGTCCGAAACGAAGGTGGTGCCCTGGTGGCACAGGACCGGTAGGGACAGCTGTTCGGCGCGTCTGAACAACTCGATGGCGCGGGGTGAGATGGGGTCGAAGTGCTGGTAGATCGGTCCTACCTTCAGGCCGCTGAGCCCGAGTTCCTCGACCGCCGACTCCAGTCGCTCGATGGCATCCGGCCGGTTGGGGTCCACGCTGGCGAACCCGATCAGTCTCCCGGGGTCGGTGGCTACGTAGGAACTCACGTACTCGTTGGGCACCACCATTCCGACCGCAGGAGCGTCCATTGCCAGGACGATCGCCCCGTCGACCGTGGACATTGCGGCGCGGTGGGCGGCGAGGTCGTCACCGGGCCATCTCATCTCACCCCAGGCTCGCACCATCTCGGCGACGAACGTGGGACTGAAGTGTTCCAGGTTCCCGACGTGGGTGTGGCAGTCGAAGACCATACGTGCCGCACTCAGCTAGTGGATGCGGCTCGGACGATCACGAGTCGGCGCCGAGCAGAGCGGCGACGGCCAGATAGACGCGAGCCGAGCCCGCCAGTTGATCGACGTAGACCCACTCGTCGGGTGCATACTGCCAGTCGCCCACGCCGTACACGACGGTCTCGAGGCCCGCCGCCACCAGATCCGCTGCGTCGGTGACGAATGCCTGGCCGGGAAGCTCGTTGGTGACGCGGGGAACGCTGCCGAGTATCCCGGACTGCGCGGTCGTGATGGTATCGATGAGCGATCCGGAAGTGGCGCCGAGGAACGGCTGGTGAAGACCGATGATGCGCACCCGCCGGCCGACTTCGTCCGGGACGACACTGTCGACGACATCCAGAATCTCCTCGCGGACGTCCGACCTGTTCATGCCCGGTACGTACCGCAGGTCCCCTCGGATCGTCGCCGAAGCGGCGACTGCGGCCGGTGACTCCCCGGCATGCAACTCGCCGATGAGCACGCGTGGAAGATCGGGTAGGCGGGGCTCGGGCTCGTGCGCGAACCGGTGACCGACCAGCTTGTCGTAGACGGCGACCGCGGGACCGAGCGTGTCGGTGGCCGACTCCATCCGGGATACGTGCTGGGATGTCCCGGTCAGCCGGATCTCGAACTTGAAGCAGCCGCCGTTGGCGGTGTGGATGCTGAGATCCGACGGTTCTCCGCAGATCCCGTAGCCCTCGGTCGGGCCCTCGGTCGTCAAGGCGTACTTCGCCCCCAGACCGCTGCCGTCGTGATACATGGTGGCGTGCAGCAGCAGGTCCCCGGGAAGGGGACCGATAGCCGGGGCGGCCTCGACGGCGGCCACCATCGCCGCCACAGCCCCCAGCATGTCGGTGATCCCGCCCCCGTACAGCTTGTTGCCGTCCTGCCAGGGGTGGTGCGGATCGTGGGTCCATCCGGACGGGTACACCCCGGCATCTATGTGGCCCTGCAGCACGAGTGGTGCGCGCCTTCCTTCTCCCGGGATCCGGGCGATCACGTTCGGGCGTCCTGCGACGACATCGGCGATGTGGACTTCGACACCCGCGCGATCCAGGCTGTCGGCGATGATCTCGGCGCGCGGTCCCTCGGCCTGTGGATCATCCGACGGCACACTGCAAAGCGCGCTTGCCAGTTCGACTACCCGCGTGGTGTCGATGGCGTCCGAAACTCGTTCGAACAGCTCTGTCATATCTGCTCCCTTCCGCATCGGGCGCTACGTGACACCCGCCCACGCCTCACGGCGCGTTCGACCCCATGTAGAACTCGGACACCGCCTCGGTCAGCCTGTCGATCCCGATCTTGAGATACGTCCGGCCCAGTGCCGCCGTGGCTCTCGAGGGACTGTCGGTGAACCCATCGGTAGCCTCCCAACTCCCGGGCCGCTCGATCCGTACCGGAGCATCGACAGTACCGATGAGGGGCGACGACCATTCGGGGCGGTGCGGCCGTGGCTCCCGGACGAGCGTCGCGTCCAGAGCCAGGACGATGGAAGACTCGAACGCGCCGGCATGACCGGGGAGACGTCCGATCTCGGCGGCCCCCGCCGAGGCCAGCTCGTGGTGCGCCATGGCCCACCACGAGCATGCCGCGACCTCGATGCCCTCTTCGAGAGCGAGATCCCGGGCGGCTATCCCGATCAGTTCGTGGTTGCCCCCGTGGCCGTTGACGATGAATAGCCGGCGGAATGAGGCCCTGGCCAGCGAACGTCCCAGGTCCATCAACACAGCAAGGAAGGTTCCGGCGTCCAGGGACATCGTCCCCCCGAACGGAAGGTGGTGCGGGGAGGACCCGTACCAGAGCGTCGGGGCGACGGCTACCGGGAACCGGTCAGCCAAGGCCGCGGCCGCGGCGCGAGCCACGTACTCCGCACCCATCGAATCGGTTCCGACCGGCAGGTGGGGCCCATGCTGTTCGGTAGCGCCGACCGGCAGGATGAGAACGCCATCTCTCGCTATGGCACGCGATTCCTCGCGGGTCAACTCGGCGAACAGGATTCGCATTACGGGGTCATCCTCGCGCTGCCTTCAGGCGGAGGCCGGACCGGGACCTCGGAGTCACCGGGACCGGCGCAATCGTGACTGTTGCAGGGTGATCCTAGGAGGATGTCCGGAAGCGGGTGGGTTGGAAGGCGGTCGCCGGTGATCGGGAAGTCCGTCATGGGACACCCGACCGGTCCGGGCTCTTCGACCCAGCTATGGGGAGACCGGCACGCCGAGTCCTTCGGCGTGCGGCTTCGATTGGACCGAGGCCGGTCTCTCCCGCTGCAGCCACTCCAGCGCAATGGCTGCCCGGCGCACCTTCTCACGGGCGTTGGCAATGGCGGTGGCCAGGGTGTGGCCGCCGGAAGGGTAGACGTCACCCGCGTTGGCGAGACCCATCTTTGCATGAAGCGGCGCGCCGACCGCGACGAAGTCGGCTATCTCGTGGCCTCGGACGACCGGTCCCATACTGTCGGGCGTCTCCAGGTATAGGTCGATCGGGATGGTTGCGGAGGATCGGATCTCCCAGAGTTGCTCCAGCGTCACGTCAGCCGGAATGTTGACCGAGCCGGCGCCCATGTCTTCCAGGAGGCGGATGGAGGCGGGATTCGAAACCCCCATGTAGGCAGATATCTTCCACACCGTCTCGCTCGGGAGGTCGCCTTCCCCTTGCATCCGTGTGAGAACCGCCAGCAGCCCGAGATCGCCCACGAGAAAACTACGGATCCCGGCTTCGGTAGCCCTGGCGATGTCCGCCACTGCGTAGCGAAGCTGGCGCATGCCTCTTATCTGGGCGAACTGGCTGCGCCCGTCGGACGACCGGCTGAACGCGCCGACATCGTATCCGGCTTTGGGACCGGTGAAGAGGCACACCTCGAGCCCTGCCTCGGCTCCGATGGCGGCCATTTCCCTGAGTTCACCCTCCTCGAGCAGCATCCCCCCACTGCCCTGCGAGATTCGGTTGACGGTCATGTCGTAGCGACCTGCCTGTTCCAGGACGGCTTCCAGCACACGGGGACCCTCGACGCTCGGGATCTCGATCCGGAACTCGGCGCCATCGGGGAAACGGCGGTCACTGCCTGCCGGGGTTCCGGCCGACGGGAGTCCATGCCGGCGGAGTGCTTCCTGTACCCTCATCCAACCCTCCCCGTGTGTTGCGCCCATCGCAACACTGTTGCGTGGCATGATTATTGGATAATTGCCTGGTGGCGTCAACCGGGAGGCGGGCCGAGCGAGCACCGGTCCCCGACGGCCGATAGCGTGATGCGTGCGAGTGGAAGTGCGGGAAGGAGGGTACGCGTGGAGCCCGTCCGCTGTGCGGTGGTCGGTGTCGGGATGATGGGATCGGTCCATGCCCAGGTGCTGGACGCCGTTCCCGAAGCAGAACTCGTGGCATGTTGCGACCTGGATCCCGACGTGGAGGGTAGGTTGCCTACCGGGGTTAGCTTCTTCACCGATCTGGACCTGCTGTTGGCCACCCGGGACGTCGAAGCGGTCTTCGTATGCACCCCGCAGGAGCAGCACCTTCCGGTGGTCGTCCGCTGCCTTGATGCGGGCCTTCCCGTGTTCTGCGAGAAGCCGATCGCCCATGACCTCGACGACGCCGATGCGATCATCGGAATCACCCGCCGAACGGGTGGTCGCCTGGCTGTCGGACATACGATGCGTTTCGAGCCCGACTACGTGGCTCTCGCCAAGAGCGTGCAGGGTGGGGAGATCGGTGATCCGGTGAGCATGAGCGCCCGCCGCAACGTTCCGGCGTTCGAGGGACGCTTGCTGGCACACCGGACGACCCTGCCGGTGGAGGTCGGCGTCCATGACATCGATCTGCTCCGCTGGCTTGCCGGGGACATCGACCGGGTATGCGCCATGCCGGCTTCCACCTCGTCTCTGGGCGAGGGAACGGTGGATGCGGTTGTCGCAACCCTGCGGTTCAAGGGTGGAGCAGTCGGTGTGCTGGAGTTCAACTGGGTCATGAACCGCCGGTCTGGGCTGGCGGGAGACTACCGGCTGGCCGTCTTCGGTACCCGCGGAGCCGGATATGTCGAGATGCGTGACCCGGTGACCAGGGTTTACTCGCTCGGGGAGACCCGCTGGCTCAGGACGCACGGGTTGTTCGACGTGGGAGGCACGATGGCGGGTTCGGTGTCGATCGAGGACCGCCACTTCCTGGGCTGGGTACGGGGCAGCCATGATTGGCCCGTGTCGCTGGAGGACGCCCGGGCGGCGCTGGAGGTCGCGCTGGCGTTGGACGAGTCGGCTCGGAGCGGTAGGCCGGTGTCCGTTGGACGATGAGGGTCGTCCAGAGAGGAGCGCAGTAGTGGAGTACCCGGCGTGAGTCCTGGGGGTGGGCGAGGATCTGATCGCCCGACCCGAGGCCTCCCGCATGAGCCACCACTCGGGCGGGCAGGCCCCGCGCCGGCGCGCCCTGCCGGTTCCGGTCGACGATGCAACGTCTTGGATCGCTGTCCGGACGGGGCGGTAGCGCCATGATCCTCCTGGCATCAGATTCGGTTCGCGGGACAAGCCGGGCCCGACCGGGAAGCGAGGTGCAACAGTGATCGTCGACATCCACACCCACATCGGCTGGTACCCGGACCACTGGTCCGAGGAGGCGGCGCAGGAAGCGTTGGCATCCAAGCTGGTCAAGATGAAGCAATCCGGGGGCGAGGTGCACAGCGCTCATCTCGACCTGCACTCGTACGACTCGCGGCCTGAGGACCATTGGGAGGCCTCGGCGCCGGCGGACAAGGTGGTGGTGTTCGGGATTCAGGCCGCACCCACGGGTATCGTCGTTCCCAACCGCCTCGTAGCCGAATACGTAGCGACCCATCCGGAAAAGTTGATCGGGTGGGCGTCCGTGAACCCCACCGCACCCGATGCGATCGACCAGTTGACCCACTGCGTCGAGGATCTCGGTCTGCGCGGTCTGAAGCTCGGGCCCACCTACCAGCATTTCGACCCCACCGACCGCGCCTACTGGGACTTCTTCCGCAAGTGCTCCGGATACGGCATCCCGATCATCTGGCATCAGGGCACCACGTTCCCCAGCCGCGCCCGGCTGCGCTGGGCACTGCCTCTCCAACTGGAGGACGTGGCGATGGAGTTTCCCGACTTGAGGATGATCATCGCCCATCTGGGCCATCCTTGGGAGGAGGACATGGTCGCTCTGATCCGCAAGTCGCCCAACATGTACGCTGACATATCGGCTGTGCATTACCGGCCGTGGCGATACTGGCAGGCGATGGTCACCGCCATGGAGTACGGGGTCGACCACAAGCTGTTGCTGGCCTCCGATTATCCGTCGGGGACGATCACCAACGTGATCAACGGGCTCAGGCGCATCAACGACATCGTTGAGGGTACGAGGCTTCCCACCATCCCCACCGAGATCCAGGACAGGATCATCTACGAGAACTGGAAGCAACCGTTCCCCGAGTGGGAGTCCTGAGTATGGGTCGGTAGCCGTCTTCGCCGCTCTCTACAACTAGAAGCCTCCGGAAACGGAGGGGTTGATCATGTCACACAGCCGTTGCATAGTGTTGGATAGCCGTATGCACCAGCGGTCTGCCTCGGACGTCGGGCAGATCGGCGCAGGGATCATCTTGGCTGGGCTGACCTCTTCGGGGGGCTGTAGGAACGCGTTCTGGGGAGATCGGAGGTGGCGGTGGGGGTGGGCCCGCACGAGCGGTCCGTCGCGAGGTTTTTCGCGTTCTGGTCGGCCGAGGATTGCCCGGTTCGGTGTGACGGAGGCGCGAGGGTGCGCGCGCTGCTCTCCTCCTCACGACCCTGGTCCGTGCTCTCCGAGGGAGCCTATGGGGAGCCGAGGAACCGTTCCAGCACGTTGCGCGTCACCTTCGAGATCATCTCGTCGACGGCTATGGAGCACGTGTAGGAAATCGACCCGACCGAGAATACCTCGCCGCCGCTGTCAGTCTCGTGGTAGACCATCTCGGCCCCGCCGTCGTCCGGATTGGTGCCCTTGGCGATGAGCTGGATTCCCGGCGGCGACGAAGGGGTCCGCTTGTCGGTCTCGTGACCTGATGCTCCTCCGGGGGCTCGCCGGTCCAACGACTCCGTGCCGAACACCTCCCCTTCGGCCAGGCCGGTTCCCGCCAGGGCCCAGTGCGACGGGTCGATCACCCGGTACGGCGCGCCCGTCTCGTAGCCGGTGTGGGTGGTCACCACCCCCGTCAGGTGAGCCTCGGATTCGTGCCTCGTCCCGAAACGGCTCTCGTAGTTGGCGGGTCGCTTGCGGTGGTCGTTGTTGCGCACGGTGATCGTCGAGGGATCCAGGAACTCGACCTCACAGTTGAGGCTGTTGCCGCCCAGCACCATGAGCTTGCCGCCCCCGTCGAACACCCACGACTTGACCAGGTAGTACATCTCGGCTGTCCAGTACTCGGGATGGGTGCTGATGATCAGCACGTCGTAGTCGTCGAGGGGCATCTCGCCAGAGTGGAGTTGGGTCTCCGCGTAGTAGTCGTATCCGAATCCTTCCCGCTCGAGCCACCCGAGCAGGCGCCATTCGGCCGGTGCGACGTGTTCCTCGCCGCGGCGCTCCATCGGGTCGGTGATCCTCCCGTTCTCCTCCGTCATGTTGAGCGGCTCGGGACGGTCGAACGACAGCGGGTCGTATTCATCCGCTGTCCAGGGCTGCAGGGCCGGATCCGTGTAGTACACCTCTTCCTGCCGGAAGTTGAAGTGCGGTCGGGGAGAGAGGGAGATGGCGGACACGTAGTTGCTGCGCCCTCCGTAATGGTTGTAGCAGTTCCAGTTGATGTTGGACGCCAGGACAGCGAGCCGGTGACGCCGCTCCCGGGGCGCGACGATCCAAGGAAACGAGAAGAACGCGCCCGTCGTGTCCTTGGCGTGGAAGTAGTACAGGCCGGAACGCTCGGGCGCGTCCACGTACACCCTCGGGTCGACCTCCGGATACGAGTAGCCGTGGTTGCTCCACTTCACGCCCGACTGAGTGACATCGCCGTCCGGGAGGATCTGCGCGTACGCCCCTCGCGGCTCATCGCTGAAGTGACCGAGCTTCGAGACGAACTCGCGCTCCCACCCGTATCGCCAGAGGGTCACCACCGAGTCATGTGGTGAGTGGAGCCGAACCTGGCCGGTCTCGCCCGATCTGGTCCATTTGGGCCATACGTAGCCGCAGATATTGTCGGAGAGCAGCCGGAAGTGGTGGATCGTTCCCGGTCGGACCTCCAGGTCGACCCACTTCGGTGTGTACCCGGCACAACTGAGGTATACCCGGTAGGGCCCCGGCTCGACGGTCGCGTAGACAGATCCGGAGGCCCGGGATCGGGCTGCGACGGACACGTCCCCCCGTGTGAATTCGAGTTCGACGTTGGGTATCGCAACGTAGAACTCGTCGCTCACGTATCCGACCAGCATCATGCCGTCTCCGATCTCGACACCGCTATGGGGACCTCAACGGCGGTGGAGCGCCCTGAGGGCGGTCTGTGGCAACCGGTTCGGGTCCCCGTGCCGCTGACTCTATTCCGGATCCGAGCCTCGCGTCAGGAGCCGGGCGGGGTTGGTGACCAGCAGTTTCTGGACCAGATCGTCGTCGGCGCCGTAGGTCACCTTCATTCGAGGGATGACCCTGGCCAGCACGTGGTTGTACCCGAGTCCGCCATAGCGGAGCAGGTAGTGCTTCTTGTGCATGTCCTGGGACATCAGCAGTTGGTCCTCGAAACCGGCCTCCACCAGGGCGAGCATGGTCTCCAGCTTCGCCTGGTCGCTCTTCGACTTCCAGGTCGGTTCGAAGTATCCGTCCTGGCCGAAACTGTCGAACCCGACCAGGGGGCCACGACCGAGGATGGCGCGGTGGTAATCAAGGTCCGTGATCTCGTCGAGGTGTGATAGGGAGGTTCGATCCAGAGGATGGCCTTCCTCCTCGAGGATGTCGAGGATGCGTTGCACGACCTCGAGGGTGGGTGGGTGGCAATGGACGTTGATCGGGGTGTCCGTCTCGACCGCTACCCGAGCGGATGCCCGCAGGACGCGTTCCTCCGCGTCCAACAGCGTTTCGGACGTTCCGATCTCACCGATGATCCCGGGCCTCACGGACGTCCCCCCCATGCCGTCGATGACTTCCGTACGGAGGAAGTCGGTCAACTGGGGGACGTTCATCACTTCCACCCATGGCGGGTGCAGAGCACCCACGTAGAACCCGACGCCGGCGACGATGTGCACATCCAGGTCTTCCGACAGTTGGAGCAGAGCCTCGGGTTCCGGGTTGAGGCCGATCACCGTCAACTCCACGATGGCGCCACCACCGGCACGCACGTACTCCCCGACCTCCTCGGAGATGAGTGCGTAGTCATGCTTGGGGCTCTGCACGAGGTTGTTGCGGTAGGCCGACTGGTTCCAGCGACTCACCCCGGCCAGCCGGGTTTCGAACGGTCGAGTGCCCGCATCGGCATCGAGGATTTCAGCAGAAGGACTCCAGGCATGGCGAAAGTCCAGGAAAATGTGCTCATGGGTCATCGTCGGGCCCAGTTCGGACGGGTCGACCGGGCCACGGACTGTCATCACATGCGCCATCAACTCCTCCGACCGGACCGGGGCGGGCACCTGCCGGTGCGCTCTCGTCCGTTGAGACTAACCCGACGGGCCGACTGCCACCCGCCTAGACGAGTAGTTCCAAGGGATCGGACCGGCAAGGATTCTCTTGCCATCGGTAAACAACAAAGCACAACCCACCTCTTACCCACTATTCCTGGGTTCTTGGCACGGGCTCCGAATCCTTCCGATCGTGAAAGCCGCCCGAGAGGTTGACTCGGAAACGGGGATACCGACACTGAGGCAGGTAACATGACCCAAACTATCGCTGACAACTGAGCACTTCCAGAACCCTTGGAAAAAACATCTAGGTGAGAGTACGGAACCGCGGTTTGCCCCGTCGTTACGATCACATCCCCACAGCAAGCACTGTGATCGAACTCCGGGAGGTTCGGATGGCCATTGTCGGAACGCATCTGCTCATCTATACCCCTCAAGCCGAAGCGGCGCGCTCGGTCCTCGCCGACGTGTTCGGCTTCGGGAATGTCGACAGCGGAGACGGCTGGCTGATCTTTCGCCTTCCGCCGGCCGAGCTCGGTATCCATCCCAGCGACGGGACCACCGGCCACGCGATCTCGTTCATGTGCGACGATATCCGGTCCACCATGGCCGAGCTACGCGCCAAGGGTCTTGCGTTCGCGGGTCCGCCGGCGGAAATGGGGTGGGGGGTCGCCGCCACAGCAGTTCTTCCCGGAGGCGTCGAGGTGATGATCTACGAGCCCCGCCATCCCCTGGCGATCAGTTCTTGACCCGTGGCACGAGACACTGACTCTGCGCGATTCGCAGCTGTGTTGCGCGTTGTTGTGCACCGATGGTTCAGCGCAATCGCTTCCGTCGGATCGCTTGCAACTACCCGCCTGGTTGTTGACCGGTAGACGCCGAGGCATCCCTCCCGTCATCGGGCGGTGACCGCTCGCCGATCGTCCCCGCACCGGCAGGTTCCCGACATTGGGGGGTGTGCCGAGCGGGGACGGGTTCGGCGGACGGGTCGATGGGTCAGGCCAGTTCGATGTTCAGAGGCACCGGGTTGCTGAGCGTGTGACCGACCGGGGAACTGTTGACCACCTTGTCGTGGAGAGCCGCCAGTTGCTCGTCGGTTGCGTCGGAGTCCAAGTGGACCTTCACCGACAGGCCCCCGTATCCGGCGTGGCCCGGCTTGAGGCCCAGGAAGGCCTGCAGGTCCAGGTCACCGCTCAGGTCGATCTTGAGGTCGTTGATCTCGACTCCGGCCGCGGTGGCGTTGGCCGCGTATCCCACCGCCAGGCAATTGCCCAGCGCTCCGAGCACCTGCTCCACAGGGTTGGGAGCGGTGTCGGTGCCGCCGAGTCCGTCCGGCTCGTCTGAGGGGATCGGGTCGAAGTCGCGGATCGAGGCCTCTGACCGGAAGGCCCCGGTCCAGGTAACGGTCGCCTGCCATTCGGTCTGGCCCCTGTCCGGATCCTCCGCGACGGCTGCCACGAGGGCGCCGACGGCGTTGAGGTCCACATCGTTGAGTTTCTCTCTGGTTTGGGTGGTCATGGATGGTTCCTTTCGTGGTCATGTCCGTCGGGTGCGTGTTGACCCTCCGGATGGGCTGATTGCTGCCGCCGGTCTTGGCTCTCGGGTGTTGGCGGTCAGCGGGACGAGCCGGGCTGTCCCGGGCTATTCACCCGAGAGCGCGAACAGCCATGAGTGGCGAAGGAAGGGCGGACGCCGACCGACGTCGGGGCGTATGGAGTTCCGTGTAGGGACATGGGTGGCGTTATCTCCTTTGTCGTTACGCGCTCCGGGGGTGAGCGCCGACAGCGGAGTCCGCCGTTGGCTGCCTCATCGATCAGGCATTGGCACCGAACGGATCGGTTGCCGTGGCTTCACAGGGCCTGTCCCTCCACCACTCTCGATAAGCGCGTTGTCGCAGGGGATGCTTGCACGGGCTCCCGACCGTGTCAAGGTAAGGCCATATCGGCGCCCCCACGAAGCCACCCGGACCGAAGGTCCCAACACCCCGACGTTCGTCCGTAGCACCCCGCTTCTGTGGTCGGGACACGGCCTACTTCTGTGTTGCTAATGTGGCCGGGACGAATAAAGGATCGTTCACGACACTAACAGGGGTTTGGCCATGAACCGCTCACATGCAGTGATGACGGTGCTTTTCATCGTGCTGGGTGTCGCGCTTGGTGCCCGGATGCTCGAGGGGGAAGGCGGGTTCATCTTCGGTGGGCTGGTCGGGTTCCTGCTCGCCGACGTGATCGAACTGCGGCGCCGGCTGGCGCGATCGGGACGTCAACCCACCGAAGGGAGGGCAACCCCCGACGCCGTCGCACCCACACCGCCCTTCGAACCGGCGAGAGAGAAGCCACCAGCACCTGCTCCTGCCGCGGCAGCGCCGGACCTCGTGGTCCCATCCCCGCGGTCCGAGCCGCCGGTTCCGACCGCAGCATCACCGATCGAACCCGAGCCGGCTCATAGTCTCGAATCGCCGACGGCCAGACCGTCGGCTCCCTCGGACGCCGAGGTTGTCCGAGTCGCACCCCTCGCCCACCAGGGACCGTCGTTCGATGGAGGAGGCATCCGGCTGATCAGGACGTGGGTCACCACCGGCAACGTGCCCGTCAAGATAGGGGTTCTGCTGTCGCTCATAGGGTTGGGATTCCTGCTCGGTGTGGCTCTTGATCAGGGTTGGATCACTCTCAGCATCGAGGTGCGGCATGTCCTGGTTGCCATGTTCGGTGTGTTCCTGTTGGCGGTGGGATGGCGCGTACGGCGCCGCAATCCGATCTACGGACTGAGCCTGCAGGGGGGCGGCATCGCGGTTCTCTACCTGACAACTTACGTAGCCCATGCGGTATACGACCTCCTCCCGGCATCGGCGTCGGCCGCTGCGGTCGTGATGATCACCGTAGGGGCCGGGGCGTTGGCGGTGCTCGAAGACGCACGGTCGCTAGCGGTGCTGGGCATCATCGGTGGCTTCCTCGCTCCCATCCTCGCCTATTCGGACGCCAGAGACCACGTACTCGTATTCGGCTTCTACCTGATTCTCAGCGCGGCCGTAGTCGCCGTCGCCCGGTTCAAGACTTGGCCCGAACTCAACCTGCTCGGTCTGGGTTTCACGCTCGGGGTGTCGGCGTTCTGGATACTCAACCGGTACTCGGAGCAGGACTGGGCCACCACCCAGCCCCTGATCGCGCTGCTGGTCCTGCTGTACATGACGATCCCTGTCTTGTTCGCCGCCCGCCAACCGCCGGACCTGAAGGCTTGGATGACCAGTCCCCTTGTCTTCGGCCTTCCGTTTGCCGCCCTCGGCCTGCAACTGGTCCTCACCGGACACTTCGAGTACGGGGCAGCGGTCAGTTCCGGGGTCCTAGCCGCGATCCAGGCGCTGCTCGCGTCGATGGCTCACCGGTACGGCAAGGAGTCCGGATCGCTTCGAGATGCATACGCGGGTCTCTCGGTCGCGTTTGTGGCGATCACCGTGCCGCTCGCACTCGAAGCCCAATTCATCTCTGTGGCGTGGGCGCTGCAGGGTGGAGTCCTCGTTTGGTTCGGCGTCCGGCACCAGCGTCGTCTCGCCACCCTCGCGGGCAGTCTCCTGCAGGCCTTGGCCGGGCTCGCCTTCCTCGGCTACCTCATCGCGTCCGACTTTGACGCAGGCGAGCTGACCCCGGTCCTCAACGGGTATTTCCTGGGAGCGGCGCTGTTGGCGGTCGTCGGGTTGCTCTCAGGTCGGTCTCTCGACCTGGGCGGAGAGGACCGGGATGACACGCGAGCCCTGTGCTGGCTCGCGCTCGTGTGGAGCACCGGATGGTGGATCCTCGGTGGGCTCCTGGAGACGATGCTCCACGTCGCGCCGGACGCCAGATTGACCGTCTCCATCGTGTTCGTCACGGTCTCGCTCGGTGGTCTGGCTCTGGCGGCTCCGTTGATCGGCTGGATGCGACTCCGAACCGTAGGGGTGGCTCTCCTGCCCGCCCTGGCGCTGTTCCTGGCCCTTGCGCTCATACTGCAGAGCCATCCCTTCGGGATGCACGGATGGGCCGGATGGATCGTTGCCATGGCGTCGTTCTATTCGGTGCTGCGCTGGCGGGAGGGCGCCTTCCGTTGGGCAATACCGGCCATGCACACGGTCGGTTACTGGGTATTGGTGATCCTTTTGGGGAGGGAGATCTACTGGCAGGTCGATCAGGTTGCCTCCGATATTTGGCCGATCACCGCGGCCCTGGCGACGGTACTCGCGGTCGTGATCGGCACGCTGGTCGCACGCCGGGCGATGACCTGGCCACTGAGGACCCACTGGCGTACGTACCTGATGGCATGTGCAGGCCCCGCGCTCCTGGTGGTGGCGGTGATGGCGCTTGCGACCAACCTCACGTCGGACGGCGCCTCACCACCCCTCACCTACGTGCCACTGTTCAACCCGCTGGAGATTCTCACCGCCCTCGTGGCGGTCGTGGCGCTCATGTGGAAGAGGCTGGCCGACAGACAGGCGGACCATCCACTCGAAGACCTCGTCGGACGATCCTGGATTCCGGGGCTGACAGTCGTCGGGATCATCCTGCTGACCATGGTTGTAGCCCGGGCCGTTCACCACTGGCTGGACGTTCCATTCGACTTCGATGCGATGATCGACTCCACCGTGTTGCACGCGTCCCTGTCCATTGTCTGGGGTATCGCGGGACTCTCAGGCATGGTGGCCGGCGTGCGCCTCGTGCGAAGGGCTGTCTGGATTGGTGGAGCTTCGCTGATGGGGGTCGTCGTCGTCAAGCTCTTCCTGTTCGACCTGGCCAACACCGGCACCGTGGCTCGGGTGGTGTCGTTCCTCGGCGTTGGCCTGCTTCTCATCGTCGTGGGCTACTTCGCACCGGTTCCACCGTCGACCTCGGGCCAGGCCGAGGCAACCGAAGGTCGCGGCGAACCGGAGGGATCCGATCGCGAGACATCCGGCGACTGACAGTCCCTCGACCTCACAGCTTGAGTTCGCGCCGCAGCACCAATGCCCAGGTCAGGATGCCGGAAAGCATGATCAGCACTAGGGAACTGATACCGACCTCGGCGAAGAAGCCGTCCTCGGCGGCACTCCAGATCCGCGTGGCCAGCGTTTCGAATCCGATCGGTGCGAGCAGGAGCGTGGCCGGCAACTCCTTGAGGGTGGATAGCAGCACCAGGCCTCCGCCTGTGAGCAACCCGGGCATGACCAGTGGCAGATCGATGGACAGGAACCGCCGGCCGGCTGTGACACCCAAGGTGCGGGCCGCATCCTCGTACCGGCGGGGGACGTCGGCGAACGCAGCCTGGGAAGCACGCAGCGACTGGGCGCCGAAGTGGAGAACGTAGCCGAAGACCAGCAACGGGAAGCTCTGGTATACAGCCGCCAGCGGTCCCGGCGCCTGGATGGCCCAGAACACCACCGCCAGCGCCACCACCAGACCCGGGAGGGCGAAGACAGACGTGATACAGGATGCAGCAGCCACCGATATCCAACTCCGGCCTCGTGCTGCAGCATGGGCAACCGGCAGCGTCAAAAGCACCGCGCATGCTCCTGCTGCGGCCGACGCGGTAACCGAGTTCACCGCGGGCCGTACCAGGAAGCCCATACCATCCCCGATTCCCGAGTACCCGATGCCTAGTGTTGACGATCCACGCAATACCCAGAGGCCGAACACCGAGATCGGTGCCACGAGAGCCAGCCCGATCACGGTGGCCGGGAGGCCTAGGCCGAGTGCCCTGACCCCACCCAGCCTGTATCGAACCTGGCGCTTCCCCATGGTGGGTCCGACTCTCCGGCGGGGTATGGCGGTCCTCTCGACGATGACTACGGCCAGTGCCAGTACCGCCAGCAAGAGTCCGAGGGTGAGGGATGTGGCCCGATCGAATAGGCGCGACGAGAAGATGGCCCTGGTAATGGTGTCGTACCGCATGAGGGCCACGGCGCCGAAGTCGCTCAGGCCGTACAGGAAGACCAGCATCCCCCCGGCCGCGACCGTATCCCGTATTTCCGGCAGGACCACCTTCCGAACAGTGCGCATGGGACGGTCGCCGAGCAGCCGCGCTGCTTCCTCGAGAGAGGGGGAGGTCGTCGACAACCGCGCTGCCACGGGTAGGTAGACGAACGGATAGCCGAGCAGGGTCAGGACCAGGAAGGCCCCCCAGTACCCTTCGATCCTGGGCGCGAAGGGTACGAGTCCGCCCGGGCCCAGCGCAGAGAGCAGGGCAGTGGCTCCCACGAACGAGGGGATGACCAGCGGCAATGGCAACACCACCCGCCACAGACGCCGCCCGGGAAGGTCCGTCCTGGTCACGAGCCAGGCCAGGGTCGTTCCAAGGACCATGCACGAGAGGGCGGTACCAGTCGCGATAAGCAGCGAGTTGCGGAGCGGTGTCAGCGCGTCGAGTCTCGGCAGAGCCTTCCAGAAGTCTCCTCCCAGGCTGAGCGTTCCCCAGACCAGGTAACCGATAGGGAAGAGGAACAGCAAGCCGAGCAGCAACACGCCGACATGGAGCCCCGGATGGCGGCGAGCACGGACGGGTGTGACTTCGAACGCCCGTTCAGGATCCTTCCAGCCCGCTCTCATCGATCAGTTCCTTGGTTCGTTCCAGCCCTCCTCCCAGCCGATCGAAATCGTAGGTGGCCACTTCGATGCCGGCGAGTGGCGGCAGTGCAGAGGACGGTTCGACGCCCGAAGACAACGGGTACTCGAACGTCTGCTCGCTGTAGAAACGTTGGGCAGGTTCGCTCAGCATGAACTCCACCAGCCGGTCGGCCAGGTCGGGGTTGTCGACGGTGGTTAGGACACCGATCGCGGTGACGATCAGGAGTGAACCTATGTCGCCATCCGGGAAGAAGTAGTTCTCGGACGGTGTTGTCGGATCCTCCGCCTTGGCGCGAAGGTTGTAGTAGTGGTTCACGAGGCCGATGGGCACGTCACCGCGACCCACAGCCTGCACGATGGCCGTGTTGTTGGCGTATGTGCGGGCCTCGTTGGTCACCAGCCCCTCGAGCCACTCCAGGGTGGTTTCGGCGCCATGAATCTCCCGCATCGCGGTGACGAAGTCCTGGAACGAACTGTTGGCAGGCGCCACTCCGACCTTCCCCCGGAAGCGCTCCTCGGTCAGTTCGAATACCGAGGCGGGCAACTCGGACGGGTTCACGAGATCACGGTTGTAGACGATGACGCGGACCCGGCCGGACATGCCCACCCATAGGCCTCCGGCATTCCGGAACTCACCCGGCACGGCTTGCAGCGCATCGTGGTCGATTGGCCGGAGGCGGCCCCCGCCGGCCAGGAACCCTATGGCGCCTGGGCTCTGGGAGATGAACAGGTCTGCAGGACTCCTATCGCCTTCCTCATGGATGAGCAGGGCCAGATCGGCTGACTTTCCATAGCGGACTTCCACCTCGATTCCGGTGGCCTCGGTGAAGTCCTCGAGGATCGGCCCGATGAGGTTCTCCGTACGGCCCGAGTACACGGTCAACGTCTCGTCACCTCCGGAACAGCAGACGGTCATCAAGCCGAGGACCGTCGCGATGACTGCCAATACCGATCGTCTCATGTCCAGTTCCTTCCTGAGTCCTTAGGTCTCGAAAGCGGTCGCGCCACCGGATGACTCTCCGAGGAGAGTAGGTGGTCAATACACTAGAAGTCAAGTAGCCCGATCTAATATAGTTAGGGTAGCCTAATTCACTGCCTTGGGCAGCAGATCGTGGACTGGCGACCCGAGGGTCCCGAATCCGGGCCACAGCCCTCCGGACGGCCGCTAGGTGCAGGGCCGAGCGCCGGGCCGTTCCAGAGCCATCCCCTGGGGTCCTCCTCCGACTCTCCACGCCGTGTGCCTGCGTCCGCAGCGCATCCAAAGGGTCCGCTACACCAACCTGGCCGGTAGAATCGGATGGATGTCCTAGACGAACAGGAGCGCACACCAATGGCCCTGAGCGAGCAGATGGAGAGCGCACTCAACGACCAGATCACCTGCGAGTTGGGAGCGTCCCTCATATATCTACAGATGGCGGCCCACCTCGAAGGGGACGATCGCCCCGGCATGGCCACATGGATGAGCGCACAGTCCGAGGAAGAGGCGGCCCACGCCAAGATGTTCATCGACTTCGTCCTGGCTCGGGATGGCCGGGTCGAGATCGGCGAGGTTCCGGCGCCGGTGAGCAAGTTCGACAGTCCTGTGCACGTGTTCGAAGAAGCCCTTCGCCAGGAGCGTGGCGTCACCGCACGGATCCGCGCCCTGTACGAGTTGGCTACAGACATCAACGACCTCGAGAGTCTGCCCTTCCTCCAGGGTTTTCTTGCAGAGCAGGTGGAGGAGGAGTCCGTCGTCGGCAGCATCTGTGAGCGTCTGCGCCGTGTCGAGGGCAACGAAGTAGGTTTGGCGTTGATCGAGCACGAACTCGGGTCGCGGCCTGCGGAGGAGTGAGCCTCGGGTCGGCTAGGGCCCCTGGTGGGCGGCGGTCTGGAACGCGACCGTATTCGGTCCCGCGTAGGTAACCTCGACGCGGTCACCCGGCGTGAATCGTGGGGCTGCGATCACCCTGGCCAACATGGTCGTTCCGTTGACTGCCAACTCGTACGAGGTGTCGTGCCCGTAGAACTCGACAGACGAGACGACTGCCTTGTCCCCTAGGCCTACCGTTAGGTGTTCGGGACGGATCACTACCTGGCACGGTCCATAGACCGGGTCGGCGAGCGGGACATGCCCGACGATCGTGGACACGTGACGGTGGTTGGCTACCCCGTTCAGAACGTTGGCCTCTCCCAGGAATGTCGCTACCCATGGCGAGACAGGGTACTGGTAGACCTCGGCTGGGCGGCCCACCTGCACGATCCGGCCTTCATGCATCACGGCTACGCGGTCACCCACCACGAAGGACTCTTCCTGGTCGTGGGTGACGAACACCGATGTCATGCCCACCTCCCGCATCAGCTCCGCCACGTCGGCGCGGACCTGGGTGCGCAACCCGGTGTCCAGGTTGGAGAAGGGCTCGTCGAAGAGCAACACCCGGGGTCGCGGGGCCAGTGCCCTGGCCAGGGCAACCCTCTGCGCCTGCCCTCCCGACAGTTCGTCGGGGTAACGGTCGGCGAGGTGCAAAAGCCCGACGAGTTCCAGTGTCTCCGAGATCCGGCCGCGGCCTATCTCGGCCTTGTCCAGCCCGAAGGCGACGTTCCTGGCCACGGTCAGGTGCGGGAATAGTGCCCAATCCTGGAAGACCATCCCGATCCTCCTACGTTCCGGGGGAACGAAGGTCGTCGAATCGGCAAGGGTGCTGCCCGACACGATGACGCTGCCTTGATCGGGTACTTCCAACCCGGCGAGGACCCGCAAAAGGGTCGTCTTCCCGCAGCCGCTGGGTCCCAGCAGTGCCAGCGATTCACCCCGCTCCACGGTGAGGTCCACACCGGCCAGAGCGGTGGTGCCGTTGAAGCGCTTGGTGATGTCGCTTGCCTGCACGAATGGCATAAGGGTTCCTGGGCGGGAATTGTCTCGGACGGCTACTCGTCCAACTCACGGATACCTGATCCAGAGAGTTAGGGTAGCCTAATACACAGTCCCTCCACTTGGTATTCCATACGCTTCCGGCCGGCCACATGTTCCGGTTGGTGTGTCGCTACGGATGAGTTTGCGGCGGCGCGTGCCTGAGGTCGTGGAGGATTAGTCCCGCTAGTCGGTTATGATCGATGGCACGGTTGGGTCATCTGAGAATCCCGGTATGCGTTCTTCCGGGTGTTAATGAAGCTAACGCGGGTCGGTCCGCGCAGATAGCCGGCGAGATTGGTAGATCATGCAGAACATCATCGAAGCCACGGGCCTCGTCAAGCGGTACGGCGAGGTAGTCGCTCTGGACGGGCTGGACCTGTCGGTCCGGGAAGGAAGCATCGTGGCACTGCTCGGTCCCAACGGGGCCGGAAAGACCACCGCCGTCTCGATACTCACCACCCTCATCGAACCAGACGAGGGAGCCGCAACCGTCGCCGGGGTGGATGTGCTTGCCGAACCGGCGGAGGTACGCAAACTGATCGGGTTGTCCGGCCAGTACGCGGCCGTGGACGAGCATCTGAGCGGCTTCGAGAACCTCGACATGATCGGCCGCCTCTACCGGCTGGGGCGCAAGAAGGCCCGGACGAGGGCCCGCGAGCTGCTCGAACGCTTCGATCTGACCGATGCGGCCGACCGCTCCGTCAAGACCTACTCGGGCGGCATGCGCCGCCGGTTGGACCTTGCGGGCGCGTTGGTTGCTGAGTCCCCCGTGCTGTTCCTGGACGAGCCGACCACCGGCCTCGACCTTCCCAGCCGCCAGGAGTTGTGGAGGATCATCCGCGACCTCGTGAAGCGAGGAGCCACCCTTCTGCTCACCACCCAGTACCTGGAGGAGGCCGATCGGTTGGCAGATGATGTTCTCGTCATAGACCACGGCAAGGCGATCGCCCAGGGAACGACGGACGATCTTAAGGACCTGGTGGGCGGAGAACGCATCGAGGTGAAGGTGAAGGTGTCCGAGAACGTCCCCGCAGCTCGTGAGGTGCTGGGCCGGGTGGCGGTTGGAGAACTCCATGATGACGAGCGGCCCCGGGTGGTGGTGGCGCCGATCACGGGAGGCGCACGGGTACTGGCCCGCGTGCTAGCCGATCTCGAGGCCGAAGAAGTCGAGGTGAGCGATGTCGTGCTGAGACGTCCCACTCTGGATGACGTCTTCCTGACCCTCACCGGACAGGCGACCGAGCCGGTGGAGGACCCGTCCAAGACAGCGACTGCGAGGAAGAGGGGACAGGCGTGAACACTTTGTATGCCATCAGCGACGGTCTGGTGATAGCCCGGCGCAACATCATCAAGATAAAGCGCGTGCCTGAGGTGCTCGTGTTCGTTCTGCTGTCCCCGATCATGTTCGTGCTGCTGTTCGCGTACGTATTCGGCAGCGCCATCCCGATAGCCGGCGGTTCCTACCGCGAGTTCCTGATGGCGGGCATATTCGCGCAGACCGTGATCTTCGGGGCGACATTCACTGGAGCAGGACTCGCCGAGGACATGCAGAAGGGGATCATCGACCGTTTCCGATCGCTGCCCATGTCCAGGGCAGCCGTGGTGATGGGCCGCACCGCCAGCGACGTGATCTACAACGTTCTGTCTCTTCTGATCATGTGTCTCACCGGTCTGGTGGTCGGATGGCGGATACGGGGCAGCCTCATCGACGCGCTGGCGGGGTTCGGCCTGCTGCTGCTGTTCTCCTACGCAGTCTCCTGGATGATGGCCCTGGTAGGGCTCTCGGTTCCCAGCCCGGAGGTGGTCAACAACGCTTCCTTCATGGTGATCTTCCCAATCACCTTTATCGCCAACACATTCGTGCCTTCGGAGAATCTCCCGACCGTCCTCAGGGTGTTCGCGGAATGGAACCCGGTCTCCTCCGTCGCCCACGCCACCCGGACCCTGTTCGGCAACATCCCACCCGGTACCCCGGAACCGACAGCCTGGCCCCTCCAGAACGCGGTCCTCTACACGATCATATGGGCGGGGATCATCATCGCGGTCTTCGCCCCCCTGGCCGTCCGCCGCTACACCAGAGCAGCCAAGAAGGGGTGAACTCCAAGCAATCTTCGGCCTGCTGCCCATTGCGCAGGGTTACCATGGCAGACACTCAGGCAAGTCGAATCCCGGATACCGTTCTAGAAGGTGATCAGCCGGGTTCACAGTCCTAAGCGGGTCATCCCGTCGAGGGCTGCCGTCGTGTAGCACTCGGCCAGGGTGGGATAGCCGATCACGGCTTCGACGAAATAGTCGATCGTTCCGCCGTGAGCCATTACGGCTTGGCCGATATGGATCAACTCGGCTGCCTCGTCCCCGATGATATGCACGCCAAGCAACTCCTTGGTTTCGAGGTGGAACAGCAACTTTAGGAAACCGGTGTCGTCGCCCTTGACCATGCTGCTCTCGCTGTCCCGGTACAGCGCCTTGCCTATCTCGTAAGGGACGCCCTCGTCGGTCAGCTGTGCTTCGGTTTTGCCGACCATCGCCACCTCGGGGATGGTCTTGATGGTGTAGGGCAGGAGTTCCTGGTAGGTGTCGCACGGTTCACCGAATGCATGACGAGCGGCTAGGCGGCCCTGCATTCGGGATGTCGACACCAGATCGGGGAAGCCGACCACACCCCCAGCCGCGTACACGCCCTCCACACCGGTTTGGCAGTTGTCATCCACGGCCAGCCGCCGCCGCCCGTCGGCCTCCAGGCCAATGCCGGCCAGGTTGAGTGCGTCGGTCGAGCCGGTCCGCCCCACGCAGTACATCACGGCATCGCTGATGATCTGCTTACCGCTGTCTAGCTTGACGCGCACGCGAGGGCCCCTCTGGTCGGTCAGGTACTCGATGTCGTGAACCATCTCCCGTAGCCGCAGTGTCACACCCCTCTGGCGGAAGTGGAAGGCCAGAGCGTCGGCCAGTTCCTCGTCGGCGAAGGTGAGAAGCCTGCTATTCCGGTCGACCAGGGTGACCCTGATGCCCAGAGCGGCGAAGGTGCTGCAGTACTCCAGCCCAATCGCGCCGGCGCCGACGATGCTCAACGTGCGAGGCAGGTTGTCGAGGCCGAGGATGTAGTCGCTGACGAAGATCATCCTCCCGTCCGCATACACCACTGGAGGGGTTGTGGAGTAGGTACCCACCGCGATGACCACCTTGTCCGTGGTGATCGTGCGGTTGGACGTGCCGTCGTGCGAGGAGAGGTTGATGGTGTGCCGGTCGACGAACGACCCCTCCGCTGTGATCACCTCCACGCGGTTCTTCGCCAGGTGGCTGCGCAGGATGTCCGCCTGCTGCTGCATCACGTAGCGGGTCCTCACCATCAGGTCGCTCATGGTGATGTTGTCCTTGACAGCGTACGACTCACCGTAGAAGTTCCGTTCCCGGTAGCCCGTCAGGTACAGCGCGGCGTCGCGCATGGTCTTGCTGACCGTGCCGGCGGTGACGTTGAGACCGCCCACCTGCGGCTCCCGCTCCACGACGACAACGTGTTTCCCGAGCTTCGAGGCTTGGATCGCCGCCCGCTGGCCGGCAGGCCCGGATCCGATCACCACTAGGTCGTAGTCATAACCAGACATTGCTGATCCGCTCGCTCCTTAGACTCCGACTCAGGAGGGTTCCCTGGCCTAGACGTATTATTAACAGAAGCCGGGGACGACTCCGAGACCGGGGCCGCTCGACTGATGATGACCAGGTTGTCACCTCCTGAGGCTCTGACCCGATTGAGGCTAGCGGTGTTGCTGCGGCGGAGGTGTCCGAGCGGGTCGAAGGCTTCCAGCGTTCGAGGGGACGCAACCGTCGGGGATGGGTTAGGGGTACTGCAGATCTGGCCGGGTCGCCGGGGAGATCTACTACGGTCGGTCAAGTCTCGATGCTCCGACGGACTTGGCCACGAGATCGCTCTCCCGGCTCCCTTCGGGTTCCGGCACGATCATCCGATGCCTGGATGTGTCGGTGGCTAGGGGTATTCTCGGACCGTGGAGAGACGGTTACCACCCCATCGACGCGCTCACCGCGTTATGCAATTCAGGACACATGTATCCGGACAACGGTGAGGGTTACGAGCAACTTGTCGGCGACAACTCCCCTGAGTTCGACCGATGCCGAAGGCAGCCATCGATACCCGCCGGCCCGGTACCAGGTGCATGCGAGCAGCGATGTTCAAGCTCACTCTCGCTGTCTCGTGGATCGAAGGAGCGGCGGCGGTCACGGTTGATGACCTGTAGGCGGTCGGCGGGCCGGTGGATCTGTCCGGAGTCTCAGGGGAGACGTAGCGGTTACCCCGGTGGCGACAGATCGACTCGAAGTGGGGGCCGACCCTCTCGAGCGGTACGCCGGAACAGAGCGCGACCACATGACCTCTGCTCGACGGTCTTCGAGCAGCGCGATGCTCGTGTCGCACGACCGGGGCGGGCGAAGTATGGTCCCGGACATGTCCGACATGTCCGACGTTTGGTACTACCGGGGTCTGGCCCGGTCTGCACTTCTCTCTCCGGGCCGACCCAGGTCTGCTAGAGAGGGGACCCGCTAATGCTCGGATGGGTGTTGGGGATCCTGGTGTGGCTGTTCATAGCAGTCCTGTGCGCGGTCATGCTGCTGGGTGCATGGACGATCATCCAGAAGCTCTGGCGCAAGTGAGGTGCTGCCCGCCTCGGACCCGATACGGCAACGTTCAGTGCGGGTTACAGGGACGCGCGCAGGACCGACCTGGGGGGAGGGGCGGATCGGCAAGCAGATGAACATCGTCCAGATCAACGGTTTCCTTATCCCCGGCCTCGAATGCCAGAGCAAGCCGCTCGAGGATCTGCTGGAGTCGAGGGAGCGAGAGCGTCTGGCCAGTTCGGGGCGTGGTCTGCCAGTACTCGAACGTGTGGATGCTCCACGATTCGTGTGTCGCGGGCCTGTCTGTAGCTGACCACGTGAAGGGAATCTCCACCTTCCTGCAGGACCGGTTCCTGTTCGCCACCGGCTACCCGTTCTGCCCTATCCGCGAGACGATTGACCGCTACCTGGCACTCGGGTTCACCGACGGGGTGTTGCACAAGATCATGCGCGACAACGCCCGGCGGCTGTTCCGGCTGGATGGATCGTAACGGTGTCATCCGGAGGCCTGGTCGTGGTGACGGGATCCGCCAGCGGGATCGGACGAGCCGCCGCAGTCGAGTTCCACCGTCAGGGCGCTACGGTGGCCGCCTTGGATGTGGACTTGGCCGGGCTAGCCGATCTACGGTCCGAGTCGGACGATTCGTCCCGGTTCGTGCCGTCCAGCCGACATGTCCTCCGGCCCCAGGTAGCCGCGGCGTTCGAGCGGGTGGCCGAACTCGGTGGATGCGACGTGCTGGTGAACGCGGCGGGGATCGGGGTCTCGTTGAAGCTGGTCGAGCACGGTGATGAGGACTGGGACCGCGTCATGGACGTCAACACCCGGGGCAGCTTCCTGCGCCTCCGGGAAGCCGCCCGGCAGATGATCGAGCGGCGTGCGGGAGCGATCGTGAACATCGCGTCGGTGGTCGGGCTGTTCCCGTCGCCGATACCCGAGATCGCCTACGACACCAGCAGGGGCGCCGTCGTCCAGATGACCCGCTCGGCCGCTCGCGAACTCGCCCCGTACGGGGTGCGGGTGAATGCGGGTGCGCCCGGGCCGGTGCCCACCAACCTGTACGGAACCCCGCCCGAACAGCCCGAGGTCCCGATGCCGCTCGGCCACGGCGCCGTCGACGATGTTGTCGACGCCGTGGTGTTCCTAGCTTCCGACCGGGCCCGGTGGATCACCGGCCAGACCCTGGTGGTGGACGGCGGGTGGTCCCTGCGATGAGCAGAGTAGCCATCGTGTCCGGGGGAGGTCGCGGGATAGGAGCCGCCACGTGCCGCCGGCTGGCCGGGAGCTTCGGTGGGATCGGGGTGATCGACCGCGACCGGGGACCGGCCGAGCGGGTGGCCGAGGAACTGGTTCGCATGGGCGTGGCGGCCGAGGCCGGAGTGGTGGACGTGGCCGATGTGGGGGCGGTGGGGGAGACCGTCGATAGGCTGGTGTCGAGGCTGGGAGGACTGGACGCGGTGGTGGCCGCGGCGGGGAACATGGACGGTGGGGCACTGGGCGGGATGTCCCCGGCGGCGTGGTCCTCGGTTCTCGATGTCCACCTGACGGGGTCGTTCGCCGTGGTGCAGGCCTCTCTGCCCGAATTGCGGAGGTCCCCGGCCGGGAGCGTGGTTCTTACGGCGTCCATAGCTGCGCGCGGGATAGGCGGACACGCCAACTACGGCGCCGCCAAGGCCGGGATCATCGGCCTGACTCGCTCGCTGGCTCTCGAACTCGGCCCGGAGGGAATCCGCGTCAACGCCGTGGCACCCGGGTTCATCGACACCCGGATGACCCGGGACCATGCCGCCCGCGATCGCATTTCCTGGGAGAGGTTCGCTGGAGCGGCAGCCGATGAAGCGGCGCTGGGAAGGATCGGGCGTCCCGAGGAGGTGGCTTCGGTGGTTGACTTCCTGGTCAGCGACGCCAGCAGTTACATGACCGGCCAGACTCTCTACGTAACCGGCGGACCTTGAGTTAGGTGTTAGGTAGGCGGTTCGCGGTGCATGGTTCACGGCCGACTGGCACCTGGGAGCGGTTCACGTTCGATTCAACCGGGGCAGAACTCGAGCCCGAGCATGAAAAGGTCGTCGCCCGTGAGGTCCAAGCCTTGCCAGCCGGCGGGCAGGCAACCGCTCAACTGGTTGCCTGCCAGGTACAGGTGGGTTAACCCCGCGAGGTTGGCCAGCTCGGCGGGGACCTCACCTGTCAGCCGGTTGCGGCTGAGGTCCAGCTCCTCCAGTTCGGTCAGACGACCGAAGTCGGCTGGTATCCCACCCCTGAAGCCGTTACCGCCTAGGTACAGGCGTGCCAGGTTGGTCAGTTGCCCGAGTTCTTCGGGGATTTCACCCCAGAAGGCATTGTGCTCGAGGTTTAGGATCTTCAGGTTGACCAGCCCTCCGAGTTCTGCGGGGATCCGCCTGTCCAGCCGGTTGCTGCCCAGATTCAGCACTACGAGATTGGTGAGGTTCCCGAGCTGTGTCGGTATGTGTTCGGTCAGTTCGTTGTGGTAGAGGTTCAGGTACTCGAGATTGGTGAGCCGACCGAGTTCTGCGGGTAGCTCACCCCACAACCAGTTGCCGGCGAGGTCGAGGCGTGCGAGGTTGGTGAGGTTGCCTAGTTCCGCGGGTATCTCGCCCGTCAAGTAATTGTCTCCGAGGGTCAGGTTGGTCAGCTTGGTGAGGTTGCCGAGTTCCGCGGGTATCTCCCCGGACAACCGGTTGCCTTCGAGCCGGAGATGAACCAGGTTCTCCAGTTGGCCGATGGCGGCCGGTATCCGCCCGGACAGATCGTTTCCGGCGAGACGCAGCCGGGTCAGGTTGGGTAGATTGCCGCGGTCGGGGATCGGACCGGACAGCCGGTTGTCACCGAGATCGACATCTTCCAGCCGGCTCAGGGTGGCCAACTCGGGATGTATCGGTCCTGAGAAGCGGTTATCGTTGAGGTGAAGCCTCTCGAGCTTGGTGAGTCCCCTCAGCCAGGCGGGTATCTCACCCGACAGGCGGTTGTGACCGACCCGCAGTTGCTCCAGGCTCGTGAGCTTCGCCAGTTCGTGGGGCATGGTTCCCGACAGGTCGTTTCCTTCCAGCACGAGTTGCTCCAAGCTTGCCAGGTTGCCCACTTCTCGGGGGATACCACCTGTGAGGTTGTTGCCGCCGAGGTTCAGCAGCCGGAGCTTCGTGAGGCTGCCGAGCTGGGCCGGGATTCCTCCGGAGAAGTCGTTGGCTCCCAGGTTGAGCTGTGTCAGGTCGGTGAGATCACCGAGCCATGAAGGGATATCACCCGAGAGGCGGTTGCCGGTGAGCCACAAGCGTTCCAGCTTGGCGAGGTTGCGGAACTCGGACGGTATCTCCCCTGACAGCCGGTTGTTGTGGAGATAGACCCTCTCCAGTTGTGAGAGCTCACCCATCCAGGCGGGGAGGTCACCAGAGAGCTGGTTGCCCTGGAGCCACAACACCCTGAGGTCGGTGAGGTTGGCGAGTTCGGAGGGTATCTCCCCGGTCAGTTCGTTCTGGTCGAGGTCCAGCCGTCTTAGGTTCGTGAGTCGACCCAACTCCGGTGGGATCTCCCCGGATAGGTCGTTGCTCCAGAGATTCAGTATCCGGAGCTTGCGCAGGTCGCCGAGTTCCGAGGGGATCTCCCCTCCCAACTGGTTGAGCCGCAGGTTCAGTATCCGCAGATTGTCCAGCTTCCCGAGTTCGGATGGGATGTCCCCCGAAAGCCTGTTCGAACTCAGGTACAGCACGGTGAGCTCGTCCAACTCTCCGAGTCCGGGCGGTATACCTCCCGTAAGTCGGTTGAAGCTGAGGTCCAACCATGCGAGGTTCTCGAGATCTCCGAGTTCTGTGGGGACAGTCCCCACCAGTCCGTTGCTGCGGAGCAATAGATGGGTCAGGTCATCCAGCGCGCCCAACTCGAGGGGAATCGCGCCGGAGAACTCGTTGTTGCGCAGGTCCACAACCTGGAGGGCGCTGAGCGACCCCAAGTAGGCCGGCACCGGTCCCGAGATCCGGTTGAAGTGGAGGTTCAGGTCGGTCAATCGGGTCAGGCGCGCCAACTGGACCGGAAGCGGGCCCGACAGCAGATTGTCCCCGAGGTTCAACACTCTAAGGCCGGTCAGATCACCGAGTCCCGAGGGCAGGTCCCCGGACAGGTAGTTGTCCTCGAGATTCAGCACCTGCAGTTCGCCGAGATGACCCAACTCGGTCGGCAACTCGCCCGTGAGACCGTTCGATCGAAGGACCAATTCGGTGACCCGGCCGGCGTCGTCGGTGGTTACCCCCTCCCACTCGCCGACCGGTGTCTCGCTCAGCCAGTTACGGGAGTTCGCCCACCCCGCGCCGTTGGTGGCGTGGTACAGCGTGACCAAGGCGTGGCGATCGCCAGATGCATCTTCCGAAGCCGCGGCTGCTACTCCGGACTTTGGGTGAGCCCAGGGCCATGCGCCGGGTAGCGACATGGCGAGAACCAGTGCTACGCCCGCGGCTACCGGAGCGATCCTGGAATGTATACGCCCGGTTTCACCAGTGCAATGACGCGGGGACATCTGATCGGACGGCATCTTGAAGTTACTCCTGGAATCGACGGTCGGCTTCCTATATCGGCGAGACGCCATGGGACCATCACGAGCCTACTCGCCCAACTCTCAAGGACGGGGAATCGGGCACCCATGGTCGCGGGTTGAGCCTCCGCTTCGGGGAGCGGACCAGGCGATTTCCCTCCGCGTTCCCCGTCCCGTTCGGTTAGCCACGAGAGCCGCGGACTCGTTACCGACTCGGTGCGGGTACCTTATGATCCGGATGGTCCGTAGGGCCGATAGGTGGGGAAGGGAATGTAGGCATGGCCGCGCCGGTCGTGTTCTCGGTCTTGGAGGGACGGTTGCCGTGAACGGTTCGATCGTGGATCCCGCACTCGTCGACAGGCGGAGTCGGTCGCTTCGAGCGATCCAGGAGGGAGACCTCCCCAGCCGGACCATGACGATTGCCGGATGCGAGGGCCGTGTCGAGGCCCGGATCCTCTCGAAGGACTTGTCCGGCCCGGCGACCCGGCTTGCTCTGATACCCGAGGGATGGGGGTCCGGTGTGGCCGGTGCGTTCACCGCCGATCTCGAACTGTTCGTGATCAGGGGGGAGTTGGTGGTGGCGGGGCAGCGTATAGGGCAGTACGACTACGCGGCCATAACGGCGGGGGACGTGATCAGCGGCCTCCGGGCCCGATCCGACACCCTGGCGCTGGTCATGACCTCGGCGCCCATCCGCTATGACACCTCGGCCGGTGGAATGCTGTCCAGGCCCCTCGTGGGTCTGGGCACGGCGGCCCCCTGGTCGGGGGTGCCCGAACTGCCGGGCCGGTACGTCCGGCTGCTGGCCGACGGTCTCCTCGGGCCGGTGTGGCTGGCGGGCGCCCGTGACTGGGCCAACGAGGACGGACCCTGGCACCTTCATGAGGCGGCGGAGGAGGTGTTCGTTCTGGAAGGCGAGTTTACGGTCGCCGAACGGATACCGGCGGCGGAGGGGGACGGCGAAGAGGCCGACTTCCGGGAGGAGGTGTTCCTGTGCGGTCCCGGGACCTACACCTTCCGGATGGCCGGCCGGCCGCACGCCGGTCCGGGCTCGGCGTCATCGGATCTCGCCATCGCCTTCCATCGGATGCACGGCCCTCGATCGGTCGAATGGTCGGAGGCTGGCCCGCGGAGGGAGTGATCAGGCGGTCATCAACCTCCGGGCCGCGCCGACGATTTCGTCCGCTCCCGGCACCACCGCCCGTTCCAGCGGAGGACTGAACGGGATGGGTGCTTGGGCGGCGCCTACCCGCACCGGAGCCGCCCGCAGGTCATCGAAGGCCCGGCTGGTGATCGAGGCCGCCAACTCCGCGCCGAATCCCCCGAACTCCCAGGCCTCGTGGGCGACGACGACCCGGCCGGTCCTGCGCACCGAGTCCAGTACGGCTTCGAGGTCGAGGGGCACCAGCGAGCGCAGGTCGATCAGTTCGGCTTCGATCCCTTCCTCGGACAACCGCCGGCAGGCCACCTCGGCTTCGAGAGCCATTGCCGAGTAGCTGAGGATGGTCAGGTCGGATCCCGAGCGACGGAGAGCGGCCGAGCCGAGCGGCACCAAGTGGTCACCGGTCGGGCTGGGTCCCCGCTTGGCGGTGATCCGCTTGTTCTCGAGATACACGACGAGGTCGTCGTCGGCGATGGCGGCTCTCAGGAGTCCCTTTGCGTCGGCCGGGTTGGATGGGGCGACCACCTTGAGGCCGGGCAGGTGTGTGAACAGCCCTTCGAGGCTGGACGAGTGCTGGCCCGCTGAGGACCTCAGAATCCCGTCCGAGGCTCTGAGCACGAGGGGTACGGACACCTGGCCGCCGAACATGTAACGGAACTTGGAGGCCTGGTTGACGATCTCGTCCATGGCGCCCAGCGTGAACTCGACGAAGCTCATCGATGCCACCGGCCGGAGACCGGTGACCGCGGCTCCGACGCCGACCGCCATGATGATGGCCTCCGAGATCGGCATGTCGATCACCCGATCCGGCCCGAATTCGTCGGCGAGACCCCTGAACTGGCCGAAGTTGCCGCCCCAGCTGATGTCCTCCCCCAGCACGATGACCCGGTCGTCCTCCCGCATGGCTATGCGCATTGCGTCGACCGTGGCCTGACCGAACGACATGCGCCGCGCGGAAGCCGCACTCCCGGGCATCAGCGAGCCTCCGTGAACACTGCTTCCAGGGCCGAGTCGGCCTCCGGCAGGGGGCTCTCCTCCGCGAACCGGACCGCCTCCGACACAGCCCCGGTCGTCTCGTCCCACACCTCGGACCGTCCCCTCTCGGTCATCACCCCCTCGGTGACCAGCAGGTTCTCCCAACGTTCGATGGGATCCGACCGGCGCCGATCCTCGACCTCCGCCGCGTCCCGGTACACCTCGGCGTCTCCCACGTAGTGGCCCCCGAGGCGGTAGGTCTCCATGTTGAGCAGGGTCGGCCCACCGCCCGCCCGGGCCCGCCCGACCGCTTCCCGCGCTGTTTCGTACACGGCGGCGGCGTCGTTCCCGTCCACCGTTTGGCCGGGGATGCCGTAGGCGGTGGCCCGCACGGAGAGATCCTCGACCGCGGTGGTCCGAAGGCGGGAAGTGAACTGGGCGTACTGGTTGTTCTCGCACACGTAGACCACGCCCAGCCGGTGGGTGGCGGCGAAGTTGAGGGCCTCGTGGAACGTGCCCTTGTTGATACCTCCGTCACCGAAGAAGGCCACCGCCACCTGGTCGGTGCCCCGGTGGCGTGCCGACAGGGCGGCCCCCGCCGCGATACCCAGCCCGCCGCCGACGATGCCGTTGGCGCCGAGCATCCCGATCGAGAAGTCGGCCACGTGCATCGAGCCGCCCCGCCCCCGGCACGTGCCGGTCTCCTTGCCGTACAACTCGGCCATGATCGGGCCGAGTTCGATGCCCTTGGCGATGGCGTGCCCGTGCCCCCGGTGGGTGGAGGTTATGTAGTCGTCGCGGCCGAGAGCCGCACACACCCCGGCCGCGATGGCTTCCTGGCCGAGGTAGGTGTGAACGAAGCCGGGAAGCTTCCCGGCCCTGAACAACTCCTCGATGCGGGACTCGAAGACCCGGATGCGCACCATCGTGCGGTGGATCCCCAGGCAGACCTCCGGCGTCATCGTCGGGGGAAGGCTCATTGGGCGGTGTACCCCCCGTCGATGGCGATGATCTGCCCGGTGACCATCGCTGCGGCATCCCCGGCCAGGAAGACGACCGCTCCCGCCACGTCCTCGGGCGTCCCGAGCCGGTTCATCGGGGTGCGGGACAGGAAGAACTCCCGGAGTTCCGGTTCGGTTTCCCACTGGCGCCGCACCAGTTCCGTTGCGATGTGCCCGGGAGCGACGGCGTTGACGCGCACGCCCGCGCCGGCCCACTCCACGGCCAGGGCTCTCGTCAACTGGACCACGCCGCCCTTGCTGGCCTGGTAGCCAACGCTTCCCGGGAACGCGACCAGTCCTCCGATCGAGGCGATGTTGACGATCGAGCCTCCGCCCGCCTCGATCATCCGCCGGCCCACCGACTGGCACATGAGGAACGTGCCCCGCAGGTTGACAGCGATAGTCCGCTCCAGCAGTTCATGGGAGTAGGTGGCGGCCGGCCCGCGGCCCCCGATACCGGCGCTGTTGACGAGTATGTCGATCGTGCCCACCCGGTCGGTCAGGTCCGCCACGGCCGATTCCACCAGGGGCGCGTCGGTCACGTCGAGCGCGACGGCGATCCCCCCGGTCGCGGCCGCTACCCGGCGGTTGGCTTCCACCGATACGTCGATGCAGGCGACTTGCGCTCCGGTCGCGGCGAGCGCGTTGGCGATCGCTCGGCCGAGGCCGTTGGCGGCTCCCGTGACCAGTGCTCTCTTCCCGTCGAGACTGAAGGGGGGAGGGGTCACGGAGTGATGTACGCGAGAGTGTCCCCGACAGCAACCTCGAGGTCCGATGCGGTCACGGCTATGTCGATGGTCCCCGCGGCGGGAGCTTCCAGGGCGACCTCCGCCTTCTCGGTCTCGACGATCACCACCTCCTGGCCGGCGGACACCAAGGTGCCGGCATCGACCAGCCACTCGATGACAACCACCTCCTCGACCACGCCCATGTGCGGGACGGTCAGTGGGACCCGGCCCGCGGTCTGTTCGCTTCCATCCATAGCGTGAGGCCACCCGAAACTGCTACCGGTGACTCATTCTGGCAGGTCGGCGAGGTGGATCATCCAGCCGCGGGGGAGGAGAGGGCTGTTGAGCGGTTCCGGAGCACCTTCCAGACCAGCATCAGTACCACAGAGGCTGCGAAGTTGAGAAGCGTGGCGGCGAGGGCGGGGTCGTAGCTTCCGGACGTGTCGACGGCCCACCCGAACAGGACCGGCCCGACGGTGAGTCCCATCCCGAACCCGAGCATGACGAACGCGGTTCCCCGCCCGATGCGTTGCGGCCCGGCCAGCGTGAGGGCGGCGAACATTCCCACCGACATCCAGGCTCCTGCGCCCACCCCCATGAGGACGGCCCCGCCCCACACGAGCAGGGACACGGTGGGGGACGCCATCCAGGTGAGGGCTATCGATCCCACGCTGAGGACGCCGATGGAGGCCAGGGATAGGGCCGGATCTCCTGCCCGCTCGGCGATCCGCCCCCACACGATCCGCGCCACGGCCCCCGTCGCCCCGGAAGCGGCTATCACCGATCCGGCCAGCCCCACACTCATCCCGACCTCTTCCTGGACGTAGAGCGGGACGAACGCGTGGTAGACACCTACTCCGATTCCCATGGTGACCCCGTACGCGGACAGCCACCACACCGCCCTCGGGACCCCGCCACGGGATCCGATCACCTGCTGCAACGACCGAGGCCTGGAGGTGGTCGGGATGACCAGGAGGGTGACCACGATCAGCACGACGGCGACCAGCGAGGCCAGCACCAATGCCTGGCGCCAGCCGAGGAGTTCGGCCGCCACCGGTAGCACCGCCCCGGCTGCGAATACCCCGATCTGGACGCCCGACTGCTTGATGCCGGTGATCCATCCACGCGAGCCCGCCCTCACGTTCTCGACGATGATGCCGTTGGTCGCCGAGTTGCCCCCGGCGGCGGGCACACCGGCGATCATCCCGAAGACGAACAGCGACCACAGTCCCCACGACAGGGACATCGTTCCGAGACCGAGGAATACGAAGCCCAGCATCAGGGCCAGCATCCGCCGGCCTCCGATCCGGTCGGCCAGGTAACCGAGCGGGACGCTGCACGCCATGATCGCGAAGGCGTGGCCGGTGGCAACCGCTCCCAACTCGGTCCGGGTGAGGCCCAGATCGTCGATGAAGAAGCGGGAGAAGATCCCGATTATCGGACCGGGAGACATGCACACCGCCATCCCGGTGGCGAGCACGATCGCCAGGCGCACCCGGCCGGCCGGGCGGGAACTGTGGTCTAGGTCGGGGGACTGGTCGATACGGACTCTCCGCTGCTCGAGGGCGGCCGGGCAGGCTGCCGGGGTGTACGGGTGGTCTCGGTCGGCACGCCCGGCCGGGCCGGCGCATAATTCCCGTCGCAGGGTACCGTCGCCCACGGGCCGCAGGAGCGCGGCTTCGAGGTACCGGGGCTGCCCGGTGACAGGAGGTGTCGCGGCGCGATGAAGGAGCTGGCAAGCAAGAGTCCCGGCCGGGCAACCCCGAGGTTGCATCTCGACGATCTGGTCGACCGGGCCCTGCTCTCCGATGCCATAGCCGGGGGTCTGGTGTCGGTACGGGGCGAGGGCTCCCTCCGGGTTCTCAACTACACGGCCCGGGCGACCTACTCGAGAGTTTGGACCCGGGCGACGCGGCTGTGTCGCGGGCTGGTCGTGGACGACGGCAACCGGGTCGTGGCCCGCCCGTTCCCCAAGTTCTTCGCCCCCTCCGAGCCGGATGCCCCACCCGCCCCTGAAGGCGTGCCCATGGTGGTGCACGAGAAGTTCGACGGCTCGCTGGGGATCGCCTACCACCATCCCGACGGCGGGATACGGCTTGCCACCCGCGGCTCGCTGTCCTCTGATCAGGCCGAGGAAGCGACGAGGATCTGGCAGGAGCGGTACAGCGATGTCAGGTTCGGCGAGGACATCACCCCGCTCTTCGAGATCATCTACCCGGACAACCGGGTGGTGGTGGATTACGGATCCATGCGCGACCTGGTGCTGCTGGCTGTTATCGACATCAGGACCGGCGCGGATCTGCCGCTCGGATGCCTCGACTGGCCGGGTCCGGTGGCAGCCAGTCATGAAGTCGGTTCGTTCGCCGATCTGGCGGACCATGTCGCCGCCGGCGCCGAGTCGGCGAGGGAGGGCTACGTGGTCCGGTTCGACATGGGAAGCGAACAGCCGCACGTCCGTTTCAAGTTCAAGTTTCCCGAATACGTCGTCGCCCACCGTATCGTGACCGGTCTGACCTCGTTGCGCGTGTGGGAGGTGGCCGCCGTGGCCGACGCCGTCGATCGGGGCCTCGACGTCACCACGACGTCGAGGCGGCTGCGGATGGATCCCGCAACGGTGGAGGCGATCTCCAACCGGACCCCGGATCCCGTCGATGGGTTGCGAGCAGGCCTTCCCGAGGAGTTCTGGCCGTGGTACGACGCGGCGGTCCGCGAATCCCGCGCGGCGGTCGGACGCCGGATCGAGGAGTACGAGTCGCTCGTCCGGATGGCCCGTTCGGAGTCGGGCGCCACCGGAGGCAGGGACTTCGCGGAGGCGGCGCTGCGGCTGTGCTCGGAGCGGGGGCTGGCCAGCGGACCCGTGTTCGCCCTGAACAAGGGCCGCACGGATGTGTACGCGTCCATCTGGGCCGCGCACCGTCCGACCGGAGGCGGCGACAGGCCCGACCGGTAGCCACCCGGGCCTCTGCCGGCCAGGGCCGCGGACCGGACCCTGAACCAGTTCCGGCAGGCCGCCTACCAGCCGGTCCGCAGGCAGCGGACCGAATCGTCCGGTGTCACTCCGAGTCCGGGCCCGTCGCCGAGGACCAGGTGACCGTCGACGAGGCGGGGAAACGGTCGGGCCAGGCCCTCGCGTAGCGGGTTGGGATTGCAGTCGATCTCGAGCAGGCCGTCTCCTCCCGCGGCGGCGAGGAGGTGTGCCGAGGCGACCAGGCCGATGCCGCCGCCCAGGTAGTGGGGGCAGAAACGTCTTCCGGCATCGAGTATGCGCCGAGCGAGGGGAAGGCATCCCGAGAACCCTCCCCACTTGGTGATGTCGGGCTGCAGGACCGCCAGCGGCAGCCGGAGGAGGGCCCGCTCGAAGCCCTCCTCCCCGTAGATGTTCTCGCCGCCCGCCAACGGCACAGGGGACACGTCCGCGAGCCGTCGCCAGTCGGCCGCCGGGCGGTCCGCACGGATCGGTTCCTCCAGCCAAACCGGATGATGCGGGGCCAGTTCAACGCTCCTGCGCGCTGCCTCCCCGGGTGTCCAGGCCTGGTTGGCGTCCACCGCAATGACAGCGTCCGGGTGGAGTTCCCGGCGCATACGTTCGAGGTTGGAGAGATCGGTCGCCTGGTCGAAGCCGATCTTCAGCTTGAACGCCCGGTGGCCCGCCGATCGTGCCTTCCGAGCCTGTGCCGCCGCGCCGTCCGGCCCGATGCCGCTGCCATAGGCAGGCACGCAGCCGATGCCCTCCCCTCCGAGGAAGCGCCAGAGCGGTTGGCCGGCCCGCTGCGCCGCCAGGTCCCAGAGAGCGATGTCGATCCCCGCTATGGCCTGCGAGAAGGGCCCAGGTTCGCCGGCCTGAAGGGCCAATACACGGGTTCGCTTCGAGAGATGGTCGAACACCTCGTTCGGGCTGGTCCACGCTCTCCCCGCTAATTCGGGTCCGAGGACGGAGTCGATAAGCCGGGCCCGGTACTCGGCGGCGGGAGTGGGGAAGTTGCACCACACCTCCCCATAGCCGGTGAAACCGTCAGCGGAGCGGGCCTCCACCACCACCGCAGGGCGGGCGGCCATCTCCCCGAACGCGGTGCGGACAGGCTGTGTGAGCGGGGCGCGGTAGACATGGACGGTCAGGGACTCGACGGTGAAGGGATCAGTGACCGGAAGGCCCCTGGGGGAGCCGCTCGCCATGTCGATGGCTGCCATGGGCGCGAGTATGGTTACCGCCGTCGCAGAAGGCTAGGAAAGCGCTGAAAAAGGCCGGGCAAAGGGGTTCGCCGGCAGACGACAGCCCTGGCATCAGATGGTTTAGCACGCAGCGAACCCCGTTAGATAGTTTTTCAGCACCCTCCTAGGCAGATGGGCCTGTACCGAACTCAGGTTCATCGGGAAGAGGAGCAGCGGTAGCGAGAAAGGCCGACAAGTCGATGGATTCCAGCACTGTCCCGAGCGGAACTCCCGAGGCCGGACAGCAGCCGGCACCGAGCTACCCGGAGCCGGGTTTCGAGGGAGTGATCGGACCCGACTTCCGGGAGTCGGTCCCCTGGTGGCCGCCGATGGCCGCCGACGCCCGCGGCAAGCCCGATGTGGTGCTGGTGGTGCTCGACGATGTGGGCTTCGCCGGCCTGGGATCCTACGGAGCCGAGGTGGACACGCCGGTGATGGACGCCCTCGCGGAGCGGGGACTGCGCTTCAACGACTTCAACGTCACCCCGCTCTGCTCCCCGACCCGGGCCTGCGTGCTCACCGGGCGCAACCATCACAGCGTGGGAATGGCCTACCTGTCGAACGTCGACTCCGGCTTCCCCGGGCACAGGGGTCGGGTGACCCGCTCGGCCGGCACCATCGCCGAGGTGCTTCAGGAAGCCGGTTACGCGACCATGGCCATCGGGAAGTGGCATCTGGCGCCGCTTGAGGAGACCACCGCCGCCGGTCCCTACGACGAGTGGCCGCTGGGCCGGGGATTCGGCCGCTACTACGGGTTCCTCGATGCCCTAACCGATCATTTCTACCCGGATGTGGTCGAGGACAACCACCGGGTCGAACCGCCGGGCACGCCCGAGGACGGCTACCACCTGACCGAGGACTTGGTCGACCACGCCATCTCCTACGTCCGCGACCAGGTTTCGGTCAAGCCGGAGCAGCCTCTCTTCCTGTACGTGGCCTTCGGGACGGCTCACTGCCCTCACCAGGCGCCGCAGGGGTACCTGGACAAGTACCGGGGTCGCTACGACGAGGGTTGGGACGTGATTCGCCGGCGCCGATTCGCCCGCCAGAAGGAACTCGGGATCATCCCCGAGGACGCGGTCCTCGCGCCCCTCAACCCCGGAGTGGAGGAGTGGGACAACCTGAGCCCCGACCAGCAGAAGCTGTTCGCCCGGTTCCAGGAGGCCTACGCGGCCATGCTGGACCACACCGACGCCCAGATGGGACGCCTGTTCGACTTCCTCGATTCGATCGGACGGCTCGACAACACGATCGTGGTCGTCCTGTCGGACAACGGGGCCAGCCAGGAGGGCGGGCCCGACGGGGGCGCCGACATCGTGACCTACGAGGAGGACCGGTTCTGCACCGTGGAGTTCAACCTGGAGCGGTACGACACCATCGGCGGTCCGCACTCGCAGACCAACATCCCGTGGGGATGGGCGCAGGCCGCCAACACGCCTCTGCGTTGGTACAAGCAGAACACCTACGCTGGAGGCGTCCGGACCCCTCTCATCGTGTCCTGGCCGGAGGGAGTCTCCGGCACCGGCGAGGTCCGTACGCAGTTCGTGCATGCCATCGACATCGCCCCCACATTGATCGACCTGGTGGGGGTGGAACCCCGTCCCTCGTACCGGGGCGTGGACCAGATGCCCTACCACGGCGCCACCATCCGGGGGGTGCTGGACAACCCCGGCGCGCCACCGGCGCGGAGCCGCCAGTACTTCGAGATGATCGGCCACCGCGCCATGTGGGACGACGGCTGGAAGGCGCTCACCAGGCACCGGCGCAACGAGCCGTTCGAGGACGATCCCTGGGAGCTCTACCACATCGACTCCGACTTCTCCGAGTGCAACGATGTGGCGGCCGAACACGCCGACAAGCTCGCCGACCTCATCCGTCAATGGTCGGAGGAAGCCGTCCGCTACTCGGTGTTCCCCCTGGACGACCGGTACCTGGCGGTGCGGGCCTCCACGTTCACGACGCCCGGCTCCCCTCGTGCCCGGGATAGCTTCTCCTACCTGGGCGGGTCGGTCAGGGTGCCCGGCGCCGCCACCCCGCTGGTGTTCAACCGCGACTTCTCGATCAAGGCCCGAGTCGCTCCCCTGGGCGAGAACGACGAAGGCGTGCTGGTGGCTGTTGGCGATGTGAGCGGCGGCTACGTTCTCTACGTGATGGACGGGCGCCTCGTGTTCGAGTACTCCTACCTGGGCCGCGGCCAGACTCTCCTCGCGGAGTCCCGCCTGGTGCCGGGCGCCACCGAACTGTCCGTCCGGTTCGAGAAGACGGGCGACTACCGGGGAGTGGGCCGCCTGGCCGCTGACGGCACGGTCCTCTGCGAGGTAGGGATGAGCGGCATGGCTCGCGGCATGCTCTCCTGGGGATCCCTGAGCGTCGGGGCCGACACGCTCTCGCCGGTCAGCAGTTCCTACGAGGGAGAGTTCCCGTACACCGGCGACCTGGAGCGAGTCGACTTCCAACTCGGTTGAAGGGAAGTCCGTGGACCGACAGGACAGCGAACGGTGTACGGGAGATCCTTCTAGGACGTGGACGCCTCAAGGATGGTTGTCCTATAATCGCACACATGATTATAGAGAGTAAGGAGTTGGGGTCCCGAATCGCAGGTGCTCGGCGCGACTTAGGGCTGACCCAGCAGGAGTGCGCATTGAGGGCGCAGATGGGACGTACCGCGTTGGCGAAGATCGAGACCGGCGCGCGACGGGTGGGCGCACTGGAATTGGCGATGCTGGCGGACGCCCTCGAAATGCGTATCGAGTGGTTCTTCGAGGACGCACCACCCGCGGTGGTGTCACGGCGGAGTGCTGCTGAGACCGGTGTACCAAGTCCTGAGATCGACCGCTATGTCGAACGGGTGGCCCGCGAGGTGACGTTCCTCGCGTCCATCGTCGATAGCCTTGATCTGCCGGCGACCCCCGAGTTACAGGTTCCGACCAAGATGGCCGATGCTGAGAGGGCAGCGATTGAGGTTCGCGGTTTGCTCGGCTACGGCGACGGCGAACCGGCCCTCCAACTGGCTGATCGGGCTGCCAGGATCGGCTTACTCGCTTTCTCGCTGGATCTCGACGCCGACACCGCTGACGGCGCGTCCATTCTGTTGGACCGCGGCGGCGTGGCGGTCGTTAACGGGACCCGTGACCTTGGGCGTCGCCGCCTGACGTTGGCGCACGAACTAGGGCACTACGTCTTCGCCGATGAGTACTCCACCGACTGGAATGTGGCCGAGACCTCAGCCACGCGGACCGAAGCACGTATCGATCGCTTCGCTCGGGCGCTGCTCCTCCCGGAAAGTGCTCTGCGCTTAGGCTGGAGTGGCAGGGGCGACACGCGGACTCGAGCGATACTCATAGGAAGCCGGTTCCGTGTCGATATGTCGACGCTGGCAAACCGCCTCACCGAACTCCAGCTCGCCTCTCTGGATGAGGTAACCGAAGTCCGAACCTCCATCATCCGAAGAGCCGACCTCGTGGAACACGATCTGTTTGTACCCACCGAACTAGATCCTCCAGAGCTACCGAACCCATACGTCAAAGCGGTGCTGGATGCTTACCGGGGCGAGGAGATATCAGCGGCCCGAGCCCTCTCGCTATTACTCGAGACCTGGAATCAGGGGGACCTCCCTGAACTGCCGATGCTTCCGGCGGAAGCTATCTGGTCTTTTGTGTCCTGACTTACTCTCGATGGACACGCTGATCTTCGATACCGGTCCTCTGAGTTGTTTCGCCCGCGCCGATGTCCTGGGCGTTCTAAAGGTTGTTGTAGGGGACCGCCGCGCGGTCGTTCCCGAAGCCGTTGTGACGGAGTTGGAGCGAGGTGTGCACCTCCACTCGCGGCTACAGACGGTGCTTGATGCCGACTGGATAGAGCACCGCGCGATCGCTACAACTGCCGAGGCCAAGGCCTTCGCGAGGTTCGCGGCACGCTTGGTGTCAGGTGATCGGAATGTCGGAGAAGCCGCTGTCTTGGCGCTTGCTCAGACGGTTCCCGCACGAGCGGTCGTCGACGATCGGGCCGCCTGCGCGCTCGCTAGGAAGGCAAGGACGTTACCCGCACGCTGAACCTACTCAGCGAAGCCATCCACAGCGGACTCCTGATGCTGGAATTCGCAAGTGGAATAGCAGACGAACTCATCCAGACCAAGTACCGCCTACCCTTCGGCCGTGGCGGATTCAAGGCATGGGCAGCCCGACAGGGGCTTTTTTCGGAGTGACGAACGGCTGAGGGGATCACGTCATCCGATACTGAGGACGGGCATGACCGGGCCGATCTGGCAAGGTGCTTTCGCTTCATGAGCGATGCCGTGTTGGTTGTAGGGTTGGGTATGACACACTTCGTGGGGTTCCGGGATAATGCCACGGTTCGGGACATGGTGGTCGAAGCTGTCCGCGAGGTCCTGATAGACGCGGGAACCAACGCATCCTCAATCGACATGGCGGTCGCTGCCTACGAGAGCGACCACTTCAACCGTCAGATGAGTCTTGGCCACGTCCTGCAGGACAGCGTCGGACTGGTCGGGAAGCACACGCTCCGGGTGGAGGGTGGCGGTGCGACCGGTGCCCTGGCCATCCGCACCGCGGTGACGGCGCTCCGGGCGGGAACTGCTCGATCCGTGCTGGTGTTCGCAGGGGAGACCAACGGCAAGTCAGTCGACCGTGCCACCGCCACCGAGATACTCGCAATGTCGGCCGATTTCGAGTGGGAGACGCCGGTGTTCGGCACCTTCGCGGCTCCCTACGCCCTGATGATCATCGAACACATGCGCCGATATGGGACCACGGCGGAGCAGTTCGCCGCGGTAGCCGTCAAGAACCGGCGTCTAGCCCTCGACAATCCCCTTGCCCACAAAGGCATGTCGATCACGATCGAGGATGTCCGCGCCTCGACCCCTCTCGCAGATCCGTACCGGCTCTTCGACGCCAGCCTGCTCAGCGACGGGGCGGCGGCGGTACTTCTGTCCACCCGTGAGTGGGCTGAACGGCACTCGTCCACTTTCCAGGGCCGGCCCCCGGTGGCGGTGTTGGGCACCGGATCGTCCACCGACCATCCGCGCCTGTCCGACCGTGCCGAGGAGACGTTTCCCCACTTCGCCGCCAAGCGAAGGGCCGCCGCCGAGGCCTACCGGGAGGCGGGCATCGTCGATCCGGCCCGACAGATCGACGTGGCCGAGTTGTACGACTCGTTCAGCGGCGCCGAACTCCAGGCGTACGAGGACCTGGGCCTTTGCCCGGTCGGGCACGGCGGACGGGCTGCCGCCGAGGGACGGTTCGACCTCGGCGGCCGCGTACCGGTGAACACGTCCGGGGGCCTGATGGGGCGGGGCTCGGCAGTGGGTGCGACCGGAATTGCGCAGGCGGTCGAGATCGTGTCCCAACTCCGAGGCGAGGTGACCGGACCTCGGGCCGTCCGTGATGCGCTCATCGGCATCACCGACACGCATGCGGGCGTCGGTTCGCTAAGTGTCGTGAACGTGTTCGGGCGGGTGAAGTGAGGTGGTGCGGCACCGCGTATTGCGGGTCCGGCGGCCGGGGTGTGGTGGTGGACACCCGATCTGTACCCCTGTCCGAAACCGTGGAAGGAGGGCAAGGTGGCGAAAATCGCGGAACCCTTACAACCCTCCGGGCCCACCCCCGCCACCACCTCTCCTGGGTCCGGAGCGCGTCACGCCCCACCCGTCGGGGGTTGTCGCTCCATCGTTTCCTGATCCCTTTGGCGGTCGAGCCGACGTCGCCCATCACGACCGTGCAGGTGCTTGGTGACACCCGATCATGCAGCACTTCGGTGACGGGTTCAACCCCCTTGATCAGCGATGTATTCGCGAGGCCGGAGCCGGGCCGGCAGTCGGATCGAGCCGGCGATCAGGTTTGCCGATGCGGGTAGTCGGGGTCGAGCGCTCCGGAGAGTCCTCCGGACCATCAACGACGTTGCTGCACATCGAAATGTGGCAACGCTACCGCCATGCCGTAGGCTACTCCGACCCGTTCTACCAGGGTGTCGAGCAGGGCGTCCTGCGAGCCACCCGGTGCGGCGGGTGTGGAGGGTCGTGGTTCCCGCCCCGGCGGTACTGCGACGCCGACCTGGAGCAAACCCAGTGGTACGACCTACCGGGAAGCGGGAGGGTCGTGTCCGCGACGCGGGTTCACAGTCCCCCGCCTTTCGGCGGTGTCGAGGCACCCTATGTTCTCGCTTCGATCCGCCTCGACGGGGTCGAAGGAGGCATCACACACAGGGTGCTCGGCGACGAGGTACCTGAGAAAGGAGCGGTGGTCATCGTGAGATTCGTGGAGGGGGTTCCGGCCCATCCGTTGCTGCGGGTGGCGTTCGCGGTCGACAGGGCCGCCACATGACCCGTCCGGTCGGAATCGAGATCTTCTACTGGCTGGACAACTGGTCCGACGACCAATCCTCCGTGTTCTCCAAGGCGGCCGAGGCCGGTTACCAAGGCGTTGAGGTATCGCTCGTGGCCGGGCTGGATGTGGGAGTCGACCGTATGGCTCGCACCGCCTCCTCGCTCGGGCTCGACGTGCTGTGCAGCACCGGCCTGAGCCCGAGCATGGACATATCGAGTCCGGACGCCGGGGTGCGCGCCGCTGGGATGGACCATCTGCGGCGCTGCCTCGACGATGCTGCGGAACTGGGCAGCCCGATCCTGGGAGGGGTCACCTACGCCACTTGGATGGGTTTCCCGGAAGGTGACCACGACGGCTACCGGCAACGCTCCGCCGCCGCCCTACACGAGGTTGCCGGCTACGCCTCCATACTCGGAATCGACATATGCCTCGAGGTGCTCAACCGCTTCGAGAGCTTCATGTTCAACACCGTGGCCGACTGCCTGGAGTTCATCGACAGCGTCGACCATCCGTCCGTCAAGGTCGAACTCGACACCTTCCACATGAACATGGAGGAGGACGACCTGGCCGCCGCGGTCCGTCAGGCAACCGGGCGGATCGGGCACGTCCAGGTGGCCGCCAACAACCGGCGGGCTCCACAGTACGGGCATATCGACTGGAGGTCCTTCAGCGAGGCTCTCGACCACGCCGGCTACGACGGCTGGGTGGTCTTCGAGACCTTCCCCAACTCCGAGGTCGAGACCGGCCAAGCCACTTACACCTGGCGCGACCTCACCGACGATCCCGACCGGGACGCCGCCGACGCTGCTGCCTTCATCAGGGAGAACATCGCATGAGCATCCGCACGAGACGGTTTCTCAACCTGCCCGAACGCGCCGTCCAGGAGATGCTTGAGGGATACACGGCTGCCCACTCCGACATCATTCGCCTCTCGGATGGCTTGGTGGTGCGGGCGGTGCCCAAGCTGCAGGGTCATGTCGGGGTGGTGATCGGCAACGGGTCCGGACACGAACCCGCCATGATCGGCTGGGTCGGGGAGGGTCTGTTCGACGTGAACGTCCCCGGGCCGGTCTTCTCCTCACCGGGGCCGGCAGGCATCCTGGCAGGTATCAAGGCGGCGGATCGCGGAGGTGGAGTACTGCTGCTGGTCTCCAGCCACGCCGGTGACATCATGAACGCCTCCCTCGCCATCGCCGATGCCGAGGACGAGGGCGTCCGGGATGTGGAGATGGTGGTCCTCTACGACGATGTGGCCTCAGCCCCCAAGGACCGGATCACCGACCGGCGAGGCGGTGCCGGCCTCTTCTTCGTGTGGAAGACGGTGGGCGCCATGGCAGAGCAGGGCGGCTCGCTGAGCGAATGCTCGCGGATCGCTCGCAAGACGAGGGACAGGACACGGTCGCTGTCCGCAGCGGTCGGAACCGTAGCCCACCCGATCAGCGGGCAACCTCTGGGCGATCCGTCGGACGTTTCGGTGTCGGTTGGGATGGGTGTTCACGGTGAGCCGGGCGCCCGTATGGGCGAGGACGTCCAAGCGGACGAGATCGCGGCGATGATGATCGCCCGGCTCGTCGACGACGCAGGGCTCGCCGACGGTGACCGGGTCGGCCTACTACTCAACAACGCCGGATCCCTCACCCTGATGGAACTGTCGATCCTCTACCGGGGTGCGGCGGCAGCACTAGCCGGGCGGGGCATCGAGACGGTACGTTCGTGGATCGGACCCTATGCGACCACGCTGGACATGGCCGGATTCGCATTCGCCGTATGCAACATGGACGACGAGTTGTTGGAACTGTACGACGCACCGGCAAGGGGCGCCGGCCTCACCCTGCTCGGGCGGGAGGAGGACTCCACACCCGTCGACCGCGGGATGGCCACCCGGTTGATAGTCGCGACGGCTCGATCGATAGCCGAGCACAAGGATGAGTTGTCCCGTCTCGACGCGGTTGCGGGAGACGGTGACCACGGGGTCAACATGTCGGTAGCCTTCGAAGAGGCGGAGCGCAGAGCCGGCGATCCGACCCGGACCACCGCGGCCGCGGTGTTCGAAGTAACGGGCCGGTCCTTCCACCAGACCGTCGGCGGTTCCGCCGGGGCTCTGTTCGGCGCGTTCTTCGGCGCCCTGTCCTCGTGGCTTGCCAAGGTGGCCGTTCCGGAAACCGCCGACCTCGTTGCGGGACTGCGCAAGGGCTTGGAGCGCGTCACCAGGCTGGGAGGGGCGGCGCCCGGACACAAGACGATGGTCGACGCCCTGTCGCCCGCCCTGGAGGCTGCAGAGGACATGGTCGCGAGGAGGGCGTCGATTGCCCGGGTGATGTCGGCCGCCGCGGAGGCCGCCAGGAGAGGGGCCGACTCGACGGCGGCCATGTGTCCCAAGGCGGGGAGGGCTCGCTACGCGCCCGAGAGCAGCGTCGGGTCCGAGGATCCCGGCGCCAATACCGTGGCGCTCATGTTCGAGGCGTGGGCCGAGGAGCTAGTTGACCGGTAGCCTCTTCGGTGGCTGGTGGCTGGTGTCGGATGCTGGTAGCTGGAAGGTAGGAGCATGACGCTGATGGACGCGCAAGGATCAGTCGATCGCCGGTCACTGGCCAAGGACCGGCGGCTCCGGGTCGGCTACGTCGGAGTTGCCTTCGGTAGCTACTACGCCGACGAGCACGACCAGTACGGGCGGGCCATCAGCGGCCTCCGGCGCCTGGCCGGGGAGATGGACTTCGACCTGGTTGCCATCGGCAGGGGAGTGGAAGACCTCGAGGCGGCTCGCGACGCGGCATCGAGGCTGGCGTCCGAACAGGTCGACTTCCTCATGCTGCAGGCCGCCGCCTGCGCTTCCGGCGAACTGGTGGAACCACTCGCAGGCGTCGCTCCCCGGCTCGGGCTCTGGGCGACCCCGGAACCGGTCCTCGAAGGGTCGATCCAGCTCCACTCGCTGGTCTCCATCAACCACTACGCGTCGATCATCCGCCGCTACCTCAGGGAGCGGGGAACGCCGTTCAAGTGGTTCTACGGTCACATCGACGAGCCGGACACGGACCGGAGGCTGCGGGTGACGATCCGTGCCCTGCAGGCGATCAAGACGATGGCCTCCGCCCGCATCGGGTGGATCGGGGGCATCTCGCCGGGCTTCTACAACATGCAGTTCGAGGAGGACAACCTAGCGGCGCGCTTCGGGACCACCATCGGCCACCACACCATCGGAGAGGTCGTGGACCGGGCCCGAGCCATCGGCGAGGAGGAGGCCGTAGCAGTTGTCCGCCACGCCACCGATGTCGCAACCGAGGTCACCGCCCCGAGCCTGGGAATGGACCGCAACGCCCGCATCTACTTGGCCCTCGGCCGTATGATCGAGGAGGAAGGCTACGACGCGCTGGCTGTCCAGTGCTGGCCGAGCTTCCAGGACGACTTCCATGTGGCCCCGTGCATGGCCTACAGCCTGCTCGGATCGGAGGATGGGCTGGCTGTCTCGTGCGAGGGAGACGTGCCGGGTGCGGTGACCATGCTGCTGATGAACGCCATGTCGCCCGCCCACGGTTCGTCGACGCTCCTCGACCTGACGACCGTCGACTTCGAAGCGGACGCGGCGCTCTTATGGCACTGCGGCGTCTCGCCCCGGCACTTCGGTGGGGACAACGGCATCCGTTGGGTCGACCACGTGACCCTCGGGCGCAAGTCGGACGTGCGGTACGGGGTGTCGGGCGACCTGCGCTTCGCTCCGCAGAAGACGACCATCGCGTATGCCGGCGACGAGTTCAGCGAGATGTTCATAGCGACCGCCGACGTGGTCGAGACCGGCCATGCCGGGTTCGACGGCACCCGAGGATGGTTTTCCGGGTTCCGTCTCAACGGGGAGCCGATCAGCTTGATTGACCTGGTGAACACGTCGGTCGTGCAGGGACACGAGCACCACTTCGCGGTGGCCCAGGGCGACCTCTCATCGGAACTGGCGGAGGTGGCGGCCTGGCTGGGAATGCGGACCACCCGAGCGGTTCCGATGCGTGACTACCTACAGATCGACGGCTTGAACGCGTGACCGGCGGATCCATGCACGCGCGGGACGGCGTCCGCTCCGGACGCCTCGCCGGGGTCGCCACCGGCACTGGCCACTTCGCGGTCCTGGCCATCGACCACGTCCGCTCCTTCGCCACCACGGTCCGGCCCGACGACCCGGATTCGTTCACCCCGGACGACATCCGCTCGGCCAAGCTGGAGCTCGTGGAGGGCCTGGCGGCCCACGCCGCAGCGGTCCTCGTGGACCCGGGATTCCTGGCCGGGCTGGGCGCCGGCCGGCGGGAGTCCCTGAGGGGAACGGGCCTGATCCTCGGGATCGAGGACGGCGACTACGAGGATGTGATCACCGCCCCGCGGCTCCTGCCGGGTTGGGATGTGCGAAGGGCCTCCGAGTTGGACGTGGACGCCGTGAAGATCTCGGTCTACTTCGATCCCGACGGCGACACCGCCGCGGCGGAGCGTTTCGTGACCGACGTGGCGGCCCAGTGCGAGGCGACCGGGACGCCGCTGTTCTGCGAACCGCTTGCCCTGTACGGGAGGCCGGAGGACCGGAGGCGTGCGGTGCTGGAGGGCGTGAGGATATTCGGACATCTCGGCGCTGACGTCCTCAAGCTCCAGTTTCCCGAACCGGGCGCTCGAACGGCGTCCTGCCGGGAGTGGGTCGAAGCCTGCCGGGAGGTCGATCGGCTCAGCCCGGTCCCCTGGACGATCCTGTCGGAAGGCGGCGACTACGGCCTGTTCCGCCAGCAGTTGCGATCGGCGTGTCGCGCGGGCGCTTCGGGATTCCTGGCTGGTCGGGCAGTCTGGCGGGAGGCCGCCACCGGGCAGGCAGGCCTGTCGAGCGGGACCGATCGGCTGGACGAGTTGCGGGGGATCGCCGTATCGGAGGGCGTCCCCTGGCCCGACCGCGCCGGACATCGTAAGGGCTGGCAGGAGTCGAGAACGTGAGCCTGGCGGCCTCCCGGCCCTGGGGATGAGGCTCTACGACGACCTCGCCTACCTCTGGCCCATCGTGAGCCCGCCGGAGGACTACGCGGAGGAGGCCGGACACTGGTGCCGGGCCATCCGGAACCGCCTGGGACCGGGCAGGCACCGGATCCTGGAACTCGGAGCCGGCGGGGGGCACAACCTCTCCCACCTGACCGCCGACTTCGAGGCGGAGGCCGTGGATCTGTCGCCCCGCATGCTCCAACACTCCCGGTGCCTGAACCCGGACGTGCGTCACCATCTGGGAGATATGCGAACGGTCCGGCTCGGCACCGTGTTCGACGCCGTGCTCATACACGACGCCGTCTCCTACATGCTGACCGAGGACGACCTCCGGGCCGCCTTCGCGACGGCCCGGGCCCATCTCCGTCCCGGCGGTGTGCTGCTCGTTGCGCCGGATCTAGTGAAGGAGAACTTCAGGGACGGGATGGTGCTGCACTGGCCGATCCCGCCGTCTACCGGCGGGATCGAGGTAGCGGTGGAAGAGCGGATCACCGACCCGGACTCGACCGGCACGATGATCCAGTCGGTGATCACCTACACGATCACCGAGGGCGGATCACGCCGGGTCGAGACCGATGTCCACCACACCGGGCTCTTCTCGATCAACACTTGGGTGCGTCTGATGGCGGAGTGCGGCTTCCACACGCAAGTTCTCCCCCTGCCGGGAGACGGTGATGGTTGCGGCGAGCACATATTCTCGGGAGTACTGCCACCGGACAGGAGGGAACCGTCAAGCAGGCCCGGGTAAGGATGAATGGAGTTGACGTACCTCGGTTAGTTGGTCGTTGCATTTACGGGCTGGTTTTCCGGGGTCGTCCTGTGGGAGTGCAGGTCATCCGCCTGATGGTTGTCATCGCAGAGGACCCGGATGGACCTCGAGTACGTGTTCTTGAAACGCTCTGGTCAGCTTGTCCAGAGCGTCGGACCGTTGATCAACCCGTTCGGTCAAGTCTTCGCGCACGTATTTGTCCAGGGCTGCCAGGTCGGTCTTGAGGGTGGCCACGTCGGTCTTGAGGGTGGCCACGTCGGTCTTGAGGGTGGCGACGTCGGTCTTGAGGGTGGCGACGTCGGTCTTGAGGGTGGCGACGTCGGTCTTGAGGGTCCCGACGTCGGCCTCGATCGTGGCTAGCCGCCCTTCGATCTTGGCGAAAAGCTCTTCGATCCGAAGATAAACCTTGAGGGTCTCGGCCTGACTATCGATCATCTGCCCCTCCAGGCGGGTAATCCTGGCTTCGAGGCTCTGCGCCATCTGGCTGGTTCCTTCCTACAGCTGACTATCACAAGTGTAACAGAGCTATCGTTGAAGTCACGATGGCTCAGCATGCAGTAAGAGGTGTAGGGCCGAAGACTTGTGGACCTCCTCGGACGACGTGTAGCGGACGCCGGTCCCTTGTGCCATCCACCAACACAGCCATCTGGTCGATGGTGTCCAGGTTGATAGGAGGTCTTGGCCACCAAGGTTCCGGACGATATGGTGAGGCACTCGAGAACCTCGCCCGTGCGGTTCAGGAGATCCACACCACCGACGCCGAAACTCGGGCGGACGCAGGTGAGGAGCGTGCCTCGGGGAGGATCTGTTCTTCCCATGGAGCGGCCTCCAGCGTCTACCGGCGATCAGCGATCTGGGCTCTTGATGGTGCCGGTGTCGGTCTAGCGTCAACCGGACAGCGGGGAACTCCAGCCGTGTACATTGGAGTTCGCCCGGCGGGGATCTGATCTCCTACCCTGGAAGGTGCATTGATGACCGTGTTCCCTACCGTGACTGACACGCGCCGGATGCAGATGTTCGCGGACCGCCCCGGTCCTGCCCGGGTGCTGATCGACACCGACGCCGCCAACGAGATCGATGACCAGTTCGCCATCGCCTGGGCGATGCTGTCTCCCGACCGCATGGATGTGGAGGCGATCGTGGCCGCGCCCTACGGTCACCTCCACATGAGGGAGGAGCTCGTCGCCGAGATCAAGGCCCGGCAGGAGAACTCCGGCACCGAACTGGTCGAGGACAAGTACGAGACCTGGGTTACCCACCTGATCGCCGAAGGCATCGATCCGGACACGCTGGAGCTGACCGGTCCGGCCGAAGGCATGGAGCTCTCCTACGAGGAGATCATCACGGTCCTCGACAAGATGGGACTAGGTGCGGACGGCCTCGTATACCGTGGATCCGACCGGTACATGCCGGCGGCCGACACGCCGGTGCAGAGCGAGGGCGCCGAGCGCATAATCGAAGCGGCTCTCGCCGACGACGAACGGGTCCTGTTCGTGGTGGCTATCGGGGCGGTCACCAACGTCGCGTCGGCGCTTCTCATGGCGCCTGAGATCGCGGGCCGGATGGTGGTCACGTGGACGTCGGGGTATCCCACCTGGACGGACCTCTCCAACAGGCCGTCCCTCAACCTGGTGCAGGACTCCCACGCGTCCCGGCTCCTCTTCTCTTCGGGAGTTCCACTCGTCTACCTGCCCGGTTACCACATCGGGGCGCAACTCCGCTTCTCCCTGCCCGAGATGGAGGCTTGGATCGAGGGCCAGGGCGAGATCGGCGACTACCTCTTCCACCTCTACACCAACAACCCGATCCGTATCCAGAGGGGTATCACTCCATTCCCCGGGCAGTCCTGGATCATCTGGGATCTCATCAACGTGGCATGGCTGATCGACCGCTCTTGGGTACCGACGAGAGCCACTCCGACACCCCGGCTCGACGAGAGTCTCCGATGGCGGGCGCGACCCGACGGGCCGCTGATCCTGGAAGCGGTCGGAATCGACCGGGACGCGATCTACCACGACCTGATCGTGAAGCTCGCTGACCGGGAGCGCATCCTCTCGGTTGGGACCGCCGCAGCCGGAGCGTCGGGCGGTGGCTCTTGATGGGGGTGGCGCCGGTTCCTCGGCGCGTGACCCCCGCCGGGTCGCGAAAAAACTCTCCGAGGGCCCGACCCTTCGGGCCCTCCCCCGCCACCACCTTTCCTGGGGTCGGGGCGCGTTCCGTCCGGCTTGGTCAAGACCGCCGCTCCCGCATCTCGATAACCTCCGGCGGCCGGGTCGACGTCAGGTCCCGCAGCCGCGCCGGTGTTTGGCATTACCCAATATGCCGCATGGGTGTGACGGGTTCAACCCTCGCCTCCGGGAAGGTCGCACAGGATCTTGGTCCTCACACCGATCCCGGCCCGACTCGGGCACCGGCTGCAGGCGCCGGCGCATACGGGCAGGGGAGCGGACGGGAGTGAAAGCGGCCGTCCTGCTTCCCGAGGGGGGACTCGAGATCGAGGAGCGCCCGGAGCCCTCACCGGGACCGGACCAGGTCCTGGTAGCGCCCAGGCTGGTGGGAGTATGCGGTTCTGACTTGCACTACTACAAGGACGGCCGGATCGGCGACTGGCGCATCCTCCAGCCGCACGTGCTGGGCCACGAGTTCGCGGGCGTCGTGGTTGCCGTCGGCTCGAACGTCGAGAACGTCGAGGTGGGTGACCGCATCGCCGTGGAGCCGATCATCCCGTGCGGCGACTGCGATGCGTGCACGCGCGGGATCTACAACGTGTGTCCGAATATCCGCTTCACGGGCTCGCCCCATACCGACGGCGCGCTGCAGGAACTGGTGGCCGTGCCCGCCCGCGGAGCGCACCGGCTTCCGCCCGGCATGCCCTTCTCCCTCGGGGCTCTGGTCGAGCCCACGTCCATCGCGGTTCACGCGGTGCGTCGCAGCGGGCTCCGCGAGGGCGACACGGTGATGATCGTCGGCGCCGGCCCCATCGGTCTGCTGACCCTGGCAGTGGCCCGGGCCTACGGTGCCGGCGCCGTCTACTGCACCGATCTCAACCAGGGCCGTCTTGACCTGGCCACGCGGTTGGGAGCGACGGCCGCCATCAACGTGGGCGGGCTGGATCACGCCGAAATACTGGGCTTGATCGATCCGCTGGGGGTTGACATCTCGTTCGAGGCGGTGGGGACTCCGGGAACTCTCGAGACAGCCATGCGACTCGTACGGCCCGGGGGAACGGTTGTGGCGGTGGGCGTCAACATCTCGGAGCGGATCCCGTTCAACCTGATGCTGTCCCAGTCGAAAGAGGCCACTGTGGTTCCGGTGTACCTGGGCCGGGACGCCTTCCCCGAGGCCGTCGCCCTGCTGGCGTCGGGCCGGATCGACGGGGAACTCCTCATAAGCCACCGCTTCCCGCTCGAGCGGGCCCGGGAGGCGATGGAGACCTCGCTCGACGCCAACACGGGGGCCGTCAAGGTGATGATCCGGGCCGGCGCCGACGACGGGGGATCCGGCTGATGGCCAGGATGTACTTCGACGGCGACGCCGACCTCGGTCACCTCGACGCCCGGGAGGTATGCATCGTCGGCTACGGCAACCAGGGCCGGTCCCAGGCTCTGAACCTGCGGGACAGCGGGGTGGTCGTTATCGTGGGCAGCCGCCGTGACCGCTCCTACGAGCGGGCCCTGGCGGACGGTTTCGACGTGTTCCCGGTCGCGGAAGCGGTGAGGAAGGCGCAGGTGGTGTTCTTCCTTGTACCCGACGAGGTGATGCCGGAGGTTTTCGAGCGGGACATCGCACCCGGTCTGCGCCGCGACGACATGCTGGTGTTCGCCAGTGGCTACAACATCGCCTTCGACCTGATAACGCCTCCTGCCGATGTCGATGTCGTGTTGATCGCACCCCGCATGATTGGGTCGGGGGTGCGCGAGACCTTCATAAGCGGCGAGGGCTTCCCGAGCCTGATCGCCGTCCACCAGGACGCCTCCGGCCTCGCGGGCCAACGCACCCTGGCGCTCTGCAAAGGTATCGGTTCGACCACCATGGGCGTGATCGAGTCCAGCTTCATCGAGGAGGCAACCGTCGACCTGTTCGCCGAGCAGGTCGGCTACCTGTACGCGGTGCGGCGCTACTGCGAGGTGCTGGTCGAGGCGGGGTGCAGCCCGGAGGTGGCCATGCTCGAGTTCTACGCGTCAGGCGAGGGTATCGAAACCGCCAAGGCATACCGTGACATTGGCCTTTGGGACCAGATAACGCTACATTCGCGGACCAGCCAGTACGGGCAGGAAGTGACTGCCCGTCTGTCTCCGGAGGACGAGGAGGCCGAGAGGGCGCGGCTGCGAGGCGTCATCTCCCGTATTCAGGACGGTTCCTTCGCCCGGGAGTGGGCTGCCGAGCAGCATGCCGGTTTTCCCGAGTTCGAACGCGTGAGAAAACTGAATATGGGCCACGAGATGCGGGCCGCAGAGCGACGCCTCTATCGAGTTCTGGGCCGGATACCGGAGAGAGGCGACGCGACGCCGGTCTGAGACTTGGCGACGACAATCCAATGCGTGCCGCCGGGCCAACGGGCGGGCGCATTCACAGAATAACGAAGACGGTCCAGCCGGATCCATGCGATCCGAGACGACCGTCCCGGAGAACCCGGAAGGGCAACACAGCCGGACCAGGAACCAGACAAGGAGGGACACCGGTAAATGAAGTCGAAACTACGCAAGACGTTCCCGCGCCTAGCCGTTCTGCTATCTGTGATGGCGTTGGTAGCCGCGGCGTGCGGCACCGAGGAAGCCGCCCCGGAGACGGTGGTGGTGACGTCGATCGTGACCGAGCAGGTGGAAGTAGTGGTAACCGAGGTGGTGACCGAGGAAGTGGTCGTCACCGAGGAAGTCGTGGTCACCGAGGAAGTGGTAGTCACGTCGATCGTCACCGAGACGGTCGAGGTCGAGGTCGAGGTTCCGGTCGAGGCCGAGCCGATGGGAC
>JAPPFW010000096.1 GCA_028821575.1 bacterium | reverse complement strand
GTCCGCCGGTCGTCAAACGATTCGTGGAAGGGGAAGGGTTCGCCTACCTCGGCCGCAACTACCGACTCACCCTCACCCCAGAGGGGGCCGGAGTCCACCTAAACCGAGGCCGCTTCCACCTTCCGGCTAGCGAAGCCGATCGTGGCCCCCAGGCAATGCGGCGCTGGTACACCGAGGTTGGTGCCAGGTGGCTCCAGAACAGGATCCGTCCTTGGGCTGCCCGCCTCGGTGAGGAATCCGTGACCGTCTACGTTCGCGACCTCGGCTTCCGCTGGGGATCAGCCCGTCCACAACTCGGCCCCCAGAGCGTCAACATCCACTGGGCCACCCTACAACTCCCCCCAAGCCTCATCGACTACGTCCTCGTCCACGAACTCGCCCACCTCCGCGAGGCAAACCACACCCCCGAGTTCTGGTCCATCGTCGAACGCCTAATGCCCGGTTACCAGACCCCCCAGACCACCCTCGCCGCCGTCGGCAAGAACATCTGGCTCCGGACACGCACCAATACGGCAGAAGGCACAACTAAGCACCGCCTAGACGAAGCGCGGATGTAGCCACCACCAGTCCAATCAGCCACGCGATCAACTCCGGCGGACACACGGAGACCAGAATCGTCAAGAGAGGTTGACCACGTAGGTCTAGACTCCCGGAGTGCTCGGGTGTCACGCTGGACAGAGACATTCGGTGAGCACGACGGCGAGACAAGACGATCCACTAGGACCATGCCCGTTGTCTCGTGGGATTGGTTGTGCGACGTAGCTGTGAGATGGTCACTCTACCTGTGGTATTACGCGGTCTATCCCTCCGCTGCGGTCTCTTGGCAGGTAGGGCGGTCTTCAGCTTCGACACAGCCGACGCTGAATCAAACGCCGCTCACTTACTTTGCGACCCCTAACTAATCCCCGATCAAATGAAGGTCGTGGGATGGGTAGTCGTGGTAGCTGTCCGTGTTGTCGTACTCGTGGTCCTGTTCTGCTGGTTAGCACCGTGGGTCTGCAACGGTCTCCGAAATGGGCTCCAAGAAGCGTTATCTAGAGTTCAACCACTGTGAACCGAGGCCCTGCATCGGACTTCTGCGCGGCGAGGGTGCCTCGGGTTACGAATGACAAGACAGCGGGCCCTGCGCGGAAATGTGGGTTGGGTGGGGTGAAATCCTTGGTTTGGGGGTGAGGCCTCGCTGGAATCGGTGAAGTACCAGTTCGCCGATGCCAGGAGGCCTCGATGTCTGATGTTATGTCTGTTCGTCTGCACTTGTCGGGTGTTGGGGTCAGGGGGGTGCTGGTCGATTCTGTTGACCGCCTCGAGGTCGAGGTCGAGTCATCACGGGAGTGGTCGAGGTGCCCTCATTGCGGGTTCCGCTGTCGCAAGGTGTGGGACAGGAGGGCGAAGCGGGTTCGTGACTTGGAGGTGAGCGGCCGCCGCACGACGTTGGTGTGGCGACGCCGCCGGTTCGAGTGTGGAAACTGTGGGGAACGTCATCTCGAGGACCATGCCCAGTTCCAAAGGGGATTGACCCGCCGTTTCGCTCGCCGTCTTGTCAAGGATGCGAGGGTGATGTCGATCCGTGCGGTGGCCCGCCATCACGGGATGGGGTGGCATCGGATCATGGGCCTGGTGAGGGCCCACTCAGCCGAGGTGGCTCAGCGTCGGCGGGCCCGGCCCACTCGGGTGCTGTTGGTCGACGAGACGTCGATCCGGCGCCGACACCGCTATGTGACCGTGGTGGCCTGTGGTGATACCGGCGAGGTGTTGGCGATGATCCCAGGCCGCACGAAAGCATCTTTGGCCAGGTTCTTTCGTGATCAAGGACCGGACTGGTGTCGGCAGGTGGAGACAGTCGTTTCCGACGGTTCCCGCTCCTACCAAGCTGCCATCTCCCAGTACCTTCCCGACGCTCGCCACGTGTTGGACCGCTTTCATGTGGCTCGCTGGTTCACCGAAGGCCTCACCCAGGTGCGGCGGGAGATACAACGCCGCGACCCCGAGCGGCGACCCCCAACATACGAACCGGATCTGTTCCGGGCCCGGTTCACGCTGCTGCGCCGGGCCGATCATCTCAGCGACGCTCACCAGGCGCACCTCGACCGACTGTTCGAGGCTCATCCACGTCTGCTAACCGCGTGGGAAGCTCTCCAGGAGCTCTACCGGATCTACGAAGCCGACGACCTCGACGGGGCCAACGAGGCGCTGGGACACTTCGCCGACCTCTACGCCACCGGCCAGATCCCCGAATACCACCAAGTCGTGGACACGATCATCGCCTGGGGAGAAGAAATACTCGCCTACCACCCCAGCAGACGAGCATCCAACGGACCCCTCGAAGGGATCAACAACCTGCTCCAGGTCCTACGCCGAGTCGCTCACGGGTTCACCAACTACGGCAACTACGCCGCCCGAGGACTACTTGTAACATGACCCCCGCACCGGCGCCAGAACGCCCAAACCCCACGAAAACGCGCAGCCTCAGACAGCGGCAAGGCGGGAGGGCGTGATCCTCGCTACGGGGCGTGTCAACGTCGGGTGAATACTGAGCACTTCTAGCCGGTCGAAAATTGCGCGGTTGTTCGGCAGTTTTCGATGACCCTGGGGCCGTTTGGTCGGTTCTGGGGAGGAAAGGATGTATGAAGTGCATGATTGGGCTGAGGTCCATCGGCTGTTCCACCGGGAGGGTCTGTCGAAGTCGCGGATCGCTGGGCGGCTGGGGATGAGCCGTAACACGGTGGCGCGGCTGTTGGGCTTGGATGACCCTCCCCGGTATCGGCGGAAGCGTCGGGGGTCGAAGCTGGATCTGTATAAGGGTTCGATCGGGGTGATGCTCGAGAGGGATCCGAGGGTGCCGGCGAGTGTGGTCTTCGAGCGGTTGCGTCGGGAGGGCTACGACGGTGGGGTCACGATCCTGAAGGATTGTCTGGCCCGGGTGCGTCCCCCGAGGCGGGAGCCGAGGGTGTATCAGCGGACCAGCTATCTGCCGGCGGTGGATAGCGCAGTGCGACTGGTGGCAGCTGCCGATATCGGCTCCGGTGGGTGGGGGCGCCACGCGGAAGGTGTATGGGCTGGTGACCACTCTGCCGCATTCTGCTGCGCACGCGGCGGTGTTCTGTCAGTTCTGAGACGACAGCTGACTTCAGCGAAGCGTTCCTCAGAACACTGCGGCGCCTTGGTGGTGCTCCCTAGGCGGTGGTGGTGGATCGGGACACCTCGATTGTGGTGCCCAAGTCCCGCCCGGCACGTGTTCATGACCCGGTGGCGGCTCTGTTGGGGGCGTTGCGGATCCGCCCGATCGTGCTGTTGCCCCGCCGGCCCGACTCTGAGGGCCAGGTCGAGCGGACTATCGGGTATCTGGAGCGCTCATTCCTCCCGCTCCGCTCCTTCAACGCGATCGCAGATGTCCAAGCCCAGCACGACCGCTGGGCCCAAGAGGTCGCGTTCGAGCGTCACCACCGAAGAGTCGGCGCCAAAGTGGCAGCGGCTTGGGCAGCCGAGAAGAACCACCTGTATCCGTTGCCTGACCCGCTGCCCGATACTGATCGCCGTATCGAGGTGCGGGTGAGCCGGGACGGGTTCTGCCGTATCGGCGATGTTGACTACTCGACACCGCCGGGGCTTGCAGGCCGGCGGGTGAGTGTCCGTGTCTCCCACCGGGAGGTAGTGATCCACGTCGACGGCCGCCAAGTCGCCCATCACCGGCGCAGCTATACCCCTGCTGATGTCGTCTTGGACCCCGCCCATGCCCGGTCGTTGCGTATCGCTCGTCGAGCCCGGACCCGGCTGGCAAGAGCCGACGCGGACATTCCCGAAGTCGACCTGGCCTGCTACGACGCCCTGATCGAGGCCTTCTGATGGGTGGTCTCAACTCTGAAGTGGCGTTCCTCTCCAGAGCTCTCAAGATGCCCCGCATCCGCCAAGTCGCCCCAGACATGGCCAAGACAGCCCGCGCCGAGGGCTGGGATCCCCTCGAGTTGTTGGTCAAGGTCCTCGCCGAAGAAGTCACCGCCCGCGAAACCCACGGCGGCCAGAACCGCATCCGCGCGGCCAGATTCCCCCAGGTCAAGACCCTCGACGATTTCGACTTCGCTCACCAGCGTTCGGTGTCACGAGCCCAGATCGCGCACCTACACCAGCTCGACTTCGTCCGCGAAGCCCACAACGTGATCTTCCTGGGCCCTCCCGGAACCGACAAAACACACCTCTCCATCGCCCTAGGGGTCCAGGCAGCCCGCCGCGGTTACCGAGTCGCTTTCGCAACCGCCACCCAATGGGTCACCCGACTCTCCGAGGCCAAAACCAGAGGGAACCTCACTCAAGAACTCGAACGGCTCGCCCGCATCCCGCTCATCGTCATCGACGAAGTTGGCTACATCCCCTTCGACCCAGAAGCCGCTTCGCTGTTCTTTTCGCTCATCTCGTCGCGCTACGAACGCCGATCGCTCATCGTCACGTCCAACAAGAACTTCTCATCCTGGGCAGAGATCTTCGGCGACGCCGTAGCCGTCGCCGCCATGGTCGACCGCCTGGTCCACCACGCCGAGGTCATCGTTCTCAAAGGCCAGAGCTACCGACTCCGAGGCAAACGAAAGGAGATCACCCACTAACCAACCCCCCAAACCGCGCAGTTTTCAACCGGCCAAAACCGCGCAACATTCAACCGGCCTTGACAGGGGCGTCTCTGTCGCGGGTGGGCGAGAACAACGAGGGGGTAGCTTCACGGTGGTACCCCCTGAGGCTGATGAAGCGACTGGCAGACCTCGAGCACCAGTCCGACCGGATCGTGGTTTTCGAAGGGGACGGAGTGGCGGTGCTGGAACCAGTGGCCAGCCTGCCAAGGTATCGTATGGTTGATAACCCGGCTCTAGCTCGGCCCATCGGGCGAACTCACGCTACGCCACCACCATTGGAAGTGCTCACCTCGGAGGACTCCGAGGACCCGCACACGGCCGCAGATCCCGTGACCTGGCACGCTTTCGAGAAAGCCCTCCGAGCGAAGCTCCGGATACTCGCTAGGAACTAAACCCAAGACACTGTTCTGCGAAAGGCGATCATTGAGCGACTCCGGTGAGGCAGAGGGCCGTTTGACTGCTTCCCGCCTGGCGTTTGAGGCAAACATCAGAAGGCTGGAAAACGAACGGCGGACACTTGAAGCTCTGCGCGCACGGTCTCTAACGTTTCTGTCCGTCTCCATGGGCGTGGCGGGCGTTGTGCTGTCGGTTGGTCTCAGTGCATGTGAATGTTCTCTCGGATCCCTGATGTGGCCTGGGGTTCTCGTAGCGGTTGGGTTGGTGGGCGGAGTGGTATGCGTAGGAGCCCTGAACAGACCGCTAGTCATGCACTCTGAGATGTCGGCCCAGCAAATCAAAGCGGGGTACGTAGATTGCGACCAGCCGGTGCAGTCGGCGGAGGAGGTTTATTGGGGGTTCGCATTGGAGCTAGAGGACAGCGCGTACAAAGCCGGAAAGAAGGTGGGTCACCGTTGGACGGTGTTCTGGGGGTGTATGGGATGTTCCTTAATGATGATTGTTGGATCGGTGTTAGCCTTTGTCTATGTCATCTAAACCCAAGAATTCTAAACCCCCGCCCAAGAAACCCGTCAAACGTCCGCCAGTGACCGTGCCCGTACCTGCGGAACGTGGCGATCGCGGACGGCGGCCCGTGAAGCGGCGGGGTTGACACTAAACCATACCTTTCCGCTGTAAGGGGAGCATTACCCAGGAGTTGATCAGCGAAATTCACTCATACTGGATATGCCCCGTTTGTTGGGGGCCGCTGCGATGATCGGGGTGGCCCCCCGGTCCGGGGGGGACGGGTCTGACCCGAGCGAAATCCGGCGTGTGGAGCGCCTTTGTGGGGATCTGTCGGCCTGTCCCCCCGGTCTGGGGGCGGGGTTCTGGCCTCGGAGCGGATGTGACCTTGTAGGAGCCTTGTGGAAGGTCCGCACCTTGATGCTTCTATGTTCCGCAAATCGGGTGTTTGGGGTCGGGAGAGGGTCGGTTAGGCGCGGGTGGGGGGTGCCGTCGGGTTGTGGTGGGGTGGGTTTTGGAGGAGTCGGTAGAGGTGGCGGGCGATGTAGCGCTTGAGGCAGCGTCGGGCTTCTCGGGGGGTTTTGCCTTGGGCGGTTCGTTTAGCGATGTAGGCCTGGGTTCTGGGGCAGGTGCGGGTGCGGGTGATGACGATGGTGTGGAGGGCTTGGTTGAGGGTTCGGTCACCGTGCCGGTTGAGTCGGTGCCGGCTGTGTTGTCCGGAGGACGCCTCGAGGGGTGCTAC
>JAPPFW010000065.1 GCA_028821575.1 bacterium | reverse complement strand
CATGACTCAGATTCTCCCAACTAATCGAGCCTCCGAAAAACCCGGAACGGTTCAGCCATGGCGGCTACCTTGGACCTGTTACCTGTCCGCTCTGTAGAGAGGGCTCAAGTCGGGTCCTGGAGAGATCGACTATGAGGACAGGGGGGCTCCGTATGGAGGCCGAGACCGGCTGTCGACCCCGGATCAGCCGCGCCGCTCGTCCCAGCGCACGCTGATGCCTCCCGGCTAACGCGCCGGCATCCCAAGACATGCAGGGCGCAAAGTCCCGCGTGCCACCGATCACTATGAGTTGACTGGTGGTACGCATCGTGGGACGGATCCTTGAACACACTCCATCGACCCATGTAAGTCTATATCGAGCAGCGGACACCTTCCGCTGAAGACCCTTCCACGCCACTTCGGGAGTGCCGCGGGCAGCATTATCCGAACTTCATGGTTGGGTTCGGGGTGCTGTCTTGGGACCGCTACTAGCAGGACAGCTCGGGTACGGTTCTTGAGGCCTCGTGGATCACCCGGTAGGTGGCGATGCGGTCGGGCTGCCGCTGGCACCGCTTGGTGACCCGTAGCCGTCCCTCGTCGCCTTTGTGATGCTCGAGCGGCCGGAACACTCCGACGGGGCGGACATCCCAGGTCCCAGCGTCGCGTGCAGTATCGCGGCGGCGGCCATTCCTACTCTTGTCGCTCCAAGCGCACCCGTTAGCCAGTCCGGGCCGTTGTTCGGCTGCTTGCGGAGCACCTGGTGGGCCGTCCGCACCCTCAGTTCCACCCGAAACAGACTCTCATGAGTGAACCAACGTAATCCAACTGGGCTAGTAGCCGATTCACGGGCCAGGAGAAGACCGGCACGCACCGGGGGAAACCGAACGTTCCAGGCTTCAGGAAGAGCCAGGACTCAGATGAGACTGCTCTAGCGATGCCGACGCAGCCGAGCCCAGTAGCCGAGGGTTTGGGGCACTGCTCTCAAACCATGGCCGACAGTGGCGGAATACCGGCTTAGGGCGGCTGACGGACCATCGTGGCTTCTACCCACCTGGCGAGGACGCTGAAAGCGGCTAGGTATTCGAGCGCGATCTGTTCGCCGAAGTCGTCGTTTGTGTGCGCAGCTTGATTGCGGATCCCCTGGCTACATCCCATCCCGAAGTGCATGGCTCCCTGATGGGCGGAGGTCCATCGCTTGGTGCCGGGCTCGATGTCGGGGAACCCGAGCCTGGGTTGGCTTGCTTGGCCAAGACTAAAGGCATGAGCGTACAGATCGGCACCGTGGAGATCGGTTCCGATCTTGAGGCTTGTCTGTTGTTCTACGGCTGTCGCGGCTTGGTGGACAGCCTCTTTGTAGTGGCCACCGTCCCAGAGGTCCTTGGCAGCGTTCCACACCCAGGGATGTAGCCCATCTGCGTCAAGGACCGGACCCACAGGACTGAAGATACGTTTCCGTTCGGGGACGTCCCGGACCACGCCTACCAGGCGTTCGCTGGCCGTCCGCGCTCGTTGTATCCCCTGCTCCGAACGAAGATCCGCGAACTCGCTACGGTAGTCAAAGGTCGAGTCGAGTTCGTGAGCGATCACTTCGACCAAGGGCTGCAGGCGAAGCACGTCACGGCGAAGGGAACGTGCCTCGCTCTCCTCAATACCGAGGACCCTGTAGTCCAACCGCCGCCGCGCCTTCGCGTCTGCCTGATCCCACACACGCTTGAAGTCACAGCCGACCCTCCAATGGTGTTCGTAGTCGACCAGAAGCCCCCAGAACTCCTTGACCTGCTCAGCAGCGTGACCGAAATCAACGATTGACACGCTCGGTCTGACCTCCCGACGCTAACGGGCTTCCGTGACTCTCCGCCCGACTGACGCTGCCCACCGGCACCAGCGCTCGACCCTTGAAAAGAGCATTTTGGGACCGCCAGCCCGAAGAGAAACATAGCAGGGGAACGTGGTCGGTTCGTGGGCATGAGTGCCGCTACGATCCTTGATCCTGTCGGTCACGACAGGACAGTCGGGAGAGGCGATTGCCAATGCGCGAGCGCCACCGCGTGTTTGCCTGGAGAGGTGAGGGGGTGTGGCATCAGACTTAGGCCGAACCGGAGCTATCGGTGCCAGCCATGAACCGGCGGGGTAAACGTTTCCTCAAGGTCCAGCAGTTCACCGCTCACGCCTCCGCTCTCAAGGTGAAACACCTGAGTGCCAAGGAACTCGAGTTCTACGAACGGCATTGTCTCCTGCTGCCGGTTGCGCGTACCCACATGCCAGCGGCGCATGCCGTAGCGCTGATGCAAGAAAGATCTGGTAGCCCGGTCAGCAACCCCGAGGACCTGCAGCCGCCGGACGAATGGCTACGACTTTGCTCGGGTTACGAAGACGGTATGCACACGTTCGACCGGGAACGGAGGAACCCGCTGCTAGTGATACCCGATTGCACGACCTTCCGACCATGGGACGATGACAGAGTTGCTGTGACCACCGCGAACGGACGCACGGTGCAGAGACGGAGGATCGAGCGGTATTACGCCGCGTGGCAAGTTCACGTTGTCGAACTGCTCCGCCGCCGCTGCTACTACCAGCGTGCACCATTCCTGGATGCGTTGCCCGAATCGCATGACCTTCGGAAGTTGTGCCGGATGCCCGAAGACGCGGAACAGACCCGGACCCTTCGCGGAGTAGCGGCTGGCTACGATGCGCTGACCCTATTCGGTGTTGCAGCCGGGATCGCCTACCGAGAGGCTTTCGATTCCGTCCCTGTTGGCCAGCGGTTGTCCGAGTCGGCAAGAAGCGAACTCCAGAACCTCCTAGCACACCGAGCAGAGCGTGCTCTGCTCATCTCCGGTATTGGCGAACTGGCATTCTTTGACTTCGTACGCAAGCTCACAAGGTTGATTGAGTCCTATCGGGCTGATGAGCGTATCGCGTTGGCCGAAAACGCAGAACAGGATCTCTGGGATGCGCGGGAGTTCGCCCACTTCGGGTTCAACTACGATTGGGAAGGCTTCCTCGCCGCTGCGGAGTGCCATGTAGGAGAACACCTGGCGGATGCGCTCCGACAACTCGATCCCGTCGAGGCCGTGGCACACGACGCGCACGAAAGCCTTGTCAGCATCTTTGACGGCTTGCGCGCGAGTGTCTCTTCATACGGTGATGACCAGCCGGACACACCCCGGGAGATCGTTGAGTTTTGTCTGAAACACGATCTCTTCGAAGTCCTCGCCGCCCTCCAGGGCTACTCCTTCACCACAGCCGACCAACAGCGTGACAACTACCCGGGATTCCTCCACCGCCGACTCCGACCCCTAGCTCTCGCAGTCGAGCAACTCGCTCGAGGTATCCTGGGTACGATCCCGAACCCTCATCACGGGAAGAGACTGACAGAGTTGCTCCAGTTCATCGGTGCAAACTCCCCGTGGCTGACACACTTCAACTCGCTGTTCGGCAACGGCAAGACCTCGGACAAACAAGGGGATCTCGACCAGACGGCCCTCGCCCTTGCCCGCTCAATCCAAACATTGGATGGCGAAGACGACAAGATAATCGCGACAACGCTCCTGTCGGCTGTGGCGGCCCGGAACCTCGTGAGCCACAGGCACACGTTACTTTCCCGCGACTCGACGACGACCCTCGGAGGGGTCTGCGCCAACTCGGTTGTCTTCGTTTGGCTCCTAGCCAAAGATAGAGGCTTCGTCTGATTGAGGTTGACCCGCTTTGGTGGACACTATGTCCGAAAAAGCGGGGCAACTCCAGATCCTGCCCGCCGCCGACTGGGATATACCGTTCCGTCGACCTATGGAGCTGGCTGTCATAGTCGTCCCGCCCGCCTAACTCCCCCTGAGCTCCCGCACTACGGAGGGGTAGATCGCTACCCGTAGCAGCGAACAGCCTGCTGCCCGGCTACATCAGGCAGCAGCCGGGCAGCGGTGTCCTACTTGTCGTACCACACTCCGGGCGAGCACACCCGACTGGCGGCAGCCAGTAGAAACGAAAGTTAGCTTGAGCTAACTAGGGTCGGGCTGTGCCCACCGAAGATGTCCTCAAGGAGCTGCGGAGCCTCACCACCGAGTTGCGCCGCGTTCGCCACCAGTGCTACGCGGCGATCTCCGACGCTCTTGCCGCAGGTCACACCTAGCGGGCCGTGGCCGCCTCCGCCGACATGAGCCTGGCTGTCCTGTCCAGGATGATCCGCCAAGACTCCGAACCGGGAACGTCGACGGCCAGCCGCTGCGCTGGTTCGTAGCGTCTCCTCCCCCTCGACGAGTCGGATGTATCGATGACCTGATCGTTTCGCGGCCGGAAAGCTTCATCGGCACGCTGCGGGGTAGAGCTGGCGCCAAGCACACATCACCGCTTGGCGTTTTCTGTCCGGTCTGCGATGATAGGAGCGGCCGGTGACCTATCCTCGGAGCCGCAGTTGTTTCGAGGACCTCACTGGAAGTACGCCCCGGATCGGCTGCGGATCGTAGTCCCGGGGCCTCTGCGCGTTCAGGGCGTCTTGTTGAAGACGGTGCGTATCGTGTGGACACGGTGGCCGATCCTGGCGTGGGCTTCTCGGTTGACCTCGCAGAGCCAGTCGGAGCGCGCACCGGCTAGTAGGTCCGCTATCTGCAGGATGGTCTCGGCCTTGTCGCCGTGGCTGATCCGGAAACTATTCGGGACGACCCTCTGTCGCTGAAGCTTGCGCAGTACCTGATAATCCTTGTCGTCGAGAGGTTGGAAATCTGTCTTGGTGCCTGCTCGCGTCTCGAGGACCGCCTCCACAACGCCTTCGGAGTTCAGGTGGGTCAAGGCCTCGGCGACCAATTTGGCCCGCACATGGTGCTCGCTGTAGCCCGCTTCGGGTAGTGGTCGGACCGTCTCGTACAGGTAGCCGTCCCATCCGTCGATCCTGTCGATCGCCTCGAGTGCCTCTACTCGGCGGGTCGTGCTCAGGTTCCGATAGTGCAGCGGGTAGGCGATCTCGGTCTCGACCTGTCCGAGTTGGTGACGAATGTTGGGGCTGTCTCCATCGATGACCACCGCCGCGGCAACAACGTAGTAGTAGCGTTCGGGTTCACGCACGCGCCCGGTCTTGGGATTGCGGGTCGGCTTGCGGGACTCGTCGAGGAACGCGATCAGCTCAGTTGTCATCGTTGCCACTCCACTTCGAGTAGAAGACACCTTGGAGGGTGTAGCGGGAGTCGTAGGTGAACCCTTTGGGCGCTAAGGGAGCCCGCTTGGGGGTTCTGGCCACCTTGAGAACATCGTGTTCTTGCAGCGATGCGAGTCCGCGCTGCGCGGTGTCGGCCGAGATGCCGTACCACTCCGGTGCTTTCTCGACCGGGAGAAGGAACGGGGGTGGCAGCGACAACGCGACCAGCAGCATGGCCTTGGCGGGAAGTTTCAGCTTCGAGCACCACTGGTTCTCGTCACGCCAATACGCGACCGGTAGCTGCAGGTACGTGTCGCCGGCGGTGGCGGGGAGCGTGTAGGGTTCGCCCGAGCCGTCCTCGTTCAGCAGGGTGATGTTGGCTAGGCGTCCGTGTTTCGATCGGGTCACGAGGCCGAGCTTCTCGAGGCGTCGCCAGATCCTCGACACGGTCTGTTCATCGGCCGACACGCCGGTGTGGCGCAGCGCCCGCGCCCACACCGCGGCGCTTCGGTGAGAGTTGAACGGCGGTGCGCTGGCGACAGCTTTGAGGAGAAGGTAGGTGTCCAGCCCACGCTGGTCACCGTTGTGTACTAGTGACGCCAACGGGCCGGGCTCGGGGGAAGTCCGACTACCCTGCTGGACGAAGGTCTTGCGCAGCGGCACGCCACCCCTGCGTCGGTTTCCCGACTTGAGGAGTGCTTTCACTGTGTCCTTCGGTGTAGCGACATACTTCGGATGCATGCCTTGGAGCATCGCGCAGTAGCTCCACTATTACAACCTAACCACCTAGGCAACAGTTGGGCCCAGAGCGGTATCTGTAGCTAGAGCAATACTAGGTCAAGGTCCATAGGCCAGCCTTGTAGCCCACTCGTAGACCTTGGGCCGCTCTAGCGACCAGCGAAAGGTCAGCGCTGATCAGAAGATCAACCCATCACCGGGGGGAAGAAACCCGATAACCAACCAGGAATCTGTCTGAGGCTGCGCGAAACGTGCGACTCGGACGAAGACTGTCCCGGGGTAAGCCGAACATCGGGATTTCTGTCGGGTTGTTGGCGCCAGGGGCTCTAATCGGCAAGGGCAGCCGGCAGCCCACCAACGATGCGCTGCGTCTCCACCGATAACCGCACGAGTCGTTGCAGGTGGAGGATCAGGATGTACGGTTGGTCGGCCCACTCATGCCAGAGGTTGGGATCGTTGACGATACCCGAGGCCTTGTCAGTGGTGACCTTGAGACGGTCGATGGCCCAATCGAGGGGTGTTCTCCCGTTGACTTCGTAGAGGTGAGCCTCGTCGGGGATCCCCTCGATGCGGCATCGACTGTCCACGTGCAGCACACTTCGGTTGTCGACCAGTTTCCGGTCGCTGTCTCGTGTTCTGTCCCAGCGCATCCTGCTGTCGATGCGGTAAAGGCTGCCGTCGGCGGGGTCGTCCGGTGCGGTGACGGCCAGCGTCCACGGCTCGCTGGTTTCGTAGCCGAGGTGCAGATTGATGAGGCGCTGTCCGGCGTCACGGAAGGCCGGGAAGTCGGGAGCGAAGGGGATACGTGGTAGCCCTTTGAGGCTGCGCGATTTCGTGGGGTTGGGCGCTGCTGGATCGGTGTTGGGGCTCATGATGCTCCTATGGACCCCCCACCAAACGGGGCACACTCCCACTATGAGTAAATTTCACTGATCGCCAACATCCGAGCCCTCGCCAACCGACTCGTCGGCATCCTCCACGGCTGCCTCAAACACCAAACCCCTACAACGAACACACCGCCTGGGCACACCGAACCACCATCGACCAAGCCGCAGCTCGACATCTACGCGCCTGGGGAAGTTCGGCTGCGCGTCTGAGACGTTACGGCTGTGGGTGCGGCGCGCTGAGCGGGACCAGGGCCTGGGGGGTGGGTTGAGTTCGTCGGAGCGGGAACGGCTCAAGACCTTGGAACGGGAAAACCGGGAGCTGCGCCGGGCGAATGAGATCCTGCGGAAGGCGTCTGCGTATTTGAGGCTGCGCGATTTCGTGGGATTTGGGCGCTGCTGGATCGGTGTTAGGGCTCATGATGCTCCTATGGTTGTCAAGTCGGGGGCAGGGCTGCTTCGTGGGTTCGGAGCCAGTTCTGGTATTTGGTGGCGATCTGGTGGTTGTGGTCTCGGCCTAGTTCGAGTGCTGAGATGCGGCTGGGGTAGGTTCGGATGGCTTGGGCGGCCTGGGTAGCGGTGATGTGAGCTTGTTGGCGTTGGCGGCGTAGCTTCGCGCAGTTCGGTGTGGGTGGCGGGTTGGTGATGAGCCGGTAGATTTCTCGGGCGATGTGCCGTTTGAGGCAGCGGATGATCTCGGTTCGTTTCTTGCCCTCGGCATGTCGTTTGGCCACATAGGCTTGGGTGCGGGAGTCGGTGCGTATCCGGGTGGTGGCGATCCGCCAGAGGGCGCTGTTGGCTTGGCGGTTGCCGGCCCGGTTGAGACGGTGCCGAACTGTTCGCCCTGATGATGCCTGGACGGGGCTGACGCCACACAGCGCGGCGAAGGATCGTTCCGATTTCATCCGCTCGGGGTTGTCGCCGGCTGCTACTAGCAGCGCGGCAGCTGTGTCGGGGCCCACTCCTTCGGCGGCTAGCAGCGCCGGGTTGGCCTCGGCGCAGAGACGACGGATGTCGACATCGAGTTGGGCGATCTCGATCTCGAGGGTCTGGTATCGGCGGGCTAGGCGCCGTAAAGCCTGTTTGGCGTAGCTGACTGTGGACTCTCCGCTGGGTAGGAACCGGGCGCAGATCCGGACCTGTGCTTTGAGATTTGTGTTGTCTAGCTGGGCTTTTAGCGGTTCTGGGGCGACAGTCAGTACAGAATGGATCTGGTTGGCGGCCTGGGTGCGGGCCTTGACCGCCGAGCGGCGCACCAACCGCAGCATCCTTATCGCCTCGACCGGTCCATCCCCGGACTTGGGAACCGCGGTTGCTTCACCGCTGAGAGCTGCCCGAGCGGCTGCCTCGGCGTCGGTGTGGTCGTCCTTGCCCCGCCGGCGGCGTAGTTGCCGGTTAGGACGGTTGACCTCCACCACTTCGATACGGGCTCCGAGGAGATACCGGGTAAGGCCGGCGCCGTAGCTGCCGGTCCCTTCCACCCCGACCCGGCTGACCCGACCCCGTGCCTCCATCCAGGCGACCAGTCGCGCATAGCCGGCGAGATCGGCTCGGAACTGGGCGGAGCCCAACAGACGGCCTGCGGAATCGACCACCGCCCCAACATGGGTATCCCGATGCGTGTCCACCCCACCGAAAACAACCACTTCATCGATTCGGCATTGCCCTGCCATATGCTCACCCTTCTGCTGGCTGCCTACAATTCCAAGTTCCCCTGAGCCGGGCAGAGCGGCGGACAGAACACTCAAGGCGCAGAGATCGAAGCTCCTATTAGGTCACCCCGCTCCCCGGTTCAGGAGCCCCCCGGCGGGGGCCAGGCCGACAGATCATGACAAAGGCACAAAGCCAGTTACAAGGAGAGTCAGACCCGTCCCCACCGACAAGATCCAACCATTATGAGTGTTACGAGGAGTCCGCGGGCTGCGAAGTTGTCGTAGTTCGTGAACCCGTGAGCGACGCGGCGTAGGACCTGGAGCAGGTTGTTGATCCCTTCGAGGGGTCCGTTCGATGCTCGTCTGCTGCTGTGGTAGGCCAGGATCTCTTTTCCCCAAGCGATGATCGTGTCCACGATCTCGCGGTATTCGGGGATCTGGCCGGTGGCGTAGAGGTCGGCGAACCGTCCCAGCGCCTCGTTGGCCCCGTCGAGGTCGTCGGCTTCGTAGATCCGGTAGAGCTCTTGGAGCGCGTCCCATGCGGTACGCAGCCTTGGATGAGCGTCGAACAGCCGGTCGAGGTGGGCCTGGTGGCCGTCGCTGAGATGGTCGGCCCGGCGTAGGAGCGTGAAGCGGGCCCGGAACAGGTCCGGTTCGTATGTTGGGGGCCGCTGATCGGCGGGCCGGCGTTGTATCTCCCGGCGTACCAGGGTGAGTCCTTCGGTGAACCAGCGGGCCACGTGAAAGCGGTCGAGCACGTGGAGGGTGTCGGGCAGGTATTGGGAGATGGCAGCTTGATACGAGCGGGAACCGTCGGAAACGACTATTTCCACCTCTCGGCACCAGTCTGCTCCTTGATCACGGAAGAACCTGGCCAAAGACCCTTTCGTACGGCCTGGGATCATCGCCAGGACCTTGCCGGTGTCACCACAGGCAACCACGGTCACATAGCGGTGCCGGCGCCTGATAGACGTTTCGTCGACCAGCAGCACACGGCAGGGCCGCGCCCGGCGACGCTGGGCCACCCGAGCCGCCTCAGTGCTCACCAGGCGCATGATCCGATGCCACCCCACCCCATGGTGACGGGCCACCGCACGGATCGACATCACCCTCGCATCAGCCACGAGACGACGAGCCAGGCGACGGGTGAGACCACCAGCGAACTGGTCGTGGTCCTCAAGGTGCCGCTCCCCGCACCTATCGCAGCAGAACCGGCGGCGTCGCCACACCAGGGTCGTGCGCCGGCCGCTCACCTCCAGGTCACGAACCCGCTTCCCTCGCCGGTCCCACACCTTGTCACAGCGGAACCCGCAATCGGGACACCTCGACCAGCCCCGGGTCGACTCGACCTCGACCTCAAGACGATCAACCGCATCAACGAGAACACGCCTTACCCCAACACCCCCCAGGTGCAGACGAACGGACATAACATCAGACATCGAGGCCTCCTGGCATCGGCGAGTTGGTACTTCACCGATTCCAGCGAGGCCTCACCCCCAAACCAAGGACTTCAACCCACCCCATCCCATGTTTCCGCGCGGGGCCGCGTATTTCGCCCAGGTGGAGCTCGACCGCCGACCCCGCAGATGACCACCTTTGTGGACGAACACCGCCAAGAGTACGGGGTCGAGCCGATCTGCGCTGAGTTGCCGATCGCCCCATCTACTTACTACGAGCACAAGCGTCGGGAACGTGAATCCGAACGCCGGTCGGTCCGGTGCCGCCGGGATGGCGAGTTACGTGTCCAGATTCGGCGGGTGTGGGAGTCGAACTTCGGGGTGTACGGAGCCGGCAAGGTTTGGCGTCAGTTGAACCGGGAAAGGGATCGGGGTTGCGCGCTGCACTGTGGAACGCCTGATGCGCCTCGAAGGCCTGAAAGGCGTGGTCAGGGGCGAAACCAAGCGCACGACCATCCCCGATGATTCCGCGGCCCGGCCCACCGATCTGGTTGACCGCAGCTTCGATGCGGAACGTCCGAACCGGCTTTGGACCGCCGATATCACCTACGTTCCGACCTGGTCGGGGTTCGCGTATGTGGCGTTGGTGATCGACGCCTACTCCCGGTTCATTGTGGGCTGGCGAGTCTCGAACAACCTGCGCACCGACCTGGCCCTCGACGCGCTCGAGCAAGCACTCTGGGCCCGGCGCCCCGACAGCGGTCGGCTAGTCCACCATTCGGATGCCGGCAGCCAAGGCGGATTCAATTGGTGGTCGCAACACTTGGTGATGAAGGAGGTTTGTGGTGAGTGTTATGGAGCGTCAGGAGGCGATTCGTGCGATGCGCGGCCGGATGTGTTCGCCTGGGAGGCCGTCGGCAGCGCGGCGTGAGGATCGGGTCCGGTTCTGGGAAGCGATCGCCCGGGGTTTGTCGAGCGAGGACGCGGCTTCGGAGGCGGGGGTGTCCCCTTCGGTGGGAGCTAGATGGTTCCGACAAGCTGGTGGGATGCCACCGATCTCTCTGGAGCCGGTGTCGGGACGTTATCTGTCGTTCGGGGAACGGGAAGAGATCGCCATTCTGTGTGCTCAGGGTGTGGGGGTGCGGGAGATCGGCCGCCGCCTGGGCCGTTCAGCTTCGACGATCTCGCGCGAGTTGCGGCGGAACGCTGCGACCCGTAGTCGAGGTGTGGTTTATCGGGCAACGACGGCGCAGTGGCACGCTGAGCGGCGTGCCAGCCGCCCGAAGGTCTCCAAACTGGCTGCCAACGACGAGCTACGCGCTATGTGCAGGATCGCCTGGGCGGGCAGATCGCCCATCCTGACGGTGGGGTGGTGCCCGGGCCTGAAGTGAAGTGGACGGGCCGTCGTCACGGACGGCGAGCTGACCGTCGGTGGGCAACATCTTGGAGCCCGGAGCAGATCTCGAACCGGCTCCGGATCGATTTCCCCCATAATGAGTCCATGCGGATCTCCCACGAGGCGATCTACCAGGCATCCTATGTGCAGGGCCGAGGTGCGCTAAAACGCGAGCTTGTGGCGTGTCTGCGAACCGGGCGAGCGTTGCGGGTTCCCCGGGCACGGACCCGCCAACGGGGCCGCAAGTTCGTCACACCGGAGGTCATGATCAGCGAACGACCGGCCGAGGCTGACGACCGGGCAGTGCCGGGACACTGGGAAGGTGATTTGATCCTGGGAGTGCACAGTTCCGCGATCGGAACGCTGGTTGAGCGCACGACCCGGTTCACGATGCTGTGTAGGGGTCGGACCGGGGTGCCCTGTCAGCTTTTCGGCTGGTGGGTTTCCCCGGCCCGCCCTCGTGATGCGGACGTGCAACTTCCACTGCATCCGGCTCTCCATGTGTTCATGCCATGACTGGTGCAGCCAATCTGTATCACACGTACCCACCGCCGGGTCGCTGAAAGACGCGGCGACGGTGCGCCGGTATTCACCAGCGGCCTCCGTGATCAACATGAAGGCTGCGAACACACTAGATCCCCTTCGCCATGTGACCGGCTTTCCCGGCCTCGGACCACTCACTTCGGGTCCTCCGCCCCATCCCACCGGCATCAGCCGGCAACGGGCCTCTCCTTCCGACCAGCGGGCTGTTGGCCGGTGAGGAACCGGCGGGATGGTTCCCACGTTCACTTTCCAACCGTTCGACAGGGTCGGCGCCCAACTATGCCCCTGCAACCTCGCCACGGCTACGCCGCAGACCTTCACCGTGGCCTCCCGAGTCGGCGGTGCAAACCGACCAAGGAGTTCCCCACACACGTGTGATCGTGTATAGGTACGCGTTGCTGCGCGGCCCCGATCCGCCAGGTTCGAGCCGCTGGGTTGTCTTGAGGAGCTTTCGGTCGCTGGTTCCTCACGTACGCCTTTCTGTCTCGCTTGCCGGACCCGGATCATCTGGCGGTGTCAGTCCGTCCCGTCGTTGTCAGGGCTGCTTCCCACCCTCACCCCCTGTTCCCGAGGCTCAGGCTGCCCTCAGCTACAACACGTCCGCTGCGACGGACACGAGGCGGTGTCCTTTCACCACCGCACGGTTAGGAAACGCCTCGTGGCGCTCTGCACCTCCCACCCATGGCTGGCCACCGCGAAGGGAAACGGGTCCACAATGAGCCCGCTCTAGCCGGCCACGGCGCCCACGCCGTACGCGACGCGATAGCGTTGTCGATCACGACACTGCCCGAACAGCTCCGCCGCTCCCTCACCTGGGACCAAGGAGCCGAGATAGCCCAACATGCCCAACTCCGGATAGACACCGACCTCGAGGTTGAACCGTTCCGGGTTTTTCGGAGGCTCTGCCCTGCAGCGTATGGGAAGACGGCCGGTTCGACCAGACCCACAGCCACCGACAGGCAAACGGTCAAGAACACGGAATGAGGCAAGACCCACAACACGGCTGGGGTCATCCCGGATCGGGAAGGGAGAGACATGTCCCCGGCCAGGGTGACACCGGGGTGCGACTCATGTCCCAGGGGCAGTCCCGGATCGGGTGGGACAGACGTCCCGGACCAGGGCTGTCAACCAAGGTTGCGAAAGCCAGTGAAGTTTGCATTAGAAATGCGACATACGTCGCACCCCCCACCGGGACATAAGTCGCACCCCCCGCCGGGACACGTGGCGCATCGGACACCGGGACATGTGTCCCAACCACCCTGAGGACAGAGCGGGCCTGCCCTGGGCTGAGCCCACCCCTGGCCGGCTGCTACTACCGGGTGGCCGTTGATGACTGAACGGTCGCGAACGTGTCAACTCCCACCCTGTTCGGGGCGGGTTTCCCCCGCGAGCGCACCCGGTGCGCGTCGTAACCGCACCCGGTTCGCGCCGCGAGCGCACCCGGTGCGCGACCCGTCCCACGGTATGTTGGCTAACCATGAACCCCAGCCCCCTGGCCCTTCCCAAGGAACGGAGACCACAAGGTGGCAGGCAGGAAGGAACCCCCGCTGGCAGCAAGGGGAGAAAGGAACAACGAGGATGGCCAAACAAAGCCGCACCCGTCGGCCGGTAACCCGGCGGCGCTCACCAACGCAGCAGCACAGGCGGAGGCGGATCCTGAGGCTGCCCGAAGTAATGGAGATCACCGGGCTGAGCCGAACCACCATCTGGCGCAGGGACCGGGACGGGTCGTTCCCACAGCCGATCCGCCTCGGCGGTGAAGGCACCCGGGCTATCGGCTGGTGGGACCAAGACATCTACGACTGGATCGACAGCCTCACCCCCCGCAGCATGACCACCCTTCCCGACACAGCATCCGAGCCGTATGCTCCAGGTCGGATCAACCGACGGATCCGACCGCGTCCAACACCGACCCGCTCGCGAGGCGCCATCCCGCACGCGGTTTAGGATGCGCCACACGGTCGGGCACCCCAGCCACCCAGGGGCTAGTTGAGGACTCCCAGGTTCCCTCTCCGGTCGCGTTCCACCACAGCTACGCCCTGCACCCGCCCAGGAGTGTCGACCGGTTTAGCGAGGCACACAACCTGGATGACACCGATGCGGGGCCCATAGGGACGGACCCTGATCACAAGGACTCACGATACCCGTCGGTCCAGGCACGATCGAGGGCAGCGAACTCCACTCCCACTCTTGTGATACACAGGGCAGTCAGGTTCCTCCGATTCGAAGAGTCCGATCCCCCGCTACGTTGTCCCACGACGGTCTCATCCGATCCCCCTCCCTCTCCAGGCGACACTCGCCAACCTCAACGTCGCTTCCGCCAAGCGGCCCGGCAGCCAACTGAATACGGGAACCCAACCCGGCACCCATACTGGCGCGCGTACTCCCACGCGTACCGGCACGCGTACTCCGGGCGCTGACCTGGGCATTCGAGCAGCACGCCCCCACCCGGCCGGGACACCCGTCCACCCACCACAACCTGCTACGCCACCTCCCATGATCCCTAATCGGTGTGAACCGGCCGCGGTGGGCCGCCCGGTACCCACCCGGGGGGCGTTTCCGAAACGACAGAAAGCCCAGACCCGGCACCGGCAGGCGAGCCGACGGTTCGGGTTTGACAGCCAAACGATCACCCTCCCGGGAACACCAACTCAGATCGGTACCACCAATCAGGATGCTATCAAGGCCAACACCGAAGGTGTTTACCACAGTACCCGGGGTGTGCACCGCGGTAAACGGGGGGTGTTTACCCGTGTCCGCATTTTAATGCAAACGTACCCCCCGCCTCAACGCGGGTTGAAACCTGCTCCCACACCCCACGCCGTATACACCCGTAAACACCCGCGTTTACACCTGTCACCACCCCACCGTTCATCTCAGAGCCCCCACACACGGAACCCGGGCACACGTCCCGCCCGGCCCCCAGCCCCGCCCCTGGATCACCGTCCCCCGAAGCGCCCCCCGTCCACCACGTCCGCCCTCGCCGCACCTCCACCCTCGCCACCTTCAGCCACCGAACCACCGCACAACCCGGGCCCCGTTCCGAGGCGGAACCCCCAGGTCAGAACCCCCCTTCACCGGCGTACACGGGAACACCCGGTGGCCTGCTTACCTCTTGACACCCCGCTTCACCCGGCTGGGGCAGGCTCCCCCGGACCCCCTGCCACCGGGTGCTCCCGTGCGACCCTCCCGAGCTCCCAGCCCGCCAGGCTGGGGGGCACCGGTTACCACCCGAGTCATGGACGGGAGCTGGCGAGCGGCTGGCAGGATGCCGTTCGGCAGGTCCGTCGGGGCCTGCCGAACGGGTGGCGACCGCGGTAATCGACTGTGGGTACCTCTGTCACCGGGGCGTGCGCTCGGTGGTCGGAGACCGGCCTCCCGGATTCGCTAGCGGCCGGGCAAAACCCCAGGTCAGAGGCCGGAGTACGCGGGGGAGTACGCGCCCGAGTACGCGAGGGAGTACGCGCCGGCGGCCCGAGGCCTCCGGCGTGGACCTGTGTCACCGCTGTTGGACGGCCGCAACACCTCGATCTGAGTTCGCTTGTTTGCGTCCTGTAGCGCCCTAGCCCGCTTTGTCGTGTGGTCTCCTCGAGGTAACGGGTTCTCACTGCGTCGGGGTCGGCATGGTGATGATGAAGGCCGATCCTTCGGCAGCCAGAGGCCCGGCCGCGGCGAGGCTCCGCGCTGCCGCTGCCCGGGCGAATGCCTCGGGCGCTACGGTCGCCGACATAGCCCGCACGCTCGAGGTGACCAGCGCCACCGTGTACGCCTGGCTACAGCCCGAGGCGCCCGGGTAGCCGCGCCGCTGACGTTACGACCGGTTCTGCTGGCTCTTCAGGTACACGGAGGCTGCCTTGAACGGGCTGTCGGGCCACTTGGCCGCATTCGCGTGGATGACCGACTCTGCCATCGGCGACTCGCCGCTGTCGTACCCGATGGCGGCCAGCACCTGGTTCCATTTGCGGATGTGGACGGGATTTCCCTTCACGGCGGTGTTCTGGGGGTTGTCCCGCACCTGGATGAGGTAGTCCACGACCGTCTGGTAGTCGGTGTAGTCCGGCGCTCCCCCTGACGCTGATACCGTAACCGACGCTACCTGATTAATGAAGGTTTGGTAGGGCCCGACAGGTACGAGAGTGACTTTAATAGACCCTTTCGTATCGGGTCTGTTACTGGCTGTCGTAGGCAGCTCTAATACCACCTGGCCACTATCAGGCATAAGAACTGTACGCACTCCGCCAGAGACTCCCAGTTCTCCTGTCTGCTTTACCAACGCATATATCGACGTGGGTTGTGAAGGTGGCGGACTCGCTACAATCTTGAACTGCGCTGTTTGGCCTAACGTAATGTGGGAGCTCACCGCTGTAATGTCCAAGGTCTGCGCGTCGTTGTCGCGTACCCCAATCGTCACTTTACTATTACTCGGTACAGTGTAATGTGGGCGCTTTACGAGCCACACCTCAAACTCTCCGTCAAGCCTGTGCGTCTCGTCGTCACGAGTAGGGAATTCCAATGTTAGACTTCCGCTAGTGGGGATTGTGAGCCGTCTGATCCCGCCGGAGATTCCCGGAACGTTACCTGCATCTACGTAGGCATAGACTACGAGCGGCCCGGCCGGCGCTGGCTGGGCTGAGATCGACACGGTGGCCGTCTGTCCCTCGGTCACGGTATCGCCGCTGATGCTAAGGGTGGAGTTCTTGGCCTTGTCGACACTCAGCCATGCAAACCCGTGTCCCCACGTGTTATCGGGACCCGATGCGCCTCGGTCGGCAGCTTTGGACTTGATGAACGCTACTGCCGCCGCCGGATTAAACAAGGGATACTTTTGGCGTACTAGGGCTGCCAGGCCCGCAACATGCGGGGCGCTTGCGCTGGTACCGCTGAAGAAACTTCCGTCTGTTGCTGTGGTCCCGTTCATCGTACCGACGATGTCCGGCTTTAGCCTGCCGTCGGGGGTAGGCCCTCGACTGCTATACGAAGCAATCTCCTCGCTGTTGTACCATTGCGCCGCCCCCACCGCAAGCATACCCGGATTGGCACTCTCGGCCGGGTTCTCGATACTGTGGTGTCGAGTGTAATGCTCCAGATCCAAACCTCTGAACGCCTGGATGTGCAGCCAATCGGGCGCTTCGTCTCCTGGGTCGAGGGTGACGGCCAGACCGTAGCTGCCAGGTTGGGTAATCCTATAACTGGCGGTTTCAAGCGGGACCTGCCCTCGTTTACCAGTTTGAGGATCTGCACTAAGCGGGATCCTTGTGCCGGTGCTTTCATCGTATAGATGCAGGTCAAGGTCACTCGCGGCACCCTTCCAATTGTCATCCCAGCGGATCACGATATATATATCTCCGGGAGCACGATGGACCTTAAATGACTGAAGCTCGTCTCCCGGCGCCCACTCGTGCCTACCGTCTTTATCCTTGTCCACGAAGGAACCGAACCAGGTCATCCCGTCAGCCGCATTACCGGCTGCGCTGACCCAGACGATGTCGTTACTGACGGCATGGTCGACGATATGCAAAGGAGAGTTCGGGTACGGGGAAGTTCCGTCTCCCGGACCATCCCACGGAGCCGCCAGGGAAAAGTTGATCACTTTGACGCCGCGGCCGATCATCCAATCCACCAAAGCGCGAACATCGCCGTATGACTTACCCACACCGACAAACAGGCGCGCGTCCGGGGCTACATCCGCCACGATCTCGGCCACCGGTGTTCCGTGTGAACTTGAACTGTTCCCGCAGTCGGCGTGATCCGTGGAGTAGGTACCTGGACTGGTATAGCATCGCACTGGGATACCACCGGGCAGTTCCTTGCCCATCAGCGCCTGGATCCCGGTGAAGTCACTGTCGATGATGCCCACCTTGACGCCTTCGCCGGTGATGCCCCGAGCGTGCCAGCCGATCGCGCCATGTGCGCCCGCTCCCTCGGTGACCACTTCGCCGGTTCGATTGGAGCGCGTCTCGGCGATCTGGCGAATTCGCCATACGCCCTGCTGCTGTGACAACTCGCCCAGCATGTTTAACGGCACGTCCGCTTCCAGGTAATCCGGCGCGGCGTGGAAGTAGTCGATTCCGGCCGCACGGAGGAACCGGGCAGCACCAGTGCTGTCGCCGCTTGAAGCTGTGCCGTCCAGGAAGACGCTAACAAACACACTGTCCCCGTCAATGGCGGGAACCGCGAACGGCTCGGCCGTGGCCGCCTGGCGGGGAGGGCTCGAGTCGTTCCCCGAATCAACGGGGGTAACCGTCGCTGCTACCGCCACTCCACTCAGCACGGAGCCGAGCTGCGGGTACGCCAAATCCTTGCCCTCAGCGCCCGGCGTCGTGCCGGTTTCGGCGCTTACGCCCGCGCCCACGGTCAAGGCCAGAAGCGTCAAGACACAGACCACAGCCCTCCTACCCCTTGACTGACAACCTTCATGCGCCACAGCAACCTCCCTCGGCTAGCTAACTGATTGGCAATGTGTTTAGTAAAGCAGCCTGAACTAAGTACCCAAAATCCCGAGGAACCATCGACGGCCGAGGAGCTGGCCGACCCGCCGGGCGGCCTTCTTCATGTGCGGGTACTGGTTCGCCTGCCATGGCTCGTGCTCGATGAGGTAGAGGAAGTCCCGGAGGAGCGCCCGGGCCACGTCGGCAGGGGCCGCGTCGGCAGGGCCCGTGCAGCGTCCCTCGTCGACGTTTCGTCTCGCTGCGCCGGTCGGCCTGGCTTTGGCCCGGCGCTCGCAACTGGGGGAGTGCCAGGGGCGGTCGTTGTGGCCGACGTGTAGCGAGGAAGGTGTCAGGGAGGCGCAACCAGGCGGCTCCGACGCCGGCGGCGGTGTTTCCCCAGGTCAGGGGCCGGAGTACGCGCCGGAGTACGCGGGAGTACGCGCCGGCCGGTTAGAAAACTGCGTATTGCTTCACCCGGAGGGAGGGCATCATGGCATCGCAGGCGGCGGCGCTGGTCAAAGAGGCCACAGATCTCGTGGGCCTGGTTGGCGAGGTCACTGAGGTCAAGGGGGCCGGCGCCGCCGCCAAAGCACTCTGCCCGTTCCACACCGAGAAGACCCCGTCGCTGTCGGTCAGCGCCGACAAAGGGGTCTGGCATTGCTTCGGTTGCGGCCTCGGGGGTGACGCCCTCGACTTCGTGCAGCAGTCGCAGGGAGTCGGATTCCGGGAGTCGGTGGACATTCTGGCCCGCCGGGCCGGTATCGACTTGGGCCCGTCGTCGGTTCGGCGAACCCGTCCGCAGCAGCTCGACAGGATCCGCTGGCAGACCTCCGAGTTCTGCCACGAACTGCTCCGGAGCGACCCGTCGGCGGCCAGAGCACGGGCGTACCTGCGTCGGGCTCACGGCTACCAGAGCGGCGACGTGACCGGTTTCCGGATCGGCTGGGCACCCAAAGACCCCTCCGTGGTGCCCGAACATCTCCGTAGCCTCGGCGTCTCTGCCCGGGATATGGTCGCGGCGAGGGTCGCCCGCAATGGTGGGGGCCGACCGTTCGCCACCCACATCGGCCGGGTCCTGTACCCGGTGGCGACCGGGCACGAACGGGTGTCGGGGTTCGCCGCCGAGGACGGTGACGGGGGGATAGCCCCTCCGATCGGCGGGGAGGGATCCCTGTACGGGCTGGGCCAGGCCCGGTCTGTGATCGCCCGTGAGGGCAGCGCCCTGGTAGTACCCGACTGCCCGTCAGTAGTGGCATACCACCGGGCTGGGCTGACCGGAGCGGTCGCGCCGTGCGGCCCGAAGCTGACACCAGCCCATCTCCAGACCCTGGGGCGGTTCGCTGAACGTGCGGTCGTGGTCACCACCGACGAACAGGCTGCAACCAGCCTCCTGGACAGCGACCTAAACAGCGACGACGTAGCCCTGTACATGGCCGAGACCCGGTACGAACGTCCCGCTGACCTGACCCGAGACGAGGCCTTGGCGGCTGTCCAGGCTGCCATCCCCCTGGCCGAGGCCCGGTTGACCACCACCCTGGCTGGCTACCGCGGGGCAGGCAACGCCAGCGCCCGCCGCCGCAAGCTCCAGGCCGCCAAAGGGGTGATCCAAGCCGAGACGGATCCGAACACACGGATGGAGTTGGCCGCGGCCGCAGCGTCTCTCACCGGGCTCCCCGTCGAGCTAATCCTGGGCTCGGCCTCCCTCCTCGACCCCGCCGAGGACCGGACCCCCGCAGCAGCCGGTCTGTCCCTCTGACCCCAAGCGGCCGGACCACGCGGCCCGGGAGTGTTCACCAGTCCCGGAAGAGCCGCTTTATAGTACGGGCCGGGATACGGAACTCAGGTACGGGAGAACGCGTGGACCCTGCACAGAACCTTGCGATCTCAGAGCTGCTGTCGCTCTGGTCACGCCGAGCCGACCGCCTCCACGAAGTAGCTGTAGTAACCGCCGAGTTCCGGGCGGCCGCCGCGGCTGCGGTCGACGACCTCGGCGTGCCCGTGCGACACCTCGCCCGGGTCATCGATCTCAGCCCCCGGGGGATGCTCCGCCACGTCGAAGCCGGCCGGGAGGCCTCGACGGCGGGGGCAGCCACCGAGGGGTGACCGTGTCGCTACGGGCCTGTCTGCTGCTGCTGGTGGTGGGCATGGCGGCCTGTGGCTCCGGAGACACCCCAGCACCCGAGGGGGCAGCCACCGTAGTCGTTGACACACCACAGGGGGACCTGCGGATCACCCTCGCCCCCACATCGGCACGGCCGGAGGGCTCCGCCCCCGCCGAGACCACTACCACCGTCGAGGGGAACCCACCCAGCCAGACCACCTCCGACCCCGACCCGGCACCACCCTCCGCCCGGCTCATAGAACCGGCACGACTCGAAGCGGCCCCCGAAGTCTGGGGAGACTACGACCGTGACCTGTTCCCGCATTGGAGCGACCTCGACGGAGACGGCTGCGACACCCGCCAGGAAGTACTACTCCGGGACTCCGACATCGAACCCGTCATGCACCCGGAGCGGGTCTGCAGGGTGGTAGACGGACGGTGGTGGTCGTCCTACGACGACGCCTGGACCACCAATCCCTCAGACCTCCACATCGACCACCTGGTGCCACTAGCCGAGGCATGGGAGTCCGGCGCCCGGTGGTGGTCCGCCGAGCAGAGGGAGGCCTTCGCAAACGACCCGACAGGGCTCATAGCGGTCAGCGCCGCGTCCAACACCGCCAAAGGGGCCTCCGACCCCGACGACTGGCTCCCCCCAACGAGGACGTCCGGTGCATATACGCGGCCGTCTGGATCGAGGTGAAGGCCACCTGGGGCCTCACCGCCGACCCCGACGAGATCGCCGCACTCGAGGCGCTGGCGAGCATCTGCGGGTAAGTTCTCGCCGTATGGGAGACACCACCATCCCGACAGTCACATCAGCGTCTGGTACACCGACGGGCCACCGCCCGCCGCCCTCAACGCCACCACCCAACTGACCGAGGCGTGCCTCCACGAGCACACAGACACGATCGCGGGCGTACACCACCGGGACCTTGACTACGTGAACCGCTGGGTGCAGAGCACCCTCGACGAGTCCAGGGACGCCCGCCAGACCCTGCGCTTGGGCCTCTGAAGGCGGGGCGACGGGTACGGTTCGGAGCGCCCGCAGGAGAAGGGAAGAAACGCTCATGGCGGCACCACTCCGGCTAGTGGTCGGCGATGGGGTGCCCCCGGATGAGGCGCTGGACCTGGCTGCAGCGATGATCGACAACGCAGCCGCCCGCGGGGAAGCCCTCGCGGTGACTGTCGCCCGCGACGACTCCGGCGACCCATCCGACAGCCCCCGTCGGGAATCCGGACGCTGGGCGGGAGACGGACACGGCCAGTAAGCGGCCGGAAGACAATCACGGGCACGAACGGAGAACCACGGCGGTACCGCTGCTGGATCGACCCGAAGCGGGGGCTCGTCGGCCTTCGTGGCCGGTTGCCGGCCCGTCGCGACCCTCGCATTTGGTGTGCCTGTGTCTGGGCCGACCCGCCGGGGGTTTCTGCCGGAAACGGGTCGGAATCCGCCCAGAAACCCCCGTGCGATCGTTAACCAACCTAACGCAGTGGGCTAGGGGGCAATTTAAGGGCCGGGAGACTGCTGGCACGACCTAGAACAGCCGACCAAAGGCGGATTGCACAACTTCATCCTCGATCGAGGCCTCTCCGGCTGGCGTCGTCGTCGAGCGGCAGCAACCGGCGGATGGCGTGGTCACGGCCAAGAGCCACACGGACCGAACCCCGGTAGTCAGCCGACCACAGGAACGGGACGGCGAGTGGGAAGACACGTCCGACGAAGCGAGGGCCACGGTAGACGAGCCAGCCGCGGACGTTGCAGGGATCCCGGTATCGGATGACCCCGGCTGAGTGCAGGACACCTACGGGGCGTCCGCCGTGACGGCGCAACATGCGTCGTATTCAGCGAGTGGGTCGTACCCGGCGAGAGGGTCGCTAAGGGCGTCCATAACAGGGAGTGTAGGTCAAGGGAGGAAGAGTTGTCGCCCGCCGCTGGCTCTCGCTCGTGGCCACTTCGTACACTCACCGCGTCTGTGTTGAGACCGTCACAACGGCGGCCGTGGCCTGTCAGCCCCTCTCGGTATCCTACGAGGCATCAACATCCGGAGGAGAGAAACATGGCCGTGAGCGTGCTGTTCCGCATTGATGAGAACGGACGTGTTGAGGTATTGGACGATGGCCCGCCGCCGGCTGTGACCGTCGGCGCCGACGGTCAGCTGCACGCCGACGCCGGGATCATCACTTACGCCGGGGAGGACCTGGCCGGAGAAGAGCTGTGGCGCTGGTTGCGGTGAGGCACCCGTGTCTTCGATTCCCTACCGGCAGCTACACGGAGCTTCCTGCGAGGGAAGGGAGATCCTCATGGATGACACAACCAGACAGCCCCGGCCGGTGTGCCCCGGACCCCATGCCCGAGAGTCGGCCACGCCGCTAGAGCGGGCTCTCACCTACCGCCGGTACCCCGCTATAGAGATCCTGGCGACCGCTGTGCTGGCAGCGACGCTCATAGCGTCCGCCTGGGAAGCCTTCGGGAACGTGGTGGGATTCGCAGTCCGGATCGGTCTACTGTCGGACGTCCCGCCCCTGGAAGGCTGGTGGACAGGCGACCCGGCACGGTTCTGGCGGTTCCCCGTAGCGGTGCTCACCGCCAACGCTGCCGTCGCGGCCCTGTGGTGGTACCACATCCGCGCCGCCCGGCGAGGCGCCGCCGCCTTCGCTGTTTTGGGAGGGCTGGGGATGTGGGCACTCCTCGGAGCGGCCGGGGGTTACTTCGCGTTGGCGCTACTGGTTGTTGCCGGCTGGTGGGTGCTCCCCGACCAGTCGAGCGGGCAGGCGGGTACATGGCGGGCTGCACTCCCGAGGCTCACAGCTGCGGGCACCCGCACCATCAACGTGTACGGGGCAGTCTCTAGTGGTGCAGGGGGTGACCTCTCCCGGTGCGAATGGGCACCCCGCCGGTCTACGGCGGCTGCGCCCTCGGGGTCGCCACGATGCGCAGGTAGGAGCGAAGGTCGAACGGTGCTCTCGGAAGCGGCGCTCACCGCATTGGCCTCCGGCGGGTATGACTGAAGCCAACACACAGAAACGGACACACGATGACGAACCAATTTCCTGACACTGAGCGTGCGGAGACCCTACTGGGCATGGCCAAGGTCGGCCTGAGCGTCGTCCCAGTCTTGGGTGGGGCAGCGTCGGAGTTGCTGGAGGTCGTGCTCGGACCTCAGATCGAGCGGCGGCGAATCGAATGGTTGAACTCGTTGGCAGAAGGCTTGGAAAAACTGGAGGAGCACGTTGAAGGTTTCCGTGTTGACCATCCCGCCCTTGTATCAGCCATGCTCCAGGCGGGCGTCATAGCGTTGCGGAACCACAACGAGGAAAAACTAGCGGCGCTCCGCAACGCGGTGCTGAACGTGGCAATCTCGTCGACACCTGGGGAGGACGAGCACGAACTGTTCATCGCGCTGATCGACACCTTCACCCGTTGGCACCTGAGAGTCCTGGCCTTCCTGGCCGATAAGGACGGGACCGCTGACAAACGAGGAAAGCTGCCGTTTCCGAACTGGTACATGGGCGGCGTATCCACTGTGCTCGAACACGTCTACCCCGAGCTAGAAGGCCGACGCTCCCTCTACGACCTCATCGTTTCTGACCTCCACCGGGCAGGCCTCGCGAATATCGACACGCTCCACGTGACGGGCACTCTCGAGGGCTACATGCTCGCCAAACAATCAAGCGAGATGGGCGACCGGTTCCTTGCATTCATTACCGAACCCAAGCCGGAGTGACGGCCACAGGTCGGGACTGATCGTCCGACAAGGGTCAGTGTCGACGGCGGGGTTACCACCACTGGCGCACGGTATCGACCAGATCGCACCGAGGCCCAACCGGCAAACACAGAGTGGTGGCGGGTAGCTACGTTAGGCCCCGGGCAGCGGTGGTGTCAGAGCCCAATGCCGGGGCCGCGGTGCCCACGGTCGGGGCCTCGGGTGTCGGGGTTGGTGGTCTCGTAGTGGAGACAATTTGCGCCCAGCGTTAGACAGGAGCACGTCCGGTCGGCGTCGCTGGTGGTGTCCCGCACCCGTCCCGCACGGGCCGGGTCACCGGCCAACACGCTGAGGGCTCCCACGAACTCGAGCGCGTCGGCGGCGGCTTGTCGACTGGGGTGGGACGGCGACGTGGCCAGCACGTCGCCGCCCGACCGTCTGGCCTGCAGCCGCCACACATCGGATTGGGGGGTCGGCGGCGGCTTGATCCGCACCGTGGTGGCTGCCTGGTCAGCGGACGGTGGGAAGTAGCCGGGTCCGTCCCAGCGCCAGGGTTCCCACCCCTCGAAGCGGACCGGGTGGGCCGCGTTGGCGACCGCCAGCGCGAAGTCACGGACCCCTGCGGCTGCCTCCTCGGTAGGCAACGGCGACGACACCAAGACAGGGGAGCCGTCGACTCCGTGGACTGCCACCTCCCAGTCCTGTGTCGTGTCACGGTGTGGACGGATGCTCACCGACATAGAGTTGCGCACCGGAGCGGGGTGGCCGTAGTGCCGGCACGGGCTACCGCGCTGCCGACAGTTACAGACCCCCGAGACCCGGACCTGAACGGGGCCGCGTTGCCGCGGATCCCCGAGCGCCCGGCTGGCATTCGCTATGAAGCTCTGCGCCGCCCACGCGTCCTGCTGGGTCGGGTAGGGGAGCGAGACACGCCTACTCTCGCCGGTGGGGTCGACGACGCGCACGGTCCAGCCTCCCACCTGGGGGACGGGAACTACCGTCAGCCGCCGGTCGCCGGGACCCGGGTCGCCCGGTTGCCAGTCCCACTCCCACTTCTCGAACCGTAGACGCTCTGGTGCGTCGAGTAGCTCCCGTGCTAAGTCGGCCGCCTCTAGGGCGTGTTCCATCGACGGATACCGTGCCCATCCGGTGAGCGGTTCCCCATCTGCCCGGGCTAACTCGACTTCCCACCCCCACTCGGAGTGGCGGCCCGGCCGGACAGCCAGGTGGCCGGCAGCGGGTGCCGTCTGTCGGCTGCCTCTCTCCATGATCTCAGCCCATACCGACTCGATGATGTATTGAGCGGCAACCGGGACTTGGTGGTGCGAATGCGCCCGCGCTACCCACTCCAACGCCTCGTCGAGAGACCCGAACCGGCCTTCCTCCACCAGGCCGGGCAGGTCTTCCAGATCTGTCGGCCGGCCGGCGACTGCTTTCATGGCCATCACATACCGGGCGCTCGCCCCGTACACTCGGATGTTCCTCCCGTCGTAGATGAGCGCCGGCTCCGCGTCGACCTGGGGGGAGAGCACACCGATCTTGGCAGCGTCGTTCAACCAATCCGCACGCACATCTTCCCGGCTGGCGGCTACCGCAGCGGCCCCCTCCCACAAGTCGGCGGGGAGCAGGTCCGAGATCACGTCCACGTCGTCGGTCACCCGACCGGGATCCCACTGCAAGGCAATGGCCGCCCCGCCCACCGCCAGCAAATCGAGCGGCTGCGCCATCTCCCCCAACTCTTGGACCAGCCACTGATCCAAAGCGCCTATCAGACCACAGAGTTCAACCGGAGTGAGCCCTTTGTCAGGGGTCAGTCCCAGGGCAGCCACCAATCCGGCGTGCCCTTGTCGAGCATCCGCGGGTGAATGTGGACTCGATGGTACGCCGATAACGGGTGGGACCGCTCCATCAGCCAGCGGCGATAGGCACGCTGATAGTCGGGAACGAACAGGGCTACCTCGTGAGGGGCACGGTGGCCCAACACCCACTCGGGAATTGGCACACCCGCCCTGGACGCAAGCGCGTGGACCACCACAGCAATCGCCGGCAGCAGCGCAGGGTCGTCACCGTCGTAGACGGGGGGGTCCACGATCAAGCCCTCCGGGTTGTCCGAGCGGTTCCAATCGGCGATGAACTGCAGCAGCGGGAACCTGTACGAACCGCGAGGGTCGGGCACCTCCATCAGGGGAGGCAAGTCAGCAGCGGCCAGCGGAACCCGCGACACGACCACCGGCAGCCGCGACACGACCGAGCCCCCCAGCCTGGGGGCAGTAGACCCTGGGGGTTGTGTAACTGGCGCCTGAGCCACGACCGGCCTCCTTCACGCACCCTAGAGGGTACCCACCCTAGAAGGCCCAGGCGGTTGGTGGCTGCGGTGCGTTACCCGTTGCCCCGCCGCAGCTTCAGGATGTCAGGTGTCTGCTGTCGATCGGGCGAACCTTGAGGCCTCGCGCTTCTGCGACTTGTCGGGCCTGTTCTTCTGTGGTGGAGGAGATTTCTCCGGTGGATACGATCAGGTGGATGTCGGCACCGAGGGCAGCGGAAAGCTCGATGTCGGATTCGAGTTGTCCGGGGGTGAACTCTGCCGTATCCGTTTTCGCTTCGCCGGCGACGACCTTCCCTGCTGTGATCCCGTAGAGGTCGACTTCCCTCGTCCTGCCATCCTCGAACGTCACATCGACTCCTTGTAGCAGGAACGTCTGAGGGTCCTCGGCCGTCAGGACAGCATCGGCAAACAGGTGCGGGATGATTCCTTGGTCGGCTGCTCGATCCACCCGAGCGTTGAGCCGGTAGTGCATCTCCGGGCCGTTGTCCGGGTCGCCGCCGACGGGCTCGAAACGTGTGTTCGTTGCTCCACAAGCGGGACATCGGGGTTCTGGTGTGGTTTCGGGAAGGGGAACGAAGCTTCGGATCCTGCACTGGTCGCATCTGATCTTTAGGCCTCGCTCCGCCCATGACCGGAAGCACAGCCCTTCGACGGCGCTCCCCGCATTTTCTCCGAGACCCTTGATACTGGAGATCGGTAGGAAGCCGCGTTTGGATCGCTGTCCCCATTCCGACGCCAATTCCTCAAGACGGTCCCTGAGTTCGTCGGTCGGTGAGACATGATCAAGGGCCCGCCGCAGGGCGCGCTCCAGGTCTTGGGAACGGCGTGTACGCAGGGACTCGATCACCTGGGTCACGCTGTCCTGTAATAGCACCTCGGCGGCGCCGAGTTCCTTGAGACGGTGCGCCAGCTGACCCTTGGTCGAGAGTGCCGCTTGGGCAGTTCGGTTCTTCAGGAGCGCCCAGGCAGCGTCGCGAAGTGAGGGTATACGCAACTCGAGGCGGTACCTGTTCTGCGCATAGGCGGCGAGTTCGAGTTCGTCCTCGGACCAGGAAGCGTCGTCCATGACCAGAGAAGCGGTAGTGGGCCGTTTCGGTAGACCGTCAAACGCGGAGGACGCGACACGAACCAGGACACCACCGCCGCCTGTGAACTGCACGGGTGAATCGACCTCGACCACGGTGCCATCGCGGTAGACCTGCACCAGAGTATGGGTCGTCTCGCCGTATCTCCTCGGGGAGAGGAAGTAACTTCGAGGGGCTATATCCCACCGGTATGTGAACGGGGCACGCTTCGGGGGCGGCGGCGAGAACCCCATGCCACCCCTCGGTGGCCCTGTTGACCTAACTAGACCGAGCAGTCCGGCGATCTCGTCCAGCCTCTCCGCCTCGACCGACGTAGAACTCAGCACAACGTCGGGTTCGATGACCTCCGGCCTTGCGAGACGGTAAGCGAGGGCGTCGGCGAAGCCGGTCCAGTGGAAGATCCCATCTGCGGGTACGAGCAGCATCGGCGCAGGCCTCAAACGGCGGGAACGTAGAGCGCGGAGGTTCCAGAAGTACACACAGTCCTCGACGCTGTCGGGCTCGGTAACCCAGACAATCGTCGGTGCAGCGAACGGGCCGCCCACCATTTCGTGTTCGGCGAAGTGGGCCGCTCCGACATCGAGCCAACACGTCTCTTCGAGTTGCGCCCGACCGATCAGGTCTGCGGTTCTCGGTCGCCACACCGGTACCGACGCGCCCTCACAGTCTGCCACCTGCTCCGCGGTGAGGTCACCGGCGGCGGTCTTCTCCCACAGGGCACCATCGGCTCTGGCCAGAACAGCCGCCCGGTCGGCGAACCGCAGTCGTGTCTGATGCAGGTTCGCCGGATGCATAGAGAACTGCGTCCGACCGGATGTGTCGATGTCCGCCAAGTCAACAACCGGCAGGCCGAGCGTCTCGGCGACCCTTTCGGCTGTGTCAGAGTCGATGTTCACGTTGACCAACCCATCCACTTCGGCGGTGTCCAACGTCTGAACCCACCAACCATCAACCACACCCGATGCCGGGACCGGGATGATCGGTTCGGAGAAGCCGGCCCAACGCGTCGAAGCCTCCCGAATCGCTTCCACCACCCCAGCCGCATCGTCCGGTCTTGTCAGGTACCCAGCACGCGCAGGAAGCACCCTCACCCGAAAAGTCGACTGGCCGATAGGCCGCTCATACCTCAATACCGCACTCCCGAAAAGCCCTGACAAGTGTAACGGCCACTGCCTAAAGGCCAGCGCCAGGACCAGGACAAGAGGCCGCCTCGACGTGGCCGTGACCGTCGGTGTGGCCGGTGCGGTGCCCGCCCTCGGAGGGATCGGCGTGCTTGTGCCTCTGGGCCGATCACCCCTCCCCGGCCACATCCGGGAGTTGATCGACGAAGCTGTCTCCCTCCTGCTGTTGCTGATCGCGGCAATGTCACTCTGTGCCCTGCTCGGTGTCGTACTCAAGGCGGACCTGCCTCTGGGAGTCGCCGCCGCTGTTGTCGGCGGCCTGGTGCCGTCGTCGCCTTCGCTGTACCGCTGCTAGTCGGTCTTGTCCTCCGAGGGTCCGGCAACTGCTCTCGGCGGAGGCAGTTTCGGGCGAGGTTCACGACCCTCACGATGGACCAGGCGAACCCACAGCGGGCTGCAGGTAATAGGGGATTACCCGCCGCCGCTGCAGGAGTCAGTGCCCGCCAGATCGCCCTGCAAAACAGCCGTTTCGGATCCCGCTTCTTATGCACGAACCGGGCGGATTATCTTGCAGTTGACGCTAAAGCGGCCTCTTACGGCCCACCCGTGACGGCGATCCTCACATCGAGGAGCACCCACATCTGGTAGACGACCACGACCAGCATCGCCGGCAGGACGACGGCCGCGAACACGACTACCAACCCAGTCGTCTCGCGGAGCCAGGCCCATTTCTCGGACGTGGGAGCGAAAGCATGCACGAGGCAGCCGATGTAGACCCACATCACTAGTGCGATTCCGCCCGCCAAAGCGAGCAGCGGGGCCACCACGAGCTGTCCTGCCAGTCCTTCTTGGCGGAGGGCCCGCCAGGCCGCTACGTCGACGGTCCCGACCAGCACAGCTGACCAACGGCGACGTACTCGACGTTGGACCCACCCACTCCCTCCGCAAAACGATCGGCTGCTCTACCGTCTAGAACGCAGACCCGAAAGCGGGGAACCCCACCACCCGGGGTTCCCCGCCCTCCCGCGACAGAAGGACGACCCACGACCATGAACAAGACCCACATACAATTCACCGTGGTCGCTGTCGTCCTCGTCGCAGCCGGCGTCGGCATCGGTTAACGCATCTGGAGCCCTGACGACCTTCTAGTCACCCGAACCGGCCTCACCGAAAGCCCAACCACCACCACGACAGAGCAGATCGAAGAACCTGAAGAACCACCCCAGGAGCCGGAACTACCGGACACACGACCGGTGGGATGGTCCGACCGGTCCGACGATGGCAGAGCCGGCGCTTCACTGTTCTCCAACAGCGAAGATCATGTCCTCGTCATCGCCTGCAAGCCCGACAGAGTTGACAACCCGAGGGTCGGGATGACGTTCCAATATGACCCGTTCCCCGTCCGAGACGTCGGCTACACGTCGACCGAACGGTGGACGTTCTACACCGGCACCCAACCCCGGCCTGTCAGGAGACTTCACAGTGCAACTCACCACCGAACACGCCGACGCGCTCCTCACCGCCGAAACGCTCATCTACGAAGCGCACGCCGACCCGCAGCCCGACCCCGACGCCTACCTCGCCACCCTCGAAGTCTCACTCGAAGGCAGCCGATGGGAAGGCTCAACCGAATGGCTACACCCACCCGCCGTGTACCTCCACCGGGCAGTGTTCGACCTCACCGCCAACCGAGACGTACTAGCAGCAGTCCTCGACCGCTGCGGCCCACAACTGAAAGAACCCGGATGAAACACAACGCACAGGTCTACCATCCCGGAACCACACCGGGAGGAACCCACGACCACCAACGATCTACACGTGGACATCAGACCGCCACGCCCAATACGGAACCCGGATCATCCCCACCACAGTACGTGAAGCCTCCAACGTCCTCGACGCTATCTTCGACAACGAAACCAGCCGCAACATCGAAGAACACACCACCGACACCGCCGGGTACACCGACCTCACCTTCGGACTGTTCGACCTCACCGGCCTCCGGTTCTCACCCCGCATCCGGGACCTCGCCGACCAGCGGCTCTGGAAACTGCCCACCACCCCCACCAACCAACCCACGGCCAGCCTTCTACGCCAACGGATCAACCCTCAGAGATTCGTCGAGCACTGGGACACCATACTCAGAGCCGCGGCAACCATCCGCCACGGTCACCTACCCGCATCGCTGCTCGTCTCACACCTCCAAGCATCCGCCCGCCAGAACCAACTCACCCGAGCCATCCAAGAATACGGACGGATCATCAAGACAATCTCCCTACTCCGCTACCTACACGACGAGCAACACCGCCGACTTATCCACCGCCAACTCAGCAAAGGCGAAACCCTCCACACCCTCCGCCGCCAACGCAGCGAAGACCAAGACCTCCAAGGAGAACGCCTCACCCTCCTCACTAACGCCATCATCCACCTAGAACACCATCCACACCGCCGCAACCATCCAACACCTCACCGAGACAGGAACCGACATCGCCGACCATCAACTCGCTTACCTCTCCCCGGCTATCCACCGGCACATCAACTTCTACGACAAATACGACTTCACCAACCCAACCCCGCCACCCCAAGGCCAACTAAGACCCAGGTGATACCCCAGTTTTCCGGAGTAGGCATATTTGAATTGGTGGTGTGCTGACCCGCGAATAGGAGGGGTCTCATGCCATATCGGTATCCACCCGAGTTCCGCCGCAAAGTCTTAGATCTTCTGGCCGCTGGCAGGTCGGTGGCGTCTCTGTCAGCTGATCTTGGTGTTTCGGACCAGACCATCTACAACTGGCGGCGCCAGGACGCGATCGACCGGGGCTTGGAGCGGGGTCTGACGTCTTCGGAGAAGGAGGAACTGAGAGCCGCTCGCCGTCGAATCGTCGAGCTGGAGATCGAACTGGCCGTGACCCGACGGGCCAACGAGCTGCTGGGAGCCCAGGTGGTGACCGCAGGGGACGGTTCGAAGCGATCCAGACGATGGGAAGCGAGGGGCTGCCTACCCGGGTGGCTTGCCGTGTTCTCAAGGTGTCAGAGTCAGGGTTCTACGAGTGGAGGATCCGGCCAACGTCAGCCCGCTCAATCCGCCATGTGTGGTTGACGGATCTCATTCACCAGATTCACCAGCAGTCCCGCGGGACGTATGGAGCACCGAGAGTGCACGCAGAGTTGAGGTTGGGGTATGGGATCAGAGTTGGGCACAACGCGGAGGGGGATGCTCATGCGAAGAGCTGGCCAGGCCGGTCTCAGAGGAGTTGGCGCTGTAGCCTTTGGAGGTCTTCTTCTGCACACTGGGACCCCGTGTTGACGATCGTGACCCACCGTCGCCCGCCGCATGACCGTTGCCCCTGTCAAGGCCGGTTGAAAGTTGCGCGGTTTTGGCCGGTTGAAAACTGCGCGGTCTAGTGGGTTGGTTAGTGGGTGATCTCCTTTCGTTTGCCTCTGAGTCGGTAGCTTTGGCCTTTGAGGACGATGACCTCAGCATGGTGGACCAAGCGGTCGACCATGGCGGCAACAGCTACGGCGTCGCCGAAGATCTCCGCCCAGGCGGAGAAGTTCTTGTTGGACGTGACGATGAGCGATCGGCGTTCGTATCGGGATGAGATGAGCGAGAAGAACAGCGAAGCGGCTTCTGGATCGAAGGGGATGTAGCCGACTTTGTCGATGACGATCAGGGGGATTCTGGCTAGCCGGTCTAACTCGTCGCTGAGCCGGCCCCGTGTCTTGGCTTCGGAGAGTCGGGTGACCCACTGGGTGGCGGTCGCGAACGCGACTCGGTAAACGCGGCGGGCTGCTTGGACTCCTAGAGCGATGGAGAGGTGTGTTTTTCCGGTTCCGGGAGGGCCTAGGAAGATCACGTTGTGGGCTTCGCGGACAAAGTCAAGCTGGTGGAGATGCGCGATCTGGGCTCGGGACACTGAACGTTGGTGGGCGAAGTCGAAATCGTCGAGGGTCTTTGTCTGAGGAAACCTTGCCGCGCGGATGCGGTTCTGGCCGCCATGTGTTTCCCGAGCAGTGACTTCCTCGGCGAGGACCTTGACCAACAACTCGAGGGGATCCCATCCCTCGGCGCGGGCTGTCTTGGCCAGGCCGGGAGCGACTTGGCGGATGCGGGGCATTCGCAGAGCTCTGGAAAGGAACGCCACTTCGGAGCTGAGGCCGCCCATCAGCAGGCCTCGATGAGAGCGTCGTAGCAGGCCAAGTCGACTTCGGGAATGTCCGCGTCGGCAGCCGACAGACGTGTCTGCGCCTGGCGGGCAAGGCGCAGCAGGCGGGCATGGGTGGGGTCCAGCACGACATCGGCCGGGACATAGCTCCGCCGATGGCGGGCGACCTGGCGACCGTCGACGTGGATCACTACCTCGCGATGGGAGACCCGCACCCCGACCCGCCGGCCGGCCAATTCAGGTGGTGTCGAGTAGTCAACATCGGCTATACGGCAGAAACCGTCCCTACTCACCCGCACCTCGATACGACGGTCGGTATCAGGCAGCGCATACAGGAAGCCTTTCTCGGTTCTCCAAGCGTCGGCTACCTTCGCTCCGACCCTGCGGTGGTGACCCTCGAACGCCACCTCCTGGGCCCAGCGGTCATGTTGGTCTTGGACATCTGCGATCGAAGCTGAAGGAACGCAGCGGGAGGAACGAACCCTCCAGATAGCCGATCGTCCGCTCGACTTGGCCCTTGGACTCGGGTCGGCGGGGCAACAGAACGATCGGGCGGAGCCGCAACGCTCCGAACAATGCCGCCACCGGGTCATGAACCCTCACCGGGCGGGACTTCGATACCACGATCGAGGTGTCCCGATCAACCACCACCCCCTCGGGAACACCACCGAGGCGCCGGATCGACCTCACAAACGCTTCGCAGAAGTCAGCTGCGGTCTCAGAACTGGGAGAACACCGCCGCGTGCGCAGCCGAATACGGAAGCGTGGTCACCAGCCCATACACCTTGCGGCTGGCGCCCCCACCCACCGGAACCGACCCCGGCAGCTGCCACCAATCGCACTGAGCCAACTCCCCAGGCAGATAACTCGTGCGCTGATACACCCTCTTCGTCTTAGGGGGACGCACCCTGGCCAGATAGTCCTTGAGGATGGTGATCCCACCCTCGTAGCCCTCCCGGCGCAGCCGCTCCAAGATCACCCTCGCCGGCACCCTCGGATCCCTCTCGAGCATCACCGCGATCGAACCCTTGTGAGGGTCCAGCTTCGACCCCCGAGGCTTGCGCCGATACCGCGGCGGCTCATCCAACGACAACAACCGAGCCACCGTATTCCGGCTCATCCCCAGCCGCTCAGAAATCCTCGACTTCGACATGCCCTCCCGATGGAACAACCGATGGACCTCAGCCCAATCATGCACTTCATACATCCTTTCCTCCCCAGAACCGACCAAACGGCTCCAGGGTCATCGAAAACTGCGGAACCACCGCGCATTTTTCGACCGGCTAGAAGTGCTCAGTATTCACCCGACGTTGACATGCCCCTACCGGTCGTCTGACAACCACATGGGGAACAGCTCCCGGATACACCTAGGGTGCTGTGGGTCAAGGTGTGGGACCACTCGACCAGAAACGCTGCGAAGTGTCCAAGGAGATCGGGAGTGCTGGTCCGCGCTTGAAGGATCGCGGTCTTGACAGATTGACGGCCAGCCCACCGTGATGCGGAGGGTTGGTGGACTCCGGTCAGGTCCTGGTACCGGTGACGTACTGTGCCCAGGCCTCCATGATTTGGCGGCGGCGTGCCAGCAGGTCACTTCTCGCGTAGGCCTGCTCGGCTGCGGAGCCGATCCGATGGGCCAGACATGCCTCGGCCACCTCCCTAGCTACACCGGTCTCGCCGCACCAGTCCCGGAACGAGCTTCTCATCCCGTGGAGGGTCCCTCCCAAGTCGAGGCGCACGGGTATTTTGGTGAGAACCCATGACGGTATCTCACCACCGGCCCTTGCTGGGAACACCCAGTTGCTGTCATCAGAGTGGCTGCGGACTTCGGCCAACACCTCGATCGCTCTCCCCGACAAGGGAATCCTGTGTTCGCGGGCAGCCTTCATCCGCCTGGCCGGGATCACCCAAGTGGCGGTTTCGAGATTCATCTCGGACCAGACCGCACCCCTCACCTCAGCCGACCGTACAGCAGTGAGCACCAGGAACTCGAACGCCAACCGATGGGTCGGATAGACCCCCTTAGCCTCCCGCACCTTAAGCACCGCGGCGCCAACCTCGCCATGCGGCAACGCACGGTGATGCTTCTTCCCACCGTTCTGCTTCGGTAACGCCGCTACCACTGCGGCGCCTGCCGGGTTGTCGGAACGGTGACCTTCGGCGATCGCCCATTTCATGATCGCGCTGATCCGCTGACGAACCCGCTTCGCTGTCTCTGCCTTGGTGGTCCAGATCGGCGCCAGACAAGCCATTACATCCGCAGTCGTGATCTCGTCCACCCGCTTGGGACCGATCACCGGCGTGACGTAGGTCACCAGGCTGGAACGCCACTGCCCTTCGGACTTGCCGCCCGGCTTCCACTTGCCCGCGTACAGAGCGATCACAGCTTCGACTGCAGCCGAGAACGTTGGGAGCCCGTCCGAGTGGAGCTTGGTGGGGTCGTTGCCCGACCGGGCCGTTTTTCTGTACTCGAACGCTTTGGCGCGTGCTTCGGCCAAGGTCACGTACGGGTAGCCACCCAGTCCTAGATCCCGTCGCTTCCCACCTACGGTCCCCCGCCATATCCACTGTTTGGAACCCGATGGCTGGACACGGAGGATCAGGCCGTGCTGGTCACCGTATTTGCCTGCCTTGGTGACTGATCGCACGAACGCGGCTGTCAGTTTTGGCAATTCCCTCTCCTTTGTATCCCACTATATATCCCACAGCACGGTGAAACTACCCGGAACGGAGCGGGAAGTCAAGGAATCGCTTGACGTAGCGCTACCGGCCGCCACCGATAGGACGGGTGCTTTCCTTATAGTACTGTGACCTGGGACTTTAGATGGTTCTGAAACGTTGAGGGACCAACAGAGACGTTACGGAAGTGAGTACCCGGGGTGGGATTCGAACCCACACGCCCCTCAGGGGCAGCGGAGTTTAAGTCCGCCACGACTACCAATTCCGTCACCCGGGCTGTCGGTCCATTCTCGCGGGGGGTCCGGCGCTCGGCAATAGGTATCTACGACCGGCGCCCGCGTGGCTCGGTCCACTGCGGGTTGTCTGTGGGCCGCCCGTCGTGCTCGACTATGCAGGGAACCGTGCAGTCCAGTGGCTCGACCCAGGGGGCCACCAGTTCGCCGACCGGGTTGGAGTTGCCGGCTCGGGCGTCGGCGTAGTGGGCGTGGAGGCACTTGACGCCTCGCCGGGCACCGGCCACTCCCCCGGTGGGCCGCGGGTCGGCGCCGGGCGGCAGTAGCTCATCTCGCTGTGCCTGGTAGCGGGTATGAGCGGCATCCAGCGCGGCTCCGAACTCGGCGACCTGGGCGGCCCGGCGCTCCATCGACTTGACCCCGCCCCCGCTCTCGAGGCGGCTCACCCTCGTCACCGCCAGAGGGCAGGTGAGCCAGTAGAGCGTCGGGAACGGGGTTCCGTCCTCGAGCACCGGGGGGACCCGCACCACTACGGGAAGGGAAAGATGGCAGCGGGAGAGGGTCGCGATCGGGGCTCTCGAAGGACGGCCTATCTGTACCGCGACCAGGTCGCGGTCATCCATCGATGACATCCCGTCCGGTCAGGTAGTCCCACACGGCCTCCCAGAACCCGCCGGACTCGGGGACCGGGACCGTTGCGGTCTCCACCATCCCGGACTCCTCCGTGCCCTCCTCTGCAGGCTCGAGCACCACGTAGCTGACCTCTCCCGGGCGTACGTACCCGAAGTCGGCTCGGGCGATGCGTTCGATCGCGGACGGGCTGTGGAGCGCCTCGATCTCGCGTTCAAGCTGGGCGTTCTCAGCCTGGATCTCGGCCAACCGGGCCTCGACCACCTGCCGCTCCCGGTTCTGGGATATGAGTTGGCGAACCGGGAACACGTCCACTGCGGCCACGAGCAGCAGCACCACCAGGAACAGGGGAATCAAGAGTCCCCGGCGCTTTCGCACCGCAACCATCAGGGACCTCGGTAGACCGAGAACCCGGGATAGCGGGCCTGGCTGCCGAGCTGCTCCTCGATCCGTAGGAGTTCGTTGTACTTGGCGGTCCGCTCGGAACGGGCCGGTGCGCCCGTCTTGATCTGCCCGGAATTGGTGGCCACGGCGAGGTGGGCAATGAAGGTGTCCTCCGTCTCACCCGACCGGTGCGACACCACCCTCCCGTAGCCGGCGTCCCGGGCCATCTCCATCGTGGCCAGCGCCTCCGACAGGGTCCCGATCTGGTTGACCTTCACCAGGACGGCGTTGGCTACCCCCTCGTCGATGCCCCGCCGCAGGATCAACTGGTTGGTGACGAAGATGTCGTCGCCGACCAGCTGCACCCGTTCGCCCAGGCGCTCGGTTAGCCGTGCCCAACCATCCCAGTCGTCCTCCGCCATCCCGTCCTCTATCGACACGATCGGGTAGTCGTCGACCACGCTCTCGTAGAAGTCGACCATCTCCCCTGGTCCGAGGGATCGGCCTTCGAACAGGTAACGGCCGTCCTGGTAGAACTCCGATGCGGCCACATCGAGGCAGAGGGCGATCTCCTCGCCGGGGCGGTATCCGGCCTTCTCGACCGCGGCCATGAGCAGGTCCAGCGCCGCGCGGCTGGAGGCGAGGTGCGGCGCGAACCCCCCTTCGTCGCCCACGTTGGTCGACAGTTCCCGGCGGGTGAGAACCTTCTTGAGGTGGTGGTAGACCTCCACTCCGGCCCGGAGGGCCGCCGCGAATGAGGGCAGACCCCCGGGAACCAGCATGAACTCCTGCACGTCGAGCGGGTTGGCGGCGTGCGCTCCCCCGTTGAGAACGTTGAGCATCGGAACCGGGAGACGGCGAGCGGCCGGCCCCCCGAGGTAGCGGAACAGGGGAAGCCCGACCTGGCCGGCGGCGGCCCTGGCAGTGGCCAGAGACACCGCCAGGAGGGCGTTGGCGCCCAGCCGACCCTTGTTGGGCGTGGCGTCGAGATCGAGCATGATCTGGTCGATCTCCTGCTGGTTGGTGGCGTCGAGTCCCACGATCGCCGGACCGAGGGTGTCGTTGACGTTGGCCACCGCGCGGTCCACACCCTTACCGCCGTACCGCCCGTCACCGTCCCGCAGTTCGACCGCTTCAAGCGTCCCGGTCGAAGCGCCCGAAGGCACGGCGGCGCGACCTCTCTCGCCGCCTTCCAAGGTTACGTCGGCCTCCACGGTGGGGTTGCCGCGGGAGTCGATTATCTGCCGTGCCAGGACTTCGGAAATGGTTGTAGCCATCGAAGACTCCCTCTGAGGGGGATTACGGGAATCTATCACGGGTGGCGTGCAATCTCGCGCAATGCCCCTGGTTGCAACGGCCGCCGGCCCGTCACTCCTCGCTCTTGGCCTGCTCCCAGAGCGCGTCGAGCCGGGCTAGATCGGCTGACCCGAGATCGTCGAGTTCCTCCATGCGGCGGAAGCGGCGCTCGAACCGGTCGACGGCTCTCCGGAGGGCGATCTCGGGCTCGACCTCGAGATGGCGGGCCAGGTTGGCAACCGCGAAGAGGAGGTCGCCGAGTTCGTCAGCGGCTTCCGGTCGGTCGATCACCTCGACCAGTTCCTCCAGTTCCTCCTCCACGTCGCCCACCACGGACCGGGCGTCGGGCCAGTCGAATCCCACCCGGGCGGCCCGGCGCTGCAGCTTGATCGCCCGGTCCAGGCCCGGCAGGGATCCGGGAACGCCGTCCATCAGGGATTCGAGGGGCTTGGCGGCTGCTTTGATGGCCCGCCAGTTGGCCACGACCTGCTCGGCGCCCTCGACCTCGACATCCCCGAAGACATGGGGGTGGCGATGCACCAACTTGCGCAGCAGGGTCTCCCCGACGTCTTCGACGTCGAAGGCCCCGACCTCGGATGCCAGGTTGGAATGGAAGATCACCTGGAGCAGCAGGTCGCCGAGTTCATCCTCCACGTCGGTGTAGGCCACGTAGTCGGGTTGCTCCACGTCGGGTGACCCCGGCGGGAGGCGGCCGACGGCGTCGAGCAACTCGAAAGTCTCCTCCACCGCAAAGGGTATGAGGGAGTCATGCGTCTGGCGGCGATCCCAGGGGCACTCCACCCTCAGGCGCCGCATGGCCTTTATCGCCCCGACCAGGCCGGTGCCGGGTGGATCCAGGAACAGGGTGGTCCTCGGACCGGCGACCCCGGCCGGAACCTCGCCGATGGGGTAGGTCACCACCGTCGCATCGGGCGTTGCAAGTTCCGCGAGCACGGTGATGGGCGTATCGGCTGCGAGGGTGCGGCGGAAGCGTCCCAAGACGTCGTCGATCACGATCTCGGTGTCGACCTGGAACACGACGGTCGGCAGGTGGAGAAGCAGCGGATCCGGTAGGTCGCGGCCGTCCAGGACGGTGAACCCGGTCTCGGTGGGGTCCATCTCCAGAGCGGCGAACACCTCGTCGAGGAAGGAGGGCGCCGGGCGTACCTCCACCGATCTGCCCTGTTCCCGGCAGCGGGCGCGCAATAAGGCGACCGATCTCTCGCCGTACAGCGGGCTGCCGGGAACCGCGTAGACCACAGGGCCTGCCCCCGACATGCCCAGCACCCGGTTCACGATGGCTTCGTAGACCTCTTCGAATGTCTCCGCCGATTCGTAGAGATCGTCGCAGTCCGTCACCTCCCTGCGCTCCATGAGTTGCACCGCGGCCGGGTGGCACCGCGTACGGAGGATCACCTGATAGCGGGGGTCGAGAACGACCTCCATGATGCCGGCCGGGGTCCGGTCCAGCGTCCCCGGTCCGAGGCCGGCGACGATCAGCGGGCTGGTCAGCTTCCCGGTGGGATGACGTTGGGAGCGGGGTCGGTCGTCCACGTGCCGTACTCGGCTTCCACCTGCACGTCGGCGGCGGCCAGGCCGTCGGTGAGCCACGCGATCCACAGTTGCTCGCTGCCCGCTGTCTTCAACTCGGTGACGATCTGTTCCCGCATATCCTCGAACCCCGGCACCAACCGGTCGGATACGAGGATCACGTGCCATCCGAACTGGGTCTGGACCGGTCCATACGGAACCCCCAACTCGGCCACCTGGATCGCCTCTGCGAACTCCACCACGAAGCTGGTGGGTGAGGTACACCCGAGCTCCCCCCCGCCCGGACCGCTCGGACCGGTGGACAGTTCCATCGCCAGGGCTGCGAAGTCCTCGCCGGCCTCGGCCCGCTGGAGGGCGACCTGCGCGTCCTCGGAGGTCTCGAGGAGTATGTGGGAACTGCACACCTGGGTGAGGCCCGGCAACATCTCGTCGTAGCGGGCCATGAGATCCGCCTCGGCAGGATCGGGCTGGTCGGCCACCAACTCGGGGATGACCCGATCGGCCAGGAGTTGCTGGGCGCCTATGGACCGCAGCGAGGCCTCGGTCAGGTTGTAGTTCGCGAGGATGTCCTCCTCGGTCTGGCCGCTCTGGAGGACCAACTCGTCGACCTTGGCCTCGATGTCACCTTCGGTGAACACCAATCCGAACTGTCGCTCGGCCTCGGACGTGAGCACCCGCTCCGAGATCACCAGCATCAGCGACCGGGCGAAGACACCGGTGTCCACGGTGTCGCCCTCGGATGGAATCAGCGCGGCCACCTCGTCGAATGTGACCGTTTCTCCGTCCACGGTGGCAACCCGGTCGGAACTCCCGCAGGCGGCCAGCACGACGGCGAGGGCGAGGACGGGTACGAACGCCGTGCGGCTCGCGAGGCTGCTCCGGCGAGATAAGAAGCTGAGCAACCCGCCTCCTTCCAAAGAGTTTCCCGGTCTCCACGTCCGGATTCGGCTGCCGATGCTACCGGGGAGGTCCGCTACGGCCTATTCGCGCTGCCGTCCGGGTCGGTCCGGCGGGTAGCCGGCGGGGGCCACATGGCTACCAGGAAATCCAGCAGGTAGCGGAGGAGATCACCGGATGCGGGCACGGGTAGGAACAGACGGCCCTGGGCGGCGCGCAGGATCGCCCGGGGCGCCAACCTCTGGAGCCGGATCTCCTGTGACTGGGCGAGGTCGACGGGCGCCAGCCTCACCTCGCGCCGTAGGTTCACGATCTCCTCGATACCGATCCGGATGGCCTCCACGCGGAGGCGGGCGATCTCGATCAGGCGCTCGGCCTCCCCGTACAACGGCCCGTACCGGTCCCGCCACTCGGCCGCCACGTCGTCCACCTCGGCATGGGTATCGGCCCCGGCCAGCCGCCGGTATGCCTCGAGGCGGGCCGCCTGCTCGGTGACGTAACCCTCCGGAAGGTGGGCGTCGACAGGGAGGTCGATCCGTACCTCCTTGCGCGGGGCGGAGGGAAGTTCGGTGCCCATCCGCTCCGCAACCGCCTCTGAGACCAGCTCTACGTACAGGTCGAACCCGACCGCGGCGATGTGGCCGGACTGCATCTCGCCAAGGACCGATCCCGCGCCCCGGATCTCGAGGTCGCGCCTGGCCAGGTGCATCCCCGATCCCAGGTCGGTGAACTCCCCCACTGCCTCCAGGCGGCGGTAGGCGGTCTCGGACAGTGTGGGATCCTCCGGGTGGAAGAGGTAGGCGTAGGCGCGCCTGCCCGACCGGCCGACCCGGCCGCGCAGCTGGTAGATCTGGGCCAGCCCGAGCTGGTCGGCTCGTTCGACGATCAGCGTGTTGACCTGAGGAAGATCCAATCCGGACTCGATGATGGTGGTGGCCACGAGGACGTCGTACCGGTGATCCCAGAAGTCCAGCATCGTCTGCTCAAGGCGCCCCTCGCTCATCCGCCCGTGAGCCACTCCGTAGCGGGCGTCCGGCACCAACTCCCGGAGTCTTGCCACCGCGTGTTCGATCGACCGGACCCGGTTGTGGACGTAGAAGACCTGGCCCTCCCTCAACAACTCCCTGCGGATTGCCGCCGAGGTGACCCGGGCGTCATAGGGGCCGACGTAGGTGAGTATCGGATGGCGGTCCTCCGGCGGCGTCAGTATGTGGCTCACGTCGCGGATGCCGGTGAGCGCCATCTCGAGCGTTCGCGGGATCGGGGTTGCGGTAAGGGTCAGCACATCGACTCCGACCGCGACAGCCTTGATCCGGTCCTTCGCCTTGACGCCGAACCGATGCTCCTCGTCCACGACCAGCAGCCCCAACTTGCGGAACTCCACCCGCTCGGACAGCAGCGCGTGGGTGCCGATCACCACGTCCACCTCGCCCGTCCGAATGCCGGCCACGACCCTCCGGGCCTGGGCCGGCGTCAGGAACCTGCTGAGCATCTCCACCCGGATCGGATAGGGGTCGAACCGCTCGGAGAAGGTCTGGAAGTGTTGCTGGACCAGGAGCGTGGTCGGACAGAGCATCGCCACCTGGAACCCGTCGGCGACCGCCTTGAAGGAAGCCCGCAGCGCCACCTCCGTCTTGCCGAAGCCGACATCCCCGAATACCAGGCGGTCCATCGGCGCCGGTGACTCCATGTCCTCCTTGACATCGTGTATGGCCGCCAACTGGTCACGGGTCTCCTCGTAGGGGAAGGCGTCCTCCACCTCCTGCTGCCAAGGTGTATCCGGAGCGAAGGCGTGACCCTGCGCCGCGGCCCTTGCCCGGTGGATCTGCACCACGTGGTCGGCCACGACCGCGGCCTCCCGCCGCACCCGGCTCCGGGTCGCCGCCCAGTCGCTGCCCCCCATCCGGCTCACCCTGGGCGACTCACCCCCCGTGTATTTGCGGACCGCAGCCAGTTGATCGGTGGGAACGTAGAGCCGGTCTCCCTTGGCGTAGGCGATGACCAGGTAGTCGCGCTCGACCCCGGCGATGGTCCGGCTGGCCAGGCCGTCGAACCGGCCGATGCCGTGCTGGCTGTGGACCACGTAGTCTCCCGGTGTCAGATCCTGGTAGGCGGGTGCAGACCCCGAGCGCCTCCGGCCGGGGCGCCGGTGGGTCCTGCGGCGGCCCACGATCTCCCGCTCTCCCAGCACCGCAAGCTTGAGCGCCGGGAGCACCACGCCCGTGTGGATACCCTCACCGATTATCCCGGACCTGCCGACGCCCCCGAGGCTCTCGATGAGTGGAAGGTCCAGACCGTGTTCCCCGAGGATCCTCGCCACTCTGGCGGCGGCGGGCTTCCCGTCCATAGCCAGCACGACATCGATCCCGCGGGCCACGAGCCGGGACAGACCGGCCGCGACCGCATCCGGATCCCCGGGCGTGGCATCCAGCGTCCCGACCTCGACCTGCCGATCCTCGGGGCGGGTCGGGAGCGGCGGACACTCGATGAGGCGCTCCGGGAGCTCCGAGACCAGGTCGAGGAACAGCGAGGGACGGCGTCCGTCGGTCCGGTAGCGCTCGCCCCACGTTCCCGCCAGCGCCTCGGCCAGGTCCTGCTCCTCCCGAGCCAGATCGTCCGCCCGCGCCCGGGCCCGAACCGGATCGAAGAGCACCAGCGTCCCGGATCCGGGTAGGTCATGCAGCAAGCTGCGGGCCGGGGTGAGCCACGGGAGCCACGACTCCATACCGGCGAACCTGACACCCTCGGCGATGCGGTCCCAGATCGAGTAGGCCCACGGTTCGGTCGACCGCAGAGCCCGGGCGGCTTCGCGAACCGGCCGGTCGGGGCGGAACTCCCGGGCCGGGTAGGCGCGCAGTTCCCCCACTTGTCCCATCGACCGCTGCGAGCCGACCGAGAATGCCCTTATCTCGTCGATGTGATCCCCCCAGAAGTCGACCCTGACGGCAGTGTCCGACTGGGCGGGGAAGACATCGACGATACCTCCCCTGACCGCGAACTCCCCCCTCGACTCGACTCTATCCGTCCGGGAGTAGCCCGCCTCGTCGAGGCGTCTCACGAGACCCTCGAACTCGACCTCGGCGCCGGCGCTGGCCAGCACCGGCGCGGTCGACGACCCGCTCACCCGCTGCACGGTCGCCCGCACCGACGCCACAACCACCAGTCCTGCGCGACCCCGAGCGAGGCGGCGCCGGGCTTCGGCCCGGCGGGCCATGGTCCCCGTGTTGGGGGACACGTGCTCGAAGGGAAGGGTCTCCCAGGAGGGGAGGAGCATGACATCGTCGGTGAACAGCCGCAGATCGGCGGCCAGGGCCTCGGCCTCGCGTTCCGATGGGACCACGGCCAGCAGGGGCCCCTCGGAACATGTGGAGAGTCCCCCCAGCGTGAGGGCCCGAGCGGACGCGGGCACGACCCGCCTTCCCGGCGTTTTGGGAAGATGGCGGGGACGCCAACGATCCAGCAGGGGTGACAGTGGTGCGGGCACGAGGAGACCTATCGTACCGGGTGGTCAGCGGTCAGTGCTCAGTGGGGTTGTCCACCCTTTACTACTATTAGAAAGGGAACTAGATACGAAAGTGGCGAACGGTCATCTGACCTGCGGTCTTGTAACACCCCGCCACTTTGCTTCCATATATGGAAGCTCGGATCAAAGCCCCAGGAAGGCACATCGCACAGGCATCAGCCTGATCGACCTGACTCCCGAATCGCCAGTCCGGGAAACACTCGGTGTCGGAGTATACGAACGGAGTGGAATCGTTTGGGCGATGCTCAAGCGGGGCTATCGCCGGCACCTATCAACCCCTCTCGGTGGAAGCAATTACAGCGGTATGTGAACGAGTTTACCGGGCGGCACACTGTGCGGGATTTGGACACTATCCACCCGATGAACTGGAGGTCGTGGGGAGAGTGAGGAAACGGCTCCGCTACGACGACCTCAGGGCGGGTGGGAGAGCCCACGCCACCTAAATAACCCGTTGTGGAGTCAACAACGGATAGTGGTATACCAAAGAGAATTTTGGACAGGGCAGGTATTCACATCGAGGATATTGAGGGGAAAGTGTCAAGACGCACCACAGGATCCAGAATCCGATGATGAGGAGACTTCCTTTAGGGTGGTCCCTTCCGGTAGGAGTCGTGTGTTCGTCGTCAACACCCCTGCTCTGCTATCATGGTCCGGAAAATGGCAGGTACAAACGCTACGGTCCCCGTGACATGACCACCACAGCCAAACCCAAGCGCAGCGGAGACGCCCAGTCGAAAAGCCCCTTACACACGCCCATCCCGGACACCCCTGAGAACATCGTCCGCGCTGTGGCAACTACCCTCCGAAGCGGCACAAGGACTGGAAGTACCTGAAACGCCATGACAATCAACGACAACTGATTCAACCGTTGTTCAAGAAAGGCACAGGAAACCCTTGAAGATCAGTCTTACCAGCATTCATGTAGCCGACCAGGACAAGGCGCTCAGGTTTTACACGGAGGTTCTGGGTTTCGTCAAGAAGCACGACTTCCCGGTTGGGGAGTTCAAGTGGCTAACCGTTGTCTCCCCTGAGGGTCCGGATGACATCGAGTTGCTTCTCGAACCAAACGACAACCCGGTTGCCAAGGCTTACCAGCAGGGGATCTTCGAACAGGGCATACCGCATGCGGCGTTTGCCGTGCATGACATTCATGAAGAGTACGAACGGTTGAAGAAGCTTGGCGTGGTGTTCACGATGGAGCCAACTCCGGCAGGGCCAGTCATTCGGGCCGTCCTCGATGACACCTGCGGAAACCTGATACTTCTCTACCAGGAGTAGAAAAGGGCCTCGGGCGGTTTCGCCCACTTCGTAAGTAGCCCATTAGAAACCAGTCCAGCCGCCAGTTGGCGTCAGGCGTCCGTCAGGCCGGCCGTCCGGAAGGACTCGAGCGCCCTGGTGAACGTCTCCCGCGGCGACCGGTAGTCCACGCCCAGTTCCCAGCGGGCCCGCGAGCCGTCGTAGCTGGCGCCGTACCGCATCAGGTGCACGGTCTCCCTGCACAGCGGGACCGAGTCGACATACTGCCCGATGGAGTCCGCCACCAGGCCAGCCGGCGCCAGCAGGATCCTCGGTATGAAGCGGATCCGGTAGCGGCGCCCGGTCAGGTCACCCATCAAGGCCACCGCCTCCCGCAGCGAGATCGTGAACCCGCTGAGCACGTAGCGCTCCCCGGCGATCCCCCGCTCCTCCGCCGCGAGGTGACCCCGCGCGCAGTCGTCCGTGTCCACGATCGAGATCGGGGTATCGACCAGGTACTTGAACCGACCATTGACCGCTTGGAGCAGCAAGCCGCCACTCCCGGTTGCCCTGGCTTCCCCCTGCACGGAGGAGGGATTGACCACCACGACCTCCATGTCCCCCGACTCGGCGAAAGCCAACTCCTCACTCTGGTGCTTTGAACGTGCGTAGTGGCTCATGTAGTGGCCGCGGTGCGTGGTCGCCTCCGAGCCGACCGTGCCTGGTTTCTCCCCAAGGGCCACCACGGACGACGTGTGAACCATCCGGCGGACCCCGGCCCGGCGGGCCGCTCTCACGACGTTGCGGGTCCCCTCGACGTTGACCTGGTACAGGCGATCCGGGAACTGCGGGCAGAACCGGACCAGGCCGGCGATGTGGTAGACCACGTCACACCCGGCTACCGCCTCCTCCAGAGAGTCGCGCTCGCATATGTCGCCTCGCACGGGAACGACCCCCATGTCCGCCAGCACCGCGGCGGAGGCTTCGGAACGGGCCAGCCCGCGCACCTGCCTGCCCGCCTCCACCAGATACCGCACGACCGGCCTTCCGACCACCCCGGTGCCGCCGGTCACCAGGACCGTCATGGCTTAGCGGTCCGTCCCACCTCGCGGACGGCGTCCGTGAAGCGGACGATGTAATCCCAGCCCGATGCGATGGTGACCGCAGCCGTCAGCCACATCCAGTATTCGTCGAGGTAGAACGGGCCCCATGGTTCGGGGAGTCGCATCATCGCCAGCCCCAACGCCACGAACTGCACGATGGCCTTGGCCTTGCCGGCCAGGGACGCTGGGACCACCTTCCCGTCGATGGCGACCACACTGCGCACGGCCATCACCACGAACTCGCGGGTCATGATGATGAAGGTGATCCAGACCGACGCCCGGCCCACCGAGACCAGAGCTATGAGGACCCCGCTCACCAGTATCTTGTCGGCGGTCGTGTCCCAGAACGCCCCCACGATGGAGGTGATGCCCTGCTTCCGGGCGATGTAACCGTCGAGAAAGTCACTCAGGCCGGCACAGATGACCAGCACGACCGCGAATCCGAACAGGTGGCCTACGTCGGTGCGCTCGGTCGCCACGACCAACCCGATTATGACCGGGACGCACAGCACCCGGAACAGGGCAAGACTGTCTGGTATCGAAATCGCCGCTCCCTTCGCCGAGCAGACTACACCCGAGGGGCGGGAACGATTCGGATTATGGGGGAGGTAATCCGTCGCGCGCCGACCGCCCCGGGAACTTGGACTCGTTCATCCTCCAGGTCCGCCCTGGTCGGCACCCGGGTCTTCGACTTGCTGGTCATCGGCGAGGGTGTCATCGGCGCCGCTTGCGCGCGTGACGCGGCGAGCCGAGGACTGCATGGCGCACTGGTCGAGCAGCACGACTTCGCCGGTGCAACGTCAAGCAAGTCGACCAAGTTGCTACATGGTGGCGTCCGGTACCTCCCCCATCTCCGCTTCGGGTTGATCCGCGACGGTCTGCGGGAACAGGCCGTCCTCCGGCACACGGCGGATCTCCTCTACTCGGATCTAGACTTCGTCATCCCGCTCTTCGCCGACGAGGATTGTTGGACCTTCCGCGGTGGCTGACCTCGCGACCCCTCCTTCCCCTTAGCCTCAGAGCCGGACTGGCGGTGTACGACCGGCTGGGACAGAGGCGGGGAACGGACCGGCACCGCCGGCTCCCCAGCCAGGAGCTGGCCATCTCGTTCCCGAGGCTGCGCCGGGACTCGCTGCGCGGGGGGTTCGCCTACCGGGACGCCCAGACGGACGACGCCCGCCTGACGATCACCCTTCTCAAGACAGCCGTCCGGCGGTTCGGAGCCACCGCAGTGTCCGGGATGAGGGCCTCTGCCATCGCCACGGAGGGCGACCGGCTCCGGGTCACCCTGGAGGAGGCGGTGGAGATGAGCCATCTGCGGACCCGAGCCGTGGTCTCCGCGACCTGGGCCTCGACGGCCGGCCGGCGGGTTTGCCCGGCAAGCTCTCGAAAGGGGTACACCTCGTGTACCGGGCCGGCGATCTGGCCCTCGGAAACCAGGCCCTGGTACTGCCCGAGACGGACGACGGGCGCCTGCTGTTCGCCATCCCTGGCAGGGACTGGCCCTGGTAGGCACCACCGACACCCCCTACGAGGAAGCTCCCGGCCAGGCTCGGCCGGAGCGGGTGGACGTGGAGTACCTCGAAGACCACCTGCGAGCGCTACATGGACATCGACGGAGCGACCTCCGTGGCGGCCTTCGCCGGACTGCGGGCATTGGCGGGCAACGGGGATACCGCCGCACTGTCGCGCGAGCACCGGATCGTCGAGGAGGGACCCGGCGTCCTCAGGGTGGCCGGAGGGAAGCTGAGCTCCGCACGGGCCATAGCTGCCGAGGTCGTCGACCGCGTGTGCCGGCACCTCGGAGTCGACCGGGAGTCGCGGACCACCGACGACCCCCTGGTGGGGGCAGGTGTCAGCGCCGGCTTCCGGCATCGGCTCCGAACTCGGGGGCTGCGATCCGGGCTACCGGAGGACTACGCGGACCGGCTGGTCGCACGGTACGGAACGGAGGCGACCGCGGTGGTGGAGCTTGTGTGGAGACGCAACCCCGGCTAGGGGCCCTGCTGTATCCGGCTCTGGTCTCGGCTGCCGAGGTGGTGTACGCGGCCCGCCACGAGTCGGTCACCTCGATCGGTGACTTCGCTCTGCGCAGGACCCGACTCGCCCTGTTTACCGCGGACCACGGTCTTCGATGGGCCCCGTCATCGCAGACGAATTGGCCGCAGAGCTGTTCTGGTCACCGCAACGCCGCGAAGAGGCTGTTACCCGGTACCGGAGGGAGTTGGACGCGGTGGGCCTCCTATCGAACGGGAGCACGGGTTCTCCGGACGGAAACCACGGCCGGAGAGCATGACGGCGGGGCGATTTGCCACGGGGATCGACCGATGTGACCGTGCGGGGTACCGGAGCGGGAAGCCTTCTCCGAGCCCGCCCTCAGACGACCCAGCCCAAGGAACGCTCCACGGCCATCTGCCACCTCCTGTAGCGGTGCTCCCGCTCATCGAGCGGCATGGAGGGTGTCCACCTCCGTTCCTCTCTCCAGTTCTCCCTCAGAACGTCGGTGCCGTCCCAGAATCCTTCGGCAAGCCCGGCGCCGTATGCTGCGCCGAGGGCCGTGGTCTCGTTGACACGCGGCCGGACCACCGGGACGTCGAGGACGTCGGCCTGGAACTGCATGAGCAACTCGTTCACCACCATCCCGCCGTCCACCTTGAGTTCGGTCAGGGCCACCCCGGAATCGGCACGCATCGCCTCCAGCACCTCCCGTGTCTGGTAGGCAGTGGCTTCCAGCGCCGCGCGGGCCAGGTGGCCTCGACGGGCGAAGCGGGTGAGACCGGTGATGACGCCTCGGGCATCCGACCTCCAGTGCGGAGCGAAGAGACCTGAGAAAGCCGGCACGAAGTACACGTCACCGTTGTCCTCGACCTCTTGAGCCAGCGCCTCCACCTCCTCGGAAGTGGAGATCAGCCCCAGGTTGTCGCGGAGCCACTGGACGAGGGCACCCGTGACGGCCACCGAACCCTCCAGCGCGTAGACCGGATCCTCGCCGGCGATCTGGTAGGCGACCGTCGTGAGGAGACCATGGGTCGAGGGCACCATCCGGGCGCCGGTGTTCATCACCATGAAGCAGCCCGTCCCGTACGTGTTCTTGGCCTCCCCGGGCTCGTAGCACGCCTGCCCGAACAAGGCGGCGTGCTGATCGCCGAGGATGGCGGAGACGGGCACCCCGTCGAGCACGCCCATCCCTTCTCCGATCCTCCCGACCGAGGGGACTATCTCGGCCACCATCGAGCGGGGAACCCCCATCTCTTGGAGCAACTCGTCGCTCCACTCGAGGGTGTGGATGTCCATGAGGAGCGTTCGGGAGGCATTGGTGACATCGGTAACGTGGCGGCCTCCGTGGACACCGCCGGTGAGGTTCCACACGACCCACGAGTCGACTGTTCCCGCCAGCGCCCGACCCGATGCGGCGGCCGCGGCCAGGCCGTCCACATTGCCGAGGAGCCAGGCCGCCTTGGGGCCGCTGAAGTACGTAGCAAGCGGGAGGCCGGTCCGGCTACGGAAACGGTCGATCCCGTGCCCCTCCGCCAGGGTCTCGCAGAGCGCGTCCGTCCTGGTGTCCTGCCACACGATTGCGTTGGACAACGGGAGGCCCGTGGTGCGATCCCACACAACCGTGGTCTCCCTCTGGTTGGTGATCCCCACGGCCACGAGTTCGCGGGCGGTCATACCGGCTTCGGCGAGCGCCTGCGCCGCCACGGCCTCCACGGTGTTCAAGATCTCCACCGGGTCGTGCTCTACCCAACCGGGCCGGGGGAGGATCTGGCTGAACTCGCGCTGAGCGGAGGCGACGACCCTCCCGTGCCCGTCGAAGATCATGAACCGGGTGCTGGTAGTGCCCTGGTCGATAGCTCCGATTGCCCGCTTCATTGCCCCATCCGGTCTCTTCCGATGCCTGTCAGCACGCCTAACCTAACCGGCCCGCGGGCGGCGCCCGGCCGCTTGGGCGACGGCCCGGTCGGCATCCGACATGAAGGTTCGCACCACCCCGGCGGCATCCGCTATCAGGTGGTCGACCTCCGTTCGCTCCTCGCGAGTGAACCTGCCCAACACGAAGGCGGCCGGGTCCATCCGTCCCGGCGGGCGACCGAGACCCACTTTGAGACGCCAGAAGTCCCGCGTGCCGAGGTCTGAGATGACCGACCTCACCCCATTGTGACCGCCATGGCCGCGACCTTCATGGAGGCGCAACCTGCCGAAGGGAAGGTCGATGTCGTCGTGTACCACGAGAAGCTGAGACGGGCGGACCTTGTAATACGAGAGCACGGCCCTGACCGCCGACCCGCAGACGTTCATGGAGAGAAGCGGCAGGGCTAGAACCGCCGGCCGCTCCTCGATGGATAACCTGGCCGTCTCGCCCTTCATCCCGCGCGGTCCCCGCCTGAATCCGACCCGCTGGCCCTCCACCAGCGCGCGGACGACCTCGGCGCCCACGTTGTGTCGGGTTCCCGCGTACCTGGGCTCGGGATTGTGGAGACCTACGATCACCTTCAACTCGTGCCGCGACACGCCGCCTCGAGCCGCTTTCCGGAACTTCACATGCCTGATGTTATGCCGGTCGCCCGTCGCCGGATCCACCCGGCCTCCGCTGGTCCTATATGGTCACCTTGCAGAAGGAGCGGTCGGTCAGTGCCGGCCCTATGCGCGTTCCTGTCAGGCCGTGACACCAGTGTCGTCAGGATCTCCCGGCTCGAGGTCCCCTTCCTCGTGCTCTTCTTCCTCCACCAGAGCGGCGGCGGGAAGGCTGATCGTGACGATGGGTTGGCCAGGGTCGTCGAGATAGTCGACACCGCCGAGGGCCGGGAGATCGGCCACCCTTACCGACTGGCCGGCTCGGAGATCGGAGATGTCAATCTGTATCGACTCGGGAATGGCAGTCACCAGAGTATGCACGTTCACCGTGTTCGCGACCGTCTCGACGATGCCACCGTCCTCGGTGACCCCCACCGGATCACCGATCAACTCGACGTGGACCACGGCATCGACACGGTCGGTGAGCGCGATCTTGACGAAGTCGAGGTGGATAATGTCACCCCGCGTCGGGTGGCGCTGCAACTGGCGCGCCAGTGACGTGTGGGTCTCCTTGCCTACCCGCAGGCGTATCACCGCGTTGATCCCGGCGTCGGTGGACAGCGCGGTCCGCAACTCGCGGGCGTCGACCGCTACCGAGACAGCATCGGTGTCGTGACCGTACAGAGTGGCGGGAACCTTTCCCTGCCTCCTCAACCGGCGTGACGGTCTGGTTCCGGTGGTGCGGCCGGTCTCCGCTCGTAGTGTGACCTCCGACATGACGACTCCTAGCGACGAGCAACAACGGTCAAGGCGACCGCCAGATTATGGCCGCCCGGACAACCATATGCCAAGGCAGCACCCGACCTTTCCCGCGTCGCGCCGTCTCCCGCTCCACGTGGCGCCGGAGACCGGATGCCTGAAGGGGTCATCCCGCAGGAAGCAAGGCAGGAGCTTCGGGATCCGTTACCCCCACATTAGCCTGGCAGTCAGCCTCGGTTCACCCGCACCATGGTGGATGGTGGATGGTGGATGGTGGATGGTGGATGGTGGAGCCACGTCACCAATCACCGATCACCAAATACTCGGATATCTCCTGTCGGAGGGCCGCCTTGCGGTCATCGGGCAGGAACGAGGCCTCAACCGAGTTGAGGGCCAACCTGACCAGGTCATCGCGCGAGAGGTCTAGAGCTTCGGCGATCGCCAGGTAGTTGTCGGCCACGTACCCTCCGAAGTAGGCCGGGTCGTCCGAGTTGACCGTCACCATGACCCCGGCATCCATCAATTCCTTCAAGTTGTGGTCGGCAAGATCCGGAACGACCTTGAGTTTCTGGTTGGAGAGCGGGCACATCGTCAGCGGGATCCGCTCCGTGGCCAGTCGCCGGACCAACCCCGGGTCGTCGGATGCTCTGACCCCGTGGTCGACGCGCTCCACGCCGAGAACGTCGAGAGCCGCCCGGATGTACCCAGCGGGACCCTCCTCGCCGGCGTGGGCCACAGGCCTCAGCCCAGCCTCGACAGCCAGCCGGTAGGGCTCAGCGAACAGTTCGGGGGGATTGCCCGCCTCACCCGAGTCGAGCCCGACCCCTTGGAGGTGGTCCAGGTACGGCAGGGACGCCTCAAGGACTTTCACCGCGGAGCGGGACGGCAGGTGGCGAAGAAAGCACAGGATGAGCGTCGTGGAGATTTCCGCCGCTGCGGCCTGCTGGGCTCGGGCGAATCCTCGGATCACAGTCCCCACATCGACACCCCGCTCGGTGTGGGTCTGGGGATCGAAGAAGATCTCGGCGTGACGCACCCCATCGGCTACCGCCCGAAGCAAGTAGGCAGCCATCAGATCCGCGAAGTCGTCTTCCGTCCGTAGAACTTCGGCGGCCTGGTAGTAGATGTCGAGGAAAGCCTGTAGGTCGTCGAATTCGTAGGCGGCTCTGACCTCGTCCACGGAGCCGTAGGGAATCTCCAACTGGTTGCGCTCCGCCAATTCGAACATCAACTCCGGCTCGAGAGTTCCCTCGATGTGGAGATGCAGTTCCGCCTTTGGCAGACCCCGGACGAACTCCTCCATGCACCGATGATACTGGTGGCTGGTGGCTGGTGGCTGGTGGCTGGTGGCTGGTGGCTGGTGGCTGGT
>JAPPFW010000087.1 GCA_028821575.1 bacterium | reverse complement strand
AGCCGCTGGGTAACTTGAGGAGCTTTCGGTCGCTGGTTCCTCACGTACGCCTTTCTGTCTTGCTAGCCGGACCCGGACCATCTGGCAGTGCTAGTCCGTCCCGTCGTTGTCAGGGCTGCTTCCCACCCAAACCCCCCGTTCCAGAAGATTCAGGCTGCCCTCAGCTTCACTATGCCCGCTGCGACAAGCACAAGGCGATGGCCTCCCACCACCGCACGGTTAACAAACGCCTCGTGGCGCTCCACATCCGTCACCCAAAGCTCGTCCGGTTCGTGGCGGACGAAGTCGCGGTCGACCAGGTCCGCCGGGGTATCCAGGGATCTGATCCGCCGTCGGGGCCCTCGGCTCCCGCTCAGGCCCTGCAGGCCAGCTCGTCGCATGAGCATCGCCACCGCGTTGTGCCCGACCCTGATTCCATAGCCCAACCTCAGCTCAGCGTGCACCCTCGGTGCTCCATACGTCCCTCGGGACCGTTGGCCGATGCTGGTGGATCAGATCGGTCAGCCAGGCGTGGCGGATCGCCCGAGCCGAGGGCGGGCGGGTCCTCCACTCGTAGAACCCTGACTCTGACACCTCGAGAACACGGCAGGCGACCTGGGTGGGCAGCCCCTCGTCCCTCATCGTCTGGATCGCTTCGAACCGTCCCCTGCGGACACCACCTGCGCTTTCAGCAACTCGTTGGCTCGTCGGGTCACCGCAAGCTCGGTCTCCAACTCGGCGATTCGACGACGAGCAGATCTCAGTTCCTCCTTCTCCAAAGACGTGAGACCCGGCTCCAGGCCCCGGTCAACAGCGTCCTGGCGGCGCCAGTTGTAAATGGTCTGATCCGACACACCAAGATCAGCCGACAGAGACGCCACCGACCTGCCAGCAGCCAACAAATCCAGAACCTTGCGGCGGAACTCCGGCGGATATCGATACGGCATGAGACCCCCTCCTTATCGCGGGTCAACACACCACCAATTCAAATATCCCGACTCCACGAAACTGGGTAACCATCAGAGTCTCCGGGGAAACCGGGGCGGTTCAAATAGGGGGCTGGTTCGTAAAGTGGTTGAGGCGTTGGTGCCCTCTCGAGCAGCTTGAACGCGTTTGCGACTAGAGAGGACCAGCTGGATGGGTGATAGCCCTATGCCCGCGCCCGACGTGTTCGTCGGTGTTGATGTCGCCAAAGGCGAGCACTACGCCTGTGCGATGTCGGCCCGCGGTGAGGCGTTGTCTTCCCGTGCGGTTCCTAACGGCGAGGCGGCCATCCGCGGAATGATCAGCGACGCCGCGGACCATGGCCGTCCGGCGTTGGTGGTTGATATGACCTCGTCGGCTGCTGTGCTGACCCTCACTGTGGCCGCGGAGGTGGCGATACCGGTGGCCTATGTCAGCGGGTTGACGATGCGCCGAGCTGCCGACCTCTACGCGGGTGCGGCCAAGACCGACCCCAAAGACGCCAGGTGTTGGCCGACTTCGCTTGGCGTAACGCGGATCGTCTGACCTGGACGACTGTCACCGATGAGCTGTTGGCCCGCCTGAGGATCCTCAACGGTCGGGACATAGACCTGGTCGCTGACGCGACCCGGGCCGCGAACCGCCTGTGTGACGCCCTATTAGCCGTGTCCCCGGTTCTGGAACGCGCCGTGGGAGAACGCCTCATGTCGACGCCTGGTCTCAGAGCCGCGCTCGCGACCTGGCCTACCCCCACGGCGCTGCGAACGGCCGGCAAAGCCCGCGTCCGGACGCTGATCTCCCGACGCTCCAAGCGCACCGCCGCCACACTCACCGCCCAGATCTGGGCTGCGCTCGGGGCGCAGACCGTCACGGTGGTGGCCGAGTCGACCTGGGGTGAGACGATCGGTGATCTCGCCGCCGACCTGGACCGGATCATCGCCGTCCGCCAGCGGCTCGAAGCTGACATCGAGGAAGCCTTCCTGGAGCATCCGCTGGGAAAAGTCCTCAACAGCATGTGCGGGTTCGGGCCCCGCACCGGAGCGAGGACCCTCGCTGAGATCGGCAACCCTACCAGGGTCTAGCCTTCGTACTAATCACCGGAGGGGGGCCTGCTGACGTAACGCCAGGTGACGGGTAGTTTACCACCACCAGCCGCCTGGGGGAAAGTTGCAGGACCTGGTTACGACCTGCTAAGACCCCCCGGTGGTAGCACATAGTTCATCTATGCGTACCTGGTCTACGTGTCCGTCGGTCCCGGAGTAGTGGACGGCCAGGCCCCCGGGACAGATCACCACTGTCTGATATATGGTCCGGGTCCGGTACTCCACCCGAGTCTGGGCCGGTGGGGTACCGGCCGGTGGGCAGGGTTGGGAGCAGGCCCCTACCAGTAAGAGGAATGCGATGATTGGGGGGAGGGCTTGTCTCATGTCTCGTGCGTCTTGGTAAGGTTGACCGAGACCGACCTACGGTTAAACCCCGTCTTGGGGTACCAGCCAACCAAGCTCGCTCGCCTGCCTGGCTGGTCAGCGTAGTTCTCCTCATATAATTCTGCAAGGGGAGAACTGTGTCTGGTTCGAGAAAATGGTTACGTTTCCAGTCGTCTATGAGTTACTAACGGATGTATTATTCGGATATAACACATTCCCAATTAAGGGAGGAAGTTTCTCATGGAAACCATTCAGAAACGCTGGCTTACCGTCCTGTTGACAACGGCCCTTGCCGCTACCGTGACGACCCCGGTAGGGGCGCAGGCCCAGGCCGACAACAGGTTCGAGGTCACCGACGGGCAGTTCGTCATGATCGTTGCCGGCGATAGCACCGGGATGGACGTTGTCTGGGTATCGGACCCGGAGGTTGAGGTTGTTACGGCCAGCGGCGATCCGGTGACCGCGCGCTGGGCGGGCCACTTGACTCCTACCCAGGTACGGGCGGCCGATGACTGGTTGGCCACGCACGAGACGGATTGTCGGGTATCGGTGTCGCGTCCGTGGAAAGAGCGAGGTACTTACCACGTGTTCGTGAAAAATAAGTCGTCGCAGCACTGTCATGGTCCCGGGGTCGACCGTCACAGGTCCACCCTGAACCTGCAGGCCCGTCCCAACTCGGACGAGTTCTTCTACACGCAGGAAACTGACACCTGGTCAACATTGGCCGGGAACAGCATTCGTCTGCAGTTGGCACACCAGTGCGTACGAGCCCGTACCTACCAATGGCGGTCCGAGAGGTATGGCACGGTGTACTTCGGGAACGGTGACAGGGTTTACCTACCGGTGATCCGTACAAGTCCACCTAGGAACTACTGCTTCTAACCACCAGTAACCCCCCGGGACTTGGCTTCCCGGGGGGTTACTCCCTACCCTACGCCCACGAGGTCACAATAGGACCACCGAATACGTCTTTAGCTGCGGCTACAGCACCAACGGCGTCTTGCACATGGTTGAGGTTGAGCCGCTCGAGTGGACGCTCTATGACTTTGGGATTGTTCCCAGATAGGAGCGTTCAGAGGATGCCGAAGACGAGACTGCCGTATCCGGCGGAGTTCCGTGCGGAGATGGTTCGCTTGGTCAGGGCTGGTCGTACGCCTGGTGAGTTGAGCCGGGAGTTCGAACCGTCGGACCAGACGATCCGTAATTGGGTGGACCAAGCGGACATCGATGATGGTCACCGTGAGGGTCTGACAACTGGTGAGCGGGACGAGTTACGCCGGCTGCGGCGGGAGAACCGGATCCTTCGTGAGGAGAAAGAGATCCTGGCAAAAGCAGCGGCCTGGTTCGCCGAGAAGTAGCCGGATCGACCCCCAGGCGGCGTTTGGGTTCGTGAAAGCCAAATCAGGCTTCTCATTCGGTGCGGCGCATGTGCGGGCTGTTGGGTGTCTCCCCTAGCGGCTATTACGCATGGCTGAGCCGTCCTCCATCCGCCCGGGAGCTGGCTGATCGGGCACTGCGGGACCGGATTGTGGATATCCACAGCCGGTCTCGGGGCACCTATGGTGCTCCCCGTGTCCACGCCGAGCTGGCCGCCGAGGGTGTATGTGTGGGCCGAAAGCGGGTGGCCCGCCTGATGCGCCAGGCCCGCATTTCCAGGGGGTTCACCGCCGCCGGCGGGTCACCACTACCCGCCGGAACCCTGAACGGATGGCGGCGCCTGACCTGGTGCGCCGCCAGTTCACCGCAACCAGACCCGACCAGATCTGGGCGGCGGATATCGAGCGCCACGAGGTGCTTACCAATCGTGCGGTGGTGGGAGGCCACCGCCTTGTGCTTGTCGCAGCGGGCACGTTGAAGCTGAGGGCAGCCTGAACCCTGGAATGGGGGTGAGGGTGGGAAGCAGCCCTGAGGGCGACGGAGCGGGCTAGTACTGCCAGATGGTCCGGGTCCGGCTAGTGAGACAGAAAGGTGTACGTGAAGATGCCAGCGTCCGAAAGCTCCTCAAGAGACCCAGCGGCTCGAACCTGGTGGATCAGGGCCGCGCAGCAACGCGCACCCACCTAGCGACGTTGGGTGGGGAACTCCTTGGCCGGTTTATGTCGCCGGTCGGGAGGCCACGGTGAATGCCTGCGGCGTAGCCGTGGCGATGTTGCAGGGGCATAGCTGGACGCCGACCCTGTCGAACGGTTGGGAAATGAACGTGGGAACCATCCCCCCGGTTCCCTCACCGGCCAACAGCATGTTGGTCGGCGGGAAAGCTTGTTGCCGGCTGATGCCGGTGGGGTGGGGCGGAGGACCCGTAGTAGTCCGAGGCCGGGAAAGCCGGTCACATGGCGAAGGGCATCTAGTGTGTTCGCAGCAGACGTGTTGATCACGGAGGTCGCTGGTGAATACCGGCGCACCGTGGCCCGACCTGGTTGAGGCTGGGCGGCGGGTACGTGTGATGCAGACGAAGCTGCACCGTTGGGCGACGGCCGATCCCAGCCGTCGCTTCGATGATCTATACAACCTTGTTTATGATCCGGCGTTCCTCGTTGTGGCGTGGCGTCGGGTCCGGGGCAACCGAGGTGCACGAACGGCAGGGGTCGATGGGGTGGCACCCCGCTCGGTCGGCTCCGCTGCTGAGGAACTGCTGGTCGGGCTGCGAGACGATCTCAAGGCTCGGCGGTTCGTTCCCCAGAGGGTCAGGCAGAAGACGATCCCCAAGAGGTCGGGCAAGGTCCGATCTCTGGGTATCCCGACTGTTGCTGACCGGGTTGTTCAAGCTTCGGTGAAGCTGGTGCTGGAGCCGATCTTCGAGGCGGACTTCAAACCATGCTCGTATGGTTTCCGTCCGAAGCGGCGGGCTCAGGACGCTATCGCTGAGATTCACTACCTCGGGTCACCTACCCGTAACTACGAGTGGGTGTTCGAAGGAGACATCGAGGCGTGCTTCGACGAGATCGACCACACGGCCCTCATGGGCCGGGTGCGGAACCGCATCGGGGACAAACGGGTCCTGCGTCTGGTGAAAGCGTTCCTCAAAGCTGGTGTCCTCGCCGAGGACGGCAGCCGACGGAGGACGATCACCGGCACACCACAAGGTGGCATTCTCTCGCCGCTGCTGGCCAACATCGCCCTATCCATCCTGGATGAGCACTTCACCCAGAAATAGGTGAGCGCTCGGACCGGAATGGACACGCGCCAAGCGTCACCGAGCCGGGGAACCGCTCATGCGGCTCGTCCGCTACCCAGCACGACTTCGTGGTCATGGTCCACGGCAGCCGCAATGACGCTGAAACGCTCCGGGACGAAGTATCAGCGGTGCTCGCACCGATGGGTCTGCGCCTATCGGAAGACAAGACAAGCGTCTGCCACATAGACAAGGGATTCGACTTTCTAGGCTGGCGTATCCAACGACGGACCTGGCGGAGCCGAGCCAACCACAAGGCCGTCCACACATCTACCCGTCGAAGAAGTCACTCGCTTCAATCGTGGGCAAGGTCCGACGGCTCACACGTCGCAAACATCATCGAACGCTCTCAGGCCTGCTACGCCGACTGAACCCGGTGCTGCGGGGCTGGTGCAACTACTTCCGTCACGGAGTATCCAAACGAACCTTCGGCTACCTCGATCACTACGCCTTCTGGCGCATCGTCGGGTGGTTGAAGAAACGACACCTCGGACTGAACATGCACACCCTCATCCGTCGCTACCTCCCCGGATGGGAGATCAGCGCAGGAAGGATCGAAATGTTCCGACCCAACCGGTTCGCCGTAGTGCGATACCGCTACCGGGGCACCCGAATCCCCACACCATGGCAGAGCACAACCACAACAGCGGCATGAACACATGGAGAGCCGGATGCAGTGGAAGTTGCACGTCCGGTTCGGAGGGCGGGCCGGGGAAACCCACCAGCCGAGAAGCTGACAGGGCGCCCCGGTCCGACCCCTACACCTACATCCCGACCTGGTCTGGCTTCGCCTACGTGGCGTTCGTTGTCGACGCGTATTCACGGTTCATCGTCGGCTGGCGGGTCTCGAACTCGCTGTGCACCGACCTGGCCC
>JAPPFW010000012.1 GCA_028821575.1 bacterium | reverse complement strand
CCCCGATCATCGCAGCGACCCCCCACCAAACGGGGCAAATCCAGTATGAGTGAATTTCAGTGATCGAAAGTGGGGAGTTTCAACGATCATCAACAGCGCCGGTTCCCCCGGCGGGAACCGGCGCGGCGACTGTATCAGGACAGCCGGCGCCATCGCTCCCGTCGAGGTCTTCGCCGGCGTAGTGACGATCTCGATTTCGGCATTTAGCTGCCCGTCTGTCGGCGTTGACGACCATATTCAGGTCCCCGCCCTCCGAACCGGACGTGCACGTTTCCGCGCATCCGGCTCTCCACGTGTGCCGTCAGGTGGGGTTCAATGCACCCTGCCTATCGGTGCAGCTTGCGCTTCAGCATCGTTACGGACGCCGCGGACCATGACCACGAAGTCATCCGCGTAGCGGACGAGGCGCATGAGTGGCTCCCCGACCCTGTGACGCTTGGCACGTGTCCGCTCCGGTCCGAGCGCTTCCCACTACTGGATGAAGTGCTCGTCGAGGACGGATAGGGCGATGTTGGCGCAGCGGCGACAGGATCCCTCCCTGGGTGTGCCGGTAATCGTCCGATGTCGGATGCTGTCCTCGGCTAGGACACCAGCCCTTAGGAGCAGGTTTCGGGGTTCGTGCCGGCAGCCGGGTCGAGATGGGTCACGATCAGGACGTTGTGGTCCCATTCGACGGTGATCCACCCGCAGTTGATGTTCACAGTGCCGAAGTTGACGCTCCAGGCGTCGCCGTCGATCAGTCCCCACTCGTCGCTGGTGTTGGCGACGATGAAGGAACCTGTTCGTGTGTCGAGATGGACGCACATTCCGTCGGGAGCCAGGCGGGTTCCCTCTACGCATACAGGTATCCGCCCTTCGGTGATCAACGCGGCCTGATGGTGCCTGCCGGCTTGGTCGTATTCGCTGTAGCTCACCGGCGGGACCGACGTGATGTGTGTGATGCTGTCCAAATCGCAGGCGGCGTATGCCATAGCGGTGAGAAGCACTAAGGCAGCCAGCAGCCGGCTTGTCGCGTTCGTCACGGCCTTTTCTTCCCCATTCTCCACGATGAATAGGGAGGGAGACCCGAATGGGTCCCCCTCCCCAGTGTGGTTTGCCCAACTCGAGTTTATCTGCAGTTGCCTATCTTTTCGGCGTCTTCGATACCCCAGATGGTGGATCGTAGACGGTCGTCTTCCCACCAACGTACCTCACCTCTGACCCAAGTCCGCCACTTCTCCCTGTCGTCGGCGCGGCACCGCCATGACAGTTGGGCGAACACCCTTTTGCTGGACACCCAGGGCGACGTGTACGAGTCCCGGGTCACCCAATCCCAGTCGCCGAGGCTCCGGCTCCAGTCCAGATAGCCTGTGATCTTCTGCGAGTGGAAGTCGTCACCGGCGCATTTCTGATACCCGGAGCCGTACACATAGCTTCCCGTGAAGGACGGTTTCCGTGCCACGGTGACACACACCAACTCACGAGCCGCCAGGTACGTGCCGAGGGTCTGGTGGACTTGTGCCCGTGCGTTCACGCCGAGCGTCCCAATGAACACGGCATCGACGCTGGGCTCCGATGACCATATAGCGACTGGCTGGTGGTCAGCTCCGACGACGTGGACAACGATGATGTCGTCCGGGTGCGGGGTGTAGTCCCCGAAACCCAGGTACGCGCTCCTGATGACAAGTTGTTCCCCGCCGACGGTCATGCTGTCGGGCGGGGCCGGTCCGTCTTGGCTACCAGCGGGTGAAGCACCCACCAGTAGCAGCATTGCCAGTAAGGCTGCTGTCAGTGTCCGCATCATTCTGAACCTCCCTTCGTACCGGTTCAGCTGATCTGATAGTTAGCGTATGCCGATGGGAGATACTGGTGACGGGTGGAATCGTTATGATCTTCAGCGTTAAGTAATCCGAACGTTACTAGAACGTACCGCTGCCCTCCGCGCTCATGAGGACGACGCAGACGACGTGAAGGGTTCCGAGCTATTGCTAGAGACCTCGACGCGGTCGGCCACAAACTGGAGTTGGTCGCGAAGCACGTGGCTGGCAGGTACCCGGCTGATCGGCGGCTGAACGAACTGGTGTCCGCCGGTGCTGGAAGAGATCGACGATGCGGTTACAGCAATGCTGTGGCTCGGTAGCCGCTAATCCCCCATTACCTGCAACCCGGGACCGGGGCCGGGTGCCGCCAGCCCAGGGCCCCGCTACGGCATCCAATGAGCAATTGGCGGACCCTCCGGTGTACGGCCTCACAGGCTCAACCCGTGCCCCATGATCGGGGGGTTCCGCTTCGGGCGGCTCGACCTCGGTATGCCCGCACCGCCACCCGGCCCACGAGCACCGGCAGGAGGTAGACGTGGGCTCGACGGTTGCTCGCTGCCCGATGTCGCGGTGTGCTGTGGCAGCGCTGAGCAGCCCCATCTGGTCTAGGAGCCTGCTCAGCAATGGGGGTGTGGCGGGTTGGGGTTGAGCCGGGTTGGTGTGTTGGGCCGGGTTTTTGGTGGGGGTAGGCCGGGTTTCGGTGCTGGGGGCCGGTTCTGGGCCGGTTCCGGGCGGTTCACGGTGAAGGGTGTGGGTGGTTTATGTGGGGTTGAGTGCCCAGCCTTGGGTTGTGTGGGTGAGTCCGAGGTTGATGAGCCGTTGTAGGTTGATGCTGGCGGCGCGGGTGGTGAGCCATTGCCGGTTGCGTTGGAGTCCTCGGTAGGGGACGCGGCGGGCTTTTCCCCTGGTTCTGCACGTTCTCTCGTCTACCTGGCATGTCGCCTCCTTTCTCCTATGTGGGTTACCAGCAGGCTGTGTCGAATTCGAGGGTGCCTGCGGGGACGGTCCCGGATGGGATTCGTACTTCGATGGTGGCTGTCCGGTTGTTGATGCGCCCGTCGGCGTCGATGACGATTCCTGATAGACCGGTTCGTCTCCCGTTCTCGTCGAGTAGATGGACAGTGGCGGACCAGTAGCCGGGGCATAGCTGCTGGTTCCGTATCTTGATGGCCAGGTATAGGACACCAGCGTTGCGGAATTCGTACTGGTCGTCGATGCAGACCTGCCAGTTACACCACGGCTCGCCGCTAGTACCGGTGCTGGTGTCCGTGGGTTGGTCGTAGCTGCCGGCCTGACAGTTGACGGCTTCGGTCCATGTCTGGGCAGTGCCGGTCGGGTCGAACAGGTTTACAACCAGGGCGTCGCCGGGCCACGACCCAGTTACGGATCGTGGGATCGGGTCGCCAACCAGGCCGCCGCCGGGCGTGTCGACGAGTTGCACGGTCATGTCCCATCGTGTGTGACAGTTGTCGGTGAGCTGATATTCGACGACGAGCCACCGCTCACCCGGCCGGGTGGTGGTATCCCATCGGACATCGGTGATGACGCATTCGCTGTCCTGGCGGTTTTCACAGGGGATCGGCTGGAATGCCTGTGTAGTCGTAGTAGTGGATTGGCCGGTAAGTGTCTCGTCTCCGGCCCGTAGGATGGTTGCCAGGTCAGCCCGGCTGACACCATCCGGGAACGCCCGACCAAACACGGTCACCGCCTGATCCGTGGTCAGCTTCCGATCGGGTCGGAACGTACCGTCACCGTATCCGGCGAACCAACCCTTCTCCGCCGCATACGCGATGTCGTCATGCTGTGGGTGATCGTCCGGCACGTCCGTGAAGTTGTGTGCGGCCCAGGCTGCCGTACCAGCGACGACCACGATCACGAGTGGCACGGTGAGTAGGTAACGATGAGCCACGCTCATTGGCGGTCCCTTCGGTTGGGGTCTGGCTTCGTTGCCTGTGAATACCGTTGACCGCAATCAACCGGAAGGGACCATGGCGAGGCCAGTCCCTCATGTGAGTTGCGGTGCAACGGAAGATTGGTATTCACAGGCAGACCCCAGAGTACCAGCCGCTACTAGGTCTGCAAGCAGAGGTCACGATGGTAGGATGGTGAAATAGAAGTTGACATCGTCACCATCAGCACAGTGACTCTTACCTGCGTTGCCCTCTACGGTACGACCAGCGCGCGCGTTTCACACGCGTAGAGAACCGACAGAACGAGAAGATCGATCAGTTAGAAACCCGACTGAACGACCGAATCTGTCGGGTAGAGCGTCGCATACTTAACGCCATCAGACAAGATGCCACGGAGAAAACAGAACAAGAACGACCAGCAACCCGCCGCCGTCACAGGCAACGTACCTAAACTCACGAAAGTCAAGAGAGAGAGTACACCATGCCTAAGTACTGGCTCAACTGGACCGTGCTACTAATCGGGATTCTCCTTTTCCGAACCTTCCCCGACGTCTGGGAAAGATACCAGGAAACCATTGTCGCCCTCGGTGGTGGCTTGGTCTGGTATTATCACTCCCGACCACGAGTAGCAGCACATCTCAGGATTTCCGGCCGCTCCTTACCCATGATCGATATTGAAAACACCGGCAACCGAGTAGCAAAGAACGTAATAGTCGAGGTCCTACCAAAGGAATTTGGCGGAGAGCGATCCGACCGTACCAATCGAGTAGAACCGATCGGTGACATGTCACCAGGGTATAGACGGCAGATCACCGTCGCGAAGAACTGGACCAGCATATTCAACGACGATCTCGACGAGGGCGACGACGGTCAGAAGAACTGGGAGGTCACTGTTCGTTGGGCGGCTAAGTGGATCCTCTTCTCGTCCCAACATAGCCAAACCTTCGTAACTAGCTTAGGCGCCGGTACCATCATGAATGACCGTACATTAGACGACAAGAAGAAAACGAACGACCACCTCGAAAGTATCCACAAGGACGCCCGGCGGATAGGCGATGAAGTAGCAAAACTAGCCAGACTAGAAGCGGAGCGCGTCCACGGTGACGTTCTATATTTGCGGGCTGGGCAGATCATCCACATGATGTCAGGATCAGAATTCGCTCCTTCATTAGATGGTGAACAGGCAAAGGAACTAATTGAAGCCCTCGACAGTATCATGAATTCAGACAACCTACCACAGGCTAAGTACTCTGAAGAGATCACGGACCGTCTGAAGTTCTCTGGCTACCTACAGTTCTTCCAATGGGGCCTCGGCCCAGCCCAGGACGGGCACTCAGGTACATAATCCCCTCCTGTTCGGAGCCCGGAGTACGCGCGCGTACGCGGTCGTGTGGTTGTGTTCCCCCGACTCGGTCTGTGTGCGACGGCGGGGTCAACACGGGGTGGGATGTTGAGGAGGTAACCGGGACAGTTGCCAGGCGTAGAAGGCTCAAGAAGCGACGCCGCCGCCCCAGGCCGTACCCACCGGATGCCCTCACCGAATCGCTCATACCGACGATGCCCGCAGCGGCGCAGCCTCACGTTGCTGCCCGAGGCTGGACGATCGGCCATTAGAGTGTTGCTGGCTGCCCGTAGCTCAAGCTGGAGGTCCGAAGCAGTAGTGCGTGATCAGTACCTGGAGACCCATCCGCATGGTCGCCTGCGGCGGGCGCAGCGTTGGTTGGTGAAGAACAGGCGCCCTGACGGTTCGACCGGTAGATGGGATCCCGATGACCGGGAGAAGGTGGTGCGGTACCTGTTGTGGCGGGACGGTGGGCGTTGTGGTCTGTGTGCTCTGCGGATAGCGGCCGCCGATGCCCAGATCGAACATGTCGTGCCGAAGAAGTTCGGGTTGTTCAGCGTGCAGCGTTCCGGGCGAGGAGGTGGGCGGGCGGTCGGTGGGCGGGAGTGGGAGTCGAGGTTGCATCATCCCGACAACCTGCAAGTGGCGCACGCCTACTGCAACCGGGCGAAAGGCAACACTGGGGACTGTTCGAAGTGGCGGCATCCGGAGCTGCGACCCCTTCCCGTGGCCAAAACCATGTTCGGAGCAGGATATCTCTGGCTACCGGAGCGGGCTGGGAGAGATGACGTCCCTGTGGGCGGCCTGGCCGGTTACCGGGAAACATCACCAAAGCGGTCATTGGCCCGGACCGGGCATCCCTCAGAGACCACATCGCGGCGCGCCCCCTGCACACCCAGGTCGGATGAAGAACTGCTCCAGATGCTCAAAGCGTGGCGAACCGCGACGGCAAGGGCACACAGCAAGCCCGCATATACGGTTCTGGCCGATCGGACCCTCCAGGAGTTGGTCTCGTCCCGCCCGTCGGCGGTTGAGGACCTGGCGAAGGTGTACGGCATCGGCCCGGCGAAACTCGACGCGTACGGCCAGGAACTCTTGGATCTGATCACCCCGAAACGCCAATAGTCTTGAGGCTGCGCGATGCCGAACCCGGGCCGGGGCGACTGGTCGAGGTCCTAGTCCGGGTCCGGCGCAGCAGCGACCTGGTCGTGTAGGTAGTCGGCCCAGTCTGCCATGAGTTGGCGGCGCCGGTCGAAGAGGTCGCTTCGTTGGTATGCGGCTTCGACCCGGTCGTTGTTGACATGGGCGAGGGCGAGTTCACACACCTGGCGGGGTGTGTCAGTTAGGGCGTGTTCACTCTAAATTACACTAATGTGATATCATTATCATATGGAGA
>JAPPFW010000048.1 GCA_028821575.1 bacterium | reverse complement strand
ACCCTCATCAACCGGGCCGCAGCTTGACATTTACGCTCCTGGGGTGTCTAACACCTGATCAGGGTAGGTCCCAGGCCTTTCGTGCTTCATCGACCACCGCGTCGAGTATCCGGAAGGCTACCTCCGGTGACCGGAAGCGGCTCTCCTCGTCGGGCACCGCGATGCCCGCCGCCCCGGAGATGGTCGCTGAGGCCGATTCCCTGATCGCGTCGAGGTCGTAGCCGCCCTCCAAGAAGAAGATGGTACGTCCCGGCGGCGTCACCGCTGCCAGCCCTCCGGCCATGAAGGAATAGTCGGAGGCCAGCAGGCGTAGTTCCGCCAAGGGATCGTGGGCATGGGCGTCGTAGCCGGCGCTGACAAGCAGCCAGTCAGGACCGAACCCGGCGACCACCGGCATGACCAATCCGGGAAAGGCCACCCGGTACAGATCTCCTGCCGTCGCCGCGGGAAGCGGCAAGTCCAGGGTTGTGGCCGCCGCCCGGTCCGCGGTCATGTCGACCAGGCCTCCCGTCCCCGGGTAGAAGGGATACTGGTGCAGCGAAACGTAGAGGATGTCCTCCCGGGAGCGGAACATTTCCTCCGTGGCGTTGCCGTGATGGACATCCCAGTCGATGATCGCCACACGTTCGCCTCGTTCGGCGAGCATGGCCGCCGTCACCGCGACGCTGTTGAAGAGGCAGAACCCCATCGCGGTCGACCGCCGCGCGTGGTGGCCGGGGGGCCGAACCGCCAGGAAGGCCGCGTCGGCACGGCCCTCCTCCAGCCTCCTGACTGCCAGAGGTCCTGCTCCCGCCGCTCTCAAGGCGGCCTCCCACGAGGCGGGAACGGCTCGCGTGTCCGGATCCAACGCGCCCCCACCTGCTGCACAGAATCGTTGGATACGGTTCACGTAACCGGGAGAGTGAACCAACCCGAGGAGAGTTCTGTCGATCTCGGGGGCGCTCTCCTCGGATACCGTGGCCGGCGACTCCCGTACGCCAGCGAGCACCGCCGGCAAACGAGCAGGACGCTCCGGATGGCCGAGCCCGGTGTCATGCTCACCGAACACCGGATGGGTAACGAGCAGGACGTCCACGTCCTGAGGCTACTCCCCCGGAAGTAGGATTCGCTTTGCCCTCCCGCCGGAAGGGGCTCCCGCCGGCGCGGATCGGGGTACGCCATGGGATCGGGGGAACCATCAGGACGGTATTCGAGCACTCGGCCGGCGGGGTTGTGCTGACCACCGACGGGCTGCTGGTGGTGGTACGGACCAGGAACCTGGCGGGCCAGTCCGTGGTCACACTGCCAAAAGGCCTGCTGGAAGCCGGAGAGCAAGCCATCGAGGCCGCCCGACGGGAGGTGACCGAGGAGACCGGGCTTGAGGTTCGGGCCGCTGACCCTGCCCGGGCCGGCGTCGTCGAATACTGGTTCGTACGCGATCGTGTGAGGGTGAAGAAGCGGGTGGACTTCTTCAGGTTCGCAGTGACCGGCGGCGATCCGGCGCTCCACGACAACGAGGTCGACGAGGTGGTGATCCTCGAACCATCAGCTGCCATGGGCAAGCTCACCTACCCGGCCGAGCGAGACCTGGTGAGGAAGGCGCTCACATTATGAAGGTCAGCGGTGACTGGCCGGGCCCGGTAACCATCCGGCGGAGTTGGGCCAAGGCGACCGCCCGGCCCTGGAACTCCGACCTCCCCTACGGATACCTGCGTCTCGAGCGGGGAGGAGCCCGGTTCCTGCGAGCTGCCACCAGCCATGTGCTCGCCTACGGAGTAGAGCTGGTTGCGTCCCAGCCGTTGCTGGACAGCGCTGCCGACTCCTGGCTGCAGGTGGGCTACCGGCCCTTCCTCAGGCTTCACATGTACCGCCGCAGCCTCATCGGCTCGATACCGCCGGAGGAGCCCGGAGTTCGGGAGGGGCCGCCCGACTTCGAGATGCTCGCCGAAGTCGATCGGAGATCGTTCGGTCCGCTCTGGAGGAATGGACAGACCGCCCTGCGGGAGTCATACCTGTCGACCATCCGCAGAACCGTGCTCGTCACCTCCGACGTGTCCCCGCCCGAGGGCTTCGCCATCGTCGGATGCTCCGGGCTCACCGCCTACCTCCAGAGGATTGCCGTGTCGCCTTCGCACAGGAGGCGGGGTTGGGGCACGCGGCTGACGCTCGCTGCCATCCGTTGGGCAGCCCGTCACGGGGCGGCGGCCATGTTGCTGAATACAGCACCGGACAATCAGGCCGCCGCCGCGCTGTATCAAGCAACCGGGTTCCGCCGCCTCCCCGACCGACTCGTGGTGCTTCGGTATGGGTAGGTGCCCGGTACCTGGGAGTGCCCGCTTCTCCGCGGTGTTCGGACTTTCCGCTGGGGGGAAGGAAGTGATCAGCGCCTACACTGGTTGTCATCTAACGATTGGATACAGGTTAGAATACGAGTTAGCAACTCAAGGGGTAGAAGTGGACGGACCGAGCGGGAACGGCAGGATGTGGCGCCTCAGGCAGGAATGGGTTAGCTGAATGGCCGTCACCCAGGACCGCTTCGACGCCGCAATCTCGCAGGTGCTTGCCGAGATGGAGCGACGGTTTGCCGAGCAGACCCGGTGGATAGTCGGAACGGGTATCGCTGTCGCTGCTGTCATCGTTGCGGCCATGAAGCTCTAGCGCTGGTGACTCGTGGCGGGTGACGGGTGACTTGCGAGCATGTGTAACATATCTATAGCTACTTATACATAACGCCACATGTACTATGGGATGGGGTGCCCAGGGCGACAATCAAGGATGGGTACGCTGGTGGCTACCGACAACGGCGAAGGCCCGATCCACCGGAGCACGCCAACCGGCCGCCACACCATCCAGCGATTACCATCGAGTGTCAGCGTTCACCGACAACGGCGAAGGCCCTATGCAGCGAACATCACCGCCAAGCCGCTACACCAGCCACCAGCCACCAGCCACCAGCCACTAGCCACGTGGCTCCCCCGTTGCCGCCCCGCTACCGGCGCGAGATACGTCTCGGCCGCGATGAGGATGTCGAGGAGTGGCTCGCCACCGATCTGGAACTCAACCGCCCGGTCCTCATACGGGTGGTCGGTCCAGAAGCTCCGGCGTCGCGGAGGAAGTCCTTCCTGGAGGCGGTTCAGATGGCCTCGCGGGTCAGCCACAACCATGTGGCGGGTGTCTTCGCAGCCGCGGAGGTGAATGGTTCCGCTTACGCGGCGACCGAGTGGACCGGAGGCATAACCCTCGCCAACCGCATCAGCGCCGGCAGCATCCCGCCGATCGCGGAGTTCCTGTCGAACGCCGCCGGTCTCGCCGACGGTCTCGCCGCCCTCCACGAGGAGAACGTCATACACGGCGCCATCGACCCCGGCGCCATCCTCTACTCGGGGGCCCATCCGGCCAAGCTCGCCGGCTTCGGGAGGCCAGGCCGCACAGCCACTGCGGAAGCCGATGTCCGGGCGCTGGGCTCGGCTCTCGAGACCGCGCTGACCGGTCGGCCGGCCGGGATCCTGGCGCCCTCGCAAGTGATCGACGCCTTGCCTCCGGGCGTCGACAAAGCGCTGAGGCTCTCCCAGGAGGGAGCGATCGACGCCCGGAGGCTCGCCGAGTTGATACTGTCGACTCCCTACTCACCCCCGCTGACACGAGCCTCGCGCTGGTCCTGGCGCTGGCTGACGCCGGCCGCCCTGCTCGCCGTCGCGGCGATAGGCCTGGTTTGGTGGGGAAGCCTGCTGGATGTCAGCCCGACATCCCGGGTACTGGCACCAGCCATCCCCGGTCCCACGGTCACCAGACCGATCCCGACCACAACCAGCACCACCGAGCCCGCCGTCGTCCTCGCCGTGGCGCCCCCTCCACCCGAACCCGTCGAGGTGAGGAGCGTCGCCGCCTTCGACCCTCTCGGCGACGGCCAGGAACACTCGGGAACCGTCGATCGCCTGATTGACGGCGATCCGGCCACCGCTTGGCGGACCGAGCGCTACTTCGATCCGCTCCCGCTGCTCAAGGAGGGGGTGGGTCTGGCCTTCGAAGTGAGTGGCTCTCCGTCCTCCGTCGAACTCCTGGGTGTCTCGGTCGGCACGACATTCCGGGTCATGTGGGCGGGTTCCCTGCTGGACATCGAGGACGAAGGGTGGGATGTTCTGGCCGAGGAACTTGCCGGGAGCACGACCGTGAGCATCTCGCTCCCCGACCGGAGCAACGGCATCTGGCTCCTGTGGCTTACCGACCTGCCGCCGGAGGACGATGGCTACCTGACGCGCGTCGCCGAAGTACAATTCCACGATTGAACCTCCGACGGACCGGCCGCAACTCTGACGATCTGCTGATCAGCCGCTACCTTGCGGGCGACGCGCATGCCTTCGACCTGCTCATGGAGGCACACGAGCGTCGCGTTTTCGCCGTCTGCCTCAGGATCCTCCGGGATCGGGAGGAGGCCCTCGACGCCACCCAGGAGACATTCATAACCGTCCTTCGCAAGGCCGGTAGCTTCCAGGGCCGGGCGGCCTTCTCCACCTGGCTGTACCGCGTCGCTGTAAACACGTGCTACGACCAGTTGCGGAAGAAGAAGCGCCGGCGCGCCGGCCGCCTACCGGAGGGGTACGACCCCCGCGACACCTCCGTCAACGGAACGCTCGAAGCCGTCGAGCTCCGACCGGCCATCGAGGAGGCCCTGGCCGAACTGCCCCAGGAGTTCGGGGCCGCGGTGGTCCTCAGCGACGTCGAGGGCCTGCCGCTCAAGCAGGTGGCAGAGATCCTCGAGGTACCGCTCGGGACAGTCAAGTCCCGCGTGTTCAGGGGCCGCAAGCTGCTGGCCGCGAAGCTCGGGAACCTTTTCGACCACCGCGACTATCCGAAGGGTGACGGACATGGTTGATCATCACCCCGATATGGAACTCATCATCGCCTTAGCGGGCGGGGAGATGCCGCCCGAGGAGGCCGCGCGGATCGAGTCGCAACTGGATCCCGAGGCGCGCGCCGAACTGGCGGCCCAGCGGGCCGCGCTCGCTGCACTCGGCGAACTCCGGCGGCCGGCCATGAGTCCCGAGGAGGGCCGCCGGCTGCGCTCTGCTGTTCGCCGGGAACTCGGCCTGGATCCCGGCCATGTTCATCCAGCCCGATCACCACGCCGACCCAGGCAGTGGTTCGCCAGAGCGCTGCCCGCCCTGGCAACGGCCGCTTCGTTGGTCGCCGTGATAGCAATCGCGGTGAACCTGACCGGCGGCCGAATGAGCGAGGACGAGCCTGCTGCCACCACAGCAGCAGCGGCCGCCCCCGAGGCCGCGCCGACCACCGCCGCGCCGACTACCACGGCATCCGCGCTAGCGGCCCCCGATGTCGAAGCGACCACGACGGCCGCAATGGAAGAGGAGGCGATGCTTGAGGAAGCGCAGGCGGAAGCGGCCCCGGCCGCCGAGGCAGCGGCCGCCCTTGAAGAAGCAGAGGCCGCAATGGACGAGCCTGAGGCCCTTGCGGAAGAGGCGGCAGCCGACTACGCGCCGACAACGACCACGGAGGTCTTGACCCGGGTGACGGACACCACGGAGCCCTTCTCGGCTGAGCGCGAGCCCGACCTCGCCTTCGCGTTCTCGACCGACCGGCGGGACGAGGCTCTCCTATTCACGGATGCCGTCATCGCCGAAGGCGCGGAGCCGGCTGTGCCGGTGGCCCGGCTGGCCGATAGGGCCGTCGCGCGGGGACTGGTGTGCTGGGAGTACGTGGCCACCGCGGCCGGCCAGGACGACAGCGTATCCTTCTTCGGGTACGGACTCGTGGACGGTGAGGCGGGGGAGGCCTACCGCATCGAGCCGGGCCCCTCGGGCTCGCAGGAAGGCGACGCCGAGGAGGCTGCCCTAATCCTCCTGTTCGTTTATCCGGAGTGCCGCCCCGTCGACTTCAGCACGGGGTGATCCGGGGCCGGTGGTACTCCCCCAGCCAGCTATTCTGAAGCCGTGAACCAGAGCTACTCCGCTCGCTTTGCCGACCTCGTCGAAGGGATCGCCCGCAGGGTTCGGGCGCTTACCGTGGAGCGGTTGGCCACTGCGATCACCTTCACAGCCCTCGGGATGGGGGTCGTGCTGCTAATTGTGGCTGCTCTGGTGCTTGCTTGTATGGGCATCTTCAGGCTTTTGGCCGTGGGCGTGGGCACTACGGCGGCCTACGCGATTCTCGGTGGATTGTTTCTGGTGGCCGGATGGTTGACCTGGAGGAGACGTACGCCCGCACCAGAGGAGTCGAGTGGCTGAGAACGTAATAGTCATCGGGTCGGGTCCGGCCGGCCTGACCGCGGCGCTCTACGCGGCGAGGGCCGATCTCCGGCCGTTGGTATTCGAGGGAACCCAGGCCGGCGGCCAGTTGATGATCACCACAGACGTCGAGAACTATCCCGGGTTCCCGGACGGGATAATGGGTCCCGAACTCATGGACCTGTTCCGCAAGCAGGCTGCCCGCTTCGGCGCCCGCCTCGTAACCGCCGACGTGACGTCGGTCGACTTTTCCCGCCGCCCGTTCGAGGTGTACGCGGGCGATGAGCGCCACCTGGCCCAGTCCGTCATCATCGCCACGGGCGCCACTGCCCGCTTCCTCGGCATACCCGGCGAGGAACGGCTCGTCGGTCGTGGCGTCTCGGCCTGCGCGACCTGCGACGGGTTCTTCTTCCGCGGCAAGGATATCCTCGTGGTCGGCGGTGGGGACTCGGCCATGGAGGAGTCGCTATTCCTCACCAAATTCGCCTCCCGGGTCACGATCGTCCACCGCCGTGACCAGTTCCGCGCCTCGCGGATCATGGCGAACCGCGCACTCTCCAACGACAAGATCGACGTTCTGTGGGATACGACGGTCGAGGAGATCCTGGGCCGCGATAGCGTCACCGGGGTCATGCTTCGAGATGTGCGCACCGGTCGTACGCGGGAGCACCCGACGGACGGCGTCTTCATCGCCATAGGTCACGATCCCAGCACGGGCCTCTTCAAGGGCCAACTCGACCTCGACGCCCAGGGATACGTCCTCGTGCGGGGGCCCGGGACAGGTACCAGCGTCGACGGGGTCTTCGCTTCGGGCGACGTAGCCGACACCGTGTACCGTCAGGCCGTAACCGCGGCCGGTACCGGCTGCGCAGCCGCGATCGACGCCGAACGGTGGCTGGAGTCACAGCACGCCGGCGCCCCATCTGGCGCATGAGGTGGCCCGCCCCCGGGGAAGCCCCAAGCAAGATGCCGACGGTTACTCCGGTATCGTGTGTTGACCAACGTAATAGTCTATAAGCCAGGAAGGAATCGAACAATGGCAGATCTCTTGACCCTCACCGATACGACCTTTGCCCAGGCAGTCGCCGGTAGCAAGCCGGTACTCGTCGACTTCTGGGCCGAGTGGTGCGGGCCGTGCCGGCTGGTGGCGCCCGTGCTCGCCGAGATCGCGGCCGAGCACGGTGACAAGATAACCGTCGCCAAGCTGAACATCGACGAGAACCAGCAGACACCCTTCTCCTACGATGTGATGAGTATCCCCACCATGGTGGTGTTCCAGGACGGGGTCGAGAAGAAGCGGATCGTCGGAGCCCGGCCGAAGGCGGCCCTTCTCGCACAACTGACCGAGTGGATAAACTGAGAGCTCTGCGTGCTTGGTTCTACTCGGTAGTCGGAGATAGGTAGTCGGGGATAGGTCGTTGGCGGCCGGTTCGGGTCATTTCCGGACCTCGGTCCGCGCGATGTGCGGTCGCCCCCGGCTTCAGGAAGTGAAGAACCTCCGGTAGATCTGCTCCAGTTGGTCGAGTCCGGCAAACCTCAGGACGACCTGACCCCTGTTGTTCCGGTAGTTGATACGGACATTCGTACCCAGTTGCTCAGCCAGGCGGTGTTCCAGTTCGATGATCGCGGCGGGTCGCGGCGTGACTTCCCTTCCGGGCGGCTGCTTGTCCTCCGCCGGCCTCCCCGCCCGGACCGCCTCCTCGAGCCGACGGACAGACCATCCCTCGGCCACCGTTCGCTCGGCGAGATGCTCCGCCAGGGCCGGATCCTCCACCCCCAGCAGTGCCCGCGCGTGGCCCGCCGACAGGTCGCCGGCCTCCAACGCCTGCTGTATGGGAGCGCTCAGGTTCAGCAGCCGCAGAGTGTTGGAAACCGCCGACCTGCTACGCCCCACACGCTCTCCGATCTCCGCATGGGTCATCCCGAAGTCTTCTTCCAGTTGCTGGAACGCCGCCGCCGCCTCCAGCGGAGTCAGGTCCTCCCGCTGGAGGTTCTCGATCAGCGCCTCGGTGAGGGATCCCATCTCGTCGGTTTGCCGGATCAATGCCGGGATCTCCTCCAGCCCCGCTTCCCGAGCAGCCCGCCACCTCCTCTCGCCAGCGATCAGCACGTAGTCAAGCCCCTCGGGCCGGACGACCACCGGTTGCAGGAGCCCGACGCTTCGGATGGACGCGGTCAGGGCCTCCATCGCCCCCGGATCGAAGGACTTCCTGGGCTGATTCGGGTTCGGGCGTAGCCGCCCCACGGAGATACTCTGGAGATTGCCCACCCTGCTCAGCGGGATCAGGGCCTCTAGGCCCTTGCCCAGTCCGGAACGTCGAGTTGCCATGGTTCACTCCTGCCGTAGATGCCGTTGACGGAATTCCTTTGCCACGTACCTGTAAGCCACGGCTCCCGCGCTCATGGAGTCATAGAGCTCGATGGGCTCGCCGTAAGAGGGGGCCTCGGACAGTCTTACGGATCGGGGGACGACGGTCCGGTACGCAGCATCCCCGAAGTAGTCCCTGATCTGTGTTGCCACGTCGCTCGACAGCCGCGTCCGGCCATCGAACATGGTGAGCAGCACACCACCGATATGCAGCCGGGGATTCAAGCTGTTACGAACGCGGTCGATGTTCTGCATTAGTTGACCGAGGCCCTCGAGTGCATAGTATTCGCACTGAACCGGGATCAGCACCTCGTCTGCCGCCGCCAGGGCGTTAACCGTGAGTAGCCCCAGGCTCGGTGGGCAGTCGATCAATACGAAGTCGAAGGCTCCCAGGGCGGGACGGAGACCGTTGGCCAATCGCATCTCCCTGCTGAGCATCGCCACCAACTCGAGTTCGGCGCCTGCCAGGTCGATGTTCGCAGGGGCGATCGACAGACCTCGCACAGCGGTAGGAATCGCCACATCCAGAAGGGCCTTGCCGCCGACCAGCACGTCGTAGATGGACTTCTTGACTTCGAACACGGGCACGCCCAAGCCAGCGCTGGCGTTGGCCTGTGGATCGAAATCGACAAGCAGTACCTTCTCGCCCTGGAGAGCGAGAGCCGCGCCCAGGTTCGTGGCGGAGGTCGTCTTCCCGACGCCGCCCTTCTGGTTGGCGACAGCAACTACCCGAGCGTCCTCCGACCCGAGTTGCTCTGTCGTTGCGACCATACCGTCGCCATAATACCGGTGCGGGGTCCCGGTGCAGCGGACCGTCCCAACCGACCCTCGGAGGTTTCACGTGAAACCTCAAACCTCTAGATCAGGTGTAGAGCACCTACAGCAGGACGGGTCCCTACCCGTCCTGCTAGCTACTCCAGCGAGATGACCACCGAACGGCGCGGCTCGACCCCCTCCGAGTAGGACCTGACGCCCTCAACTCCGGCGACCGCGTCGTGGACCACCTTGCGATCAGCCGCGTTCATCGGCTCCAGCATGATTTCCCCGCCCTCGCCAAGAACCTGCTCGGCTAGTTGACCGGCGTAGATCGCAAGGGCCCGCCGCCGCCTCTCCCCGTAACCCGCGATGTCGAGCCGCAACCGGCAGTTCCTCGCTGTGCGGCGCTGGACCACCGTCTTGGTCAACTCATGAACCGCCTGCATGACAGACGCTTTGGGACCTATGAGGGCTTCTGTCTGGTCGCCGATGACATTGGCGTGCAGGATCCGGCCATCGAACCGCGTCTCCACTTGCCCTTCTAGTCCGAACTCCTTCAGCAACCCACTGAGAAAGTCCTTCACCACAGCGGCCTGCTCATCTCCTACGACCTGTGCCGTCCGCTCATCGCCAACCACGGTCTCGACCTCTCTTTCCGCAACTCGATCGCCGCCTGCCTTACGCCCTGGCCCCGATCGCCGACCACCGCGCGCCTTGCTCTGTTCACGGCCACCGGCAGGCTTCTTGGCCTTGGGCGTTGGCTTGCCGCCGGACTTCTTATGAGGCGGGTGCTTCTTCTTCGGAGTCGATTGCCCGGACGGGCGCTTCCTTGCGGACCGCGAGCCCTTACGGGAGCGTTTCCGCTTCCTGCCCGGCTTCACCCGCACTATCGCGTCCTGCCGCCCGATTCCGAGGAAGCCGCGCTGCGGCTCCTGCAACACTTTCACCTCGGCGCGTGACTCGTCTTCTATCCCGAGTTCTTCCAGCGCCGCCTTGACCGCAACCTCGACCGATACGCCCTTTACCTCGACCCACTCGACCATCTTTCCTTACCTTCTCCTCCGTCGGCGCCGCTTCTTCCGCGAGCCCTGGGGTTTCGACGGCTTGCTGCCGTCTTCTGGCGGCTCCGGGGCTGGCCCTACATCACCGCTCGTCGTACCCGGCCTGCCATCGATCTTGAATATGAGCAACTGCTGGGCAGTGCGAAACACGTTGCTGGTTGCGAAGTAGAGATTCAAACCCGACGGCCATACATAGGAAATCGCACCGAACACCAGCGGCAGGATCTTCGTAACCCTCTGAATGGTCTCGGCCTGAGGGTTCGTACTCTGAGCCTGGCCCGGGGGACTGAGCAGCTTCTGCTGCAGGAACCCGGTCGCCACAACAACGCCAACCACCAGAAGGTACGGGATGGTGGTGAGTGAGAATAGACCTTCCGTGGAAACGACCTCCGACGGAGCCAGGTCCAGATCCATCGTCAGGAATCGCAGGGTTCCCTCTCCCGCCGCCTCAAGCAACGCCGACCCGGACGGCAGGCTGCTCGCGGGCTCTCGCAGAACCCGGAACAGCGCAAACCAGATGGGCATCTGCACCAGCAAGGGTAGGAAGCAGCCGAACGGACTCACGCCCCGCTGCTTGTAGAGTTCCATCACCCTCTCGTTCATCGCCTGCTGGTCACCCTGAAGCTCCCGCCGGATTCGCTCCATCTCGGGTTGCAGCTCCTGCATGGCACGGGTTGAACGCACCTGCTTCAACGTGAGTGGGAACACTAATAGATTAACTACGATGGTTAACAGGATTATAGCTACACCATAGTTGGGTACAAGGTCATAGAAGAACGAAAGGACACCGCCGAGGCCTGCCTGAAGGCCATTCCAGAGTTCGCTCACGATCCGGCCTCACGCTCGGGAACCGGATCGAAACCTCCACCAGCGAAGGGATGGCAGCGACCGATTCTCTTGGTGGCGAGCCACGTGCCCGTGAAGAACCCATGGGTGCCCAGCGCTTCATGCGCGTAGCGCGAGCACGACGGCACGAAGCGACACGAACTCGGGATCATGGGACCCACCGTGTGCTGGTACAGCACGATCAGCGACCTCCCCACGAGCGCCAGCGGGCTCGGCAGCCGTGCTGATGATCGGACTTCCTTCACGTGCCTTCCTTTCCCGAGCCGATCACCGCGACCGCCTCCCGCAGCCACCCGCGCAACGTACTAAACGGTATACCGGCCACCGCTGAGCTACCTATCACAACGTAATCGATACCATCCTTCAAGCCGATTTCCCGCAAACCGGCTCGGAGACGGCGCTTCACTCGGTTCCGTTTCACCGCCTTGCCCACCCGACGTCCGACGACCAGCCCTACCCGGGCCGGGCCGGGCCCGCGTTCCAGCCCTATTACCGTAATACCCCCGCGGCGGCACCGGACCCCGCTCCGTAGAACACGATCGAAGGCGACCGAGCCGCTCAAGCTGGCGGACACGGACTACCTCCGACCCTCGGGCCGCGTTCTTCCACTCCCGGCGCTGCCCGCGCCGGGAGCCTGACCCGGCGAACTCGGCCGCCCCGCGCGAGCGGGAAGGAGCCGGTGCAGCGCCGCATGGCGCTTCGTCGTCATCGTTTAGCGTGCCGAGCGGATAGGCCGGGTCACGCGGCCAACCGACGACGTCCTTTCCTGCGGCGCCGCTTCAGAATGGCTTGTCCCTGACGGGTCCTTGCCCGGCGGCGGAACCCGTGCTTGCGCTTCCTGCGGCGATTGTTCGGTTGGTAAGTACGCTTCATGGAGAATTCTTCTACTCGGGGAACCCAGAGGTTGGGGCGACCCCCGCGAGCGCCGGTCACGACCGGTTCGATTGCGGGCCACCCTCAGGGATCGCGCGGCAGCAGTCCACAATACGGCTCTGGCCGGTGATTTGCAAGGGTGCCACCCTCGCCCGCCCTCCCATCCCGGTGTGTTGCCTCACCCGCTGGCGCGGCCCACCGTTGCGTGACTCACTGGGAGACGGTCCCCGACTACCCGGAACGCGAAGAAAATCCTTGGCCCCACGATCGCAACCACACTCGGCGCCATAGGCGAAATCACTCCCGAAACGGTTGTTTACCTGGGGGTTTACCTCCAGAAGACCAACGCTCCAAAGTTCGGCCCAGCCAATCCATATGTCCCGGCCCGCCCTCTCCGACCGCGTATTATTGGAAACGTACCCAGTCGGCCACCCGATAGTTCCCAGGGGGCACGGGCGAGGTAAGCGTTCAACGGTGAGTGGATCACACACTGAGAGCACGGTCGGCCGGGCGGAGTAGATAGTCAGGTGAGGGCTTTATCCACAACCGTGGATATCTATGTGGATAACAGTTCACCCTTAGGCTGTGGGAGGGGCCGCGAGACGTGACAGAAGCACATAGCGTCACCGGCAATGCTCGATTCGTAGCCAATCTGAGATCCATCGTCGCTCCCAGCAAGTGGACAACCTGGTTCTCGGCCGTGCGGATGGAGTTCACCGACGAGACCCTGCAGGTGGTCGCTCCCTCGGACTTCCATCTGCACTGGCTTCAGGACCACTACAGGGAGGTGATCGAGTCGCTCGCCGCCGACCACCTCGGGCCTGAGGTGATCGTGCACTACGCCGTCGACGAACCGGCGCCGCCAGCGCCGCCTCCCGACGACCCTGCACCGGCTGTCCCCACGGACTCGACAGACCCGGCCGCCGCGGCTACACCGACCTCCACCTCCCGGTTCGAGAGGAAGTACGTCTTCGACACCTACGTGGTAGGTCAGTCGAACCGGCTCGCCCGCGCGGCCGCCATGGCGGTTGCCGACAAGCCCGGCGAGCATTACAACCCGCTGTTCATCTACGGTGGCGCCGGCCTAGGCAAGACACACCTGCTCCACGCCATAGGGCACCATGCCCGAACCCACCGACCGTCAGCCTCCGTTCGCTACATAAACTCGGAGAACTTCTTCAACGAGTTCGTCGACGGAATCCGTCGTAAACGCATGGATGCGTTCAAGCAGCGCTACCGTTCCATCGATCTGCTGTTGCTGGACGACGTCCAGTTCTTCCAGGGCAAGGAGCAGGTGCTCGAGGAGGTTTTCCACACCTTCAACACCCTCTACGACCTGGACCGCCAGATCGTCCTGTCCTGCGACCGGCCGCCCAAGGATCTGGGCATCGAGGATCGCCTCCGGTCGCGCTTCCAATGGGGACTGCTCGCGGACATCGGGCCACCGGATGTCGAGACCCGGCTCGCGATCCTGCAGCGAAACGCCGAGTACGCGCCCACCCCGGTACCAGGGATGGTGCTCGAGTTCATTGCCCAGCACGTCACGGACAACATTCGCGAACTCGAAGGGGCGCTAACCCGGGTAACCGCCTACGCAGCACTCACGAACCAGCCGATCACTCTGGACCTGGCCAAGGACCAACTCCGCGACCTCATCCCCGCGACTCCCGGCCGGCCTCCGACCGGGCCTGAGATACTCGCGATGACCGCGGCCACGCACGGATTCTCGGTTGGCGATCTGCAGGGTCCCAGCCGGCGCGGTCCGGTGGTACTGGCCCGACACTCCGCTATGTACCTTTGTCGCACTCTCACGGACCTCTCGCTTCCGAAGATCGGGAAGCTCTTCGGCGGCCGAGACCACTCGACCGTGAGCCACGCTATCGACAAGATCGGCAAACTGATCACGTCGGATCCCGAGACGGCGCGAATGATCGCCCGGCTGTCGGAAAAACTCTGCGCACCATGACGGGTCTTTTCCCCAGCCGCCCCCCGCGCCACCTCACCCCACCAGGCGGGCACCGGTTCTTGTCCACACCGACCGGTGAAAGCCAAAACGCCGTCAACCAGGGTGAATACCCCCTCTTTCCCCAATCCACAGCCCCTACGACTACAACAACATGTAATCAAGAAACCAATGTCGAGAAAGGAACCGGATAAGCCGTGCATATCCGAGCTGATCGTGATGACTTGGCCGAGGCCTTCGGTCGCGCCAACCGGGCGGTAGGCGTCAAAACGGCTCTACCCATCCTCCGGGGTGTTCTCTGCCAGGCGAGCGGTAGCAAGCTTCGCGTTACGGGAAGCGACACCGAGGTCACCGTAAGGACAGCAGTCGAGGTCGAGGTGGTGGAGGACGGCAGCTTCGTGGTGCCGGGTCGGCTGATGACGGATGCGGTCCGGCGGATGCCCGAGGGTGCGATCACCATCCGCTCGGACGACGGCGAGGTTGAACTATCCGGGAACGGGCCGCAATTCACGATCCGGCAACTGGCCCTGGAGGACTACCCGGATCTGGCGGAGCCCGATCTCGGTGGGGCCGTCGAGGTGGACGGGAAGTCACTCGTGGCGGCTGTAGCGCAGGTGACCGTGGCTGCCTCCAACGACTCGGCCCGGCCCATCCTGACGGGAGTGTTGATAGAGGACGGGGACCGTGGTCTGCGGCTGGTGGCGACCGACAGCTACCGGCTGGCCGTGCGCGACCTGGCCGATACGGAGGTGGGCGGGTCCGGTCTCGTGCCTGCGCGCGGGCTACGGGAGCTGGGTCGCACCGTCGCCGCCGATGTCATCAGCGTGGCCATCCACGATCGGGAGGTGATCTTCGCCTCTGAGCGGGGCTCGCTGAGTATCCGGCTGATCGAAGGAAGTTTCCCGAACTACCGCCAGCTCCTTCCGCAGAAGTACCCGAACGAGGTCGTCCTCCGGAAGGACCAGCTGCTGGACGCCGTCGGTCGAGCCTCCCTGGTCGCAGAGGATCACATACCGATTCGACTGAAGCTCACCGAGGGTGGGGTCCACATAGCGGTCAGCCGGCGAGACGTGGGCGGCGAGAGCGAACTCATTCCAGGCGAGTACCGGGGAGATGCGGCGGAGGTCGACATAGCGTTCAACTCCCGCTACCTAAGCGACGGCGTCTCCGCCTTGGAGGGGGACGAGGTGAGGGTCGAGGTGGTGGACAGCTTCAAGCCGAGTGTCATCAGGTCGGAGGGGCACGAGGACTTTCTCTACCTGCTGATGCCGGTGCGTGTTTGACGAGACGCACCGTCCTCTGGCTGTGGTCGGTTCGACGAAGCGGTGAGGTTGAAGTGGATAGAGCTGGCGGACTTCCGTAGCTACAGCGGGCTGCACTGGGAACCGTCATCCGGAACCAACGTGCTGGTCGCCAGGAACGCGGCAGGCAAGACCAACCTGCTCGAGGCGATCGGGTACCTGTCCTCGCTCCGCTCCTTCCGGAGGGCTCCGGACGCTGTCCTGATCAGGATGGGAGCGGAACGGGCGGTGCTGCGGGGCGAGGTTGCCGCAGCGAACACCTCCACGCTGATTGAGGTCGAGTTGCCTTCGGGACGAAGACGAAGGGCTCAGGTGAATCGTGGACGGCTCAGCCGGTTGGCCGACCTGCTGGGGAAGGTGCGAAGCGTCGTGTTCCTGCCGGATGACCTGGATCTGGTGAAGCGTGGCCCGGCGCACCGGCGGGATCTCCTGGACGCGATCGCGGTGCAGCTCTGGCCTGGTGCATACGGGGATCAGAAGGAATACGAACGGGCCCTCAGGCAGCGGAACGTTCTCTTGAAGCAGATGGGCCGGCGGGCCGATCCGGTCTCCTTGGAGGTCTGGGACGAGCGAGTGGCGGCGGCCGGGGCGAGGGTGATGGCGCGGCGCCATGCGGCTGTGGCCGCCACCGAGCCACAGGCCGACGCGTTCTACCAGGAGTTGTCAGGGGAGGCGACGCGGGTGAGTGTCGCGTACCGCTCGGGTTGGGGCGCCGAACTGCAGCGGGACGTGTGCGGCTGGGAGAGTGCCCTCAGGGAGGCCCTGCAAGCGGCGCGACCGAAGGATCTGGAACGCCGCGTGTCGACGGTGGGACCACACCGGGATGATGTGGTCCTGCTGCTGGGTGAGCGGGACGCGCGGCTGAGGGCGAGTCAGGGCGAGCAGCGGACCCTGACCCTCGCCCTGCGGCTGGCGTCCCACCGCGCGGTGCGGGAGGCAACCTCGGAGGAGCCGCTGCTGTTACTCGATGATGTCTTCTCCGAGCTCGACCGTCACCGGGCGAGGGCACTGGCGAGGTTCCTGCCGACCGCCCAGACGTTCATCACAACAGCTCGCGAGGAGGACGTCCCGGTGGAAGGACGGAACTGGCGGCTGACCGGGGGAGTGTGGCGGTGACCGACCAGGTGTCGCCGGAGCAGCTGGAGACGATGCTGGCGGGATTGGACGACTTGTCCGCGCGGGTCATCCGGCTCATCTGGGAAGAAGGCCAGGAGACCGGGGACGACGAAGGCGGATTGGTTCCGGTCGCCGAGGGCGTCCAGCGAGTTGCCGCCAGCCTCGGTCTGCCCCCGATGGCCCTGCTGGAGGAACTGATCGAGCGTTGGCCCGAACTCGCCGGATCCCGATGGGGTTCCAGGGCGTCCCCGATCGTGGTAAGACATGGTGAGTTACTCGTCGAGGCTGCCGACCGGCGAATCGTCCGGTGGTTGCAGCACGACACGGATCAGCTCGTGGAGCGGATCGCCGGATACTTCGGTCCGGCGTTCGTAACGAGGGTACGGGTCGTGGGCCCGGCGGGGCGAAAAGGTTGGTAGCGGACTTGCGGCGTGAATAAAAGGCCAGGTCAACGGGCTTTTCTGGAAGGCTCTCCTCACAGAGAACCTTGGATAAGTCTTAGCCTTGAAGTACAATTGGGGCGACCCGCCGTTCGGGGCTGGAGAACACCGCGCGGCGGTACCGCCAGCTCGGTCGGGACAGTGGAGAGTCCGGCCGCCGGAGCGGATGACCGAGGGGAGAAGTGACTTCGAAGCAAGCGTCGAACTATGGCGCCAAGGACATAAAGGTCCTCCCAGGTCTGGAGGCTGTCCGGCGCCGTCCGGGCATGTACATAGGTACCACAGGTCCGCGCGGCCTTCACCATCTCGTCTGGGAGGTGGTGGATAATTCCGTGGACGAGGCGATGGCCGGCTTTGCCAGCAGTATCGATGTCGAACTGCAGGCGGACGGAGGATGCCGGGTCACCGACGACGGGCGTGGCATCCCGGTGGCCAGGCATGCTCGAACCCGAAAGTCCGCGCTTACCACCGTTCTCACCACCCTGCACGCGGGCGGAAAGTTCGAGGAAGGCGCCTACACCGTCTCGGGAGGGCTCCACGGGGTGGGCGTGTCGGTTGTCAACGCGCTGTCGCACCGCCTTGAGGCCGAGGTGGTACGGGATGGCTTCGGATGGTCCCAGGCCTTCGAGCGGGGCAAGCCGAAGACCGCGGTTACGAAAGGCCGCGCCGCCCGGCGTACCAGAACGACCATCACGTTCTGGCCGGACCCCGAGATATTCACCGATACCGTCGCCTTCAGCTACAACACGATCTCCCAACGCCTACGCGAGCTCGCCTTCCTCAACCGTGGCCTGGAGATTCGGCTTACCGACCATCGCGACGGCGGGAAGTCGGACGTGTTCCGTTACAAGGGTGGGATACGGGACTTCATCCTGCATCTCAACGCTCCCAGAGAGCCTCTCCATGGCCGGGTGATGTACCTGCACAACGAGAGCGCCGAAGCCGAGTTGGAAGTGGCAATGCAATGGACGGCTTCGTTCAGCGAGAACGTGCTGAGCTTCGCCAACAACATCAACACCCACGAAGGTGGTACCCACGAGGAAGGCTTCCGGACCGCGGTGACCAAGGCGATCAACGAGTTCGCGCGATCCAAGAACCTGCTGAAGGAAAAGGACGCCAACCTGAGCGGTGAGGACGTGCGCGAGGGCCTGACCGCGGTGATCTCGATCAAGGTGCGGAACCCGCAGTTCGAGGGTCAGACCAAGACCAAGTTGGGCAATACCGAGATAAGGAGTTACGTCCAGAAGACCCTCAACCGGATGCTCCCCGAGTGGTTGGAGAGGCATTCGAAAGACTCCCGCCGGGTTGTGGAGAAGGCCCGCCAGGCGCAGCACGCGCGGGAGGCCGCCCGCAAGGTGCGGGACGTGATCCGCCGGAAGTCGCTGCTCGACTCCTCCCGGCTTCCGGGCAAGCTGGTCGACTGCTCGTCGCGGGATCCGGAGCGCGCCGAACTGTTCATCGTCGAGGGCGACTCGGCCGCGGGCCCGGCCAAGAACGGGCGGGACTCGAGTTTCCAGGCCGTGCTGCCGATCCGGGGGAAGATCCTGAACGTCGAGAAGGCCCGCCTCGCACGGGCTCTGCAGAACAACGAGATCCAGGCGCTGATAACGGCGATCGGAACCGGGATCGGCGACGAGTTCGAGATTGGAAAGGCCCGCTACCACAAGGTGATCCTGCTCACGGACGCCGATGTGGACGGGGCCCATATCCGGACGCTGTTGCTCACGTTCTTCTTCCGGCACATGCGTCCGTTGATAGAGGCGGGCTTCGTGTACATATCCGTACCGCCCCTGTACAGGGTGAAGATCGGGAGGAAGGTCCACTACCTGGCGGACGATGCAGCCCTCGAGGCGTTCAAGACGCGCCACAGAAAGGCCCGGCCCACCCGTTTCAAGGGCTTGGGGGAGATGAACGACGGGGAGTTGGGCGAGACCGCGCTGGATCCCGGCACGCGTACCCTCGTGCAGGTGGACATGGTCGACGCGGCCGACGCCGACCAGATCTTCTCGACGCTCATGGGCGGAGACGTGGCCGCCCGCAAGAACTTCATCCAGCAGAACGCCGGAGATGTCCGGTTCCTGGACATCTGAGCGGGAAGGAGCCAGCCCGTGACCGACCGGACCACCGACAGCAGGTCCGCGACGCCGAGAGCGGTCGACATAAACGACGAGATGGCCAGGTCCTTCGTCGAGTACGCCATGTCGGTGATCGTCTCGCGAGCGCTACCGGACGTGCGGGATGGGCTGAAACCGGTGCAGCGCAGGATCATCTACGCAATGGACGACATGGGGGTGGGTCCTAGATCCGCCCACCGCAAGTCGGCCACGGTGGTCGGGGAGGTGATCGGCAAGTACCACCCGCACTCCAACGACTCGATATACGACGCACTGGTACGGATGGGCCAGCCCTTCTCACTGCGGTACCCACTCGTCCACCCGCAGGGCAACTTCGGTACCACCGATGACCCGCCCGCCGCGATGCGGTACACCGAGTGCCGGCTGGCAGAGTTGGCGTCGGTGCTGCTCGACGGGATCGACGAGGACACCGTCGACTTCGCGGACAACTTCGACGGGTCGGAGTCGGAGCCGGTCGTCCTTCCTGCCCGGTTCCCGAACCTCCTCGTCAATGGGTGCCAGGGGATCGCGGTCGGTATGGCGACCAACATCCCACCCCACAACCTCGACGAGATCGTGGAGGCCTGCCTGTTCGGGCTCGAACATCCCGACGCCGGCCCGGAGGACTACCTCCCCATCGTCAAGGGCCCCGACTTCCCCACGGGTGGTTACGTGATCGGAACCAAGGAGATTAAGCAGGCTCTCGTCTCCGGCCGCGGCTCCGTCAAGATGCGAGCGGTCACCGACATAGAGCAGACACGCAAGCGGCGCACGGCGATCGTCGTGACGGAACTGCCCTACCAGGTGAGCCAGGATCGGGTGATGGAGCGAATCGCCCTGCTGGTCCAGCGCAAGACGGTGACCGGCATCGCGGACCTCCGCAACGAGTCGTCCTCCCGGGTCGGCGTCCGCCTGGTGATCGAGTTGAAGAAGGACGCCTACCCACGCGTGGTGCTGAACCAGCTGTTCAAGCACACGAAGCTGCAGGAGAGCTTCGGTGTCAACGCGGTGGCCCTCGTGGACGGAGTACCCCGCACCCTCAACGTGGCCGAGATGGTCCAGTACTTCCTGGACCACCAGATGGAAGTGATCGAAAGACGCACCCGCTTTCGTCTCGACCGCGCGCTGGCCCGGGCACACATCCTCGAAGGCCTGATCACCGCGGTCGACAACATCGACGAGGTGATCACGATCATCCGTAGGAGCCCCGATGTCGCCGCGGCGAGATCGGCGCTGGTGGAACGGTTTGCGCTGTCAGAGATACAGGCCCGCGCGATACTGGACATGCCCCTCCGCCGCCTCACGTCGCTCGAGACCACCAAGCTCCGGGACGAGCATGCCGCCCTGCAGACCTTGATCGGCGAGTTGGGCGCGATCCTGGCCGATCCGGCCCGGCGGCGGTCGATAATCGCCGAAGAGCTCGTCGCGGTTCGGGATGCGCACGGGGATGCCCGCCGCACGCGAATCCTTCCGGCCGAGGCCGAACTCTCGCTGGAGGACCTGATAGCAGACGACGAGCTGATCGTCACCGTGTCCGAGAAGGGCTACGTCAAGTCCGTCAAGGCCGGCAGTTACCGGTCGCAGGGTCGCGGGGGGAGGGGAGTGAAGGCGGCCGCTCTCCGCGGGGGCGACTACCTCACCCACGTGATCCACACCACGGCGCTGGCATACCTGCTCTTCTTCACCAACCGGGGCCGCGTCTACCGTATCCGGGCGCACGAGATCCCCCGCAAGGCCCGTACCGCCAAGGGGGTACTTGCACAGGCGGTGCTTCCACTGGAGCCGGACGAGCGGATAGAGGCGCTGGTGGACACACGTGACTACGAGTCCTTCAAGTACATGGTCATGATCACCAGGAAGGGCCAGGTCAAGCGGACCGCCTTCCGGGAGTACGACAGCCGCAACTCGAGGCTGGTGGCGATCAGCCTCGTGGGCGACGACGAGGTGGTAGCCGTACGCTCGACGGATGGGAACAGCGACATCTTGCTGTTCACTCGTAGGGGTCTGGGAATCCGGTTCTCCGAGAACGACATTCGTCCGATGGGAAGGTCCACGCGAGGCGTCAAGGGCATAAAACTCGACGAGGACGACGAGGTGGTCGGCGGTACGGTGACGCTGGATGGCGACGAGGTGCTGCTGCTGACCTCGCGTGGTCTGGGCAAGCGGGTGAGGGTCGTCCTGTTCAGGCCGCAGAAGAGAGGCGGGCGGGGCTTGAAGGCGATCAACCTGACCCGGGTGCCGGGGGCGTTGGTCGGGGCACAAGCCGTGACGGAGGGGAGCGAGGCGTTCGTCGTCTCGTCTGAAGGTGTGGCGATCAGGATGAAGACGGACGACATAAGTCGTCAGGGACGTTACGCGAGCGGGGTGAAGGTGATGGACCTGCCCGAGGACGCCAGGGTCAGTTCGTTCGCTCCTGTGCCGAAGGACAAGGATTGAGCCGCCGGCGGGGCGGCATTAAAGGGGCGCGGCTCGCATGATCGGCGACGGAGCCGCCGTTGCCGCACCCGGGCCGGCGACGACGAGACGGCGGGTCCGCCGGATCGTGCGCAAGTTCGACCCCTGGACCGTTCTGAAGGTGTCGGCAGTGCTGACGGGGCTGGCCGCCCTGGCACTGGTGCTGCTGTCGGTGATCGGTTGGGCGGTGATAAGCCGCTTGGGCTTCGCCAGCGCCTTCGACTCGGCCGCGCAGCGGGTGGCTCTCATCGAACCGGACGAGTCGCTCTTCAAGACGGGCGGCGAGTATCTGCGGGGCATGATCCTGCTGGCAGGCACTTGGATGATGAGCGCCACTGCCGGGCTCACTCTCGCCTCGGTCCTCTACAACCTGCTGGCGGAACTGGTCGGAGGGGTGGAGTTCACCGTCTACGAAGAGGTGCCTGTCATTCCGAGCGGTGACGATGAGGAGGCCGCGTCCGGGGTCCGGACGGATCTCTGATGGCTACGGTCCGCCGCGTCCGGCGTGTGATTCGCAAGTTCGATCCATGGACCGTCTTCAAGGTTTCGCTGGTCATGCATGTGGTCTTCGCCTTCGCCACCCTGATCGGGCTGCTGATCCTCTGGTCGTTGCTGGTGCGCGTCGGGATCCCGCAGGCCTTGGACGAGTTCCTCGTGCTCATCAGCCTCATAGACCCTGACTCAGTCCTCTTCAACAACGGCGCCAGGTTCGTGAGGGTGGCCGTGTTCGGGTCAGTGGCCTTCGGGGTGGTGATGACTCTGCTGTCCACCCTCGCCGCCGTGTTCTACAACCTGACCTCCGACGTGGTGGGCGGCGTGGAGGTGGTGATGTTGGAGGAGACACTGCGAACGCCCGAAGCACCGGTGCCGGTGACCTATCCGGAGCCTGACCCGGATCCCCTTGCGGTGCCATACGACCAGGCGGACCTCCCCACCCTGGCGCAGTAGTGGCTTGTGGCTCGTTGCGACTCTTGAGCACATGCAGTTAGACGAGATAGTTCATGCTGACGATGCACGAGCGGTAGTGGCTGACCACTGACTAGAAGTCGACCGTGAGGCCCTCGTAGATGGGGTCGTAGTAGCCGCCGCCGTCGAGATAGTCGGGCTTCCACACCTTGGTCCCGTCTGCGTCCCTGCGGTAGATGAACGGTGACCGGAGCAGCCTCTCTCGGTGGAACCGCCCATCGGGACCGGATGGGATATCGGTGCCCTCCCCGTACAGCAGCAGACCCCCATCGGCGTAGACCTCGTGTTGAGGGTCGATGTCCCGGTACTCGTGGCTGGCGTTGATCAGCTTGTGTCCGAGTTCGTGCGCCACCGTTTTCCAGGAGTGGGGCCTAGCCAGGTCGGTAAGGGTGATCACACCCCGGAGATGGCGCGGGATCGTGTCCCGGTAGGAGTAGCCCGGGAAGGACATCGCACTGGTGGCAACGGTCTTCAACTGCCAGGTACGCTCGTCGATCTGGTCTTGGTAGGACATGAAAACGTCCTCGAGGACGAGGAGATGTATCCGGCGGTCGTGGTCCGGTCCGTTGCCGATGACGCTCTCGAACGCCGCCAGGGCAGCGGGCGATAGCTTGGATGGTCGCTTCTGGCGCTCAACGTACAGGTTGGCGTAACAACCGCCCGGTACTTCCGAGCCGGGCGCCTCGGCTTGGACGACGAGCAGGGCCGGGTCGACGGGCCCGGTCCGCACCGAGACGACCGCCAGTTGTACTCCGACCGCCCCGAAGATGCGGCGGGCCTCCGCCACGCCGTCGAGCACCATCTCGAGTTCCACCTTCTGCCGGTGGGCCGGTTCCAGGTTGGCCGGATAGAAGATGCCTATGTCGACGGTCGCCCGGCCGTCCTCCAGGTCGGCATTGAAGGACTCCAGGTCGATCGGCACCGGGACCCCCCACGCGGATCGGTCCCCCGCTCCGTCCCCGGTCTGTGTAAGTTGGCCGCCATGAACGGACATGGGTGTCCTCATACCTGTAGACGGGTGCTTCAGGACCATCGTACGTCGGGCCGGCCTCTCAGACCGCTCCGGCGACCTTCGGACAACCCGCCGGGAGCTGGTCGCTCGCATAGCACCGTCCGCGAGGGGCGGGACCGATGACCACCGCGACTGCCGTGGAACGCCATGGGTTCTCGCGGGGTGCCACCGCCACCGATGCGAACCTGCTTGACATCGAGAACCTGGCGGTCCGCTTCGAACTGCCCTCCGAAACGATCCGTGCGGTCAGCGGGGTGAGCCTGAAGGTGGCTCCCAGCGAGACCTTCGCGCTGGTCGGGGAGTCCGGTTCCGGGAAGAGCGTGTCCATGCTCTCCGTCATGGGCCTGTTGCCCTCGCCGCCCGCGCTGGTGTCGGGGTCCATCCGGCTGGAGGGTCGCGAAGTCATCGGTATGCCGCCGCGGGAGTTGAGGCGATTCCGCGGCCGGGACGTGGCGATGGTCTTCCAGGAGCCGATGTCCTCGCTGAATCCGGTCCACCGGGTGGGGCGCCAGATCGGCGAGAGCCTCCGTATACATCGGGGCTTCACGAAGGCCGAGGCCCGGCGACGAGCGATCGAACTTCTCGACCGGGTCGGCATACCGTCCGCAACATCGCGGGTGGACGACTACCCGCACGAGTTCTCGGGAGGTATGCGCCAGCGCGCCATGATCGCCATGGCCCTTGCGTGTGAGCCCAAACTGCTCATCGCCGACGAACCGACCACGGCCCTCGACGTGACCGTCCAGGCCCAGATCGTGGATCTGGTGCGCGAGGTCCAGGACGAGTACCGGCTGGCGGTCGTGTGGATCACCCATGACCTGGGCGTCGTGGCCGAGATAGCCGACCGGGTGGCGGTCATGTACGCGGGTCGCATAGCCGAGATCGGTCCCGCCCACGAGATCTACCGGTCGACCCGCCATCCCTACACATCCGGGTTGTTGCGCTCGATCCCGCGCCTGGACCGGCCCGTGACCACCCGCCTCGCCGAGATCCCGGGTTCGCCTCTCCGCGTGGCCGAGCAACTGCGCGGATGCCCCTTCGACGCCAGGTGTCCCCTCGTGGGGAAGGGGTGCAGCGATACGCTTCCCGAGTTGGAGGAAGTGGGTTCCGGCCTGCACGGATCGGCTTGCATACACCATCACCAGATGGGCGAATCCCCCGATCTGTGGTCGCACGGCGTCGTGGCCGAGGAGGACACGGGGTCAGGGCAGGATGGGGATGTGGTCGTCTCCGTCAGGGGGCTCAGGGTGCACTTCCCGGTGGTCCGGGGCCTCGGCCGGTCCCGGTCGGGCGATATACGGGCCGTGGACGGGATCGACCTCGACGTGCGCCGGGGGCGAACCATAGGAGTGGTCGGGGAGAGCGGTTGTGGCAAGACCACGCTGGGCCGGGCTCTGGTGGCGCTTGTCCGACCCACCGCGGGGACGATCGAGATCAACGGGGAGCCGATCGACCACCGGAGCGGGAGGCATCGGAGAGTGGTGCAGATGATCTTCCAGGATCCGTTCTCGGCCATGAACCCGGGGATGCGCGTGGGGGATGTCATTGCCGAGCCCTTGCGCATCCACCGGCTCGGGACGCCCGACGAGATCCGCCAACGGGTCTCCGAGCTGCTCACCCAGGTAGGACTTCCGCCCGACGCCTACCGGAGGCACCCGCACGAGTTCAGCGGTGGGCAGAGGCAGCGGATCGCCGTGGCCCGCGCCCTGGCCGCCGATCCCGACGTGATCGTCTGCGACGAGCCGGTTTCGTCCCTGGACGTCTCGGTCCAGGCCCAAGTGGTGAACCTGCTGGCCGACATTCAGGCGGCAACTGGCATGGCGCTGGTCTTCATCGCCCATGACCTGGCAGTGGTGCGTCATGTCTCCCATGAGGTGGCCGTGATGTACCTGGGCGAGATCGTGGAGCGCGCCTCGCGTGACGAACTCTATAGAGAGCCGCTGCACCCCTACACGAAGGCACTCCTGGCCGCGGTGCCGGCGCCGGAACCGGGCGTCTCCCACCCGGGCACGCGCACCCGGCTAGTGGGGGACCTACCGAGCCCGGCCGACCCGCCGGCCGGTTGCCGCTTCCACACGCGGTGCCCTGTCGCGGTGGAAGGCCTGTGCTCAAGCGTCAAGCCGGCGCTCCAGCAGGTCACGGCGAGCCGGTGGGTGTCCTGCCACCTCGTCGGTCCGCCTGGTCGATCCGGATCCTCCGGCAATTAGGTCGCATACTGCTGCCCAGCGGCCCAGGACATTGACGGCTATCGGCCCGTATTGCTTCCGAGCCTCAGGCTATGATGCTATTCCTCGATAGGGAGGCGGATCCATGTCATTGGGAAACCCAGTAGTTCGTCGGCGCGGTCGATCGCGCCTGAAGTGGAACCTCGTCTCGCTGCTGGCGGCCCTTTCGCTGGTTGCCTTCGCCTGCGGTGATGGCGGCGAGGACACGTCCGTGGAGGAGGTCACCGCCGCGCAGGCACAGGCTGCTGCCGCCCAGTCTGACGCTGCTGCCGCCCAGTCCGAGGCGGCGTCGGCTCAGGCGGAGGCTGACGCGGCGGCGGAGGCGCTGGCCCAGGCCCAGGCCGATCTGGAAGCAGCCGCGGCCGCGGCCGCCGCAGCGATGGAGGGGGACGAGGCCTCCCAGTCGGCGCTGGCCGACGCGCGGGCAGCCCTCGAGGAAGCCGAGCAAAGGGCTGCGGCGACCGCTGAAGCCTCCGAAGCGGCGGTGGCCGCCGCGGAATCCGCTCTCGCTGAGGCCGAGCAGATGCTCGACGAGGCGATGATGGAGCAGGAGGCCGCTGCGGGACCGGTCACGGTACGTGCAGCTGTCACCGGCGACGAGGGAACCCTCAACCCGTACACCTACATCAGCGGCTTCCCCGGATGGAACCTGCTGATGCTCCAGTACGACTCGCTCATGCAGCTCGACGCCGCCGGCATCCCACAGCCGTGGCTGGCGGACACCGTCTCCGTCAACGCGGACCTGACCGAGTACTCCTTCACGATGGTCGAGGGCGTCACCTGGCACGATGGGCAGCCCTTGACGGCGCACGACGTGGACTTCAGCGTCGACTACTACATCAACAACGTGGAGGCCAGCCGGTTCGCCCGGGACCTCAGGGGGGTCGAGGACCTCGTGGTGACGGGCGACTACAGCGCGACCTTCGTGCTCGGTAGCCCGAAGGCCGGCTTCGAGCTGGCCGCCCTCGCTGACATTCCGATCATCCCGCGCCATGTGTGGGAAGGAGTCGAAGTGCCGTCCGAGCACGACTTCGGCGCTACCAACATCGGGACCGGTCCGTACAAGCTGGTGGAGTACGTGGAAGGACAGAGCTACCGCTTCGAGGCCAACCCCGACTACTTCCGGGGCGCACCGGCGGTCGAGGAGCTGGTGGTCATAGTCTTCGCCGACGACGCCGGCGCCCAGGCCGCCATCCGCACCGGTGAGGTCGACGTGATCTTCGAGCGCATACCTCCGGAGCAAATCCCGCTGCTGGACGCCCAAGATCCGCTGGACATCGCCCTGGGACCCGAGTTCACCACCCAGATGATCAACTACGACGCCTCGAAGCGCCCCTTCGACGACGTGGCGGTACGCCAGGCCATCAACCTGGCCATGGACCGCCAGGACATCGTCGACACGGTGTTCCTCGGCGCGGCGACGGTGGGGAGCCCGGGCTGGATACATCCCGAGCATCGGTCCTACAACCCGTCGATGATCCCCGTGTACGACCCCGCAGCCGCCAACGCGCTGCTCGACGCGGCCGGTTATGTCGACGGCGACGGCGACGGCGTGCGGGAATTCGACGGGCAGCCCATGTCGTTCGAGATCATCACTAACGCCCCTGACTCGCTACGGCTGCGGATAGCCGAGCTGACCGTGGAGATGCTGGCCGCTATCGGCATCGAGACCTCTGTGGCGGCGGTCGAGACCGGGACGTGGGAGCAAGCCGTGTGGCCGGAGTTCAACGTCAACAACGGGCGCAACTACGACATCGCCATGTGGGGCTGGTCGGCGCCCGTGCAGGCGGATCCGCTGCGCCTCCCGCAGTTGGTCGCCAGCATTCCGATGGGCGGGTTCCTGAACCTGACCGGTTACGCCAGCGCCGAGATGGATGCGCTCTCGGCGGCGCTACCCGTCGAGTCCACCGAGGCGGGGCGCATCGCCATCCTGCTTCGCATGCAGGAGATAATCGCCGAGGAGTTGCCCTTCGTGTTGCTGCTGTATCCCGACGGTGCATACGTGTACGACTCGAGCGTCTACTCGGACTGGGAGTTCATCGCCGGACAGGGCATCGTCAGCAAGCTGTCTCTGCTGCCGCCATCCGCGCGCCCGTAGCCACGCGCATCCGCGTGCGTGGGGGTGAGTTGACGGGTTGAGACGGCGTCTCGACGTCCGTCGGCTCACCCAGTACGGGGTGGTCGTCGTGGTGGCGGTCACCCTCAACTTCCTGCTGCCCAGGCTCATGCCGGGCAACCCCCTCGTCCTCATCGCCGGGGTGGATGTCGGCCTGCTGAGCCCTGATGAGCGGGCGGAGATCGTGGCGCGGGTGGGCCTGGACGTTCCCCTCTGGAAGCAGTACCTCCGCTACTGGGGAGACATATTCACCGGGGACTTCGGGTACTCGTTCCGCTCGAGCCGGCCCATCGTCGACATGATCTGGGATCGGCTCCCATGGACCTTGCTGATCACGGGGTTGTCGCTGATCGTGTCGGCGGTGGCCGGGGTGATCCTGGGGGCGATCTCGGCGTGGCGGAGAGGGACCAAGACCGACCTGGGCATGCTCTCGGGGATGATCTCGATCGAGTCCCTACCGTCCTTCTGGCTGGGGATGTTGCTGATTTCGATCTTCGCCGTCCAGTGGGGCCTCCTGCCGTCGTCTCATGCGGTGACCCCCGCTTCCGGTCTTGCCGGGTGGGCCCACATGTGGGACATCGTCAGCCATGCCATCCTGCCGGTGGTCACCCTGTCGATCCTGGCGACGCCCGGCGTGTACATGACGATGCGGTATTCGATGCTGGAAACGTTGGGGGAGGACTACATCCGCACCGCTCGCGCCAAGGGCGCCGGCGAGCGGCGCGTGCTGTTCGGACACGTCGCTCGCAACACGATCGCACCGGTGGTGACGGTGCTCGCCCTCCGGATCGGGTTCGCTTTCGGAGGCACGGTGATAGTCGAGACGGTGTTCACCTACCCGGGACTGGGACGCCTCGTGTTCGAAGCGGTGTCAGGGCGTGACTATCCGGTGATGCAGGCGGCCTTCCTGGTGTTCACCGCGGCGGTGCTGGCGGCCAACCTACTGGCCGACCTGATGTATCCGCTGATCGATCCGAGGACCAGGACCTCGTGACCGTTGCCGGCAGCCGAGAGGCCGCGGCGAGGCGCACCGCCCGGCGGCGTTCCCGCATTCCCACCCTGTTCGGGCTGACGGGTGGACTCATCGTGGGGATCCTCGTGTGCGGGGCGGTGTTCGCCCCCTGGCTGGCGCCCTACGACCCGACCGAGCGGGTGGCCAGACCCTTCCTGTTCCCCAGTTCGGAGCACCTCCTCGGTACGAACGACATCGGCCAGGACCTGCTGTCGGAAATGATCTTCGGAGCACGCGTGTCGTTGACGATCGGGATAGTCGCGGCCGCCGTCGCCCTCCTGATCGGAACCACGGTCGGCGTGGTGGCGGGTTACTACCCGAAGCGTTTGGGCTCGGCCATGATGCGTGGTGTCGACGTGATACTGATCCTGCCGTTCCTGCCCCTGCTGATCGTGCTGGCCGCCTATCTCGGACGGAGCCTCCTCAACACCATCGTGGTGATCGGGGTGCTCATCTGGGCCGAGCCGGCCCGGATCATCCGCTCGCAGGTGCTCTCCCTCAGATCGCGGGAGTACGTGCTGGCGGCCCGGTCGATGGGGGCGCCGGACCGCTGGACGATCCTCCGGCACATAGTTCCCCGGACGGGGCTGCTGGCCACGGGATCCTTCGTGCGGGCAGTCTCGAGCGCGATACTGCTGGAGGCAGCCCTTAGCTTCCTCGGTCTCGGGGATCCCATCCAGAAGAGCTGGGGCTCGACCCTGTTCTGGGCGCAGGCCCGGGGCGCCTTCCTGACTCCGGCCTGGAAGTGGTGGGTGTTACCTCCGGGGCTGCTGATCATGCTGGCGGCCCTAGGGTTCGCCCTCATAGCGTTCTCCCTGGAGGAGCGGATCAACCCGCGGTTGTAGTGGCTTGTGGCTTGTGGCTGGACCAATCTCTAATACGAGTAACAAGCGGTAGAAGCTGCACTGACCACACTCAGTCCGGCTTGAACTCGGCTATTTCAAGACCTGCTGCCCGGGCCAACCTCATGAATACTCCACCGGGATCGGCCGGAGTGCTCACTCCCGGTGGGTACGCGTCGCGGGCGGCGGCGAGGGTGGCGGATACCAGGCAGAGTGCTTTGAGGAATGCTGCCTCGTCTGTGATGCCTAGCGTGCGAACCGGTTCTCTACCGTGTTCGTTGGTTCTCGTGCGGATCGAGATACCCATCCACTGTGAATGGACCGGAGCGGCGAGGCACGTCACCGACGGCCAGGGGAGAAGGTTGTCGTCCCGACCCGCCCATTGCGGACCCATCGGCTCCGGGAAGGTGACCGGAAGTCCGGTTCCCAGCGGACGTCCCGGCACCGTCCAAGCGAGGCGGGTTTCGACGGGCGGGTTGGATGGATCGAGCATCGACAGGGCTACAGCGGCGGCCAGTCCGGCCTCCCGGCGCGCCCGGGTGACAAAGGTGCCGTCTGCTACGGGGTAGCGGGCCGGTAGCTCCTCGCCGACCACCACGGGGATGCCCTTGGAGACGGCTTCGTCGACGAGCGGACGCGAGACACTCGAGATCGCGTTCACCGTGAGCACGTTGCAACCGGTCACCCCCGAGGCCCCGGCATTTCCTTGCTGACCGGGCTCCTCATGGAGGATGCGGGCCTCGACGTCCGGCTCGGCCAGCAACGCCTTTCGGACGCGGATCCCCGGTGGACCGGGGACGTGGAGAGCTATTCGGAGGGTCACCGATCCGATGGAAGCGGTGTCCAGGTTCCGCGTTCTGGGGGCGGTTTCACGATCCGAGGTCGGCGGGTGGCGAGGATGGCGACCACGACGAAGGTCACCAGAACGAGCACGATTCGGAACTTCATGGGCGACAGTTTAGAGAAGTTCACAACTAATGTGGCGCGAGCATGAAATGCTGTCTCGGCTGAAGGGTTCTTCGATCAGATGGCCGGGAAGGCTACGCTCTCGCGTGTCATGGAGGAGCAAAGGATGATCTCCCTGCTGGCCCGACCCACCTACAGCCTCTCCGAAGCAGCACGCCTGCTCCGCATATCACCCTCAAAGCTCCGGTGGTGGCTTGAGGGCGCCGTTCGCGGCTCGAAGCAGTATCCGCCCGTCCTTCGCGCCGAGCCGACCGGCGACGCCCAGGTGGCGTGGGGCGAGTTCATCGAAGCGGCCTACCTTCGGCAATACCGCGAACACCTCCCTCTGCAACGCCTTCGCCCCTTGCGGGAGGTGCTTAGCCGCGAGTTTGACACGGCGTTCCCGTTTGCTGTCTCAAAGCCTCTCATAGCGGGCCGCGAACTCGTTGCAGAGATGCAGCACCGGCTGGGGATACCTGAGGACCTGTGGATGGTTGTCGGTTCCGGTCAGCTCATGCTCAGCGAACCTGCGGAGACCTTCTGCAGGCGCGTCGAGTTCGACGAGATGACTGAAGAAGCAATGCGCTACGTCGTCATGGAAGCACAGGTGCCGGTCTACGTGAACCCCCGCTTCTCGTTCGGAGTCCCGACTGTCAGGAGCGTTCGCACCGAGGTCATAACAGAGCTGTACCTTGCTGGCGAGCCGCCCTCCGCGATCACCGACATCTATCGCGATTACGGGGTCACCGGACAGGATGTCAACACGGCGGTCGAGTTCGAGACGCGCTTCCTCCGGGCGGCGTGACGGGGTCGGTCGAACTCCCTTGGCGCGTCAGGCGGGAGGGACCCATCCGATTCTTCTTCGACGAGAGCGCGCTCGGCATCGGGCAAGTGATGGCTGTCGCGCGTGGCGACTGTATCTACCCGGGTCATGATCGCTCGCCCGTGCCGGTCGGCACTGAGGACGTGGAGTGGATACCGGTGGCGTCCGCGCAGGGGTGGGTCGTCGTGGGCCGGGACAAGAAGATTCGCCATCGACCCGCTGAGTGGGCAGCCCTCGCCTCGCATCCGCTCCGCGTTCTCGTACTCACGACAGTCGGCAACCTCGCTGTGTGGGAACAACTTCGCGTGTTCGTGGCGCGCTGGGACGCCATTGAGAGACTATTGGACGAGGAGCCACCGTGGATGTATGCCGTAACGAGGAACGCGCTTCGCGAGATGCCATATCCTGGCTGACAGTGCACTGAGGGCAATCGATAACCGCGTGCTCGATTGATTAGCTCGGCAACGCAGTCAGAAGTCGATGCCGCGGATAGCCCGGACACCTTGCTGGTACGCGTGCTTGACGGGGAGCATCTCGGTTACTGTGTCGGCTACCTCGATCAGGCCGGCGGGAGCGTCGCGGCCCGTTACGACCACGTTGACGTTGGCGGGCCGGCCCGCGATGGTGGAGACCACCTCATTCTCGTCGATCCAGCCCCAGTTGATCGGGTAGGTGATCTCGTCGAGGACCACGAGGCGGTGCCTGCCTTCCTCGATTCGCAGCCTGGCCAGGCGCCAGACCTCACGGTTCAGGTCGGCGGAGCGGTCGAGGTCTTCGCTGTCCCACGAGAACCCATCGCCCCCCACGTCCCAGTCGACGCCGAGCAGGCGACCCATCTTCTCCTCACCGACCTTCCACTTGCCGGACTTGATGAACTGCACCACGGCCACCTGCCAGTTACGAGCCAGCGACCGCATCACCATTCCCATGGCGGCGGTGCTCTTGCCCTTGCCGTCTCCGGTGTTGACGATCACCACCGAGGGTGCTCGCCTGGTGTCGGGTCGGCGGGGATCTTCCGTACGGGGAGCTTCGCTCATCGGGCACCGTTCCTTATCGGGAGGACGGCAACGCCACTGCTGACGCTGACCACCTCAACGTTGGCTTGATAGAACTCTCTTATGTACTCGGCCGTGAGGACCCGCCGAGCGGGACCGTCGGCGACGATCCGGCCGCCGGCCATCAGCAGGAGGCGATCCGCGAACTGCCCGGCGAGGGTCAGGTCGTGCATGGCGGTGATGATCGTCATGGGCCGCTCCATGCGGAGGTAGCCGATCAACTCGAGGGCGTTCTGTCCCTGCCCGATATCGAGGGCGCCGGTCGGCTCGTCCAGTAGGAGAATGTCGGCCTGCTGGGCTATGGCCCTCGCCAGGACCACCCGGCGGCGTTCCCCTCCGCTCAACGCGGCCATGTTGCGATTGGCGAACGGCTCTAGGTCCAGCAGGGCGAGAGCCGATGAAGCCACGGTCAGATCGCGGCGGCCTTCGGTTCCGAGATAGGGCAGGTGCGGTGTCCGGCCCAGCAGGACGTACTCGGCGACCGTCATGCCGGGCGGTATGACGGGTTCCTGGGGTACGAAGGCCACGCGCCGGGCGCGGTCGCGGTGTCTCAGCCCTGCGGCGTCGACCCCGTGCAGCCGGATGGATCCCTCATGGCTCACCAGGCCGGCGATCGCCTTCAGCAGCGTCGACTTGCCGGCGCCGTTGGGCCCGAGGAGCCCCAGCCACTCGCCGGCGGCCACCGTAAGGCTCAGCTCCCTGAGCACGGGGTTTCCTGGATGGTAGGAGACCGACAGGCGGTCGACGGCCACGCTCATGCCACGTACCGCCGGCTGGTGCGCAGCACGACCATGAAGAATGGAGCGCCGACGAAGGCGGTGATCACCCCGATCGGAAGTTCGGCCGGACTGGCCACGGTCCGGGCGGCCAGGTCGGCGAGGATGAGGAACGCCGCCCCGGCAATCGCCGATATCGGTATGAGCGACCGATAACTGACTCCCACGAGCAACCGGATCGTGTGGGGGATCACGATTCCGACGAAGCCGATCAGCCCGCTCACCGCCACTGCCGCGGCTGTGGCCAGGGTGGCGAGAACCACCACCGTCGTCCTCACTCGCAGGGCGGAGATGCCCAGGCTGTCCACCTCTTCGTCGCCCACGCTCATGACGTCGAGCAACCGCCTGTGCAAGATCAGTCCGGCGCCGCACACGGCCGCGTAGGGGATCAGGACCAGCACCTCACGCCATCCGGTGGTGGCCAGCAGACCGAGAATCCAGGAGTAGACCTGGCGGATGGTGTCGGCGTTGCGCTGCAGGATGTAGGTCTGGACGGCTGTGAAGAAGGCGGCTACCGCCACCCCGGCCAGGATCAGCGACACGGCGCTCCGCCCCCCGATCGAGCGTCCCACCGCGTAGGTAAGGGCGACAGCAACCGAGGCGCCGACGAAGGCGGCCAGGGGCAGGAGGACGGAGCCGGCGCCGGGGATCATGGCTATCACCACCGTAGCCCCGAGCCCGCCTCCGGCCGCAACCCCGAGTAGGTAGGGATCCGCCAGGGGGTTCCGGAAAACCCCCTGGTAGGAAGCGCCGGCCAGCGACAGCAGGCCGCCGACGAGACCGCCGAGCGCCACCCTGGGGAGCCGGATCTCCCAGATGATCGCCTGCTGGATCGAGGTCAGCGCCGAGGGCCTGCCCGCCAGGCCGGCGCCGAGCAACTCGCCGATCACCTGCCGTGGGCTGATGCCGGCCGGTCCGACCGTGATGCCGGCCAGCATCGCAGCCAGGAGAACCGCGACCATCGCGGCCAGCCATCCCCACCGGAGGCGGACAGGCTCGAGGCCTGTGGCGGTATCGCCCATGCAGGCTCAACCAGCCTCGGCCAGGGTTTCGAGGGTCTGGCCGATGAGCCTGACGAACTCGATCAACCTCGGCCCCCAACGGCTGGAGAGGTCGTCGTCGACCTCGAAGAGATGCCCGCTGCGGACTGCCCCCAGCTCGCTCCATCCCGGTCGTCCGGCGATCGACTCGGCCGTCGTCCCGCACCAGATGGCGCAGCCGTAGAAGATGATGTCGGGGTCTGCTTCGAGCAGGTACTCCGCCGATAGTTGGGGGTAACCGTAACCGTCGGGATCGGCGGCGTCCGCTATGTTCTCCAGCCCGAACAGGCCGTAGACGGTGCCGATGAAGGTGCTCGAGGTGGCCGAGAAGAACGTATCCGAAATCTCGTGGTAGAAGGTGAGTCCCAGGTCCGGATCGGCGTACCGGTCAACTAGCGCGGCGATTTCCTCCTGTATCGACAAGACCAGTTCCTCGGCGGCGGCGGAGTGGCCGGTGGCGTCACCTACCTGTCGCATCTGCCGGTAGGCGTCCTCCAGGTTCAGGGCGGCCTCGTGGATCAGCACCGGGATGCCCAGGGCTTCAAGGCCGGACGCGATCTCCTCGGGGTTGCCCGACATCACCACCAGGTCGGGCCCGTAGCCGGCGATCGCCTCGAGGTTGGGTCGAAACCCGCTGAGTTCGGTGACCGGTGCCTCGGGCGGGTAGTTCGAGAACTCGTCGACCGCGATCACCTGGTCACCTGCCCCCACTGCGAAGAGCATCTCCGTGGCGGTGGGCGACAGCGAGACGATCGCGGTCGGCCTCTCCGGAATCTCGACCCCGGCGACGGTGACCGGGAAGGCCGGCGCTTCGGTCGTCGTGGTCGGAGCGACTGTGGTGGTCGGCGCCGCAGTGGTCGTCGTTGCGGCTGCCTGGGTAGTGGTCGGAGCAGCCGTGGTTGTTGGTTCCGCAGCCGTCGTGGTCGGAGCGACTGTGGTGGTCGGCGCCGCGGTGGTCGGCGGGCTCGTGGACGTCGCCGTCGCCTCAGGCTGGGCGGTTGTGTCACTGGTCTCGCCGCCGCACGCACTCGCTGCCACGAGCAGCGCGACGAGAAGTAATTGAAGTAGGTGTCTTCCTCGCAAAAGAACATCCTCCTTGAATCAGGGAGGATGAAGAGAGATCGTCGGTTTCCTGGGCAGGAACCTGCACGAGCAACCCTTCCTCCGAGAGCTGATACGCGACCATGGGTCAGGCGGCCTGGCTGGTCCCCACCCGGAGGGTGAGGCTTGACAGTTGCGGGACAGCGCCGGACTCGCACCGGACTTCGCTGATCCCCATGGCACCCGGTTGTCTCCCCGGGCCGACCCGTACTATAGCGGGGCTGGTGGCGGGTGGTCAGTGGCCAACCCGCCGCGGAACACAGAGGCGTCCTGCTCACGGGCGTCGGGCTACGGGGTTGTGCAAGGTCGGCGGGTCGGGGGTAGGTTCCGGAGGGTGGATTACATGAGTGAGTCTCCAGTGCTCTCCCAGATTCTTGAGGAGGTCCGGCCTGCGGATGCAGGGGCGATGCGGAGGGCGGTGGCGAGGCAGATGACGCTCACCAAGCCTCCAGGGAGCCTCGGTCGGCTGGAGGATGTCTCGGTGCGGCTGGCCGGGATCTTTGGTGTGGAGCGTCCGGTTGTCAGGGAGAAGGCGGTGATAGTGGCGGCTGGGGACCACGGCGTGGTCGCTCAGGGAGTGACGGGCTACCCACAGGCGGTCACGGCGCAGATGGTTCGCAACTTCCTGGCGGGCGGTGCGGCGATCAGCGTCATGGCGTGCCTGGGAGGCGTGGACCAGATCGTCGTGGATGCCGGGATCGCGTCGGTCAGGCTCCCCGACCAGCCCGGACTTCGAAACCTGCGGATCGGGCGCGGAACGGCCGACATGAGTCGTGGCCCGGCCATGTCCAGGGAGCAGGCCCTCCGCTGCCTCGAGACGGGCGCGGCTCTGGCCGCGGAGGTTGCGGCCTCCGACGTGGACCTGATAGCGACCGGGGACATGGGCATCGGCAACACCACCGCGTCCAGCGCCATAGCGGCCGTGATGACCGGCCGGCCCCCGGCCGAGACAACCGGGGAAGGCACCGGGCGCAGCCCCGAGGAACTGTGCCACAAGACGGCCGTCGTCCGAATGGCACTGCAAGCCAACGCGCCTGACCCGAGCGATCCGGTCGACGTGCTTGCCAAGGTAGGAGGGTTCGAGATCGGGGTGCTCGCCGGAGTGGTATTGGGGGCGGCTTCCGAGCGGCGGGCGGTCGTGCTCGATGGGTTCATCTCGGGCGCGGCCGCGCTCATCGCCCACGGCCTCAGCCCCGCGGTCCGTGACTACCTGATCGCTTCGCACCGCTCGGCCGAGAAGGGTCACCGGGCCGTGCTGGCCCATCTGGGACTCGACCCGCTGCTGGACCTCGGGATGCGCCTCGGTGAGGGAACCGGAGCGGTCCTGGCCATGGGCATCATCGAAACCGCCGCGGCATGCCTCACCGGGATGGCCACGTTCGGCGAGGCGGGCGTGTCGGACCGCCCGGAAGTCGATGGGATGGTGGAGGAGACCGGAGGGTGAGCGGGCTGCGCGCCGCCATCGGTTTCCTGACCATCCTTCCGGGGGCGCCAAAGACCCGCACCTCCGGGTTGGCGAAGGCAGCCGCCTGGTTTCCGGTCGTGGGCCTCCTGCTGGGGGCGATCGTCGCGGTGGTGGACCTGTTGTTCCGCCTGGCATATGTGATTCCCTGGATCCCGACGCGTTTTCGCGAGCTCGAGTCCATACTGACCGGGCTCCGGGGGGCTCCGTTCTTCCTGGAGTTCGAGGCGGACGGCACGACGCCGGGTGTCCACGGGCTGGTCGAGTTCCAGGAGGCTCCGGTCCTCCTGGAGGGGGTGGTACTCGTAGCCGTCCTGGCTCTGCTGACGCGCGGTCTCCACCTTGATGGCTTGATGGACACCTTCGATGCCCTGGCGGGTGGGCACGACCGGGTGCGGCGGCTGGAACTTCTGAGGGATCCCCATGTCGGCGCCTTCGGCGTCGTGGCCGTCGTCCTCCTCCTGCTCGCCAAGATCTCCGCGCTGGCCGCCCTCCCCGGGGAGAGCCGCCTCTGGACGATCGTGCTGGTTCCCTGCCTCTCCCGCTGGGCAATCCTGGTCGTGATGGACCGGTTCCCGTACGCGCGGCACGAGGGCCTAGGCACCCCGTTCCTCCGTGGCGGCACCAGGCGTAGCGTGCTGGCCGGTTCGGCTGTAGCCCTGGCTGCGACCGCAATCCTGACCGGCCCGATTGGCCTGCTACTGGCCCTGACGGCGGGTCTCGTCGCCTGGGCGGTCGGGGCGTGGGCGAAGCGACGCATCGGCGGCGTGACAGGTGACATCTACGGGGCGGCATGCGAGACGAGCGAAGCCGTGGTTCTCGCGCTGGCCGTTGTCCTCACCCAGCGAGATTCGGGGGCGCTGGGTTCGCCGCTTCTCACTCTCGTTGGCATGGCTGCCTGAGTATTTGCCGCATGTGGTCGGGCGATTGGCGTATAGATGCGGCGGCCTTGCTCGTCGCGATCGTGGTGGACCTGGTTATCGGGGAGGCGCCACCCTCTCTTCACCCGGTGGTGTGGATGGGAAGGCTGATCGCGTGGATCGAGGGACTCTCGCCCGGTCCCGATCGCAGGTTGGCCTCGCTGGTGGCCGGAGCCGGCATGGCCGTACTCGTGCCGGCGGCAGCCGGCGGTCTCGCGTGGCTGGCGGCGGCGGGGCTACGGGAGCTGGGATCGATCGTCTACGTGGCTGCGGGGTCCGTCCTTCTGAGCACGACCTTTGCAGTCCGCGAGCTGGGTCGGGCTGCAAGGCAGACGCAGCGGGCCATGGAAGCAGGGGACGGGGCGGGCGCTCGGCGGAGCCTGCGCAGCCTGGTCAGCAGGGACACGCGGACGCTGGGGCCTCCTCTGGTGGCGATGGCCGCCATCGAGTCCGTGGCAGAGAACACCACGGACAGCTTCGTCGGGCCGTGGCTGGCCTTCGCTCTGTTCGGCCTGCCCGGCGCCTTCGCCTACCGGGCGATCAACACCCTGGACAGCATGATCGGCTACCGGGGCAGGTACGAACACCTGGGCAAGGCCGCTGCCAGGCTCGATGATCTGGTCAACCTGATACCGGCCCGGCTGAGCGCCCTGCTGATGCTGGTCGCCGGCAGGCTCCTCTGCGGCCTTCCGGCCGCCCGCGGTTGGCGGATCGCCATGCGGGACCGTGGGCTGACGGAGAGCCCCAACGCAGGCTGGACGATCAGCACGGCGTCCGGGCTCCTGGGGGTGGCGCTGGAGAAGACCGGTCACTACCGGATCGGTGATGGACTGCGGGATCCGGTTCCCGCCGACGTCGGCGCCGCCGTGCGCCTCGCGGTCGCGGTCGGGGGGACAGCGGTTCCGGTATTGGTCGCGGTGATGGCGCTACGCGGAGGGGTCTCTTGGTAGGCGCAGTGCGGGTATCCCGTCCCTTCCACGGCGGCCTGAACACGGCCGAGTTGAAGGCCCTCGGCCTGCGGCGCGACGAGGTGGTGGACTTCAGTGCCAGCATCAACCCCGTCGGGGTCTCCCCCCGGCTCATGAATGCCATCCGGCACATGGACCTGTCCACCTATCCCGATCCCGACTGTGTGCAACTGCGTAACGCTCTCAGCGAGAAGCTCGGGATCCTGCCGGAGCTGATCCTCGTCGGGAACGGGTCGACCGAACTGATCCACCTGGTGGCCCGAGCGCGGCTGGGACAGGGCGACGTCGCCGCCGTCTTCGCCCCGACATTCGGTGAGTACGAGGCGGCCTGCCGCCTCCAGCGGGTCGCGCCCCATTTCGTGGGGGCCACGTCCGAGAAGTGGTTCCGCTGGGACATCCCGGAAGCAGCGCGCCGCCTCGCCCAACTTCGGCCCGCGGTCGCGTACATCTGCAACCCCAACAACCCGACCGGCGCCTACCTGGAGCCCGACCAAATCGAAGCGTGCGCCCGGGCGGTCGGGGATACCGGGCTGCTGGTGCTGGACGAGGCGTACGCGTCCTTCGTGGACGAGCGATGGAACTCGACATTCCTGCTCGAACTAGGAAACGTCGTGCTGATCCGGTCGATGACCAAGGACCACGGCCTCACCGGGCTGCGGCTGGGATACATGCTGGCTCCGGTCCGGCTGGTACGGGAGATGAGCCCCTTTCAGCCCACGTGGAGCGTGAATGCGGTCGCCCAGGCCGCAGGCGTAGCCGCACTGGAGGACCCCGACCATGTTGAGGAAGGCCGGCGGGTCGTGAAGGCTGCCAGGGAGTACCTGGTACGCGAGATTCGGGGCCTGGGCCTGGCGTGTGCGCCACCGACTGCGAACTTCCTCCTGGTGGAGGTGGGCAATGCCGCGGAGATCCGCCTCGAGTTGCTGAGACGCCACGGACTCTGCGTCCGCGACTGCACCTCCTTCGGCCTGCCCGGACACATCCGGATAGGCGTCCGAGGGATGGACGACAGCCGCCGCCTGATCTCTGCACTGGCAGACGTGATTGGTGGTTAGTGGTCCGTGTCAGTGGTCATCCCACACCTGGCACCTGGCACCTAATCTCCTCCCATGCGCGCCATCATGATCCAGGGGACCGCCTCGAGTGCCGGCAAGTCCCTGATCGTGGCAGGGCTCTGCCGCCTGGCCGTGCGGCGCGGCCTTGCTGTTTCCCCGTTCAAGCCCCAGAACATGTCCAACAACGCCGCGGCCTGCGCGGGAGGCGGCGAGATCGGCCGGGCCCAGGCCTTGCAGGCCCGCGCCGCGGGGGTTCCGGCTCGCCCCGATCTCAACCCGATCCTGATCAAGCCGCAGTCCGATCGGACCGCGCAGTTGATCGTCCGAGGGGAGCGGCACGGTCTCCTCGAACCCGGCGACTACGTCCGTGACCGCAGCGGGTTGCTCGACGTGGTCATGGACAGCTTCAACAAACTGGTAGCAACCAACGACCTCGTCATCGTGGAAGGCGCGGGAAGCCCCGCCGAGACGAACCTTCGCTACCGCGACATCGCAAACATGGGCTTCGCCCTCCGGGCCCGCGTACCGGTGTGCATCGTGGGCGACATCGACCGGGGCGGGGTGATCGCGTCGCTCGTGGGTACCCATGCGGTCCTGGATCCGGATGACACAGCCATGGTGACCGGGTTCATCATCAACAAGTTCCGGGGAGCCCGGCGCATATTCGAACCCGGCATCGAACTGATCGAGCAGCGCACCGGTTGGAGGTGTTTCGGTGTCGTGCCCTGGTTGCCGGCCGCGGCCCGTTTGCCATCGGAGGACGCGGTGGCGTTTCCCGAGACGGTTGAAATGGCGTCCCGATCGTCCGGCGATCCGAGCCCGCTGCGCGTGGCGGTTCCCCAACTCGGCCGGATCGCCAACCACGACGATCTCGATCCTCTCCTCGCCGAGCCCGGCGTGGAGTGCCTGCTCATCCGGCCGGGCAGACCGATCCCGAGGGATGCCGATGTCATCCTCTTGCCGGGTACCAAGTCGACGATCGGGGACCTGGACTTCTGCAGGGAACAGGGCTGGGACCACGACATAATCGCGCATGCCCGAGGAGGCGGGCGGGTGTTCGGCATCTGCGGGGGGATGCAGATGCTGGGACGGGCGGTACACGACCCCAACGGTGTGGACGGACCGGCACGGAGCGTCCCAGGCTTCGGGCTGCTCGACATGGAGACCACCATGGCGGACACGAAGATCGTGCGGGAAGCGTCGGGGCGATGTGCCCTGTCCGGGACGCCCGTCCACGGCTACGAGATACACAACGGGCGGGTCACCGGCCCCGATCTCGGCCGGCCCCTTCTCCACATAACATACGGCCCCGATGGCGCGCAGAGCCCGGACGGGCGGATCGGCGGGGTCCACGTGCACGGGCTCTTCAACAGCGACGGGTACCGGCGGGCCTGGCTGGCTCGCCTCGGCGCCGCCGCCGACCCCGAACTCGAATTCGCGGCTGTTGTGGAGGAGGCCCTCGACGAGGTGGCCTCTGCTCTCGAGGCCGCTGTCGACACCGACGCACTCTTCAACGCGGAGTTGGCTCGTTAGCGCCGGGAGGTTGGCCGATCGGACGGGAGCCGTACGGTGGCCCGCAGCCGTTGACGCCGACGGGCACATCCTGGGGGATGCGCATGCGTAGGTGGTTCCTAGTACGGCACGGGCAGACCGAATGGAACAGGGTCGGGCGGGCCCAGGGCCAGGCGGACCCGCCCTTGAATCGGGAGGGACTCGAGCAGGCGGAGGCCATAGGGGTCCGGCTGGCCCCGGTCGCCTTCGAGGCGGCCTACGCCAGCGATCTGGTGCGGGCTGCGGATACGGCAGCACCCGTCATGCGCGGCCGGGAAACCCCGATCGTCTACCGGCGTGATCTGAGGGAGAAGAACTTCGGCGAGTGGGAGGGCATGACCTACGAGGAGCTCAGGCGCCGGTACCCCCGCATGTTGGAGGAGTTGTTCGACGAGAGGCCGGATTTCGCCCCACCGGGAGGAGAGAGCGACCGGGCGCTCCTGAGCAGGGCGGCCGGCGCCGTGGCGCGGATCAGGGCCGGGCATGACGGTGCCGGCGGGAACCTCCTGGTCGTTTCCCACGGCGGCACCCTGCGCGCCATGATGGTGTCGATGCTCGGGTTGTCCGTCGATGCAATGTGGAGGGTGCGGCTGTCGAACGCCGGCCTGTCGGTCGTCACCGTGTACGAGGGGGGCGGCGCGACTCTCGACCTGCTCAACGACACCAGCCATCTGGGGTCGGGCTTCGATGCCTGACAGCTCGGACCGGTCCGCGGCTCGCCCGGACGAACTCGTGCTGGTTCTCGGTGGTGCCCGCTCCGGAAAGAGCACCGCGGCGGAGCGCATGGCGAGGGATGGGGGAAGGGTGCTCTTCATCGCCACCGCCGAAGCCCTTGACGAAGCGATGCGCCGGCGTATCGCTTCGCACCGACGCTACCGGCCGGACCACTGGGATACCCTCGAGGAGCCGATCCATGTCGGCGACGCGGTCCGGCCGCTCATCGGTCGCTACGACACGTTCGTCCTGGACTGCCTGACCCTGTGGGTGAGCAACCTCCTACTCGCGGACGAGGAGGATTCCGGCGTGGAGGGCATGATCCTGGAGACGGTGGGGCGCCTACTCGACCTGATCGACGAGGGGGGCGGCAGGTGGATCCTGGTCAGCAACGAGGTTGGCCAGGGCATAGTGCCTGCATCAGCGCTTGCAAGGGAGTACAGGGACGTGCTGGGGCGCGTGAATCAGCTGGTCGCATCCCGGGCGGATAAGGCCTACCTGATGGTGGCCGGACTGGCGCTGGACCTCAGGCACCTCGAAGATCGGGTCTCGACCGGCGGGTCGGGGTAGGGCACCCAGACGGGCCCGGACGGTCCTTCCATGCCGATATTGTGGGGTCGACCGGCATGTCGCGGCAGTGGGGAGGGATGTGCAGATCACGGCGTTTCGTACCGACGGGTTGGGAGACAGCACCTACCTGCTGACACACGACGACGGCGGGGTGGTGGTTGACCCGCAGCGGGACGTGGAGCGGTTCGAGCGAGCCGTCCTAGATGCAGGCATACACCTCACCCATGTCCTTGAGACCCACATCCACAACGACTACGTCTCGGGCGGGCGCGACCTCGCCGGGCGCACCGGTGCCCGTCTCGTGCTTCCGGCAGCCGCTGGCGCTGCCTTCGATCACCTCCCTGCCTTCCACCGCGAGGACCTCCCCGGTGGCCCGGTAGCGATCCGGCCGGTGCACACGCCCGGCCACACGCCCGAGCACATGAGCTACCTGATCCTCTTGGAAGGGGAGGTCGCGGCGGTGTTCTCCGGAGGAAGCCTGCTGGTGGGCTCCGCCGGGCGGCCCGACCTGCTCGGAGACGACCGGGCCCGCCAACTCGCCCGGCTCCAGTACGGGTCGGTCAACCGGCTGGCGGAGCTTCCCGACGAGACCGGCCTCTATCCCACCCACGGCGAGGGATCGTTCTGCACAGCGTCGGGAGCCGGAAGGTCGACGTCGACGATCGGGATGGAGCGGCGGACCAACCCGGTGCTGGCATATCCGGACGTCGACGCCTTCGTGGAGGGCCAACTGTCGGGGTTGCAGCCCTTCCCGGCCTACTACTCCCACATGGGTCCCATCAACCTGATGGGACCGCGGCCCTTGCCCCGCCCGCAGCTCGACGCGCTCGACCCGTCCGACCTGCCGGACGACGTCAGGCTGGTCGATATAAGACCTCGTGCCGCCTACGCGGCAGGGCACATTCCGGGATCGCTCGGGCTGGAGATGAGCGATCAGGTGGCGGTGTGGGCGGGGTGGCTCCTGCCCTTCGACAGCCCGGTGGCCCTCGTCGCCGAGCCCGGTCAGGATGTAGAGGAGGTAGCTCGCCAGTTCGGGCGGATCGGTTTCGACAGGGTGTTCGGAGTTCTGTACGGAGTATCCGGTTGGGTGGCTGCCGGCGGCACGCCGGCATCGTTCGAGACCAGGACCACGGACGAGTTGGCCTCGGTCCTCTCATCAGGTCGGGACATCCAGGTACTCGACGTCCGCTCTCCGGGGGAGTGGCAAGAGGGCCACATCGAGGGGTCGCTCTACCGCTACGTGCCACAGCTCGATGACGGCCTCCCCGAGGGGTTGGACCCGTCGCGAGACGTGTGGGTGACGTGCGGGAGCGGCTACCGGGCCTTCGCCGCTGCCGCCGCCTTGGAAGCCGCGGGCCTGCGACTCATCGTGGTGACTCCGGAAGGCGTTCCCGAAGTGCTGGAGCAACTGTCCGAGTCGACCGCTTGACCCTGGTCTTGGTGCCAGATCCCAGGTGCCAGGTCGGTCTTGGGTGTTAGGGAGGTGGCGCGATGCCGGTTGTCCTCGGTTCCTTTGAGCTAAGTAGTCGCTCGACCACAAGCCACAAGCCACTAGATCTGCTTCAGGGCCGGTCCGATCTCGGACGGAGCGTCGAGGAGGACGGCGCCGGCATCCTCCAGAGCCAGCTTCTTCGACGTGTAGGAGCCCCGGTCTCCCTGGAAGATCGCACCGGCGTGTCCCATCCTCCGGTCGGGGGGTGCGGCGCGCCCGGCGACGAACGCCACGACGGGCTTGCTCATCCGCTGCACGTACCCGGCCGCCTCCTCCTCCATGTCACCACCGATCTCGCCGATCAGTACCACGGCGTCAGTGCGCCGATCCTGCTCCAGGACCTCCAGGGCGTCGCGAGTGCGGGTACCCAGCACCGGGTCACCCCCGATGCCGACGAACGCCGACTGGCCGTACCCGGCCCGGACGATGTTGAGGCAGGCCAGGGTCCCGAGGCTGCCGCTGCGCGACACCACCCCGATGCGGCCCGGCCGGAATATCGATGGATCGAAAGCGGGCATGAAACCGACGAAGCACTCGCCGGGCGTCACCAACCCGGCCGTGTTGGGGCCCACCACTCCCGTCCCGGCGGCGCGGGCGGCCGAGATCAGGTTCATCACGTCTCGCACGGGGACGTGTTCGGTGAGGATCACCAGCTTGGAGGCCCCCGCCTCGATGGCGTCGAGGGCTGCAACCTCCACGCTGAGCGGGGGAACGAACAGGACCGCGACGTCGAAGGGGGTCGCCTCCATCGCGTCTGCGGCGGTCCCGTGAACCGGAACCCCGCAGTGGGTGATCCCGGCCCTGCGGGGGCTCGTGCCGGCGACGATCCGGGTCCCGTACTCCTGCATCCGGGCGGTCCAGTACGTGGCCTGGCGTCCGGTGATCCCCTGGACCAGCACGCGCTCGTGGCCCCGAACGATCATGCGCTTCGGCCGCCGGCGGATCGGATGGCGGCCGCGATCGCTTCATCCATGGTGGCGTACGGTTCGAGGCCCAGCCGCTGTTTCAGCATCCTCCTGGCCTCCGAGGATCCGGTGCCGTCGACTGTGAAGAAGGCGGGCACATCCGGTTGCAGCTCCAGCCATGCCTCGGTCAACCCGTCGATCATCACGTCGGTGCGGGCGAAGGCCCCGCAGAAGTTGACCACCAGGCTGCGCACCCCAGCGTGTGCAAGCACGAGTTCGAGCGCCGGGCGAGCCTTCGTGTACGCGTCACCGCCTATCTCGAGGAAGTTGGCGGGCCGGCCCCCGAGGTGAGAGATCACGTCCATCGTGGTCATCGTGAGGCCGGCGCCGTTGGCGAGCACGCCGATGTCGCCGTCGAGTTCGACGAACTGGAGCCCGAGTCCCCGGGCGGCCTTCTCCAGTTCGGTCAGAGGCTCCGGCGCCGCGGTTGCGGAGAGGGATGGCTGGCGAGCGCCGGCCGCGCCATCCACTACGAGCTTGCAGTCCAGGGCCACCACCTCGCCTTCATCCGTGACGGCCAGCGGGTTGACCTCGAGGAGTTCGGCGTCCGAGTCCCGGTGGAGCCGGTACATCCGGACGAGTACATCGGCTATGGCTGCCGCAGCCGTGCCTATTCCCGCCTCCGTCACGAAGCGCAGGGCGGCCTCCGGGCGCAGATCCATCCTTGGATCGATGTCCAGGGTCCGGATCAACCCGGCATCGCTACGGGCCGTTTCCTCGATGTCAACCCCGCCCAGCTCGGAGAGCACCACCCGCCGCGCGGGCCCCGCGGGATGGTTGAGGACCGCGGCGTAGAGTTCCGAAACGGTGGGGATGCGCTCCTCGACCAATACCTCGGCAACCCTGTGCCCGCCAAGGCGGCTCCCCAAGAACTCCGCAGCGACCCGATACGCTTCGTCGGGGGTCTGAGAGGACCTGATGCCACCTGACTTCCCGCGGCCCCCCATCGGGACCTGCGCCTTGACCATCACCGATCCGAGACGGCGAGCCGTCCTTGCGGCGCTATCCGGCGTCGGAGCCAGTGCGCCGGCCGGTACCCGCACGCCCCCCTCCGACAGCATCGCCTTTGCAGCGTGTTCAAGGAAGTTCATGGTCAGTGGTCAGTCTGCTTGCGGCGGTCGGCCATGACAAGCTCCGATGTCTTGACGATCTGGCATGATGTCGCCTATGTCGGATGCAGAATCCAACGAGCCAGACCGGTCGCGGAGGGCGGTGTCGGTCGCGGCGGTGACAGATATCGGGCCTCGTGAGGAGAACCAGGACCGGGCGTTCACGGCGGTGTCGGACGATGGCGCCTGGGTGATCGCGGTGGCCGACGGGCTCGGGGGCCATCCCCGCGGGGCCGAGGCGGCCGTGGCGGCCGTCGAGGGTCTACCCCGGCGGATCGATGGCGAGGCCGAGATGGCGGTGGCGTTCACGGAGGCCAACGAGCGGGTGCTCGCGCTGTCCGCATCCGGGAGCCGCCCGGTTCCCCTGCGCGAGATTCCGATGAGCACCCTGTGCGTCGCCGCTTGGACACCCGAGGGCGGCCTGTTGATCGGGTGGATGGGTGACACCATGGCGTTCATCCTGAGGCACGGGCATGATGGCTTCGCGGGATACTGCTGCGGGATTCCCCACAGGGGTCCCTTCGGCGGCATCGAGTCATGCCTGGGAATGCCGCCCGAGGACGCAGGGTACGGCGTCGGGTTGGCCGACGTGGAGGTGATGGCTGACTTCGAGGACTCCGACATGCCCGGCGCGGTGATCATTGCCAGTGATGGGGCCTGGGAGCCGCTGGCCGCCGACTACGGCGACATCGAATGGCTCTGGGACGCGTCACCGGCCGGTATCGGGTCGGCCTGCGATCCGGAGTCGGGTGACGCAGCGGCCATCGCCGAAAGCGTGCTGACCTCGGCTCGTAGTTTCGGCCTCAATGACAACGCCACCGTCGCAGTCGCCTACTGGCGGACCTAGCCGACCGATGACCAACAGCAGATGACAACCCGGGTTACGAAGGCCACGGACGCCGAAGCCGTTGTGAAACTCGTGGCTCGGGCGCGGTCGGCCATGGCCAAGTTCAACGATTCGGACCAGCAGCGGGTGGACGAGGTGGTGACCGCCCTGGCCTGGTCGCTCTACAAGCCGGAGCACGCCCGGGAACTGGCGGAGCTCGCGGTCCGGACCACCGGCCTCGGGAACGTCGAGGACAAGATCGTCAAGAACCGGCGCAAGACGTTCGGCACCCTCCGAGACCTCAGCCGTGCCAGGACCGTGGGGCTGATGGAGGAGGACCGCTCCCGGGGACTGATGATCTACGCCAAGCCGGTGGGGGTGGTGGCCGCGGTTACCCCGTCCACGAACCCGGCCGCCACGCCGGTCAACAAGGCGATGATGGCGGTCAAGGGCCGTAACGCGGTCATCGTCGCCCCCTCCCCGCTGGCCTACTCCACCACCAGCCGGGCGATCGAGTTGATGCGGGCCGCCCTGGAAACCGTGGGAGCGCCGAAGGACCTCGTGCTAGTCCTTCCTGCGCCGGTCACAAGGGCCGCTACCACCGCCCTGATGGAGGCCTGCGACCTCTCCGTCGTCACCGGATCTCAGAACAATGTGCGTACCGCCTACCGGAGCGGAAAGCCTGCGATCGGGGTGGGCGCGGGCAACGTGCCCGTGATCGTCGACAACACCGCCGACCTCCGGCAGGCGGCCGTAGGCGTCATGGCTTCGAAGACGTTCGACAACGCAACCTCGTGCTCCTCTGAGAACTCGCTGGTCATCCTCGACGACGTCTACGACCGGGCGATGGACGAGCTTCGAAAGGTCGGCGCGTACGTGGTCGACGAACGGGAGAAGCGAGCGATACGGGACGCTCTGTGGGTGGACGGGAAGCTGAACCGGGACATGATCGCGCAGGACGCCGATGTCCTCGCCCGCCGGGCCGGCCTTGGCGCCAACGCGGAGGAGGCCCGGTTGTTCCTGGTCGAGGACCGGCTCCCCGCCGAAGCAGGATCCTTTGCGGACGAGAAACTCTCGCTCGTTCTCACTGTCTACCGGGCTGCGAGGTTCCGGGAGGCGATCGATACGGTACGGGCCGTCCTCGCGGTAAGGGGACGCGGGCACTCCTGCGGCGTCTACACGGCTTCGATGGACAATGCCCGCCTTTTGGCGACCGAGTTGGACGTGGTCAGGGTGCTCGTCAACCAGGCCCACGCCATCGGTAACGGGGGCAGCTTCACGAACGGGCTCCCCTTCACCCTGACGATGGGCTGCGGTACCTGGGCGGGGAACAGCATCAGCGAGAACCTCAACTACCGCCACTTCATCAACCTCACCCACCTGTCAACAACCATCCCGGAGGACCGGCCCAGCGAGGAGGCCCTGTTCGGCGACCACTGGCGCCGGTATGGAGCGTGAACAACTTCCGCGAGTTCTCAGCGTTTCAGGGTTAGTCACGTAACCGACCGCAGCGCGAACGGCGTCTCGGCCCAGGTCGACCCATCGCGGTCCCTGGCGTCGGGACACCCCCGGATGGGCTGGTTGAGGGGGGCTAGCGGGGCGGGACTCTCGCTACGCTGGCGGAGCCAACGCAGGAACCATCCCGGAGATCTCGGACGAACCGTGCTCAGCGGGCGTACCGCTGCCAGGGGAGGGCGTTCGCAAACCCTCGAGGAGACAAGGAAGTGTTAATGGCGCAGGTGTGCAAGATCATGCCGCATGAGGAGTGGGACGATTCGATCGGCGCCGGCAGGGCTTATGTGGCTGTTTCCGAAGCCGATCTGAGGGACGGATACCTCCACTGCTCGTCGCCCGAGCAGGTCCCGGGGACCTTGGCCAAGTGGTACAGCACCTTGGACAGCGTCATGGTGGTGACCATCGACCCCTCCCGGTTGACAAGCGAGGTCAAGTGGGAACCGAATGCCGTGGGCGAACTGTTTCCCCATATCTACGGTCCCATCGTCCCCGAAGCGGTCGCGGGTGTGGCGAAACTGCGGCGCAACAGCACGGGCGAGTTGGTGTCGATAGAAGAAGGAGAGTAGATGACGTTCTACGAGTACCGGCGCTACCAGGTGGTTCATGGACGGATGGAGGAGCTCAAGGATCGCTTCGCCGAAGCCACGGTTCCCATGTGGAAGAAGGCCGGGATCGAGCCGGTGGCTTTCTTCGAGCCCCGGATCGGGGATCCCAACGTGCTCCACTACCTCCTCAAATGGGAGGATCTTGGCCGCCGTGAGGAGATCTGGGAGGGCTTCCGCGTGAATCCCGAGTGGGTGGCCGCCCGCAAGAAGAGCGAGGAGAACGGTCCCCTCCTCGAGGGAATGACGAACGAGATCTGGGTACCCACGGACTTCTCGCCTCTGCAGTGACATCCCCCGTCGTAGCCCTCGTGGGCACGCTCGACACCAAGGGTGACGAGTACGCATACCTCCGCGACCGGATCCGGGAAGCGGGAGCATCGACGCTACTGATCGATGCGGGCGTGTTGGGCCGCCCTGGAGTAACTCCCGACATCACCCGCCAAGCAGTCGCGGAAGCGGCGGGCCGGAGGGTCGCAGACCTGGCAGCGGCCGGGGACCGGGCCGTGGCGCTGGGAGTCATGGGCCACGGGGTCGGGGAGATCCTTGCGGAGCTCGTCGAGTCGGGACGTTGTTCCGGCGTGTTGGCCGCCGGAGGTTCCGGGGGCACCTCCTTAGCGGTCCGAGCCTTCTCGCGACTGCCCTTCGGATTGCCCAAGATGATCGTGTCCACGCAGGTGGCTTCCGCGGGTGGAGCCCTGGCCGGCGGCTCGGACGTTCTGCTCATGTCGTCCGTTGCCGACGTCGCAGGCTTGAATCGTCTCACCCGCAGGGTGCTCTCGAACGCGGCAGCAGCCATCGCGGGCGCGGTCCGGGCTGCGCCCGTGCCCGCCGGCGACCGGAGCCTCGCCTTCGCGAGCATGCTCGGTCTTACGACGAGAGGGGTCACCGCGGCTCGGGCCCGGCTGCAGGAGGCCGGCTACGAGGTCGTGACCTTCCATGCCACCGGGGAGGGTGGGCGGACGATGGAGCGATTGATCGGGCCCATGAGTGTAAGCGCCATGCTCGACCTGACCACCGTGGAGATAGCCGACGAGGTGGTGGGAGGGACGAAGCCGGCTGGGGGTGACCGGCTGAGGACGGCCGGCCGCCTCGGCGTTCCCCAGGTCGTGTCCACCGGGGGTACCGACATGGTGCGCTTCGGACCGCGGGAATCGGTTCCGGAGCACTTCGGCGACCGGGTGTTCCACGTTCACAACGAACTCGTCACGCTGATGCGGACCTCCCCGGAGGAGTGCATCGAGATCGGCCGGGTGATCGGGGCTCGACTGGCGAAGGCGATGGGCCCGGCGGTCCTCATGCTCCCGTTGCGCGGATCGTCGGGGATTGCCGGGGAAGGAGGCCCCTTCCACGACCCGGCGGCGGATATGGCCCTGGCCGAGGGGCTCCGGGAGTCGCTCGCCGGTTCGGACGCGGAAATCGTCCGGCTGGACACCGACATCAACCATCCGGCCTTCTCGCAGGCAGCAGCCGCCAGACTCCTGGCGATCTCGGACAGGAACGACCGTGCCGAAGGGCAATGATCTGGCAGGGATCCTGGTCGCCAAGGCACGCAGGAAGGAGACGATCGTGGTGGCCGGTGCCGGCACCGGCCTGTCCGCGAAGTGCGCGGAGGCTGGCGGGGCGGACGCGGTCGTGATCTACAACTCGGGCCGGTACCGGATGGCGGGACGGGGATCGCTGGCCGGGCTGATGCCCTACGGCGACGCCAACCGGATCGTCTTGGAGATGACGAGGGAGATCGTCACCGTTGTGGACACGATGCCGGTGATCGCCGGGGTGTGTGGAACCGACCCGTTCCGCGACATGGGGAGGTTCCTGGACGAGTTAGCGGGATGCGGGATCTCCGGGGTCCAGAACTTCCCGACCGTGGGCCTGATAGACGGGGGCTTCCGGCGCGCGCTGGAAGCGACCGGCATGTCCTACTCGGCCGAGGTGGACATGATCGGGCTGGCCTCCCGCATGGGGATGTTCACCATGCCCTACGTGTTCGACGCCGCGGAGGCGAGCGCGATGGCCGACGCAGGCGCTGATGTGCTTGTCGCGCATGTGGGGCTCACCACGGGAGGCATGATCGGCGCTTCCGACCGGCGGACCGTCGCATCTCTGGCTCCCGTGATCGAGGAGATCTGCGGCGTCGCCGACGCGGCCGGAAGGTTCATTCCCGTCCTCTGCCATGGCGGCCCTATCTCCGAACCGTCCGACCTGGCGGAGGCGCTTCAGCTGGTTCCGAGGCTCAACGGCTTCGTTGGCGCGTCCAGCATCGAGCGCCTTCCCACCGAGTCGGCCATCGTCGATCGCGTAGCCCGGTTCCGCGCCGTGCGCGCGTGAGGCTCTGTGATCGGGTGATCCGGTTCAGGTCTCCCGGTGCCGACCAGGCTTGTCAATGATCCGAAGGCACAGAGTCCATACCGAGGCAAGTAAGGGCGCATCGAGGCTGACGCCGAAGGTGCGAAGAACCTTCATGGCGTTGCTGCTGGCGATGGCCATCGCGGCGATGGACTACACGATCGTGTCCACGGCTCTGCCGACCATCGTCGGTGAGATGGGTGCCCTGACCCTGCTTCCCTGGGTGCTGACCGCCAACGTGCTCGCGTCGACGGTCACGGTTCCGCTCTACGGCAAGTTGTCGGATGTCTACGGTCGCCGGAGGCTGATGCAGGTCGCCATCCTCCTGTTCGCCCTGGGATCCTGCGCAGCCGGTCTCAGCCAGGGGATCGGTCAGCTCATCACTTGCCGGGCCGTACAGGGAGCCGGGTCGGCCGGCCTGATCTCCCTCAGCTACATGATCGTCGGTGACATGATCACACCGCGACAGCGGGGCCGATACCAGGTCTACATAAGCGCGGTGTTCGCGGTGGCCAGCGTCTGCGGACCCTTGCTGGGAGGCTTGGCCGTGGATCACGTCTCGTGGCGCCTCGCGTTCTATCCCAGCGTGCTTCTGGCCATCGTCACATTGACCGTGATCCGCCGGAACCTGACTGATCCGCCGGTGACCAGGGGGATCGTGGTGGACTGGCTCGGGGCGGGTCTCCTGGCAACCGGGCTGGCTGCGGTCCTGCTCGTGGCGAGCTTGGGGGTTGATCAGCATGCGTGGGACTCGCCGGTGGTCCTAACAACGATGGCCGTCGGGGTGCTGGCGCTGGTGTGGTTCGTGCGGCAGGAAGGAAGAGCCCCATCGCCTATCCTGCCGCTGTTCCTCTTCCGGAACCGCGAGTTCTCGGCTGTCAACGCCACCAGTTTCATCGCCGGCTTCGGTCTCTTCCTTCCGCTTGCCTACCTCCCCGTCTTCCTGCAGATCTCGTTAGCCATGTCGGCGACCCATTCCGGACTCCTCCTGGTCCCGATGCTCACCGCCTCCTTGGTGGCCAGCCTCGTGTCGGGACGGATGGTGGCGCGATGGGGTCGCTACCGATCGGTGGTCATAGCAGGGTCGGTTCTCCTCGGGGTCGGACTGGCGATGCTGAGCACGATGAGCGTGTCGACCAGCCCGGCGGCGGCGGCCGGCTACCTCGTCGTCTTCGGTCTGAGCATGGGAATCCTGATCCCCGTGCTGATCCTGGTGATACAGAACTCAGTCCATCCTCGAGATCTGGGAGTGGCGACATCGTCGGTCCAGGTGTTCCGCCAGCTAGGCGGGAGTACCGGGGTAGCCGTGTTCGGGGCACTGTTCAACGCACGCCTCGCCGGACTCCTCGCAGCCAGGCTGCCGCCGGACTCTCCCGTGTCGGGTCTGGACGTCAGCGAACTGGTCGCGAGCCCGGCCGTGGTCGCCACGATGGAACCATCCGTGCGCGTCGTCATCCGCGAGGCTGTGGCGCTCAGCTCGGCGCAGATGTTCCGGTTGGCGATACCGGTAGCCGTAGCGGCGACCATTGCCGGGCTGATGCTGCGAGGGCTTCCCCTCCGAGACGTCCTCCCTCACGAGCAGCCGGGACCCGTCCGGTCGTCGGGAGAGACGCGGGCCGAGCCCACGCCGCCCTTCCCCGGGGAGCCCTCCGGATCGACGGACATCAAGTGATGGCCCACTACCCGGAACGGGGTACCGAAAGCAGTCACCGGCATGGCCCCGGTCATCTGCGCGGGTCAAGTCGCCGCATTGCGAGAAGTGCCGGCAGGTCGGGAGGCCGCCCTTACGGCTTGAGTAGGGCCCCGAGCCGCCGTCCGGTCACCACGAGCCCGACCGATCCAATCGCGATCAGGTAGGCCATGTGGCCGAAGATCCCCGGGTCGAACGAGTGGAGGGTGAAAGCCCGGATGAGCTCGACTCCGTGATACAGCGGGGAGAGTTGCGTGAGCGCCTGGAGGGCCGGCGGGTAGACGTCCAGCGGATAGAAGGTTGCGCTGAACAGGAACAGGGGCAGCATGAACAGCACGACCAGATCGAAGTCCTGCCAGCTACGCATGAAGGTGGTGGCCGCCATGCCGACTGCTCCGAAGGCAAAGCCGATCAGCGTCGCCGCCGGTATCGCGAGGATCGCCATTGGCGTAGCAACCAGGCCCATCACCGCCATGACCACGACGAACCCGGTCGAGTAGAGGACACCGCGGATCAACGACCAGGTTATCTCCCCGATGGCGATGTCCCACGGGCGCAGGGGGGTGGCAAGGATGGCGTCGTAGATCTTGCCGTAGCGGAGCTTGATGAAGATGTTGATGGTCGACTCGAACACCGCTCCGTTCATGGCCGACGCGGCCAGGAGAGCCGGTGCTACAAAGGCCGCGTAGCTGATGGTGGTACCTCCCGGTCCGGCTACCTCTCCGACTAGGCGGCCCATCCCGATCCCCAGCGAGAGCAGGTAGAAGACCGGCTCGAAGAAGCCCGACACGACAATCATCCACGCCCGCCGGTAAACGAGCATGTTGCGCTCGATCAGGCGCTGGGCGCGCAGCCCTACCAGCGGAGGCGGCAAGACCCGGAGTGCCAGGGTACGGGTGGTCATACGTTCAGCCGACGGGTGAAGGAGCGGTAGGCCAGGGCAGCCCCCACGACGAATACCAGGACCAGGTATCCGACGTGTTGCCAGGCCGGGAGGGCCGAGTTGTGGCCCAGGGCCACCCTCCTGGCCAGTTCGACCGCGTGCCACAACGGCGTCACGGTCGCCACGGACCGGAGCCAATCGGGTAGCTGGGTGATCGGGAAGAAGGTGCCGGAGAAGAGGTACATGGGCGTGATGCCGAAACGGAAGACGGCGGTGAGCGCTTCGGTGTTCTCCCGGTTGGCCGTGAAGGCGGTCATCGGCGCGA
>JAPPFW010000098.1 GCA_028821575.1 bacterium | reverse complement strand
GCAGCGACCCCCCACCAAACGGGGCAAATCCAGTATGAGTGAATCTCAATGATCGCCAACATAAGGCCATGTTCACCCAAGCTGATCGACGGAGACGATCGAAACGGTCCGCTAAGCCCTGAAGGCAACGTCCAGCACATCAACCAGGACCACGAGCCTCACGATCAGCGGTGATGGGGAAGCGTTAGCTCGCATAGTCAAGACCTACCCGACGATGCCAACGCCCCGATCAACATCCTGAAACTATGAGGGACTAACGCCCTGCCCAGAGGCATCGCGGGCGGTGCCCCGCTGTTCAGGCGTCTCTACAGCCGCACGCAACCCCAGGTAGACTTTCTAGGACGGCGTCGCCGTAGCCGATCTGGGCAGCTATGTAACGACTGTGCCTCAGCAACCAGTTGTCGGAGAGCAGCGCATCGTCGATACCAGGCTCAGGGCGCTTCGCGAGGTAGTCGAGCTCCAATTGGATTCGCTGTCGAGCATCGCGAAGTTCCATGTCACCCAACATCGCAGACGTTGCCGCAGCGCAAGCGCGCATCGCACTGACCTCGGCCCTGTCTTCGTCGGTGAGATGGGCAACCACTTCAGTGAAGGGGAGCAGGTCGGGTCCGGCAACTAGGCGTATCCATTTCCGGGATCTACGGTAACGGCGCACAGCGGCACGGAACCTCTTCCGCTTTCCGAGTCCGTAGTCGCCTTCTACTAGTACCGCCCGACCCATGGGGTCGAAGGCAAACAGGATCGCTCGTCCAACAGCGGGAGGCTCAGGGACAAGGATGAAAGTCTCAGGAAATGCTCTCGTGATGACACGCTCGACCTCTGGGAGACCCAGACGGCGACCGTAGGCTGCGAGGCGTTCGACTGCTGCCGCAACAGCAACCATTACCGCGTAGGGCAATTCGCTCAGCCACTCCGCGAAGCTCGGCGTCACGACTACATCGACCGGCGTGACGCCCAACTCTGGCTGGACCCGCCGACGCTCATGACCTTGGGTTCCACTGTGGTTCCCAGAATCAACGGCGCTATCGCTGCCGATCTGCGGAAGGGGGCGGACTTGTGAATCGAGTAGACACCCCCTTCTGTAGTAGACCCGGTTGTTCGCAGCGTCTTCGATGGCTTGCACTGCTCCACTCAGCGATCCAGTGGCCTTCAGCACAGCAGCGCCAAGTGATCGAGCCGCAAAGTAGTTACGGATGGCATCGTCGAGGGTAATGACAGATTCCGGTCCGCTACCTTCATAGTCATGTTTGGCAGCATTCCACGACGGTGTGTACTGCGTGATCCCCTCAACAAGCTCAACACCCAGCCGTTTCACAGCCCTCTTACTGTTGATGACCTGCCCAAGCGATCGACGACGGTTGCGCCCGGTGATGCAGAGCTTCTTGACACACTGCTCGATGTGGGCACCGGAATCGTTGACTACTTCACGAGCCATGACGCTGTAGGCCATCGGCGCGGCAAGATGATACGGAACGTAGCTCAAAGGCCGGACCACGGCGTCGAACGCCTCGGCGAAGGGGAACCGTGGAGTAATTCCCTCCCAGTGAGCATATTGCATACCCACACCTGGAATCTGTTCGTCTATAGCACTTAGGCGGGGATACAGATCGTCGCGAAAGTTGTAGCTAGTGGACGCGAGCATACAGGGTAGGTCTTCAAGAGTCCCTTCTATCTCGTAACGGATGTGCTCACCGGCCCACCTGTCCATCAGGGCCATGTAGTCGGTCATGTCTGACATCCCTTTGTCCACGCCGGGTCCTCTACAGCTCGCCCGGCAGCGGCGAGTAGCTCGCCCGCGGTGTCGGGCGAGCTATACCGAATGCACTGATAGGGGGATCCGTTCATCTACCCCCATCGTACGTTGCCGGTGTGACAATCCGTATCCGCGCCAGTCACACCGCTGACCATGGCTGCGCTCCGTTTCCAGGGGGGTGTCGAGTTCGCGGGTTAGGGGGCGTGGTCGGCGTTTTGGCCGGTTGCGGGGGTGTTGGAGCCGGTTTTGGCGGTGTTCGGCGTGGTTGTGGGGCCGGTTATGGGCGCTGGCGGTGTTGACGGCTGGGTGGGGACGCGTCTGGTCCGACGATCGGGTTCCGTCGGTGGGGGATGGGCGAGGGCTGGTTTATGGGGGTGCCCGGGTGGGTGTGGGATCGGCCGTGTGCGGGGTTGGTGCGTCTGGTGGGGTGGTGTCGGGGGTGGCTTGTTCGGGACGGCCCGCGGGGATGTTGTCGCGGTTCTTGGGGACGGCGGGCTCGTCGGGTTTGTTTGAGTTGTGGATGACTGCGGCTAGGAGCGTGGCGAGTGTGTGTGCGGCGGTGCCGAACACGCGGCAGGATGCGGGGTTGTAGCTGCCGTCGTTTTTTGATCATCCCGTTGACGCCTTCGACCGGGTTACGGCCGGCGTAGTCGTCGGCGGGTGCGAGGACCATGGCGGAATGTGCGGGTGGTCTACGGTCGGTGATCACGCAACAGCCGATCCACCTGGGCTACAACGGCACGGTCACGTTCGTTCACCTGGTTATACCAAGTCTCCAAATACTCGGGTAACGGGCGGCTATCCAAGGCCGAGACCTCTCCGACGGGTAGGTGAGAGATCGCCCTCCACGATACAGGGGCCTCCTCAAAGAGGGGTAGCAGGAAAGAGCCGACTACCGCTTGTTGGGTTCGTGACTCATCACTACCCGGATCGCTAGTGCGTAGAGTCCCTTCACGGGTCGAGAGCCAACGAGCAAGGTTGCCATCGGCTGGTTGGCGAACCTGTGCAAGTCTTCCCTCCGCGTACTTGCGCAGGGACACGCTCCTCCACTGGTTGATGCGCCTGAGCACGAAGAGGGCCGCAGTCTCACATAGTGACTCTTCGAGCCAGTGCGCATGCTTTCGGGGTTGAACGGAATTGACGATCCAATGGCAGAACTCATGTCCGTACTGGTAGACAACCTGCCCCCAGTATCTCCCTTCCGTCACGTTAAGAAGGACACGCGGTGGACCCGGAGGGCAAGTCACAGTACGCGGGCCTCCAGAGTCAAACCAGACTGGGGGCAGACGTACAGGTGGGTCAAGATACTGATTCAGTTCCCCAGATGCTCGTATCAGCAACGGGCGCAGTTCTTTGCAGAAGGAGTCACTCCATCCCCGTATATCCGCAGATGCTCCTCGACTACGCCTCAGATCAGCGCGACTGGGCGGCCGCCGCCGCTGTTTCGGTCGGCTCATTCGTTCAACCCCGGCGTAGGTGATGGGGATCGTGAACCCATCTCCTGGGAATAGCACGACTTCTATCTCGCATTGATGCTCCCTCGGTCCACGATCTGCTCGCTTGGTGCATCGCAGTGCTCTACGTCTCCGAATTCCGAATCGACCACCACTCGATGTCCTGGTTGTTCGCTCTCTTCCACCATCCCTCCGTCCTACCACACTCATGCCGACAGGGGGCACGAACTGGTGTTCGTAATCGTACCAGGCATCTCTCCAGGAGTCTCAGTTGCTGAGACGAGGTGACGTCGTCCGGGTTCGGGAGGAGAGGTGGTCTCGGAACCACCACCGAAGTGCCCGGTCAGGGGTGGTCGCGAACTGGCCACTGAGGAACGAACCGCAGCGCCTTGAGATCATCCCGCAGCCCGACCAGTAGTTCCTCAGCACGGGGAAGAAGAGAGCAGGGTGTCACCCGATCGACCCCTATGGTTCGTGCATCCTTGTTGGTCCGCACCCGACGCCACGCCACCACCAGGAACGCCGGCCGCAGATTGGGATGCCAAGGTCGAATTGCAGCTGAGAGCTCGTCGGCTTCAGGTAGCATCTCGCGAACGATCTGGTCAAAGGTGTCGGTAGGGCCGCTCGTCTGTAGGCCTCACCGCTATTAGTACGTAGGAGGATCAGCGTGCGTGTAGCGGCCTTCCGAGCCCTTGGTGCCTAGGATAGACCAGGGGTTGGGTGCTGTCATGACAATGCCGAGCAGCACCGCTGGGGTGCAGACTGAGCGGTTTCATCCGAAGTGCCGATAACATCCGAAGTAACATTCTTCTGATTCCAAAAGGCGGCTGACCTGGGCTTATAGGTGTGTCAGGCGGTTCGAATCCGCCAACGCTCTGTCGATCGCATACGGTGGATGCGCTCCAACCCGGTGGTCTTCCCGACACCCATCGCTCCGATGACAACCGTCAACTCTTCTGAAACAGTAATAGTGGGCGGGGTCGCCAGAGCATCGGTTGCGACCGTGTCCGTTTCTTCGTCGTCGAGACCGACAGCCTTCATCGCCATTGCTACGCGTCGATGCCCCCCTTGCGTCGCCGGCCGAGCTCGCCCTTCGAGTGGTCGCGCCGAGCGTGCTGGGCAGACATGCCCCCAGTCGTGATTGCAGGTAGCTCAAGTCGATCATCCCTGCGGCAGGCCCTATGTCGGTCAGAACCCTGAACAAAGCGTTGGCAAGGTTCATCGCCCGCTCATGATCCGGCGGGATCCAGACGGCAGCGAGCCGGTTGATCATCTCGATCGCGTCTGGAGATCTCTGGGTTCTCACTTCGACCGCTCGCACCTCAAGAGCACCAAGCACACGGTGCAATGACTCGGGCCCTAAGTCGCCGGCTACCCCAAGGCAGGTGTTGCCATCGAGCTTCTCGGCGGTCTCCGTGAGCTCCCACAACACTGAGAAAGCGATCTAAGTCACCCGGATCGCGAGCAAGGTCGCACAGCATTGTCATCGAGGCGTGTCCGGGGGAGCGGCTGTCCACGATGACCGCAAACCGCCTCTCCCCGGTAGCAAACGAGAGGACGTCGCGGCGGACGGCCGCTGCAGCTTGAGCGATCAGGTTCCGGAACTTGACGTCCGATGCTGTAAACGGCTGCCTGTGCCTGCATTGCACATGAACCGTTCGATTGCCGCCACCCAACAACTCGACAGAGACTCTCAGATCGTCGAAACCCGCTGGGCCGGTCTGTACTCGACGCCGGCCACGCGGCCGCCATGTTCGGTATTTCGAGAAGTGACGAGGTCCGCTGCGACCAGGGTCGCGACCTTGTACTCGAACAGGCTTCCACCACCCGCCGCGGCGAACGGATGAGCAACCGCAGACACCACCCCAGTATGGCACTGGGCGTAGCCACGGAGGCGCGTTCTCAGATCACCCCCGCACCTTCTGCGTCCGCAGTCGGTGCATGACCTCCGTTCGCCTGCGCAGCGGAGGAGTTGTCCGTTGACCGAGTGTTCAAGGGCCCTAGTCGCAGCACGTCTTGCCAGACCAACTGCTTGTGGATCCCACGATCAGCCCCACGCCGCCGCCCGTTGCGACCCGAGCGACGGTCGGGGGAAGCGGGTTCAACTGGTGCAGCCTTGGCCGTCGCCATCGCGGTCGAAGCGGTAGGGGTCCACACCGACCACTCGCACTGTTACGGGTTTCAACGCTGCGTCTAGGTCACCACAGTTCAGGGCATCTCCTTCTAGGTGGGGAAGGCAGGGGCTGTAGTCGGGGTGACACCCGTCTGCTGGGGGATCAGTAGCCGATGTTGTCTCCACGGGAGTGGCTGTGGTCACGACCGGCGCCGGTAGTGCAGTGTCGGCTGCGTTGTCAGGGCATCCCACTACGAGGTCTCTCAGGGTGTCAGCTTCGGCGGGGTCGATGCTGAGTTCCCACCGGGCTTTGACATGGACCCATGCCGTCGCGTACCAGCAACGCTGCGACACTTCTGGCGGTAGCCAACCTGTGGGATCCTGCGCACCCTTGGAGCGGTTAGACCGAGCAGATACTGCTACAAGGGAATGTTCGTATCCCAAGTCGTTGGCGAATCGTTCCCTGGTCTCGGGATCCCACGCGTAGGCGCCCGACTCCCAGGCTTCTTTGAGCGGCACCAGATGGTCAATATCGAAACCGCGTCCGCTGCCTGTCTCGGTCTCGGCGTCGTAGCGGCTCACCCACACCCCATCGGACAGCGCACAGTCACCACCTACCGACGGTGCGGTGACCGCTTCTGCGATCAGTACCTCGCGGCGGGTGTCGCAACCGTCACCGTCGGCGTCGATCCAGTGACGGAACAGACCACGGTCGTAACCGTCGGGATGTTCGGCTTCCACGACCAAGCGATCTAACAGCGCTAACAAGCTCCCGGCCGGATTCGACTGTTCCGGTGTTGTGGGTGATGGAGAATCAACGGCGGGTGTCGGTTCAGAACCCGTTGCTACCGGAGTGTCCGCCGCGGTAGCGGTGGTCTCTGACGACGGGGCAGTGGTTGCTGCCGACGTGGGGGCTGGCATGGTGGGGGTCGTGCCCACTGACGTTTCTGGCTGCCCACAGGCACCGCTTACCAACGAAGTCGCCCGGTGGGGTGAAGCGCTGCTGGAAGCGGATGGCGATCGGGTCGGCCAAGTCGAGACTGTGGGAGTTGATGAGACCCTGTTCTGGCGGCAGGGCCGGTGGCGCACCAAGGTGTGGTGCACGTCTGTGGTCGATGTTGGCGGCCGCCAGTAGGTTCGACATAGTGCCTGGTAGAACAGCCCAGAGCGCGGTTGGCTGGTTCCAGTCGCAACCGGCGGAGTGGCCCAACGGGATCCGCTGGGAAGCGTTGGACATGTCAGGGCCGTATCGGTCAGCCTATGACCGGGTGTTGCCGAACGCGCTGCAGGTGGCAGACCCTTTCCACGTGATACGCCTCGCCAACCAGCGACTCGACGAGGTGAGACGCTGAACCCAGACCGAAACCCTGTGCCACCGAGGCCGCAAAGACGACCCGCCGCCTCCGAACGCATCAGCGACCGGGACCGGACACGGCTGCGTGGCCTCCTCGACACCGGCGACCCCCATGGAGAAGTGCGCTCAGCCTGGCATGCGAAGCAAACCGTACGGGGCATCTACGACATCGACACCCAGCCGTTGCGCTCCGATACACCCACCCGGCTCGCCGACGACCTCCAAGACGAGTCCCGCCCGCCCGAGATCAACAAGCTGGGCAGAACCATCGCCCGCTGGACCCCACAGATCGCCAACTGGCACATCTCGAAGGTGACCACGAACCCACCGAATCCCTCAACAACCTGATCAAACGCGTCAAGCGGGCAGCGTTCGGGTTCAACTTCGCCAACTACCGGATCAGAGCACTCCTCTACGCAGGCAAGCCCAATTGGGACCTGCTCGCGACGGTTACTCCCCACTGCAATCCGATGAGCCAGTTAACTGAGATCCGAGGTAGAGACACCCGGTCACACAGGGCGCGAGGTGGCCCGTGTTTGAGCTTGACCGGTTGTAGTCCGTTCAGGTTCGAGCCATCTAGGGCATTGCGCGAGTCGTTGGTAACAGGACCCTGAAGATCACGCCCAGGCGGAAAACCCCCGCATCGCCGCCGAATAGCGACGGCAGGCTGAACCTTAGAGTTAGCGCCGCGCCGACTCTGGCCCTGGACGGCGAAAGGAGTGACCCTTCGGATAGTCTTCCATACCAGCGCTGCCCGTCGGGAATCCACCATACGGTACCTTGGGCCTTGGCAACCGTAGGCCCATCCGGCGGTGAAGCCCCGTGGAGCATCTCCGAAGGGTTAGAGGACCGGGCTCCGGCGACGCTCGTGCCCGCCCCATGCTGGTAGATGCGCGTTGGACCAAAAGTTGCGCACGGTCGCTTCAACCCGGTCGGCTGCGGGGATGGCATCTTCGTGTTCCCAGATACGTATCACCGTCCAGCCCGCCTCGGCTAGCGCCGTGTCGGTTCTGCGGTCGCGCTCTACGTTAGTGTCGAGCTTTTGGCGCCACCAGCCCGGGTTGGTTTTGGGGGCGGTTCCGTGTTCGGGGCATCGGTGCCAGAAGCATCCGTCGATGAATACGGCTACCCGGGCTCTGGTGAACACGATGTCTGGCCGGGTCCGGCCGATCTGGGGGAGGGGCATGTTCACGCGGTATCGGAGTCCTCTGCGGTGGAGTTCGCGTCGGATGGCCATTTCGGGTGCTGTATGGCGGTTCTTCACGCGGCTCATCTGAGCCGATTTGGCAGCCGACGGGGGCACGGGTTGTGGCACGACTCCAACGGTACCCGGTCGTGTCGGTGGGCCGCGCTATGTTTATAGTTACTGGGAATCACGTGAATGTGATTCTGTACGGACGGGATGGGCCTGTGAGGCTAATTGACTTGTTCGCCGGGTGCGGCGGTCTCACCGAGGGTTTCCGCCGAGCTGGGTTCGATCCGGTTCTGGCGGTGGAGTGGGACCGCTCGGCGGCGGCTACCTACGTGGCGAACTTCGGTGACCATGTGATCTGTGACGACATAGCAGTGGTACCCGACGAGGTGTTCTCGAGGGCGGATGTGGTCGTGGGAGGCCCTCCCTGTCAGGGATTTTCGAATCTGGGTACACGTAACCCCGACGATCCCCGCAATCTCCTGTGGCGGGAGTACGCCAGAGTAGTTCGCCTCGCCCGCCCGGACGTGTTCGTCCTCGAGAACGTGCCACAGTTCCTCAAATCCGACCAGTACGGCCTGTTGGTGGACTGGTCAAGAAACGGCCCTCTGGACGGGTACGAACTCACCGCTGGAGTATTGAACGCGGCGGACTACGGGGTTTCTCAGCGGCGGCGCCGGGCCATCGTCGTCGGGTCTCGACACACTCCGCCGACTCTTCCGCCGCCTTCCCATGGGAAAGACGACCCCTCGGCCCGGTGGGCGACGGTACGCGACGCTTTTGCGGGCATCCCCTTCGCGACTGGCCCTACGGTGCTACCCGCCCGCTTGCTGGAGTCGGGTATCGCGGGTCCGTTCAAGGTAAACGAGTTGCACCTTTCTAGGAGACCAAGGGAGTTGTCACGGAGACGTTACGAACTGATACCGCCCGGAGGGGGACGATTCGACCTCCCGGATCATCTCCTTCCCAACTGCTGGAAGAACAAACCGACAGGGACCGTCGACGTGATGGGTCGCATGGAATGGGACGAACCGTCGCTGACCATCCGGACCGAGTTCTTCAAACCGGAAAAGGGCCGCTACCTCCACCCCCAATGGGACACCCATGACCCCGACAAGTGTGTGAACCGTTCGATTAGCCACTGGGAAGCCGCGCGGCTCCAATCTTTCCCAGACGACTTTGTGTGGTGTGGCAGCAAGATCGAAATCGCCAAACAAATCGGCAACGCCGTGCCACCGCTGCTGGCAGAAGCGATAGCACGCCACCTCACAGCCACCGCGCTGGCTTAAAACGTGAGCAACGCCGTACCCCAAGCAATCCTCGACCTTCTCGGATGGCGAAGTGTCAAGAGCAAATTCAGCATCGACGGTAAGGTGCCCAACGTCGCTGACAAAGACAGTCGTCCCAGCGTGGAAATAGCCGCCGCGGTCTTCGATCAACTAGAAGTCACCCGGTCGACCGGAGCTCCGGGCCAGACAGCAGGAAGCAGGTTCGAGAAGGCCATCGAGCAGATCCTCGAAGAACGTCTGTGGCAGCTGGTCCCAAACGGGAAATGGACGACCGACCGCCGCGATGTCACCGACTTCGCGCAGTACGAACACCTGGCCCGCATCCAATTGATCGCCGAAGCTAACCCCACGCTCAGATCGTCGCTAGGTACCGACTACCTCATCAAACCCGACGTTACGATAGGTATCAAGATTGGTCCCCGTCGACATCTGCATGCTGCGGTGTCGTGCAAGTGGACCATCCGCTCCGACCGGGTTCAGAACATCCGCCACGAAGGTGTCGTGCTGACCAGACACAGAAGAGGCCGCCAACCCCACTTCGTCGCCGTCACAGCCGAACCACTCCCCTCAAGGCTCGCTGCCATAGCCAGAGGAACCGGCGAACTGGACTGTGTCTACCACGTAGCACTACAACAACTTCGCGCCGCATGCCAAAACAACCGCAGAGCATTGAACACCCTTGAGGAACTAATCGCACAGGACCGGCTCCGCTCCCTCGGTGACCTGCCCGAAGTGATCGCCCGCTACTAGTTACCGGAACCCGATCGATGCGCGTATCTAGTCTGAAGATCCCGAGTACGTTCAAGCGGTTCGCATCCTTGGAGATCACCGGTTTGGGCCCCGAAGTCAAACTAATCGTGATGCTCGGCCCGAATGGCTCTGGCAAGTCCTCTGTCTTTGACGCGTTGCTCGTCTGGGCTCGAAACGCTGGCAGACCCCGGATCCGACGCCACTCAAACTTGTACTTCAACTCTGCAGGGGGCGTGTTCGGGACGCCGGAGATCAAAGTCCACCCCTCCCCCGGGATAAACCCACCTGGGAATCAGCTACATGTCCGTACCGCTCATCGGAACACGCCCGACGTGCTGTCAAGCGCTGTACAGAAGCAGAAGGAATTCGAACAAGACGCTCGCCTCGATCGTATGATTGATACCGACGCGGCCATGGTGGCGCACTACCAACGGCTCGCAGCCGGGTTCCTTCCGATGCTCGCCAACCTGGACGGTCCTAGCGCTAGTGAAGATCTTGAAAAGATCCGAGCGCGACTGACCCCGGTACAGGACTCACTCACGCGTGTGCTCCCGCATCTGCGCTTCACCGGACTGGGAGACCCCACATCTGAGGGTTCCTTCTACTTCACAAGAGACGATGTCCGACAGTTCCGATATGAGAATCTCTCGGGTGGAGAGAAGGCCGTCTTCGACCTGCTACTCGATGTCCACATTGCGGTTACCGAACTCGACGACCCTCTGGTTTGCCTAGACGAACCCGAACTCCATCTCAACCCCGCCGTGCAAGCCTCCGTTCTCACCGAACTGCTCCGACTCCTCCCGGCAGGCTCTCAGTTGTGGATAGCTACTCACTCGGTGGGGATGATCCGCCAAGCCTTCGACATTGCCGCCACATATCCCGCTCGGGTAGCGTTCCTGGACTTTGGACGAGTGAGAGGCCCGGCACCCAACGTTGCGCTGAAACCAGCCAATCCCTCACGGCGGCTCCTCCAAGAGGCTCTTGCTGTCGCTCTAGACGACTTGGCCGGTCTCCTCGCACCCTCTGTTCTAGTCGTGTGCGAAGGCAGCATCAGCGGCCGGTTCACTGCCTGGGACGCACGTATCTACCGCCAGATCTTCCGGCACCTGCACCAGCGCGTGGAATTCGTATCCGGCGGAGGAAAGGGCGACCTCGAAACGGCAGCAGCGATAGCAGCCGTCATCGCACCAGGAACGCGTCTCTTGAAACTGCGCGACCGCGATGACCTCACCGAAGAACACAGGAATCGTCTGCTTGCGGATGACACGAGTCTGCGAGTCCTCCAACGTCGCTCCCTCGAGTCATATCTTGTCGACGATGAAGTACTCGAAGCGCTGGTAGCTGCCCGTGGTATCCGGACGGACAACGGTCTCAGCAGGCTGAAAGCTACACGCGACTTAGCACTACAGCCGACCGGGTCCGCCAAAGGGGCGCTGGGCGCCGTGTTCGATGTCTCTCGGCAGGTCTTGGACGATGCGGAGGGACTCGGAGAGAACAAGCATCAGTTCGCTGTTGATGTACTCGCCCCACTCGTCCACCCCGAAATGGCAGTGACAAAGGAACTCACCGAGGTCCTCGCACTGGATCCATCAACTGGGTAACGGATACCAACGCGATGCGGCGACGACATCGCCACGTGGGCGACACTCCACGGTTCCCGCCAGGCTTCCCGAGCTGGCGCGCCGACAGGGTCACCTCCCGAGCCGGGTTCGCCGCGAGTCACGCTCGGACACGTCGTCGAAGGCGCCAGCCGATGTCCTACGCCCGCTCCGCCGACCACACGCCACCCGAGCTGAAGCAGGCTGACCTATGGAGTCTTACGGCACAACTAGCTGCGTCAAATCCGGTGAGGCTCGAACGCGCTCGGACGAGTAACCGCGTAGCCTCTGCTTAGCACTACTACGTAGTCTCCGCTGTTCCATGCCAGACTACGGCAATGGTCGGCGTTGCTCATCCATTCGCTGGGGAGGTGGTGGACACCACTTCGAGTACAAGGTCGCGACCCTACGCGCTGCGGACTTGGTCCTATCCCGACACACCGAACATGGCGGCGTCGTGGCTGCGATCGAGATGCAGACTGGCCCTCCGGGTTTCGATGATCTGCAAGTCTCCGTTGAGCTATTGCGTCGAGGCAGTCGAACGGTCCACGCGCAGTGCAGGTACAAACAGCCATTCACGGCATCGAACGGCAAGTTCGCGAAGCTGATCGCTCATGCCGCAACAGCCGTCTGCGGTGACGACCTCTAGTTTGCTACTGGAGAGAAGCGGCTCGCGGTCATCGTGGACAGCGGCTCCCCTGGGCACACCTCGATGGCAATGCTATGCGAGCTTGCTCGCAGCCCTGGCGACTTTGATCGCTTTGTCAGGGTTGTGGAAGCACACGGGGGCAGACTCAAGGGTCGATGGAAGCACTGCCTCGGGGCGACCAACGACTTGGATCCCGAATTGCTGTACCGCGTTCTTGCTGCACTTGAGGTGCGGACTGTCGAAGTGAGAAGCGAGACATCTCGAGACTCGATTGAGTTGATCAACCGGCTCGCTGATGTCTGGATCCCGCGTAGTCATGACCGCGCGATGAGTCTTGGCAACGCCTTGTTCACGCTTGTGACCGACAAGGGGCCCACCGCAGGCATGATCGACATGAGTTCTCTGCTAACACGACTAGGGACATGTCTGCCTAGCACGCTGGGGGCGACCACTCGACGGGCGAGACTGGGACGTCGACGCGACGGGGAGCATCAACGCACTGCACTGGCGATGAAGGCAATCGGTCTCGAGGACGAGGAAGCGGAGATGTTGGCAACCCGCGCTTTGGAGACTCCGCCCACCACTCCGATCACAGAAACGCTTACGGTTGTCAGCGGAGCGATGGGCGTCGGGAAGACGACCGAGTTGGAACGGATCCACCGTGTCGCGATCGACGCGATGTTGGAGGATCCTAACGCCCAGATTCCCGTCTTCCTCCGCGCCACCGAGGTGGGTACTTCGCCGCTTCTGACCGCCGCGTCAGGGCAAACCGAAGGTCTCGGCGATCCCTCACGAACCGGCGTGCACCTCATCATCGACGGATTGGACGAGGCTGGAATCCAGATAACAGATCTCACTCCTCGCATCGCAACTCTGCAGGCTGAGTGGCCCAATTCGACTGTGATCGTTGGAACCCGGCCCCAGACGACACCACCCGGACTTGAAACAGTTCTGGTTGAGGCCCTGACACCGGATGTCGCTGAGGCTTTGATGGAGGGAATCCACCCCCGCGTCGCCATTCGGAAGTGGTTGAGGCAGGAGCTAAGCGAGGTGCTGTGTAGGCCGCTGTTCGCGATCCGCTTTGCCCTTGACCATCGGCAAGGCAATCTGGCTGGCATCAGTCATGGGCAGTTGATCGGTTCCGTAGGCTGGCAAGCGATGGATGACATAGGAGACACAACGGACGACGCCTTCGAACTGCTGGTCCGACTCGCATGCTCAGTTGTCGATTCCGGTGGACTGACGGCCGGTCAATGCGAGAAGCCTTCGAGCCACACCGGCCCAGGTCGCCCCATACCACCGCCCACGTCGTCACCCCCAAGCAAGTTGTTCTCCACAACTACCCCGATGGCTACGACGGCCCTGGAACCGACGGCCAGCCAGTATCCCTCACACCCCTCACCGTCGGCCTCCGCAGCTTCCTCCTCGGCCACCAACTCGCACCTCACCATCCGAGCCCCTACTGGCTGCTACCCGACGGTCGTACCGTCTTCGAAGCCCACAAGCAACTCCACCACCGTCCACCCGCTCCCGACTAGCCCCCCATTTACCCTGTTGCTTTGGTATGTAGGCATCGGCGCCGGTTGGTCACCGCGGGCGGACAGCGCTCCCACCCCCTCCCAGAGAGGTAGCCTTCGACTGCTGCCACCTGCCGTGGCTAGATATCTGCGACTTCTAACAGGGATAAGCAGCCTCCAGGCCGGAGCCAGAGCAAGAACTTCTTTGTCGACCGTATTTAGGAGGTCTCAGTGGACTGGGATGATGCGCTGGAAGGTCCGCATCTCGCGATAGCTGCAAGCGATGCCACAAGAATCGGTGTCTTGGCAGGTCCAGGTACGGGCAAGACTTCGTATGGGCTCATGCGACGCGTTGCGAGGCTGCTTTCGAGAGGCGTCCCGGGTGGCCGAATCCTGCTTGCCTCGTTCACGAGGGTCGCGGCGGCTGACCTTCGTGAAAAGGTCGCAGAACTTGACGTCTCGGGTGCTGACACGGTTCGAGCTACGACTCTTCATTCCTACTGCCTCGGGCTTCTAATGCGGGACTCGGTCCTTGCGCTAACTGGCCGGCATCCCAGAATTCTTATGAATCACGAGCGGGACCTGATGCTGCGCGATGTTGGTGGTGACTTCGGTTCGATCTATCATCGTCGGCGGCGCCTAGAGGCCCTACTTGCAGGTTGGGCCCGTGGAGCAGCCGAATACCCCGAAGTTGCTATAGATGATGAGGACCGCGTCTTCGCACGGCGGGTCCGCCGTTGGCTGATTCGCCATCGTGCGATGTTGATCGGTGAGGTTGTTCCGATCGCTCACGGCTACTTGTCCACCAACCCTATGGCGGAGGAACTCGACGCTTTCGATCATCTAGTCGTTGACGAGTACCAAGACCTCAACGCCCTCGAACAGGATCTCTTGGAGGTGCTGGCCGCGAGAGCAACAACCTTGTGTATAGCTGGCGATGATGACCAGTCGATCTATAGCGTACGTTACGCTAATCCATTCGGGATTCAGCGCTTCCTTGCAAGAGACGACGTTGAGACACACGGTATAGAGGTGTGTGGGAGATCGCCAGCGAATGTTGTCTACATGGCTAACTCGCTAATAGCGCAGGCCCCAGATCGAAACAAAGCTCCGCTGTACCCCCTCGACCATGACCAGCAAGGCGATGTCTCCATAGTTCAGTGGGCGGACGTTGCCTCAGAGATCGACGGAGTTGTGTCAGCAATCGCTGACGATGTCGGTCGACGAGAGATTGAGCCAGGTGAGATTCTCGTTCTGACGAACTGGAGAAAGACTGGCGAGGGAATCCGAGACCGGCTGCTTGACGTGGACATCCCGGTGCGCTCCTACTTTACCCAGGAAGAACTCGACTCGAACGAGTCTCAGGAGACAGTGGCGTTGCTCCGCCTCGTCGTAGACCGGACCGATCTACCAGCTGTTCGCGTTCTCGTAGGCCTAGAGGACAAGTCAGGGAGGTCCTCTACGTACCAAAGGCTTCTCCAGCATTGTTACACGAACTCGCTCGACCCCACCGAAGTGCTCCGAAGGCTGTCGACTGGCGAGCGCTTCTCTGACCTGCGGATCCCATCCCTCGTCACACGTTACAAGCGATCCATGCACCGCGTGGAACAACTACGGACACTAGAGTTGCCGGACCTCGTTGATCACCTCTTCCCCCCTGATGCCAGTCCACATGCCGGATTGCGCAGCGTCGCCCTCGAGTCTCTCAAAGCGGCGGAGAGGCCCAGCGACCTACTCAACGACATCGTGTCAGCCGTCACTCAGGACGATGTTCCACAGCAGCCGAACTTCGTCCGCGTAATGAGTCTCCACAAGTCGAAAGGACTCACGGCCGACGCCGTTTACATAGTTAGCGCAGTAGATGGAATTCTTCCCACCATAACTTCAACCGACCCTACTGATACCGAGGCTGCCTTTGAGGAGGGTCGACGGCTCTTCTACGTCGCACTCACCAGAGCTGTCCATCAACTCGTCATCTCGTCCATCGCAACCATGGATCTTGCGGATGCAAACCGCCGGAGAGTGAAGAAGTCCGCCACATGGCGGTCGGGTGATGTATTCAAGATTCGTACCATTGCTAGTCCATACATCGCCGAGCTCGGCCCGTCAGCACCGCGCACCGAGCGTGGCGATTCGTGGTTAGCGGCACGCTCATCCGGTCACTCCTGACTCGCGCTCCAAGTCGCTCGCGCTCCGAGGCAATACCTCTAACGGCCCGGCCCCGTCCGGTCGCTCCAGAACCTGATGCCGTTCAAGTCCACGCAAGTGGGTAGCCAACAATCCACCCAAATCCGATGAAGGGCAGATAAACTACATGTATGACACTTTCTCTTCTCGGAGGATTCGGCCCTACCTCCCCACTGCACCTAACCCTGCCCATCCCACACCGGAGAGTGCTGCGATGAGCCGCCCGCGCAAGCGCAAGCGTCCCAGAAGCCGCCATCGTCGGAGCATTCCTGCGGATATGCAGGTCCGGCCTCTTGGCCCTAGCGCATTGGAGGAGTTCTTCCGGTTCGGTGGCCCTCCGGTGTTCCCGTGCGGATGCTCAGCCCACGACGCTGTAGAAATCCGGCCGAGTGACGTGGGTAGCGCTGCTTACCCGACAGGCGATGGGCTCAACCGTTACGACATCGACGAGATTCAAAACTCGTGGGACGCCAAGCTCGTTGTCTGGTGGCACAACTGCCCAGGTGGGGAGAACGTTGTCATCCGAAGCCCCCTCGAAGCGTTCTGACCAATCGTCACTTCCGCGTGGTGGAAGCGTCGAGAGTGGCCAAGGTCCCGTGTCTGCTACGGAATTGACGTTGACCCGCTTTAGTGAAGGCCTTGGAGTCACTGTTTGTCTGCTGGGGGATGCAATGTGGGACGTACACATCAGATCCGGCTCTGACATGGGGTTTTACGCGGTCTGTTAAGGCTTCTCTTGGATGACGGCTGCTACCTCGTCGGCTATCTCTACCGCCATCGCAACGAGCCCGTCGAGTTCGTAGTGCGGCCAGCCTTTGGCGAAGAATGGTTTCGACAAGACAACAAGACCGAAGCGGCTGCGGGCGATATCGGCGTCTGGGCGGAGTTCCTGAGCGTGTGGTGGTGAATCGGGACGCCTCGATCGTGGAATCGATGTCCGGGCCGGCGAAAGTTCACGATTCGGCTGGGCATTGCTTGGAGGATTACGGGTGTGTCCGATCATGGGGAAGGGAGCTGGTAGGCCGGCGACTCCCGGTGCTCCCGCTACGTGCTCTCCCGTGCTGGATTAGTTGGGGGTGGCGGCGGTGTGGTCGGCCCAGACTTGGTCGATGATGTAGCGGGTGGCGGCCGGGATCGGAGTGTTCGGATACGCTTGGTCGACCAGGTCGTACAGGTCGTGTCGGGTCTGGGGGCGGGCAGCGTCTAGGAGTACGGGCATGTCCCGAAGATCCACGTCCCTGCCTGCGACCAGCTTCATCGCTAACACGTAGTGTGGGCTCGCTCCGTACACTACCAGGTGCGATCCAGCGTAGAGTTCGATTGGCTCGCCTGGTGTCGGCCCGGTCGGGGCCTTGATCCGGGCGGCGGCGTTCACCCAATTGTCGTCCAGCCCCTCCTCCCTCCCCACATCGGTCGCAGCGGCCCAGAACTCGGCCGGGATGCCCTCGGACACGACATCTACGTCGTAGGTGGTTCGACCAGGGTTCCACTGCATGGCCACCGCCGCTCCGCCCACGACCACCAACCCGACCGGGTCGGCCAACGCCGCGTGGCCAAGCCTGGTGTCTACGGCGTGCAACAGCTCACGAATCCGGGCGGCGGTCAGCATCTTGGTGGGGTCGGGTCTCAGTCCCAGGGAAGCCACCAGTCAGGGGTGCCCTTGTCGAGGGTGCGCGGATGGAACCAAACCCGGTGGTGGGCACAGACAGCAGGCGAACGCCGGCGAACCCACCGGGCGTAGGGCCCATTCCACGCCCAGCCGAACAGCATCACATCCGCGGGGGCTCGATGCCCGAGCACCCACTCAGGCAAAGGTATGCCGTCGCGGTCTGCGAGCGCGTGGACGATCACAGAGACGGCCGGCATCAACACCGGATCGTCGCCGTCGTAGACGGGAGCGTCCACGATCAGCGCCGGCCGATCGTCGGCCACGTTCCAGTCCCAGATGAACTGCAGCAATGGGGCACGATACGACCCGCGGGGATCGGAAACCGACATGAGCGATGGCAGGTCCGAAGCCCTCAGCCTCAACCGCGGCGCATAGCCGCCCTCGTCGGATGCCGGAAACCGAGCGGGTGCTGTCGTCTGAGTCATCCGGTCCCTACCTCGCCTCGGGCCGCCAATGCTAGCTAGGACAGTCCCAACGGAACCCCGCCGGGACAACTCATCAACGTGACCTTCCGCAACCTCGCGAACGACCGGACCCGTGCAATCCTCCACGCTGGGCCTGTCGATCCCCCAAATCCATGGAACCGCTGCCGCAGATGACATAATCCGCCAAGCTATGGGCAGGAATGAGCCCGCCTCGGGCAAACACTATCGCAGGACTCGGCCGTACCGACCCGGCCTGCACTGTTCGTGACCTGCAGCCGTACCACGGCCGCACACCGAACTCCTTCGCTGTATCAAGCCGTGTCTCGGAGTACCAGGCTGTCGCAAACACGTGTGGCTAACAGAACTAACAACTACCAGCACCTAAATGGGTCCTTACCAGGGAATATATAGGTTCTAGGCGAGTGGTGGAAGGAGTGATGTCCGGTACCAGGGACAGGTTCTTCGTTGCTCTTCCCCTGACGCCCGAGGTCCGGTTGGCGGTCGAGGAGTGGAGAAGCAGGTTGGATCTGCCGGGCCGGCTGGTCGCGCTGGAGAAGTTGCATGTCACGTTGAGGTTCGTGGGTCTGGTGGGGCGGGTCGGACAGGAGAGAATCGTCGCGGCGCTCGACATGGCCGCACTGGGAGGGCCCTTCGGCTTCCGTGTCGGCGGCCTCGGTGGGTTTCCGAGGCTTCGGAAGGCGACTGTGGCGTGGGCGGCGCTGGAAGGGGATGGGCGGAGGATCTCACGCTTGGCGGAGGTCGTGGACGATGCGGTGTCATCGGCGGGCTTCGGCCACGAGGAGCGTCCCTTCAGAGCCCATCTGACCTTGGCGCGGATCCGGCCACCGCGCGACATCAGGGAGTCGGCAAGCGGCGGTCCCGCGCGGATACCGGTTCGGGCCACCGAGGTGGTCTTCTACCGGAGTCGCACCGAGGGCTCATCCACCGAGTACCACCGGTTGGAGTCATTCCCCCTCCGGGATGGTTGAGGGAGAGCGGCTACACGCTCCGGGGCCCCGCTCCTGCAACGGCGAATGCTTGACTACGAACATCTGTTCGATTACCATCACAGGCGTTTCCTCAATGGATAACATGGATGTAATCGGGTGTGTGTAATTCGGTACTTCGAGCAAGCGCCCCGCAAGTCGTAAACGACCGAGCTAGGAGGAGTTCACGGTTCTGTCACTGCCGGCCCGTACGTTGTGGACTAGGCAACCACACGAGATACGAGCCCGCCGGCTCGGCAAGACGAAGGAGCGACCATGAAGGATCGAGAGCAGGCCCTGGACACGGCGATGTTGCAGATCGAGCGCCAGTTCGGCAAGGGCTCCATCATGAAGCTGGGTGACAGCGCGCACCGGCGGATCGAGCACATTTCGACCGGTGCGCTGGCGCTGGACCTGGCGTTGGGGATCGGGGGAGTACCCCGCGGGCGCATCGTGGAGGTGTACGGGCCGGAGTCGAGCGGCAAGACGACCCTGGCTCTGCACATCGTGGCGGAGGCCCAACGCAACGGGGGGATCGCCGCGTTCGTGGATGCGGAGCACGCGCTCGACCCGGTCTACGCGAAGGCTGTGGGGGTGGACATCGACGAGTTGCTGATCTCGCAGCCCGATACCGGGGAGCAGGCACTCGAGATCACCGACATGCTGATCCGGTCCGGGGCGCTCGACGTGGTGGTGGTCGACTCGGTGGCCGCGCTGGTGCCCAGGGCCGAGATCGAAGGCGAGATGGGCGATACCCACGTCGGCCTCCAGGCCCGGTTGATGTCCCAGGCGCTTCGCAAGCTGACCGCGAACATCAACCGTTCCAAGACCACGGCGGTCTTCATCAACCAGCTCCGTGAGAAGATCGGGGTGATGTTCGGCTCCCCGGAGGTGACCCCGGGCGGCCGAGCCTTGAAGTTCTATTCCAGCGTACGTCTGGACATCCGGCGTATCGAGTCGATCAAGGACGGTCGGGAGCAGGTCGGGAACCGGGTCAGGGTCAAGGTGGTCAAGAACAAGTTGGCGCCCCCCTTCCGGATGGCTGAATTCGACATCATGTTCGGGCAGGGGATCTCCAGGGAGGGGAGTCTGCTCGATGTGGCGGTCAGCGCCGGTATCGTCAGGAAGAGCGGCGCCTGGTACACCTACGAGACCGACCAACTGGGCCAGGGGAGGGAGAAGGCCAAGCGTTTCCTGCGGGAGAACCCGGGCTTGGCGTTACAACTCCAGGCCAGAGTGCTCAAGGCGGTGGGCATCGCCGACACCGAAGAGACCGAAGGGAAGAAAGCCAAGCCGAAGTCCGGTTCCAAGAAAAAACCTCGTGGTTCCGGATAGGCCGATGTGGGGTTGAGCCGGGGCCGGGTTCCACGCATCCCGTGTAGTTCTGTACGCTGACACTTCGAGCGGGTGTCGTGCCCGTGGCCCGCTAGCGGAGCGTTGCGTAAACGGGTCCAAGACCGGATGTGCAGGTTGGCGGGAGGCCTTGGCCCATGGCTGCTGATAATCGGAAGAAGCCAGGTAACAGAGGGCGGCGCAGGACGTCGGGATCGTCGGCCCGGAGGAGCCGACCGGCGCACAGCAAGCGCGGTACCCCGGGTCGACGTTCGCCCGCGGGTTCCAAGAGACGGGATGCCGGATCAGGGGGCCCGCGCGGCGGCAGGGCGCGGAGACCGCCGGACAGGGCCAAGGGCAAGCCGGGCGGGAAGGGCAGACGGAGACCCGCCGGCCAAGGCTCCGCCAACCCATCGCGATCCTCCCGCGGCCCCCGCAAGCAGCCTCGAGGGACATCCCGGAGGACGGATGGCGGGGGAACTCAAGGCCGAGCCGGCGGTGCGCGCCGGCCGGCTGACCGCCGTCGCCCGACCAGGAAGTCCGATCGCAGAGCCCCCTCCACCGGCGTCGGGCCTGGCAACCTACCCGGATGGCTGCGTGACGAGATCCGCCGGGTAACTCGAAGTGACCGCCAAGCGGCGGCGTTGCGGGTGCTGTCCGAGGCTGTCGATGCATATGGCAACGATGAGTTCGGAGCCGCCCGCCGCAAGCTATTGAAGGCGAAGGAACTCAGCCCCCGGGCGTCCGCGGTGCGTGAGCTACTGGGCCTGAGCGCCTACCACAGCCGGGAATGGGGTGAAGCGCTCGCGGAACTCAGGGCCTACCGGCGGCTCACCGGCGATACCACGCACATGCCTGTGGAGATGGATGCCCTCCGGGCTCTAGGGCGGGGCGCCGATGTCGAGAAGACGTGGGAGCGGTTCGTCGGTTTGGGAGGTAACCGTCCGACGTCCGCCGAAGCGCGAGTGGTCTACGCCTCCTACCTGCTCGACCAGGGCCGGGCGGCCGATGCATGGCGGGTCACGAATCCGTCCCGGATTCCCCACGATGCCAAGCCATACGAGCTACGAGTGTGGTTCGTGGCCGCTCGGGCGGCGCTGGCCCTCGGTGAGATCCCGGCAGCGAAACAGTTGACCGAGGCCATCCGGAGACTCGATCCGGACATGACGGGCCTAGGGGACCTCATGGCCGGCATCGCTACCGAACGTCGGCGCCGGTCCTAGCGCGGATCCGTGGCCACCTCGCACGTTGGCTCGAGTTAGCGCCTCCATCTGGCAGCCCTTCGCCGTCGCCTGGCATCCGTCCCACGTACGGCGCTAGGCGGGCAGGGTGTAGCTCACCGTGACGAGAGTGACGCCTGCCATGATGCGACAGACAACCTGCACGAGCGCCGGGAGATCGTCCCCGAGGCAGAACACAAGGTCCCATCGTCCTGCGGCCGACCCAGCCGGCTGGGTCGAGGCGCCACTGCCGAGTCGTGTAGGGCTACCTGGCCACCCTGTCGAGAACGGCCAAGGCCTGCTTGGCTACGTCGGCATACTGGACCAGGTCCGCCATGGCTCGGCGTTCGGCCGGCACCTCCGGGCTGTCGGTCAGGATGGATAGGACCCTATGAGCATCGGCGCCTCCGACCTTGGCGGCGATCTCGCTGGCTGCCCTCGCCCGGTTTCCGATCCGCATCACTTCCGTTAGTGCGATCCGAGCTTCGGTCAGCGTTTCCCGCACCTCGGCGGCTTCCATTTCGAGGTTTCTCTCTACCATCGGTCGGTCCGCTCTCCTCCATGGGTACTTAGGTAGGAACGATACTCGATTCACAACGCCCCTGGCCCGGTGGTGTCGCGAGAAACACGTCGCTGACGTCCGGACCAGAGATGTTCCCTGCGGCCGGGTCTTCCAAGGATCACCAACCGGTGCTCGACGGGGCCTGCGCGAGGTCCGGCCGGGGGACGATGTAGCTCAAGGGCGACGACGTGGATATTGGAGACAGCCTCCGCATCGTTACATAACAATGTGTGTCACAGCCAGTTCTTACATTGATATTCCTTCCGTACTTCCCCTCGATAAAGGAGCTGCACATGACCAAGGATCAAGCAGGCCGCATGACCGACGAGACCCCGGCCCGTGACCGCAACGAGGTGGTTCTGAGAGGGACACTTGCAACCGCGCCCGAGCACCGCACGTTCGGTTCGGGTGCTTCTCTCGCCCGTCTACTCGTGACCATCCGCCTCTCGTCCCCGAGCCGGACAGACGTGCTCCCGGTCACGGTGTGGGAACCCGATCCCGAACTGCTGAGCGCGGTGCGGGGTGCGCCCGTCGAAGTGACCGGACAGGTGCACCGGCGATTCTGGACGGATGCCGAAGGTCGCCATAGCCGGGTGGAGGTGGTCGCCGACTCCGTCGAGTTGGGTGAGGTCCCGCCCGCGTTGTGACGCTCGCCGGACTGGGACCCGGTCCGGCCGGAAGCCGGAGGCGCGGAGACTGCGCGGTGGATGCGGATGGCCGGACACGGTTCCCGGGAAGGGATAATGCGTAGATGAGGATTCCGGTTCGCCCGCGCTGGATCGTGTTCTCGGCGCTGGTGGTGTTCATCACCGTCGCCTGCGTCGTGCTGGGGTTTTGGCAACTCGGGCGTCTCGAGGAGCGGCGCTCATCCAACACCGTGCTGGGGAGCCGCCTAGGCCGGGAGCCCGTATCCCTGGACGAGATGAGGAGCGCGCTGCAACCTGTCGACGGAGTGGAATCGGATCCGTCGGACTACGAGTTCACCCGGGTGACCGCCCGGGGTGTTCTCGTCGACGAGGGGAGGGTGCTTGTCCGTTCCCAGGTAGTGAACGGCCAGGCGGGGGTCCATGAGGTCTTGCCGCTGGTGCTCGAGGACGGCAGTGCGGTGCTCGTGAACGTCGGATGGTTCCCGCTCGGGGTCGACCCCGGCCCGGCCACCGTCCTGTTCCCGCCTTCGGGTCGGATCGAGTTGACAGGGTTGCTACGCGCCGACCAGCGGCGTCCCGCCTTCGGACGACGGGAGGCGGAAGGGCACCTGGAGACTGTGGCCCGGATTGACGTAGGACGCATCCAGGAACAGGTCGACCTTCCGCTCCTGCCCTTCTGGATACAACTGGTCGGACCCGACGACCCCCAGCGCCTACCAATCCCTCTGCCGCTTCCGGCCGTGGACGACGGACCTCACCTCTCCTACGCTGTCCAGTGGTTCTCGTTCGGAGCGATCGCGCTCGTCGGTTACGTTGCCCTGATGAGAAGGGAACTGGGACGCAGCCGCCGGAGTCGTCCGAGGGGCAACTGAAGGCCGGGCCGTCGATGACCTGGCCGACTCGATGCGGCGAAAGACCTCCGGGTCCACGAAGTTCTAGGTGGACAGCTACCACCTGAGAGTGTCCCTCTTCGAGGGTGAGTCCGGCCGCTCCCTGGGCTATCCACACATCCTGCGACTCCCGCTGTGGTCGTTCGTTGTTTGGGGCGTCACGAGGGACCCGGCGCTCTTCGGTGCGGGCTCGGGGCTGGAGCAGGGGCTGGCCATGCTCGCGGTTTGCGCCGTGGCGTCGACGACACTCCACGTGGCGCGACTCTGGCACGCGGTCTACCCGGTCATGCGAAAGCGGAGACGACGGACGGCGGATGCTGCTGTCTTCCCTGCGCGCGCGGGAGGCTTGTAGTGGTGGCCGCCGCCCTGCTCATCTCGTTCGTGGCGCTGTTGCCGTCCGGCTTGGTCGCATTGACGGTCATGGAGCTGTTGGCGGACCGGCCCCGGACCAGGGTGAACCGGCCGCCGACATGGTGGAGGCTTTCGAGCTCCCGCCGGAAGCTGGGGGGACCGCCGCCAGTTCTCACGGGCTGCCCCGCTCCATCGACGCGACGTCCACCCATCTGGTGCTGGTTGTCTCTCCGCTGTGCGCCACCTGCAAGAAGCTGGTCGCCTCCTTCGAGGGTGCCATACCCGAGAGTCTGACAGTCGTGGTCACCGCCTCGACCTGCTCCGAATGCGGAAGTGGGCTGCGGACCACGGGCTGCCGGGGGGTCTGGTCTTCGACGACGACATGTCCATCGTAAACAGACTGGGCGTATCCTCGAGTCCTGCTGCGGTCGGGTTCATCCGCGGAAGGCGGCGTTCGCGGTCCATCTGGGCGGGCGGGGCCGCCCTGGACGACCTGCTGGCGCGACGCATCCCGATCCGGGGAGTGTTCCGAGTCCTGCTGCTTCTGACCGCGACTCGCGCCCCGTAGATCAGGAGCCCGGCGCATGACCGGGACCGGGACAACGATGCTGGAGGTCCTGTCGGCAGGCGCCCTGCTGGTGGGCGGCCTGATGCAGCGTTACAGCCCTTGAGGAATCTCCTTCGTGGGCCAGTTCGGCCCTGCGTTCACGGATGCCAGGGGGTTCGGCGGTTCTCGGACAGCGGTATGTACGCGCTTGGGGTTCTGTCGTGGTCGGCGGACGGTATTCGTATTCGTGCTGGACGCCGTCGGGACCCGCTTCAGGGGCGCCGCGGGGGTCCGGGGCGCTCTCATCGCGGCGCTTGTCCTGGCGAGTCTGCTGATGGCGGTGGACGCGATCAGGTTGTGAGGTGGACGCCTCACCTCTATCGGGCTCCACCGCCAGACTCCCTACGGTTGGCGCTCGAAAGGTCCCGTCGGTGTCCTCGCCTGCGGTCTTGATACCGGGCTTCCTGTCTCGACGGTGAGGGTCACGTCGCTGCCCGTACTTGGCGTGATCCTCGCAGCAACAGGGCACGCGGGACCGTTCCACGGGCTGTTCTACGGCTGCGGTTTGGCGAGCGGGGTGTTCGGCGGGATGGTGTCGGTACGTCCCGACGTGCGCACCGACCGGGCCATGGCCACCTCCTGCGGAGCTACAGGGCACTACGACCGCCTTGCTCTTGCTCGGACCGAGCGGGATCATCGCGGCCGCGATGGCCGCCTCTCTAGCGGTCCTGCCTTAGAGATAGTTCTCGGTGACCTCGGCCGGGCAGTACGTCCTCGGCGGTTTCGTGGCTCTGACGAGGAGGAAGCCGGACTACCCGCCGGGCGTGTCCGAAGGAAGGCCGAACGCCAGGCCCTCGATCACCTGGGCCGACTCCATGCGGTGAAACACCTCCGGGTCCACGAAGATCTTGGTGGATCGATTGCCGCCCCCCACCAGTATCTCCTCGCGGGCAACCACCCGCGAGTCCACGTAGACGGGAAGCTCGTCGGGGAGACCGAATGGCGTTACCCCGCCGGTCTCCATCCCGGTCAGCTCGGCGGCCAGTTCCGCCGAGGCGAACGACAGCTTCTTCACGCCGAGCAGGCTGCGCACCCGGCGGTTGACGTCGAGACGGGTCGTGGCGAGGACGACGCAGACCGCGTTTCGCCCCTTCGGCCGCTTGGAGGCCACCAGGATCGCGTTGGCGGACTGATCCATCGCGTAGCCGTAGTGGGCGCAGTATGCCGCAGTGTGCGTGAAGGCGGGGTCGATCTCCACCACCCGAAATGTGGCGTTCAGGGCCGCAAGAGCTGCTTGAACCTGTTCTGCGCTGTCGTTTTCCATCAGGTCCCCAATGGTTGCACACGCGACACAAAGCCCCGAATCACCCCCGCCGGCGGCGCAAGCCCCTCCCCAGGGGAGAGGATGGCCCCGTACGCCGTAGAACGGGCGGCTTCCCTCCCGGCTCCGATGTCCTGAGTCGGCGCGGTGCCCGTCTAAGACGGTCCTTCTGCGATACTCGCGGCATGCCCATCGATCCCGTGCTGCTCGAGATTCTCGTCTGCCCGCTCAGCAAGGCGCCGTTGCGGGAGGTCGATGGGGCGCTCGTCTCCACCGACCCCGAAACCAGGATGCGTTACCGGATCGACGGGACCGTCCCGGTCATGATGGTCGAGGAGGCGGAGCAATTGACCGAGGAGGAGTGGAAGGCGGTGATGGGCCGTGGCTGACAGGAACGACACGATCTTCGGGATGATCCTCCGAGGCGAGATACCGGCCGACATCGTATACGAGGACGAACTCGCCATCGCCTTCCGGGACATCGCTCCCCAGGCCGACGTTCACGTCCTGGTGATCCCCAGGGATCCGGTCAAGAGCTTGGCCCACGCAGGTCCGGGTGATCGGGCGCTTCTGGGCCATCTCCTCGGCGTGTGCACCGCGGTAGCCGAACAGGAGGGAATCGCCGGCTCCGGGTACCGAGTGGTGACCAACATCGGTGGTGACGGCGGACAGTCGGTGGACCATCTCCACTTCCACGTCCTCGGCGGACGCCGGATGGGTTGGCCTCCGGGATGATCATCCCGTCTCCCGGCCCGGTTTGCGGCCGTGACGGTGGCCCGCCGTCGGCGCGGACTCCATCTGCGTACCTGGTGGTCCTTCTATGGATGTTCGCCCTCCTTCTGATCGCGTGCGGGTCTGACGAGGAGGAGCCGGCCGACACCTCAGGCGCGGTGACCGCCACCGAGGTCACCGCGGTAGGCACGTCGCAGGTGGAGGCGCCGGCAACGTCGGAACCGGGGGACGAGCCCGGGGGAACGGAGCCGGAGCCACCCTCCACCGGTGCGGCGACCACCACGGTTGCGTCCGGTCAGGCCGAACCCGCCTTCACCCCCGCCGGTTGTCCGTTCGCGGCCCCGCCCGGAACCGATCCCACCTGCGGTTACGTCTCGGTTCCGGAGAGACGGGATCGGCCGGATGGACGCCGGATCCGCTTGGCGGTGGCGGTCTTCCCTGCGAGGTCGGCTGAGAACCACCCGCCGCTCGTCTACCTGGAGGGGGGACCTGGTGGTGAGGCTCTCGAAGGGATCCCATACACATATGAGCAGATCTTCTCGTTTCTGAACGAGGAACGCACGCTGGTCGTATTCGACCAGAGAGGCGTCGGGTTCTCGGAACCGGGTCTGTCCTGCCCGGAACTCGTGGATCTGAGCTTCGAATTGCTTGGCGAGGATCTGCCTACCGAGGAATGGCAGGCCCGGCAGCTAGCCGTCCTCGATGGCTGCCGGGAGCGATGGGTGGACGCCGGGGTCGATTTCGCCGCCTACAACAGCGCCGAGTCGGCAGCCGACGTGGCCGACCTCCGCTTGGCCCTCGGATACGACGAGTGGGATCTCTACGGATTGTCCTATGGAACCCGCCTCGCCCTGACCGTCATGCGGGACCATCCCGACGGCGTACGCGGTGTCATACTCGACTCGACCTATCCGCCCGAGGCCGACGGAGTGGCGCAGGTGGTCCCGAACGCGGCCCGCGCCCTGGATGAACTTTTCGCCGCCTGCGCGTCCGATCCGGTCTGTGGTTCTACCTACGGCGACCTGGAGTCCGCCCTGTTCCGGGCGGTCGACCAACTCAACCTGTCACCGGCGGAGCTCTGGGCGATCGACTACCGCTTCTACCAGGGTCATCCGGCCTTGTTCACCGGAGACGATCTTCTTTGGCTCGTGTTCCAGAGCCTGTACCTGGACGTGTTGGTTCCGGACATCCCGCGGTTGATATCCGATGTCGGAGGCGGTCACTACTTCGGGGCCCAAGCCTTGCTGTCTGTCCTCATGGCCAACCAGGCCTTCTTCTCTATCGGCCAGTTTCTGTCGGTGGAGTGCCACGAGGAGGTTCCCTTCTCGGATCCTGCCCGGGTCCGTTCGGCCGCCGAGGCGTTCCCGCGCCTGGCAGTCCTGGTCGACGGCGCCCTCGTCCAGTCCGACTACGCGTTCGAGTTCTGCCCGACGTGGGGCGCCGGTACTGCCGACCCGATCGAGAACGAGCCGGTGATGAGCGACATCCCCACCCTGGTACTGGCAGGCAGCTTCGACCCCATTACTCCTCCCGAGGATGGACGCAGCGTTGCGGGCCGTCTGGCGAACTCCTGGTACATCGAGTTCCCCGCTCTCTCGCACGGGACCGCCTTCGTGGAAGGTTGCCCCCGTTCAATCACGCTGGCTTTCCTAGCCGATCCCCGCACCGAGCCGGATCGGAGTTGTGTGGCCGGAATGCCGGACATCGAGTTCGGTGAGTTCACTCCGGTGTCAGATATCGAACTGGTGGAGGCCTCGGTCGGCGGATACACCGTCCTGGTGCCCGACGGATGGGAAGGCGAAGGGGGTATCTACCAGAGAGGAACGGGCATGGACCCCACCACCCTGCTCATCGTTCCCATCCCGGCCGGTACCGGCGATGTCGTCCTCGGCGGGATGGCCCAGACGTTTGCGGGCGTCGAGGTGGAGGAGGCGGTCGAGACAGCCATCGGGGACAGGCTATGGCGCAGGTTCTCGGCCGAGGCAGGAAGCGTCCGGGTGGAGGCTGCGCTCTCCGACGGGGACGGGCGGTCCGTCGTGGTCGCCCTGGTATCCGATCCGAGGGAGACCCCGCACCTGGTCGAACGGCTACTGCTTCCCGTCCTGGAGAGCCTCGGCACGTCCGGCTGATGGGCGTACCCCAAGGGCCGGGTCGGAGGCTGGTGCTCCCGGCGGTCCTGCTGTCCCTCATTCTGGGGGCGTGCGCCATCGAGCAGCCGGAGACCGAGCAGCTTCGGGCGCCGGTGTGCGCAGCGGGCCAGATCGATGGGGAGGTGGTCCTGCTGAGCCGGCCCGACCAGATGTCGCCCGAGGTCATAGATGAGTTCGAGCGTCGCTACGCGGTGGACGTGGTGGAACGGGTGTACGAGAACGAGGACGACCTCCTGTCCAGGGTGACCGCAGGGGCCGACGACTTCGATGTCGTGGTCGTAGCCGACTATCTGGCGGAGACGCTGCAGCGGGGCGGGCAGCTGTTCCCACTCGATCCGATCGCTCTCCCCGGTCGCGTACATCTGGATCCGAAGTTCGATCGGCACCAGGATGAGGAAGACGACTTTTACGCGGTTCCTTTCCTCTGGGGCACGGTGGGCATAGGACTCAATCTGAATGTGGTGGGGGAGGATGCCGAGCCGACCTGGGGGCTCGTCTTCGACACCGAGCGGGCCTGGATCTACTCGGGCCGCGTCTCGATGCTGGAGGAGGGTCGCCAGGTGCTGGCTGCCGCGATGCTCTACCTCGGAAACTCGCCCAACCTGGCGGACAGCGACCGGGTGCGCGAAGCCGCCGAGGCGGCCGCCGCGGCGAAGGCCCATCTACGCGGCTTCGACTCCGAGACATACGGGGTAAGGCTGGCGGAAGGCGTGCTGGATGTGGCCCACGGAAGGTCCGACGTGTTCATCGAGGCGTTACCTCCCGAGTCGACGGACTTCCGTTACATCATCCCGCAGGAAGGGGCTGTGGCATGGGTGGACACGCTGGCCATTCCCACCACAGCTCTGCATCCGTGCAGCGCCCATTCTTTCATCGACTTTGTTCTCGAGCCGGAGAACGGAGCGAGCGTTGCGAACTACGCGGGAGTAGCCACGCCGAACCTGGCCGCGATTCAGCACGTGTCGCTGGAACTGGCGGGCAATCCCCACATCTATCCCCCTCCGGATGTCCGGGACAGGATCACGGTCCTTGACTACTCCGAGAACCTGAACAGGCTCTACGCGGAGGAGTTCGTGATCGTGGAGTCCTAGCGCGAGTATCGGGACCCGGCGAGGGGTGGCTGGGTTCCCGCAGTGCCCGGCCCCGCGCGGCTATCCTGGCCCGGTGGTCTCTACGGTCCCCAAGCTCCGTCCTTCTCTCAGGAGACGCGCCCCCAACCTGAAGGTTGAGAAGGGTCTCTGGGAGCAGGGCCACGAAGTCGTCGTCGGGGTCGACGAAGTGGGCAGGGGGGCCTGGGCAGGACCATTGTCGGTGGGCGCAGCCGTGGTGCCCAAGAATCGGCGCATCTACAAGCTGAGGGATTCCAAGATGTTGACCGAGGGGGAGAGGGAGTGCCTCTTCGATCGGGTGGCGGACTGGTGCACCCAATGGGCGGTCGGCCACGCCACCAACGAAGAATGTGACCGGCTCGGCATGTCGGACGCCCAGCGGTTGGCGGCCCGCCGGGCGATAGACGGTCTCGGTGTCGTACCGGACCGGGTGCTGGTGGACGGTCGGTGGGACTTCGTGGGCACCTATACCACCATCCGGCTTGTACGGGGCGATGCCACTTCGGTGTCCATCTCGGCGGCCTCCATCCTCGCCAAGGTCGTGCGGGACCGCATCATGCGCGACCTGTCCGCCTCCTACCCGAACTACGGCTTCGAGGCCAACAAGGGTTATCCGTGTCCCCGGCACAAATCCGCCCTCCAGGCTTGGGGTCCGTCGTGTATCCACAGGCGGAGTTGGGTATTCATGGATCACCTGCCGTGGACGGGAATCCCCCGATACGTCCGTCCCGATCCTCAGGGCGTCCTGTTCGATCCAGCCTGAACTACCCGGCCGAGCCGGACCCTGCTGCCCGGAGCCCGGGACCGGCGGCGACCATCAGGATGAGGAGTCCGCCAGGAAAGCGGCGAGCGCATCGATCACCGGGTCAGGCTGCTCGACGATCATGATGTGACCGGCGCCTTCGATCACAGCCTCGCGCACCTCCGCCAGGTTGTCCCGGAGGGGCGCCGCGGCTCTGCGGGGGGTCATGACATCCAGGGACCCGCTGATCAGCAGGGAAGGGCACCGGACTGCGGCCGCCGCCTCAGGGCCCCGGCCGTAAGCGTTGCATGCATGCAGGTCTGCCGCAAGCACTCCGGGCCCGGCCCGTTCCCAGAGCCGGATGGTCGACCCGATCATCCAAATACCGGGGGTCTGATGGCCCCCGAGGTGCGACCGCCTGCCATGGCCCCAGGAGGCCATGAGTTCGTACGCGATGTGGTCGCCCGCCTCGGCCGCGGTAAGGAGTGCGGGGTGGACCGGGATGGCGGCCGCGGGACCCAGCATGGTCAGGGTGGAAACGAGACCCGGATGGCGCGAGGCGGTCTCGAGGGCGATCAGCCCGCCCATCGAGTGACCGACGAGGTTGGCGCTCGCGTACCCGGCGCTCTCGAGTAGCGAGGCCACCCAGTCGGCGTAGCTCTCGATCGATGGTAGGGGAGTGCCCTCCGATCGTCCGTGACCGGGGAGATCGACCGCCATGACGGAGTAACCGTGGTGGGAGAAGTAGCGAGTCTGGAGTTGCCACACGGTATTGTCGAGAGCGGCGCCGTGCAGGAACAGGATCAGCGGCCGCCCCGGATCGGGTAAGCGGCCTCCGGTGGTGGCTGAAACGACGGCACCATCGACCGCGAACCTCATCTCCCGACCTACCTCCGGGACGCCCGTAGCCCTGCGGAGAGATCGCCGATCAGGTCTGAGGGATCCTCCAGCCCGATGGAGAGGCGGACCAGGTCCTCACCCACTCCCGCCCTGGCCAGTTGTTCGGCGTCCATGGTCGAATGGGTGGTGGACGCCGGGTGGATGACCAGCGATTTGGCGTCGCCGACATTGGCGAGATGGGAGAAGACCCGGAGCCGCTCGATGAACCGGCGGCCGGCCTCCCGGCCTCCCTTGATGCCGAACGCCAGGATCGCCCCGCATCCTGCGGGCATCAACTGTGCCGCCCGGTCGTGGTCGGGATGGCTGGGCAACTCCGGGTAGCTGATCCAGGCGACCTCATCGCGCCCGTCCAGGAACTCGACCACCTTGCGGGTGTTCTCGATGTGCCTCTGCATCCGGATCGACAGTGTCTCGGTGCCCTGCAGGATATAGAAGGCGTTCTGGGGCGCCAGCGGCGCGCCGAAATCCCGCAAGCCCTCCACCCGCGCCCTGATGATGAAGGCCTGGGTGCCGAACTCCTCGGTGAACTTCAGTCCGTGGTAGCTGGGGTAAGGCTCGGTGAGGGTCGGGAAACGCCCGGAGGCCTCCCAGTCGAAGGTTCCCCCATCCACGAGCGCTCCGCCGATCGCCACCCCGTGGCCGCCGATGAACTTGGTGATCGAGTGATAGATCAGGTCCACTCCCCACTCGAAGGGTCGGAACAGGTAGGGGGTGGCGAAGGTGTTGTCCAGCATGAACGGGACCCCCGCGTCGTGCGCGATCTCGGCCACTGCGGTCACGTCCATGATCTCGAGGCCCGGATTGCCGAGCGTCTCGCCGAACACCAGGCGGGTCTCGGGGCGGATGGCGTCGCGGAAGCCGTCTGTGTCGTGGGGGTGGACGAAGGTGGTCTCTATCCCGAACCGGGGGAGGGTGGTGCCCAGCAGGTTGTTGGATCCCCCGTAGAGGGAGGAGGAGGAGACGATGTGCGAACCGCTGCCCATCAGGGTCGCGATCCCCAGGAACATGGCGGACATTCCCGACGCGGTGGCGATCGCCCCGACCCCGCCCTCCAGAGCCGCCAACCGCTCCTCGAGCGCCGCCACGGTCGGGTTGGAAATCCGGCTGTAGATGTGGCCCTGTCGTTCCAGGTTGAAGAGACCGGCGGCGTGCTCCACGTCGCGGAAGACATAGGAGGTGGTCTGGTATATCGGGATGGCCCGCGCCCCGTAGTCCGAGTCGGGATGATGCCCGGCGTGGACGCTCAGGGTGTCGAACTTGGGGAATCTCGGGTCAACCAATGAGGGAGCTCCTAGGCGCGATCGCCAGCCTACCCGCACCGGTCAGGTTCTCCCGCACCGGCTGGTGAAAGAAGCGGGGGTAGCCGAATCCGGGAGCATCGGAGCCATTCGGACCCCTACCGTGTCTCCTCAGGTTCACTGTGTCCGGGTGAAGGTTGGCGCGGCTTAGGCCACTCCCATATCGCGAGGTCGAGCGCAAGCTACGAGCAGCGGGTTCCAAAATAGTCCGCCAGAAGGGACGCCATGTCAAGTTTCTTCGACATGACTTCGCCGGAGTTCGCACCGCGATCGTGCCACGGCGTCGTGAAGTGCCCATCGGAACACTCCAGAGCATATTGCGTCAGGTTGGGCTTGACGTCGACGAATTCGTGAGGATGTAGGTCACCGAACCGGTCGGCGCCTTACTCGGGCCGTCGGCGGGACCGGAAATATACTGACGGGCGTCTGTAGGGAACTTCGGAGGGACGCGGTGCGTCCAAGTTGCATGGAGAGAACCAACAAACCACCCAACCTGTTAAGCCGGCTCGTCGTCGGTGTCCTTGCGATAGTCGGTGTGGTCGCCCTCGCCGCGTGTTTCGGAGGAGATGACGAGGCCGCCGAGAGCGGGCCGGTAGTCACCGCAGCGGCTGCCATGATGATGGAGGAGGATGCCGCTGGATTCGCCACCGGCGAAGATGGTGCCCTTGAGCGCTCCTCGATTGGAGGGCTCGACATCGGGGCCATCGGCCGCGACGTCATCGTCGAGATGTGGGTCACGGTCAGCAGTGACAACATCAGGCGCACGGTTGCATCCATCATGGCCAACGTGTCGGCGTTGGGCGGTGGTGTCGCCTTCTCGAACATCGAATACGGCGACCCGACCGACGGTCACGACAATGCATATGCAAGTCTCGTGGTGAAGGTTCCGCCCGAAGGCATAGACCAGCTGCTGGCGGGACTCGACGATACCGGCACCGTGCTATCGATCAGCCAGAGCGCCCAGGATGTCACAGAGCAGCTGATAGACCTCGATGTCAGGATCAGGAACGCACGGCAGAGTGTCGTCAGGGTTCGAGAGTTCATGGGTCGCACCGAGAAGCTCAGCGATCTCGTGGTTCTCGAGGGTGAACTGACCCGCCGTCAGACCGACCTCGAACGACTCGAGGCGCAACAGCGAAATCTCAGCGAGCGGGTTGCGCTGTCGACCGTGACGATCGACATCGTGCCTACGGCATCGGTGGACGACGATGACCCCGACACCTTCGGTGACGCCTTCAGCACGGGTTGGAATGCCTTCGTCGCGGCTATGTCCACCACCGGTCTCGTGCTCGCGCTGGTCAGCCCGTTCCTCATCCTTGCAGCATTGCTGGCATTGCTCGTGTGGTTCGTGGTGCGCCGCCGCAGAGCCAGGACCGGCGCCGCGCCCACAAAACCCTCCCCGGCCGAAGGAACCAAGGAGTCCCCCTAGCGATCGCGACCTGTGAGGTGAAGTAGCCAGGCAGGACGTGTTCGGGGCCCGTTGATCCCCTGGCCCTTGGAGCGGTTACCCTTCGCCCCGCATGAGCGAAGTATCCTTGGTCTACCCGGCCGATGACCGAGCCGTGATCACCATCGAGCGGCCCGCCACGCTGAACTCGCTAGACGTCGCCACTCTGCGTGCCCTTAGGGAGGTAGCCGGGGAGGTGGCGGAGCGGTCCACGACGAAGGTGGTGGTACTGCGCGGCCGCGGCCGGGCTTTCTCGTCGGGAGTCGACCTGAGTCTGCTGGACGGCGGCGCAGGTGTCGATCCGCGTCTCGTACCCGAGTTGGGCCGGACGATGGTGGAGACGCTCGACTCGATTCCTGCGGTCACGGTGGCGGTGCTGCGCGGAGCAGTGGTGGGGGGCGGGCTGGTCCTGGCCGCTGCCTGCGACCTGCGGGTGGCGGCCGAAGACACCTACTTCTCGATCCCCGAGGTGGATCTGGGTCTACCGGTGGGTTGGGGAGGGGTTCCCAGGATGGTGCGTGAGATCGGTCCGGCGCTCACCAAGGAATTGATCATGACGTGCCGGCCGTTCACCGCCCGGGAGGCTAGGGACGCCGGCTTCGTGAATCGTGTGGTTCCTGCGCAGGACCTCGACGCCACGGTGGACGAGTTGGTGTCGACCCTCTGCGCCAAGCCGCGCTACGCATTGCTCGCGGTCAAGCAGAGTGTTGCCGAGGCAGCCGAGGAGATGCTCGCCGGCCGGGGACGGACCGGGGAGGCCGACATGCTCGCCGAAGCGGCCCGGGACGCCGGGGGCCGCCGGGCAGCCGCCGACTACATGGCCCGATACCGGAGGGCCCGGGGATCAGAGTGAGGCGGCGTCGATGGCGAACAGGTCGCCGGCGCCGGCCTTGACGGCCGGGAGCAGACCGGTGGCGGTGGGTAGCACCTGCTCGAGGTAGAAACGGGTGGTGACCTGCTTCTGGTTGTGGCCCGTCCTCACCGCGGCCTGTGCCGCCCCGGCCATCATGGCGCCTCCCGCCACGATCCCGAACATGGTGCAGTAGGGACTGGCCCCTGCCAACTGCTGGTTGGGATCACCGGCCTTCGACAGGAGGTGGTCGGCGCCCTCCGTCAGAGCATCCAGCGCCGTCGACAGGGAGACCGCGGCTCGGTCCCAACCGAGTTCGCGGAGGCCGGCTACCGACAGACGCAGGGAGTCGATGTAGCGGTGGACGAATCTGCCGCCGTCGATGGGTAGCTTGCGCATCACCAGGTCGATCGACTGGATGCCGTTGGTGCCCTCGTAGATGGGTGTGATGCGGGCGTCACGCCAGTGCTGGGCGGCGCCGGTCTCCTCGATGTAGCCCATCCCTCCGTGGATCTGGATGCCCAGCGACGCCGTCTCCACCCCCAGGTCGGTGCACCATGTCTTCACCACGGGGGTGAGCAGGGCGAGGCAATCGGTGTGCCATCCACGGTCCTGCTCGGTCCTGGCGTGCTGGGCGAGATCCTGGTGCATGGCGGCCCGGTATAGGAGAGCCCGCATCGCCTCGGTGTTGGAACGCATGGTCATCAGCATCCGCCGCACGTCCGGATGGTCGATGATCGGCGAAGTCTCCGAGGCGCCCACCGCCCGTCCCTGGCGCCGCTCGCGGGCAAAGGCAGCCGCCTGCTGGTAGGCCCGCTCGGCCACCGCCATACCCTGGATCGCGACCGAAATACGGGCGGTGTTCATCATCGAGAACATGTTGCGCATGCCCTTGTTGACGGTCCCGAGCAGGAAACCGACCGCGCCACCCGCATCATCGCCATAGGCCATCACGCAGGTGGGCGCGGCGTGGATGCCGAGCTTGTGCTCGAGCGAAACGACCTTGAGGTCGTTCGCCTCTCCCGGCTCGCCGTTCGCGTCGGGAAGGAACTTCGGGACGATGAACATCGATATCCCCCGGGTTCCAGGAGGGGATCCCGGAACCCGGGCCAGAACCAGGTGGACCACGTTGGAGGCCATGTCATGGTCGCCGTAGGTGATGAAGATCTTGTTGCCGGTCAACCGGTAGGTCCCGTCGCCGGCGGGGATCGCCCGCATCGTAAGGGCACCGACATCGGATCCGGCCTGCGGCTCGGTGAGGTTCATAGCCGCTGACCACTCGCCGGTGATCAGCTTTGGCAGGTAGCGGTCCTGCTGGTCTCTGGTGCCATGGGCTGCGAGAGCGGTGACTGCTCCGGCTGTGAGCAGAGGACAGTTGCTGAACGCCAGGTTGGCCGCGGTGAACATTTCCTCGAAGGCCACTCCGACAACCCTGGGCATCTGGTGGCCTCCCCATTCGGCAGGAGCGTCGATTCCTCCCCACCCGGCGTTCACGAAGGTCTTGTAGGCCTCCTTGAACCCCGACGGCGTCCGTACCTCCCCGTCCACCAGCGAGGAACCCTCGATATCACCAGACCGGTTGAGAGGAGCGACCAGGTCCTGGACGAACCTGGCACCTTCATCGAGTACCGCCGACACGAGATCCGCCTCTGCGTGGCGGAATGCCTCCAAGCAGACGAGGTCGCCAAGCCCTCCAACGTGATCGAGCGAGAAGCGGATGTCGTCGAGCGGCGCGGTGTAGCCGGACATACCGTGATGATAGGTCAGTGGTCAGTGGTCGGCTGACCGTGACCTTCTACCACCATCCACCATCCACCATCTAGAGCTGATCGAGGCCCTGTGCTAGGTCGTCGACCAGGTCCTCGGCGTCCTCCATACCCACGGAGATACGGACCAGGCCGTCGGTGATCCCGACCCGCAGGCGCTCCCGGGGCTCCACATCGGCGTGGGTCATCGTGACCGGGTGGGTGATGAGCGACTCCACCGACCCGAGGTTCTCGGCCAGGGTCCACACGCGGAGGGACCGCATCAGCCTCTTCCCGGCTTCGACCCCGCCCTGCACCTCGAACCAGGCCATGGCGCCGAATCCGGAGGCCTGCTTGACGGCGAGATCGTGTTGCGGGAATGATGCGAGTCCGGGGTAGGTCACAGAGATCACTTTGGGGTGAGCCTCGAGAAACTCCGCCACCGCCAAGGCGTTGGCGGACTGCCGCTCCATGCGTTCGCTCAGGGTCTTGCTGCCCTGCAGCGTCAGCCACGCCACCATGGGCGACATGATCAGCCCGGCCGCGTTCTGGACGAAGGCGATCTCTTCCGCCTGTTTCTCGTCCCGGCACACCACCGCCCCGCCCACCGTGGCGTTATGCCCGTCGAAGTACTTGGTCGTGGAATGGACCGCCAGGTCGGCGCCCAGTTCCAACGGACGCTGGAAGTAGGAGGTGAGGAAGGTGTTGTCCACGGCGTGCGGTATGCCGCGGGAGGTGGCGATCTCCGACACGCCGGCGATGTCGGTGTACTTGAGGGTCGGGTTGGCCGGGGTCTCGGTGAAGATCAGGCGGGTTCGTTCGGTGACGGACGCGGCTACCTCGTCGAGGTTGGACGTGTCCGCGAAGGTGAAGTCCACGCCGAACCGGGAGAACACCTTGGTGGCCAGGCGGTAGGTCCCGCCGTAGGCGACGTCGCTGATGACCGCGTGGTCCCCGGCGTTGAGCAGCGCCATGAACACCCCGTTGGTGGCCGCCATGCCGGTGGCGAACGCCCACGCCGAGATACCGCCTTCCAGAGTGGCGAGACGTTCCTGCAGTGCCGAGACCGTGGGGTTGGCCGATCGGGAGTAGGAATAGCCCTTGGCCATGTACTCCTCGACCGACGACTGCGCGAAGGTGGTCGACTGGTGGATCGGTGTGAGGATGGCGCCGGTGGCCGGGTCGGGTGTGACACCGGCATGTATCTGGTCGGTCCTGAAGCCCATAAACCTCCGATTCGTGCGGCGTCAGGTTACCGCGACGGAGTGACTACCAGAGCCCCTCGGTAGACTGGGCGAGCGTGGGAGCAGAACGCCGGTCGGCGATAACGACCACCGAGATGCACACGGGGGGAGAGCCGGTCCGCATCGTCGAGTCCGGCTACCCGCCGATACCGGGGAACACCATCCTCGACAAGCGCCGGTACGTGCGGGAGAACCTGGATCACCTCCGCCGGGTGCTGATGCACGAGCCCAGGGGTCACTTCGACATGTACGGGGTGATCCCGGTGGAACCCGACCTGCCCGAGGCTGACCTGGCCGTGCTGTTCATGCACAACGCGGGTTATTCCACCATGTGCGGCCACGCAACGATCGCCCTGGGGCGGTATGCGGTGGACCGCGGGTTGGTTGGGAGAGTGGAGCCCGAAACCAGGGTGGTGATCCAGTGTCCCTGCGGCCCGGTCACCGCGTTCGTGGAGGTTATTGAAGGGGTAGCCGGAAGGGTCCGCTTCCACAGTGTGGGAGCCTTCGCCTTAGCCCTCGACTATAAAGTAAAAGTTGAAGGTTATGGTTTCGTAAGATATGACATCGGATACGGGGGCGCCTTTTACGCGGTGGCAGGGGCATCGCAGTTCGGTCTCGACGTGCGCACATCAAAGGCGCGGGACCTTGTCTCGGCTGCCTCAGCCCTGACCGAGGCCGTGCGGCGCGAGTTGGTTCTGACGCATCCACATCACGAGGACCTGGCGGATCTGTACGGCTCGATCCTGACCGACGGTGTGGAGGACGGCCGGACATCGGCAAACATCTGCGTCTTCGCCGACTCGCAGGTCGACCGGAGTCCGACGGGCTCCGGTGTCACCGCCCGCATGGCCCTCCGCTACGCCCGCAACCAGGTGATGATCGGAAAGCAGCGCACCTTCGAGAGCGTTGTGGGCTCGACCATGACGGGTGTGGTCGTTGCCGAGGAGACCGTCGGTTCGCTACGTGGGGTGGTTGTCGAGGTGGCCGGCCACGCCTACTACACCGGGACCGCTTCGTTCGTCGTAGAGCCTGAGGATCCGTTCGGAGAAGGCTTCCTGGTTCGTTGACAACTCAGTGAGAGGCGGGGAGGTAAGTCGAGTCGCGCCGACTGGCGTCATCCAACGTCAGGATCGCGCAACTGGGGCCGACTCACTAGCCGGCCCGGGATCACCACCGCGGGAACAGCTGCTTGGGTTTCTTGTAGTTGAACGATCTAGGGTCGACCTTGTGACCCTCGGCTTCCATACGGGTCGCACGCTTGCTTCGTCCTGCCCTTCGCCTTATTAGCGCCAACAGCAAGGGGGAGGAGTGATGTCCGGCGTAGTGCCCTAGGTAGTCAGCGTCCAACAGTGCATCCAGGGACTCGACCATCTCGGCATCGTTCTTGGGGAAGAACATGGATCGAAGGTTTCGCAAGATCACGTCGGATCACCTCGTGGCGCTAAAAGCTCATGCGAGCATGGGGACGGGTAGTTGCTCGGTCGATCACGATCGCTTCCTCATCGACTTGAACGACGCGGTGTAGTTCTGGTGGCCCCTGGCGATCATTCGGTAGATCTTGCTGTTGCCGGCTACGGGGATCGACGGACCATGACCGCCCCGCACGTGGATTGCGTCGTCGACCGTTCTGAGAAGGGATTCCAGGGATTCGTCGGGCACGGAATCATGCCTGGGCGGATTGAACAGCAGCCGGACGAATCTGAGTACGCTCACTGGTCACTCTGGTCTCGATCTGACCTGAGTGTACTGCCTCAATGTCCGGACACGCGGGCCAGTTCGGCTTCCAAGTGGACCTGTATGGGTTGGCCTACGGCCGCCATCCAGAGCCGGTAGTGCATTGTCCCGCCTTCCACTTCGAGCCTCCTTCTCGCCTCGGCGACCTCGACGGCGGTCTTCGAGAGCCCCACGAGGCTGGTCCGGAAGTCGACGCGACCATCCTGCACTTCCCCCGTGTGGACCTCGACGATCCCGGTGGGCTGGGCTATTACCAACTCCGCCTTCCCGGGTCCTGCGGGACGGATGTATCCCGCCTCGGAGTGAAGCGGCTCGCCCCCGCCCCCGGCCCGGCGGGTGCGCTGGCTGTAGGCGATGAACGGCTTGCCGGGGCCGGGGGTGTAGGTGGCCTCCTCGAAGTACTCGAAGGGTTCGATGGTGGGGTAGCGCCCCTTGCCCCGGCCCGTCCACGAACCGATCAGGAAGGCCAGAGGGGCCAGGTCGGGATGCATCCGGTCCGCTACTAGGCCGGGACCTCGCACGACACCCCGGTGCCGCGCAGCCCGCAGTAGCCGTACGGGTTCTTGGCCAGGTACTGCTGGTGGTAGTCCTCGGCGTAGTAGAAGTCGGGCGCCTCGCGGATCTCGGTGGTCACCGGGCCCTTGCCGACCGCCGCCAAGCCCTGCTCGTAGGAGTCCTTGCTGGACTCGGCCAGCTTCCGCTGGGTCTCGGTGGTCCAATAGATGGCCGAGCGGTACTGGGTGCCACGGTCGTTGCCCTGCCGCATGCCCTGGGTCGGGTCGTGCTCCTCCCAGAACCTCTTCAGCAGCATCCCGTACGGAACCACGTCCGGGTCATAGACGACGAGGACGGCCTCCGTGTGTCCCGTGTGTCCGCTGCAGACCTCGTGGTAGGTCGGGTTGGGCGTGAATCCCCCCTGATACCCGGCCGCGGTGGTGTACACACCCGGGATCTGCCAGTAGATCCGCTCCACGCCCCAGAAGCAGCCCATACCGAAGTAGGCGACCTCCATGTTCTCGGGGAACGGGGGAGTGATGGGCCGGCCGTGGACGAGGTGAGGCTCCGGGTCGAGGACGGTGGTAGCCCTGCCGGGCAACGCGCGCTCCTCCGACGGAAGCATGTTCTTGGTAGTGCGTCCAAACATCTCGATTCTCTTCTCTCTCAACTACCTGGCACAACACTATTACGAGGGATCTGTTCCCGGAGTCGGGGTCCTTCCCGGTCCGGGTTAGCCTTGGCTCGTACCGACGACGAAGCGGAGGCAGTCCCGAGATGCGGGTTGGTGTCAGCATTTTCCTAACCGACAAGTCCATCCAGCCGGTTCACCTCGGTCGAGAACTCGAGGCGCGGGGGTTCGAGTCACTGTGGGTGGCGGAGCACAGCCATATCCCGACCAGCCGCAGGACGCCCTGGGCCAACAGGAAGAACGCGCCTCCGCTTCCCGAGGAGTACTGGAGGACGCACGACTGCTTTGTTGCGTTGTCGGCGGTGGCGGCCACCACCGAGCGCCTCAAGCTGGGCACTGGTATCACCCTGGTGGCCCAGCACGACCCAATCTGGCTGGCCAAGAAGGTCGCTTCCTTGGACGTCATCTCCGATGGACGGTTCGAGTTCGGGATCGGGTACGGCTGGAACCGCGAGGAGATGGCCAGCCACGGGGTCGACTACCGGAAGCGCTACCAGCTGGTGGCCGAGAAGATCGGTCTGATGAAGGCGCTCTGGACCCAGGAGAGGGCTTCGTACGAGGGGGAGATGGTCCACCTGGAGGAGAGTTGGGCCTGGCCCAAGCCGGTGCAGAAGCCCCATCCGCCGATCGTGATGGGGAGCATGGGAGGCCCCAAGGCCTTCGCCGCCATAGCCGAGTTCTGCGACGCCTGGCTGCCGGTACGTCCTCCCAACCTGGCCGAGGGCATCGCAACCCTGCACGGCTTCCTCGAACGGGCAGGGAGGGACCCGGCCGAGGTGGAGATCGGGGTCTACATGGCGCCACCCGACCGCGACAAGTGGAAGGAGTGGGAAGAGCTCGGGGTCTCGCGGGTGATGATCGGGCTACCCCATGCCCCCGCGGAGGTCATCGTGCCCCTGCTGGACGAGTACCAACCCTTGATCGACGCCTGATCCGGGCGGGTCGGACAGGGGCGGGAGGCGGTCCGCAGGATGAGTGCCGGACGGTTGATCCTCATGGGATCCGGGGAGATGGCCGCTCGTCTGGTAGCAGCGCACCGCCTGGGGGTCGAGGCGTCCGGAGCCCGAGAGGTGGTGGTACTCGACACGCCGTACGGATTCCAGGAGAACGCCCCGCTGCTCTCCGAGAAACTGACCCGCTTCTTCCGTACCAGCCTGTCGGTCGAGTCGTCGGTGGCTTCCTACCGATCCGTTCGAGATGGAGACGTGAGCTGCGAGAGGATGCTGGCGGCGGTCCGCCGGGCCCGTTACGTGTTTGCCGGGCCGGGATCGCCCAGTTACGCCCTCGGGGTGTGGAGGGAGACCGGGCTGGTAGGCGTGCTGCGAGACCTCCTCGCGCGAGGCGCCACGGTAACGCTGGCTTCAGCGGCCGCCCTCACCGCCGGTGTCAAGACCCTGCCGGTATACGAGATATACAAGTCCGGCGCCGATCCGGGCTGGTTGGACGGGATGGATCTCACCTCCCACCTCGGTCTCGAGGCCGTTGTCATCCCTCATTGGAACAACGCCGAAGGCCAAGGGTTCGACACCTCGCGTTGCTACATGGGCCGGCGCCGCTTACGCGCGCTGCGTTCCATGCTTCCCGAAGGGCTGGGGATCATCGGGGTGGATGAGCACACCGCGGCGGTGATCGACTTCGGTAAGGAGGAGTTGAGCGTGATGGGAGTCGGGGGAGTCACTCTCAGTGGCGCGCTTGACACGTTCGTAGAAGCGGGAGACAGGATGGGGTTGAAGCGGGTCGCAGAGCTGTTGGGGGCCAGTCCCGCTCTGCCCCCCGTCGGTGAGGACGGGAGCCCTCCCGATCTTGCCGAGGCCTTGGCGGAGCGATCCGAGGAGTCGATCGCCGGAGTTCTGCTCTCCGCCGAGACCGAAGCGGCTGGTGGGTCGCCGGAAGCTCGAGAGGCTCTGAGGACGATGATCCTGGAGGTCTCCGAGTTGGCGGTCTCCGGGCTCGTCACTCCTGCGGAGTGGGTAGGGGACTACGTCAGCCTGCTGGTAGAGGCGAGAACCAAGTTGCGGGACAGACGGCTCTGGGAGGAAGCCGACCGGATACGCGACGGCTTGTCGTCGTTGGGGGTGGCGCTGCGGGACACGCGGTCGGGAACCACCTGGCACATGGAGGCATGAGAACCGTCCTGGCGGGGAGCGGTGGTCTGCAGCGGGGCTCCGGCCGGGTACTATTGGAAGCCGCCGCTGCACAGCGAGGAATCCGATGGGCTACCAGGGCTACGTCCGCGTCAGGGATGCGAACGAGAACATCCTCGATGTGGCCGAGGCCGCACTCGGTGACATCGATCATCCCGGTCACCGCTGGGGAGGGACGCTGGTCGTCTGGACCGGCGGAGCCCTGGACGGCAAGGCGATGCCGGTCGATCTCGAGGTCCCGGGTTCCTTCCGCGCTTCGGCTCTCCTCGTTCCCGGTCCTGTGGAGGGCCGCCGGCGCCGGATGGCCGTCCTGGGAACCGGCGCATCACCCTTCGAGGGCTGACACCCGGTTCAGGGCAGGTTCCACACCTCGGCTCCGTCACCTGACGCAGCGGCCGCGAGTGTTCGGGCCGAATGCATCACGGCCCCCACCATGGCCAGCACCAGGGCGGCGTCGATAACGATCCTCGCCAGCAGCGGAAGCGACCCGGTCAGGGCGGGAACGCTGACGGCGGCCAGGTACAGGATGGCGAACGTCGCCCACGTCATGACACCCGACACGATGAAGAAGACCACCTTCGGAGCGCCCTCGGACGTACCCATGCCCCTGAAGATCAGAGGAGTGAGCACCATCAACAGACCGAGGCCGAATACCCCGCGCGGGTCGCCGAGTAACGTCAACGCCAGGGCCAAGAGGACCGCGATGCTAGATGACCAACTCACCGATAGCGACCAGCGCATCGGGCCAACCCTTCCTGTCCAGCCTCCCTCGGAGTCACGTACTGCTGCATAGGCCACTAGAAGAGCCACCACGCCGCTCACGCTGATGATCGAGTTGGTATCCATATGCTCGCTCCCTGCCCTTGGTTTCGCTTGCCTGGCCCGGCCGGAACGGCATCAGGTCGCGCCGTCCCCTCATTCTGACCGGATGGGACTGCCGGTCGTTACCTGATCCGGCGGGTAGGGGCTGGGTACAACCGATATATTCAGGTGTATGGGTAGCGATTCACGCGCAGCCGAGCAGCGCGTCAAGTGGGTGTACGGAGCGGCATCGGCCGGCCAGAGCCGCGATCGCTACGACGAGTGGGCACCTCACTACGAACGCGATCTGCTCGACACCTACGGTTACCGACTCCCGGATGCCATCGCCGCCCACTTCACCCGGTGGGTCACGGCGCCGGCACATGTGCTCGACGCCGGAGTCGGCACGGGCCTGGTGGGTGCGCGCCTGGCTGATCGTGGTTTCACCGATCTGGTGGGGCTGGACAACTCGTCCGCAATGCTGCAGGAGTCGGCCCGCAAGGGACTGTACGGGGAACTTCATCACATGACGCTCGGGGAGCCGTTGGGGTTTGAGTCCAACAGTTTCGACGCGGTTGTCTCCGCCGGGACCTTCACGGAGGGCCACGCTCCGGCCTCCGGCCTGCGCGAGTTGGTCAGGGTCACCCGCCCGGGTGGGCACGTGGTGGTTGGAATCCGCCCGGACATCATCGACTCGCACGGGTTCCGTGCCGTCATCGACGAACTGGTGGCAGGCGGGGCATGGGAGTTGCTGGAACGGACCGAACCCTATGTGGCCATGGAGAAGGTCGAATCCCACGTCCTGGTCGAGACCTGGTGCTTCCGGATCCTCTGACCGGTCCTTGCTGAACCCCTTCGCCGCGTTCCCTCTTGTTGGTACATTCATAGGGATGGGTGACGTGTCTATAGCAGCTTCCGAATCCGCCGACCTGGCCATCCTCTCGACCGAGGTGACCCTGGTCGGGCTGCTCGCCATCGCGGCCGCGGTGGCGATACTCGTGTCGCGGATCAAGGTTCCCTTCACGGTGGCCCTGGTCCTGGTCGGCCTTGCCCTCTCGTTCACCACCGCCTTCGACATAAACCTCTCGAAGGAACTCATTCTGGGAGTCCTCGTCCCGCCGCTGGTCTTCGAGGCCACCATGCACCTCCCCTGGCACCGTCTCAAGACCGACCTGGTGGCGATCCTCACCCTGGCGATCGGCGGCACCCTGATCGGAACCTTCCTCGTCGGGGTGCTCATCCGACCCTTCGTGGAGGTGCCCTGGCCTGCCGCCCTCGCCTTCGGGGCCCTCGTCTCGGCGACCGATCCCGTGGCGGTCATCGCCCGGTTCCGCTCATTGGGTGTCGACAAGCGGCTGACCACGCTGGTGGAGGGCGAGAGCCTGTTCAACGACGGCGCCGCCATCGTGATCTTCGGCCTTGCGGCCGCGGGCAGCGCCGGGTTCACGGTCGGAGGCGCCGTGGGCGAGTTCCTCAAGGTTTCCGTGGGTGGTCTGGCGGTCGGCGCCGTGCTCGGTTACCTGGTGTCCAGGGTGCTGCTCAAGCACCTGGACGATCACCTGCTTGAGACTGCCATAACCCTGGCCCTCGCCTTCGGCTCCTACGTGGTGGCCGAGAAACTGCACATCAGCGGGATCCTCGCGGTGGTGGCCGCGGGGATCATCGTCGGCGAGGTGGGCTTGGAGAATACGTCTCCCACCACTCGCCTGAGCCTGGAGAACTTCTGGGAGTTGCTGTCGTTCGTCGTCAACGCGTTCGTGTTCCTGCTGATCGGCTTGCGCATCGACATAGCCCAGATGTCCCATCACGTGCCGGCCATCCTGGTGGCGGTGGTGACCATCCTGGTGGCCAGGGCCGTGATCGTCTACGGGACCTCGCTCGTCCAGAACCGGATCTCGACCACCCGCTACCTCCCCCGTAGCTTCCAGCATGCGGTCTACTGGGGAGGTCTGCGGGGCGCGGTGAGCCTGGCGCTGGCCCTGACCCTCCCGTTCGCGTTCGACGCCCGGACTGCGGAGGTGCTCCAGGTAATGACCTTCGGGGTGGTCCTGTTTACGCTCCTCGTGCAGGGCACCACGATCAAGTGGGTGCTGGACCGGGTCGGCATCTCCCGTCCGCCCGCCGCGGCCCTCGAGCACCAGAGGCGCCAGGCCCGGCTCTTCGCTGCCTGGGCGGGTCGGAAGGAACTCGGGCGCCTGCACGACGAAGAGGCTCTCCAGCCCTACATCTGGCAAACACTCGACGATCTCTACCGGGACGAGTTGGACGAAGGCCGCTCATCCATGCGAATCCACCTGCGGGACCATCCTGAGTTGGAGACGGCAATGTTGCTGCGGGTACGGGCCGATCTGCTCAGGGCGGAGAGGGCCGGGTTGGCGGACGCGGTCCGCCGTGGCTTGGTGAGCGCCGAGGTCGCTGACGAGGTCACCGCCAATCTCGACACCCGCCTGGCGGCCCTCGACTTCATCCGAGCCCGGCTGGTCCGGCGCACGGGCCCGCAGGAAGACGCCTGATGGATCTGGTTATGGTCGCTACCAGCGCCCGCGGGGACACCCGCCTGCTGCACACCACCGCCAGGAGGCGGGCGGAGGACGAGGGGAGCGGTCTCCTCGTCGTCCACGTGGTGGGCGGGGTCGAGTACGAACGGCAGGCTCCCCAGATGCGACGCGCCATCCGCGACGAGATAAAATGGCTACTCCACGCCATGCTGGTTCCCGCCGCCGGGGTCCCTGGCTCGTCGATCGGACGCATGACCGTGGACGTCCGGGAGGGAGACGTTGTCGAGCAACTGATCGATGCCGTTCGGTCCTCCCGACCCGATCTCGTGATGCTCGGCGTGCCGCAGCCACACGCTGCCGACGCGCTTTCCGAGGGCGCATACTCCCGTCTCATCTCCTACCTGGAGGACAACTCGATCCCCGTCGAGCGGGTGCCGACCGCGTAGGTTGGCCACTCTCGGTCGCCCTCCGGCTGCCTCGGGTGCCTACGCGCGGGCAGGGACGGACCCTGTGACCTCAGGACCGTGCACGGCGCTCCCGGACCGCGCCCTGAGTAGGGTGCGGCGGATGCAACTCGTTCTCGCCTCCGGCTCGCCGCGACGCTACGAACTGATCCGTTCCCTGGGTCTCGACTTCGAGGTCAGGGTTCCGGCGGTGGACGAAGAACTCCTCGCCGGCGAGGATGCCCGGTCGTACGTGCTGCGCTTGGCCAGGGAGAAGGCGCTCGCAGTGGCCGGACCAGGAGAGGCGGTGCTGGGCGCCGACACGAGCGTACTGCACGGAGATGACATCATCGGCAAGCCCAGGGGCCTCGGTGATGCCCGCCGGATCCTGGCCCGCCTGGAGGGACAGACCCATACCGTCCTGACCGGGGTCGCACTCGTGTGGCAGGCAGATGACGGTCCGTGCGTGGATGTCGAGCTCTGCCGTTCGGATGTGCGCATGCAACCGATGACCGAAGCCGAGATCGCCTCCTACGTGGAGACGGGCGAGCCGCTCGACAAGGCCGGAGCCTACGCCCTGCAGGGAATCGGGGCCGCGTTCGTGGCAGAGGTACGGGGCAGCCCCACCAACGTGATCGGCCTTCCACTCCATCACGCAGTGGCGATGCTGCGCAGCGTGGGGATCGTGGTGCTCGGGGAGCCCTGTTGAAGCTGGCCGATGTAGTCGCCACCTCGCGTAGCGTTGCCTCGACCCGGTCCCGCCGGGCCAAGATCAACGGGTTGGCAGATCTCCTCGGCCGCGCTGCGCCGGACGAGATACCGATCCTGGTCGGCTTCCTGACCGGGGAGCCCCGCCAGGGTCGGGTGGGGATCGGAGCGGCCTCCCTGTGGGCCGTCAAGCCGGGGCCGGCGGACGAGCCCGAGCTCGAAGTGATCGACGTAGATCAGGCCATCGGCCGTATTCCGGGCATCACCGGTCGGGGTTCCCGGGCGCGTCGCCTCGCCCTGCTGGCGGATCTCCTCGGCCGGGCCACCCTCGAGGAACAGGAGTTCCTGCGCCGGCTCCTCATCGGCGAGTTGCGTCAGGGCGCCCTCGAGGGACTCATGATGGACGCGGTAGCTGCCGCATCCGGCATCGACTCCGCAACCGTGAGGCGGGCCGCCATGCTGGGAGGGGAACTCGGTTCGGTAGCAGCATCGGCCCTCACGGACGGGGAAGCAGCGCTGCGGGACATGCGGATCATCGTGCTGCGCCCTGTGCGTCCCATGCTGGCCGTCACCTCCGGTTCCGTGGAGGATGCGCTGGAGTCGACCGGCACCGCCTCGGTCGAGTGGAAGCTGGACGGCGCCCGGATCCAGGTCCACCGGGCAGGATCCGACACGGCGGTGTTCACCCGCAGCCTCAACGACGTCACCGGTCGGATGCCGATGGTGCGGGACGTCGTACTGGGCATGGAGCTATCGGAGGTCGTGCTCGATGGGGAGGCTCTCACCCACGACGAGCATGGCCTGCCCCGGAGGTTCGAGCATACGATGAGCCGGTTCGGTTCCCACCAGTCGGACCGCGAGGTACCCCTGCTTCCGTTCTTCTTCGACATCCTCCACCTGGACGGCGAGGACCTGATCGATGAGCCGCTTGGGACACGCATAGAAGTGCTGGAGCGGGTCGTGCCGGCCGAGTACCGGGTTCCGAGGGTGGTCACCGCCAGCCCAGGAATGGCCGAGCGGACCTTCGCCGAGGCTCGTCTCAACCGCCACGAGGGCGTGATGGTGAAGGCCGTGGACTCCAGCTACGAGGCGGGCCGGAGAGGAAGGTCCTGGTTGAAGATCAAGCCCGCCCACCACCTGGATCTGGTCGTTCTGGCGGCCGAGTGGGGCCACGGCCGCCGTACAGGGTGGCTCTCCAACCTGCATCTCGGTGCCCGTGACCGACTGTCCGGAGAGTTCGTCATGGTGGGCAAGACCTTCAAGGGATTGACCGACGAGATGTTGACCTGGCAGACCGGAAGGTTCCTGGAAGTCGAGAGAGGTCGTCACCGCAATGTCGTGTTCCTGCGGCCCGAAGTGGTGGTGGAGGTCGCTTTCGACGGGGTTCTGCCCAGCCCCGTGTACGAGGGGGGCGTGGCGTTGCGCTTTGCCCGGGTTAAGCGTTACCGGACCGACAAGACACCTGCGCAGGCGGACACGATCCAGAGTATCCGCCGGATCTTCGAAGGGCGCGCTTAGTGGATGGTGGATGGTGGCATCTTATCATATTATAACAACTGTTCTCCATCACTGACCAACTATCGTCGCACAGCTAGTATCTAACACCCGGCTCCATTGGTGCCTGATCGGGGGGATCCGCCATCGAGACGAGCAGCGCGCTGACCAGAATCACTTGCGCGAGGAGGGCCACGCAGCCGGCTATGACCAGCCCGACAGTCACCGGGATGGGAAGCAGGACCGGGATGACCGCACCGAGGACCCAGGCGAGTTGGAACAGGGTCTCCGAGTAGGTGAAGGTCCGGCCCCGCTCGGTGGGCAGGACGCTCGCGTGGAGGAGACCGTCGTATCCGAACTTGGCTGTACCCCAGGCCAATCCGGCGAACAATGCCAGAGCCGCGGCCGCCCAGACTCCGAACACGTGGGCGCTGATAAACGCGGCGGCCGCTTCCAGGGCCAAGGCTGCCACCACCATCGGTTCCTCGTGGAGGCGGCGGGCCAGGAACTGGGCCAGGTAGGACGCCAAGCCGAAACCCAGGCCGGCGGCGAGCAGGAGAGCTCCGAAACTCACCATGCTCTCCTCGGAGTCGCGAAAGACGAAGGCGACGAGCAGCAACAGGTATCCGTTGAGGAGCCGCACGATGGCGGTGGCTATGCGGGAATGGCGCACGGCCCGGCGGGAAGCCGGGGAGCGGGTGGGGAAGACCTGATCGCGGTCGGTGGCGGTCTGCCCGGCGCGCACGTCGAGCCGCAATCCGAGGGCCGCGCCGCCCGACCAGGCGAAGACAACCGCGGCCAGGCCGAGCGCGTAGGTGGTGCTGAGCAGACTGATCAGCCCTGCTCCCACTGGGACGATCAACCCGCCCGCGAATATCCCGAGCCGCGCCAGGCGGGCATTGGCCGAGACGAGGGCGGCCGACTGGGGCAACGCGGTGGGGAGTATCGAACTACGGCTGATCCCGAAGATTCGGGAGAGTACCAGCATCCCGAACACCAGCGATAGGAGGATGAACTCGGTGTCAGAGCGGATCATGGCCACGACCAGCACGACGCGTAGCAAAGAGCCGAACGCGAGACCCGCCCGGTGGCTCCTCGGCACACGGTGGAAGATGGAACCGAGCAACGGCCCGATCAGAGCGAACGGCGCCAGCGTCAGAAGCAGGAAGGCCACCACGTTGCCCCGTGCCTCGGCCGTCGGCACCGAGAAGAAGAGGGTGTCGGCCAGGGCGAGCGCCACCAATGTGTCCCCGGCCACGTTGGTGGCGTGGGAGATGGCGAGGCGGCGGAACGCCCAGCCGTGTACCGAGAAGGCCTCGTCGATGCGGCGCCCGACAGCCCTGGTGGCGCGGGAGATCCTAGAGCCGGTCCGGGGCGGAGGGGAGGACGCGCTCATCCCGTTAACGTAGCGCCTAAGGCCGGCCGGGGGTATGGCCCTCGTCGGGGAAGGAACGAAGTCGAGCTCGGAACGGTGACATGGACGTGAGGCAATTCGAGAAGGTGAAGGAAGGTCGAGGTTTCATAGCCGCCCTGGACCAGAGCGGCGGCAGCACCCCCAAGGCCTTGCGGGGGTACGGAGTGGATGACGGCGCTTACTCCAACAGTGACGAGATGTTTGACCTGATCCACGAGATGAGGACCCGGATCATCACCAGTCCCAGCTTCGGAGGCGACCGGTTGTTCGGTGCGATTCTGTTCGAGAACACCCTGGACCGCCAGATCGGAGAGATGAGCTCGGTCGACTTCCTGTGGAAGGTGAAGGGTGTCGTCCCCTTCCTCAAGGTCGACCAAGGTCTCGAGCCGGAGGCCAAAGGGGTTCAGGTCATGAGACCGATACCGGGCCTCGATGCCTTCCTGGCTAGGGGCCGCCGGCAGGGGGTGTTCGGCACCAAGATGCGGTCCGTGATCAAACTTGCCGATCCGGACGGCATAGCGGACATCGTCGGGCAGCAGTTCCAGATAGGCGAACGCATTCTGGAGGCCGGTCTCGTTCCGATCCTCGAACCAGAGGTGGACATCAACAGCCCGCAGAAGAGCGCGGCCGAGGACCTGCTCAAGGAGGCGATCCTGGAGCGGCTCGCGAGCCTGGACCACGACACCGGCCTCATGTTCAAGCTCACCATCCCCACCCGGGATGATCTGTACGTCGACCTGGTCGAACATCCCAAGGTGGTGCGGGTAGCGGCCCTGTCGGGTGGTTACACCCATGACGAGGCATGCGAAGGACTGGCTCGTCAGCGAGGCATGGTGGCGAGCTTCAGCCGGGGCCTCGTGGAGGGCCTGAACGTCGACCAGAGCGACGACGAGTTCGACCGTACGCTGGACCGGTCAGTGGCCAACATCTTCGCGGCATCGTCCACCTGATCGGCCACCGGGCTGGCGAGAGACAGCGTGACCGGCATCGGATGCCGCACCGAGGGGTCGGTACGGATCGTGGCACTCGCCACCGTGTCGGCGGACCCATTCCACGGCCGCCCCGGCCCAGCGAGCCTAAGGTGGAGGTCCTAAGAGGACCGGGGGGTGAGGCACGTGACAAGTCGAACCTCGACGGGTCGATGCACCTTGTGCGGAAGGAACTTCAGCGGATCGGGGATGGGGAAGCACCTGAACACGTGCCGTAAGAGTCGAGGCGCGGCCGGGTCTATCGTGGCAGGCGTGGCCGAGGTTCCCGCCAAGGCCGTGGTGAAGGTACAGACTTTCTATGTCAAGGTGCAGGATCGCGACGACCCGCGCTATTGGATGCATCTGGACGTTCCCAAGAGCCTGAGGCTCCGCGACCTCGACACCTACCTCAGGGAAATCTGGTTGGAGTGCTGCGGGCATCTGAGTGCCTTTTCCATATCCGGTGTCAGGTACGAGGTGGGCGACGTGCCGAGCTTCGACCCGTTCGGGCCACGCCCTCGGAATATGCATGTGAAGCTGTACAAGGTTCTGCGTCCCGGAAGGACGTTCAGCTACGAATATGACTTCGGTTCGACCACGACGCTGGCGCTTAGAGTCGTGTCCGGGGGCGAGAGCGAGTTGCGGTTTGGTATCCACTTGCTGGCGAGGAACGACCCACCCGAACTCGTCTGCCATTCGTGCGGATCCGAACCTGCGAGCGTGATCTGTGCCGATTGTATCTCTTATGAGGGCTACGAGCTGGTGCGCGGTTACCTCTGCATCGATTGCGGCGGACGGCACGGCTGTGACCAGTGGATGCTCCTACCCGTCGTTAACTCCCCGCGAACCGGGATGTGTGGGTACGTGGGATAGTCGCTCATTGGCTCCACGTTGGCCACTATGGCGTCCTTGTCGGGTCCGGTCGGCAGATCGGATGCGGGAAGCCGGTGGCCGCAATTCCTACGTTGGGGATCAGCCGTCTCCTCAGGGTGGCGATGTGGGTCGAGCAAGGGCTCTCGGCATCTCGCCTAATCGAGTAGCGCGACGATCGGCGTGGTTATGACCGCGGCCGGCCTGAGAGACACGGCGACCAAGGTGGTGATTGTCCGCTTGGTCCGACGATCGACTGCCTTCTCGCTTGTCGCGTTCTGGCTCGGGAGGGGCATCCGACAACTACAAGGCGTACTCTGGGTCAGAAGGGCACCCGTAGCCGAGTCCATAGTGCCTCGCGGTGAAACGTGGCACGGTTCGCGGCGTTAGCATTCGTTTCTTCGAAGGGTCGGGGGTGAGAGTTGCCCGTTCCAATCCGGTTGACCGGGGTCACCAAGAGCTATGGGAAGGCGAGGGGGGTAATAGACCTCGACCTCGAGGTGCGATCCGGGGAGGTTTTCGGCTACCTCGGCCCTAATGGGGCGGGCAAGACGACGACTATCCGGATGCTGGTGGACCTGATCCGGCCGCAGAGGGGGAAGGTGGAGGTGCTGGGCGGTTCTCCCACCGATCCGACCATCAGGCGCCGCGTAGGGTATCTGCCGGGTGAGGTGGAGTTCTACGAGCACATGGGGGCGGGCGACCTCCTCACCTACATCGGGAACCTGCGAGGAGATGGTGGGGCCGGCCTGGCCGGGGAGCTTTCGGAGAGGATCGATCTCGATCTCTCCCGCCGGATCGGGGACCTTTCCAAGGGGAACCGTCAGAAGCTGGCCCTGGTTCAGGCCCTCATGCATCGGCCTGAACTGGTGATCCTCGATGAACCCACCTCCGGGCTCGACCCGCTGGTGCAGCAAGAGGTGTACCGGCTCCTCGATGAGCTCAGGGACGGGGGAGTGACGATCTTCTTCTCCTCCCATGTTCTCTCGGAGGTGGAGAGGGTGGCCGATCGGGTGGGAATAATCCGGGAGGGTCAACTGGTGGAGGTCGAGAAACTGGAGGCCCTTCGCCAGAGGGCGGTGCGAACCTTCGAGGTCGTGTTCGAGGACGCGCCGACAATCGCCGAGTTCGAGAATCTGGAAGGGGTCCGATCGGCCCAACTGCACGGGAACACCCTTCACTGCCAGGTGATCGGCAGCATCGATCAACTGCTCAAGGCAGTGGCCAGGCATCCGGTCCGGAATCTGGTCAGTCACGGAGCGGACCTGGAGGCTCTGTTCCTCGATTACTACCGCGGCGAGGAGGCTGGGCATGCTGAATAACGTGATACTCAAGACGCTGCGCGACCGTCGGCGTTCACTGACCTGGTGGGTGGTCGGGATCTTCGGCTACCTGCTGGGGATCGGGGCGTTCTATCCGATCGTGGCCGAGAACAGAGGCCAGTTTGAAGCACTCCTGGAGGCCTATCCCGAGGAGTTACTGGCGATAATGGGTGTCGCGGAGCAGGAGACCCTCTTCGACCCGGTGGGTTTCATCCAGGCTGAGGCTCTGGGCTGGATCGTACCTCTGGTCTTCGCCATATACGGCGCGGTTCAAGGCGCCCGGGCGGTGGCGGGAGAGGAAGAGGATGGCACCATCGACCTGGTGATGGCGACCCCTCTCTCCCGATCCGGTCTCGTGTGGCAGAAGCTACTGGCTCTGGTGCTGGCGGAGATGGTGCTGGGCGCCGCGTTGTTCCTCGCGATAGCGCTGGACACTCTGCTCTTCGAACTCGATATACCTCTGGGCAACGTGGTCGCAGCAGCCCTGATGGCGGTGCTGTTGGGGGTGTTCTTCGGATCGCTGGCGCTGGCTGTGGGAGCGGCAACCGGTCTGCGGGGCCTCTCGGTGGGCGTGGTCAGTTTCGTGGCGGCCGGCTCCTACCTGGTCAACTCCCTGGGAAGCTTGGTGGAGGGCATGAAGGCTCTGAAGCCCCTCTCGCCGTTCTACTACTACGACGCGGCCAATCCGATTCGAAACGGTCTCGACATCGAGCACGCTCTGGTCCTAGCAGGGCTTGCCTTGCTCCTGCTTGAGGTTGCCCTGTTGGCAGTGCGCAGCCGTGACCTGGGGGTTGGCGGGATGAGACTGCCGGTACTACGTAGCGGCAAGGTGTGACGGCGGTGGTAGCTGGTGACCGGTGGCCTGAGGATCAGGCGTCCAGCACCCTTGCCGAATGAACGACCAGCCGCTCTGGAGACCACAGCACCTCGGTCCGCTCGAACGGGTTGCCTTCTAGGACCACGAGGTCGGCGACTGCCACCTCCCGGATCACGCCGAGGTCCGGTCGCCGGATGATCGCGGCGTTGACCGATGTGGCGGAGCGGAGCACGTCAGCCACGCTGTCGACCTCGCATCGGCTCCTGAACTCGAAGAGTTGCTCCTGTTCGAGGTCGCCGACCAGGTCGGTTCCCAGTCCGATCGGTACCCCGGCCCGCCGCGCGATCTCGACGGAGGAGAGGCCGGCCTCGAGCACATCCCGGTTCTCTCGCTGAGAGACGGCCGGAAGACCCAACTCAGCCCCCTTTCGCCGCATGGCTTCGTAAGTGATCAGGGTCGGGACCAAGTAGGCGGAGGCTTCGCGAAAACGTGGGGTTGGGCTGCTGTTGTCGGTGTTTGGGGGTCAT